>NZ_QGKU01000049.1 GCF_003172915.1 Meridianimarinicoccus roseus
CTCAAGGGTCGTTGCGACGGTTTCCGCTATCTCAGTTTCATCATTTCTTCTCTGAAGGCTTCGGTCGGCGTTCGCCATCCCAGACACTTTCTGGGAGTGCCGTTCAGGCGGTCGCAAATCGCCTTCATGTTGCGATTTGAGAGCGCCGCCACTTGCGTGTCGCGCGGCAGGTATCTGCGCGCACGTTGGTTCAGGTTCTCGACCGATCCCTTCTGCCAGGGCGCCTGCGGATCGCAGAACCAGGCCTCGGTGCCCATCCCCGGCTTCAGCTTGCGCCAGTTCCGGAACTCGATGCCTCTGTCAAACGTGATCGAACGGCGTGCGGACTGGGGCACGGGTGCCATGACATCCATCAGCCGGTTCATCAGATGCGTCGTGCTGCGATCATCGTTGCGGAACAGGACGGCGAAGCGGGTCTTGCGCTCGACCAGTGAGGCGACGTTCATTGTGCCTTGGGCGCGCTCGAAGATCATCAAATCGCCCTCCCAATCGCCAAATGTCTCACGCGTGTTCACGTATTCTGGGCGCTCATGGATGGAACGATCCGGCGGAAACACAAGGCCCCGTGGCCGTCTGGCGTATCGCGGTCTGCGTTTCTTGCGGCGGCTGGGCAGATACCGCGCCAGCGCGTCAGATTGGCCCTCACGACTGTAGACATGAGCGTAGATGGTCTCGTGACTGATGCGGATCGGCTGGCCTTCGAACCAAAGGCGACCCGCGATCTGCTCCGGAGGCCAGCCTTCCTTGAGGCGGCCGATCACCGCTTCTCGCAGAGCGGACAGGCGGAGCAGTTTGCGTCGCCGTGCGCGTCTCGCTTCGGCCGAACGCTGAGCATTCACACCGTAGTAACCGCTCAGATACAGCAGCTCGTGGTCTTCAAAATAGTTGCGCTTGATCTCGCGATAGACGGTTGAGCGATGCCTGCCGATCTTAACAGCGATCTTGCTCACCGGCACCTTCGCATTCAACATGTCCTCGATCGTGCGTCTTTCAGGCAAATCCAGCTCTGTGTGGGCCATGTCCGCTCTCCTTGCTTTTCAGCAAGATAGGGGAATTGTCGCAACCCAGTTTAGAATGTGCCCGCGTGCCTCTCAGCATACTGCAAATCGTAGCTTATGTCAGTGTCCGAATTTCGAGGAGTAGCTCACAGATGCCCGGCGAACGGGTCTTGCTTCAGCACCGCCTCGGCCTGTGCCGCGAGCGCCGCAAAGCCCTTGCGCATGTCGGTGACGCCCGCCGCGAGCCAGACCCGCGTGTTGGCCGGAACCGGGATCACGTCGTCAGGCCCCGGATCAGTCGCGCCAGCGCCTCGGGATCATAGCTGCCGCTGATCCGCATCCGGTGCCCTCCAGCAAGTTCGATCCCGATGTGGTTCTCGGCGGCAGGGGCTGTCGGGGCAGACCTGGTCTCCGCGACGATCTCTACGGGCAGAAAGCGTGCCTCCTCTGACGCGGGCGGAGCCGAGGCGCGGTCCGGCGCATAACGGGGATCGCGCAGCCACTTGAAGATCGGGTTCGCGTTCACCGAGTAGCGCCGCGCAACCTGTGCCACCGAAACGCCCGGCACAATCGTCTGGAAACAGATCGACCGCTTCTCCTCGTCCGTCCAAAGCCGCTTCGTCCGACGCGCCACGCCATCACCAAAGTGTCTATTATCGATGGTGGACACTATCCGACTCTATCAGCCCGCGGCAGGGCCGTCAGGCCAAACGCTTACTCTAAGGCGACAGGGAGTGTGCTTAAGTCTGTGTATCTGGCCCGTTCCATACGGTTGCAGATACTCGAGCGTCGAAGCGCTAGTCGAACATTTTGGCGAACTGATTGCGGGTCGCAAACTATTCCCTGACGTTGCGCCCATCCTTCTCGAAGTTGCGGATGGCTAGGTAGATCAGCTTCGTCGCAGCCTCGTCGGTCGGGAAGGCCCTCCGCGTCTTGATCTTTATCCGGATCATGCGGTTCAGGCTTTCGATGAAATTCGTCGTGTAGATGATCTTTCGGATCGTCGGATGGAAGCCGAAGAACGGGATCACCTCGGCCCATGCCCTGCGCCAAGCCGGGGCGATCGACGCGTATTTCCCGGCTCATTTCTCCTCGAGGGCATTGAGCTCCGCGGCGGCCAGATCGGCGCTCGGAGCGCTGTAGATCCGTCGCAGGTCGGCGGCCACGGCCTTGGCGTGCTTCCATGAACAGAAGTTCAGGGAATGGCGCACCAGATGCAACTCAGGGCCGTGGCATCGACCAACGGCGGGTTCACCCAGGGCCGACGCCGAACGCTTCAGAAAATGCCCGGCCACGTGTGCCGATCATTTCACGGCCGCTGGACGGCCATGATGTGATCGGCACACGACCGGCGCATTCACTTGTGGCGCGTGCGCCGCTTTTGCCCGGCAAGACCCAGTACCGCTGCCCCAAGAAGCAGGGCCGATGCCGGCAGCGGAATGGGCGTCGTGATCGGGTCCGCCTCGACGACGATCCGCGCAGTGTCCGTCGTGTTAAACACAGCCGCGCCGAATCGGGTGAACATAAGATCTTGACCGAAAGCTTGGAACGGATCGATGACGATATCCGTGATGCCCGCTGCAACGGCTTCGAAATTCAGCGTGACGATATCGAGATCGCCAGACGGAAAGAGGAAGGTTCCCGCCGTCAGGCTTTCGACGGTCACCAAACCGCCCAAAGCCTCTGCGGCCTGTGCATTGGCAAGCTGATCCACGGCGAATGCATTGAATACAGCGGAAAAGACGCCGCCAGTGTAGGAGACCACATCACTGTCATATGTGAGGCCGAACCCAACCCCATCGAACTCGGGAACGTTCATAACCTGCCATGTCAGGCTGAATGCATCGCCGACATTCAAAGGCCCAGTCGGCGATATAAGATTAGATGATGCAGCGTTGGCAGATGAGGCTGACACTCCAACCGCGAGGGTCAGTGCAGCCAAGGAAACACGCATAAACGACATAGATAAAGATCCTCTTCTTTGTTGGGGAGATCGTTACACTAGGTAAACGGGAAGTCAAATGCTGACGGGCCGGGCTGGCCTCCTACGAAGTCCAGAAAAGTCCCGAAATCGACGTTGTTGACGAACCCGTCACCGTTGAAGTCGGCGTCGAGGCCCGATGTTGGGTCCATCGGATCCACGGCGCTGAATTTTCCAACATCTGCGAGGAACAGCCCAAAATCGACATTGTTGACGATCCCGTCGTTGTTCAGGTCGGGGTCGGCAACGTTTCCGATGCCGTCGCCATTGCTGTCCCGCTGATCGGGATTGAACACGAAGGTCGCGTTGTCGGTGTCGTCGAAAATGCCGTCTCCGTCGCTGTCGTCGACCACGATAACCGTCGCGGTAGCGGTCGCCGTACCGCCATTGCCGTCGTCCACGAGATAATCGAAACTGTCGGGGCCCGTGAAACCGGAGAACGCCTCGTAGGTAAAGGAACCGTCCGAGGCAAGGGCAAGCGTTCCTCCGGACGGCCCCGCCAGTTCCGCCGCCGAAAGCGTGTCGCCGTCCACGTCCGTGTCGTTGGCAAGCACGCCCGCTGCGACACCCACGGCCAATGGCGTGCCGACATAGGCGGTGTAACTCTCGCCCGACGCGACGGGCGCGTCGTTCACAGGGTCCACCGTCAGGCTCACCGTCGCCGTGTCGGTCAGCGTGCCGTCGCTCACCTGATAGGTGAAGCCGTCCGTGCCGTTGAAGTCCGCGTCCGGCGTGTAGGTGAACGTCCCGTCGCCGTTGAGGCTCAGCGTGCCGTTCGCCACCCCCGACACCACGCTGTAGACCAGCGTGTCGCCGTCCGGATCGCTGTCGTTGCCCGCGACCGACGCCCCCGTCAGCGCCACGTCCTCGTCCGTCGTGAACGCGTCCGACACCGCCACCGGCGCGTCGTT
>NZ_QGKU01000005.1 GCF_003172915.1 Meridianimarinicoccus roseus
GTCTGCGCGGCATCGAGGATGACGAAATTGTCGATATCCCCCTTCAGGCTGGACGACCACGTGTTGCCGATCACGAGCGGATAGGTTCCGAGACCCGTCAGCGTGCCCGTGGCGGCGGTTTCCGCGCCCAGCACGTCATCCACATACAATTGCAGCAAGGACTGCGAGGCATCGTAGGACATGGCGATCTTGTGCCACACGCCGCTCGTGACCAGTCCGGGATCCGTGGTCAGGGCGAAGACGCCGTCCGTCGTCGCGATCCGGAAACTCAGCGCCCCGTCCGCGCCGACCACCGCGTCCAGCGTGGTATGCGAATCGAGGAAGTTGCCGGCAGAGCCTGCATCACGCTTGAGCGACATCTCGATGGTGAACGCGTCGAGGTTCTGCAGGTGCGGTGCGAACCGGTCCAGCACGATTTTCGTGGACCCGGTCAGGCGGAAGCCCTCCGCGGTTTCGCCCGCGACGCCCAGCCCGTCCTGACTGTAGCTCAGCTGCGTGGCGGATGCGCTGTCCTGCGCCACGCCGCCGTCGAAATCGATCCGGACCAGTTCGGTGCCGACGGGGACGGGGTCGGGATCGGGTTCGGGATCGGGGTCCACGGACGGTTGCTGCAAGGTGACAAGCGTGGAGCTATCCTGCGCGGTCACCATGATCTCGGCGCCGGCGACGCCGGCGCCGAGCGTGATCCGTGCATCGGCATTTCCGTCGCCGTCGTCGTCGATCAGCAGCACGCCGTCCGACATCAAGGTGAAGTGGCCGGCCCCCAGCGTGAGATCCTCGAGCACGATCCGGTCTTCGGCGATCGAGAAATCGGTCACCGTGTCGCCGTCCAGCTCGGCCAGGGTGCCGATGAGCACGTCGGCGCCCGATCCAAGTTCCACGATGTCGGCGCCGAGACCGCTGCGGAACGTATCGTTGCCGCTGCCCCCGGACAGCACGTTGACCGCCGCGTTGCCGATCAGGGTGTCATCGCCCGAACCGGTCGTCAGGTTCTCGATCAGTGAACGCGTGTCGTCCCCGTGCAGCAGCGACATGTAGATGTTGAAGCCGGCATACACGCCGCTTGCCAGCTTCGCCGTCTGGAACGTGCCGATGGTATCGAACTTGATGCCGCGCCCGGCATTCAGGTCGGCATACATGCTCGTGGTGTAGTTCGACAGGTCGATATGGTCCGTGCCGTTGCCGTCCCAAAGGGTACGGAACACCCGGTTCGCACCGGGCGCGCCCAGCGACACGCCGTCGACGAAGACCTCGCCGGTCTGGGTGCTGACCGTATAGGTCGTGTCCCCCGCCAGCGTGCCGTAATCCGCCCCGTACATCTGCTGGATCATCGCGATGTCGAGCATCATGGGCGACTGCGGGTACCCCCATGTCTCCAGCGTGTAGCCCCCGATATTGCCGCCGGGAAAGGAGCGGTAGGACATGATCGAGAACTCGACCGCGTCATAGGTCGCCGCGAGGGCGGTCGTTCCGCTGGCCACGATCTGGTGCGGGTGCTTCAGCCCGAGCGCGTGGCCGAATTCATGCATGCCCGTTGCGTAGGCATAGCTGCCGATGATCGGTTCGGGCGCGCTTGCAAGCGCGTCAAGGTACCACTGGTTCGTGTTGAACCAGATGTCACCGTTCGCGGGCTGCGTTCCCGGATAATAGGCCCATGCCGTGGAGGGTATGCTGGAGGCCCCGACGTTGATCCCCGCCATCGTGCCCGGCGCGGCTTCCTCGATGGTCAGTGCGGTCACGGCATCCCACTGCGCGAACCCCTCCCGCAGGCTGTCCTTGCCGAACTCCGACAGATTCAGCATCGCGCCGATTTCGTTGTAGGACGAATACTGGCCCTGCCCGCCCGTGAAGCCATCCGCCGTATCAGGAAAGGCATAGTGAACGGCGTTCCCCGACCAGCGGAAGGAACTGTCCAGCGTCTGCACATCGGTCAGGGTCGGCGGAGCAACGTCGATGACCGAGATGCTGGAGGCCGAGGCTGGACCGCTGTCGGTGCCGTCAGCACGCAAAGCCTCGCAATCACATCCCGCTACGGAGCAAAGTTCACACATGAAGAACACTCGTTATTTTCAGGACGGGGCGGTGTCGGCGGTTCGGGCCATACACATTTTTCCGGAACCAATTGCCCCATCGTATGGTTAACTCAGTTACCACATGCTTCCGGCATTTCAAAGGAGGGCTTTCCAGATTCTCCGGTGCCGGACATGCCTGCAGGCGTATTGTCGCCGAACTGTCCACCGGACCGCATGCCGAACCGCCCGCCCCGGTGAGGTCGCAATCGCCTGTCACGGGATCGGTCCGGTCCCGCCGCGATGACGTGCCGGGGGCGCCGTCCGCCTGCCGTTCGGTTTTTTTGCTGCGCGTTTGGATGATGTTCTGAACTGGTTTCCTTCGCGTCTGAGTGCGCTGGTTCTGAGTGCGGGGTTCCGGCGCGGGCCCGACATGGCCGCGCTGCGGCGCGATGCCGGGCTGCACCGGTCGCCGAATGCCGGCTGGCCCGAGGCGGCGATGGCACAGGGGCTGGGCGTGGCGCTGTCGGGTCCGCGCAGCTATGACGGGCGGATGCGGGACTTTCCCTTCGTCTGGCCGCGGGGCGCGCGCAGCCCCGGCCCGGCCGAGATCGACCGCGCCGCCGACGCGCTGTGGCGGGGCTGGAAGGTGCTGGCCGCCGCCGTGCTGCTGCTGGCCGTGCCCGCTCTGTTCTGAGCGCGGCGCCGGCCGGTCACTCCACCGTGACGGATTTCGCGAGATTGCGGGGCTGGTCCACGTCCGTGCCCTTGGCCACCGCCGTGTGATAGGCCAGAAGCTGCACCGGCACGGCATAGGCGATGGGCGCGAAGACCGGGTCCACCTGCGGCATCCGCAGCCATTTCCAGACCCCGTCGCTGGCGCGTTCCAGCCCCGGCCCGTCCGAGACCAGCAGCACCTTGCCGCCGCGCGCCATCACCTCCTGCATGTTCGACACGGTCTTGTCGAACAGCCGGTCCATCGGTGCCAGCACCACGACCGGCACGTTGGGATCGATCAGCGCGATGGGGCCGTGCTTCAGCTCGCCGCTGGCATAGCCCTCGGCATGGATGTAGCTGATTTCCTTCAGCTTCAGCGCGCCTTCCAGCGCCATCGGGAACAGCGCGCCGCGCCCCAGGAACAGCACGTCCTGCGCTTCGGCAAGCTCGGCCGCGATGCCCGCGATGTCCGAGGCCAGCGACAGCGCCTGGTTGACCGCGCCCGGCACCGCGCGCAGCGCCGCCATCACCTGCGCCATCCGGTCCTCCGTCAGCGTGCCGCGATCGGCCGCCGCGCGCACCGCCATCGCCGCCAGAACGGTCAACTGGCAGGTGAACGCCTTGGTGGAGGCCACGCCGATCTCCACCCCCGCGCGGGTCGGCAGGACCACGTCGCTTTCCCGCGCGATGGAGCTTTCGGGCACGTTCACCACCGAGGCGACCTTCACCCCCTGCCCGGCGACATGGCGCAGCGCGGCCAGGGTGTCGGCCGTCTCGCCCGACTGGCTGACGAACACCGCGAGGCTGCCCTCGGGCATCGGCGGTTCGCGGTAGCGGAACTCGGACGCGATATCGACCTCGACCGGCAGGCGGGCCAGCTGCTCGAACCAGTATTTCGCGGTCAGGCAGGCGTAGTAGGCCGTCCCGCAGGCCACCATCGTGATGCGCGACACGGCGGAGAAATCCAGCCCCTCGGGCAGGGTCACGCCCGGCGTGCCCTCGCGCAGGTATTCGGCCAGCGTGTCCCCGATGGCCAGCGGCTGTTCGCCGATCTCCTTGGCCATGAAGTACTTGTGGCCACCCTTGTCCACGAAGCTGGTGTCGGGCGCGAGGGTGCGCATCTCGCGCGCCACCGGGGTTCCGGCGGTATCCGTGATCTCGACGCCGTCGCGCGTCAGCACGGCGAAATCCCCTTCCTCGAGATAGGTCAGCCGGTTGGTCAGCGGCGCCAGCGCGATCGCGTCCGAGCCGACGAACATCTCGCCCTCGCCATGCCCGATCGCCAGCGGCGAGCCGCGCCGCGCCGCGACGATCAGGTCGGGATGCCCGTCGAACAGGAAGCACAGCGCGAACGCCCCGTCGAGCCGGTCCACCGTGCGCCGCGCGGCGGCGACCGGATCGAGGCCCTGCGCCATGTGGTGCTGCGCCAGGAGCGCGACGGTTTCGGTGTCGGTGTCGGTGCTCGAGGTCAGGCCGACCGCCGCGAGTTCGGCCCGCAGGTCGCGGAAGTTCTCGATGATGCCGTTGTGCACGACCGCCACCGGCCCGGCCCGGTGCGGGTGCGCGTTGCCCACCGTGGGCGCGCCATGCGTCGCCCAGCGGGTGTGGCCGATGCCGATCTTGCCGGGCAGCGGATCGTGCACCAGAAGGTCCGACAGTTCGACCAGCTTGCCCGCGGCGCGGCGGCGGTCCAGCCGGCTGTCCTGCAGCGTGGCGATGCCCGCGCTGTCATAGCCGCGGTATTCCATGCGCCGCAGCGCCTCGACCAGCATGGGGGCGACTTCGTGCTGCCCCAGAACGCCCACGATTCCGCACATGTCCCTACTCCGCCTTGCGGGCCAGGCCCGCCTTGATTGCCAGCAGCCGCGCGCGCAGCTTCACCGCCAGGCCCGGCTTGTTCTGCTGGCGCGCCCGTGCCAGCGCCAGCGCCTCGGCCGGCACGTCCGCGGTGATGACCGACCCGGACGCGGTCATCGCCCGGTCGCCCACGCTGACCGGCGCGACCAGCATCGTGTTCGAGCCGATGAAGGCCTCCGTCCCGACCACGGTCCGGTGCTTGAGAACGCCGTCATAGTTGCAGGTGATCGTGCCCGCGCCGATATTCGTGCCCGCGCCGATCTCGGCATCGCCGACATAGGACAGGTGGTTGACCTTCACCCCGTCTCCCAGCGCGGCGTTCTTGGTTTCCACGAAATTGCCGATCCGCGCGCCCGCGCCCAGCCTCGTGCCGGGCCGCAGCCGGGCATAGGGGCCGGCCACCGCGCCCGCGCCCACCTGTGCCCCTTCGAGATGCGAGAACGCCCGGATGCGCGCGCCCTCCGCCACCCGCACGCCGGGCCCGAACACCACGTTGGGTTCCACCACCACGTCGCGGCCGAACACGGTATCGGCGGCAAGGAACACGGTGTCCGGCGCGACCAGCGTGACGCCCGCCGCCATCACCTCGGCCCGGCGCCGGGCCTGGAACACCGCCTCGGCCCCGGCCAGTTCGGCGCGGGTGTTGATGCCCAGCGTCTCGGCCTCGTCGCAGGTGACCGCGCCGCAGCGCAGGCCGCGCGCATTGGCGATCTGCACGATGTCGGTCAGGTAGTACTCGCCCGCCGCGTTGTCGTTGCCGACCGCCGCCACCAGGTCGAACAGCGTGGCGGCGCGCGCCATGACGACGCCCGAATTGCACAGCCGCACGGCGCGCTCCGTCTCGGTCGCGTCCTTGAATTCCACGATCCGGTCCAGCCGGTCGCCATCGGTGATCAGGCGACCGTAGCGGCCCGGCTCCCGCGCCTCGAACCCCAGCACGACCACGTCGTTTCCGGCCGCGCGCGCCTCGGCCATGCGGCGCAGGGTCTGCGGGGCGATGAAGGGGGTGTCGCCGTACAGCACGACCGCGTCGCCGCCGAAATCCGCGAGCGCCGGACGGGCCTGCGCGACGGCATGGCCGGTCCCGAGTTGCCGGTCCTGGCGCACCGTGACCGCGCCCGGCGCGATGGCGCCGACCGCCGCTTCGACCCGCGCCGCGCCGTGGCCCGTCACCACGACCACCCGCTCGGGATCAAGCGCCGCCCCGGCACCAAGCGCATGCGCCAGAAGCGGCTGCGCCCCAACCTCGTGCAGAACCTTCGGAAGACCCGACAACATCCGGCTCCCCTGCCCCGCAGCAAGAACGATCAATGCCGTCCCTAGTGTC
>NZ_QGKU01000050.1 GCF_003172915.1 Meridianimarinicoccus roseus
GCGCGCGGCCTCCTCCTACACCACGTCCGGGGGCACTGCTAGAGTTCTGCGCTGTTGCGGCATCCGCCGCTCCACTCACGTTCCAGTCGAGGCAACCAAGCGGTCAAGCTGCTCTCGCGGATGCGAAAAACATCTTCTCGCTCACCGCGGATGATCTGGCGGACCAAGCCGCGGCTCAGCCCGGTCAGGCGCACAATCCGTTTGATGGGAACACCCTCATCTGCCATTCGGCGGACCATGTGGTTGGTCTGCTGGCGTCTTTGAAAACCCTCAAATTGCAGCCTTTCCGCTCCCGTCAAAAGCCTCGGATCGAGGGTCTCTACCCCGATAGCCTTGCGAATGGCTGGCATGTTCCGGCCAGGAAGGCGGTACTTGCATTCTCTAACAGATGCCAACGATCTGCGACTTGAACCGCGTCCGGCAGGGCACGCGCGGTGGCACCGCCGTAGCCACCGTTGCGATCACGGGCAACAACCTCGATCCCGGGACGCGCGCGGAGCCACGCTTCCACAGTGGCGGGATCCCGGTCGGGCAGCAGATCGATGACCTTCCGCCGTTCGAGATCGCAGATCAGCGTGCCGTAGCGCTGTCCCTTCCGCCATGCCCAGTCGTCGATACCCACCACGCGGGGGTCCGCGACAACCCCCTCGGTCTTCGCCCGAACGCTGCGCAGGAACGTGTCTTTGCTCACCGGCAGCAAAAGCCGTCCGGCCAGCGCCTGCGCGGGGCGCCCACCGAGAGCAATGCCGATGTGACGCACCAGTTCATGCAAGCGTGACGTCCGGCGCGCATGTGGCCGTGTGACATCAGGCGGGAACCGTTCTGAAAAAATCTTCGTTGGGCAACCTACAGCGCGGCAACGAAATCGACGAACCAGCAGAACCAGTTCAACTTCTCGGCCATGGGCAGGGAGATCGGCTGGCCGACGCCAATACTTGCTGTGGACATGACGAGAGACCGTGCCGCAGCGGGGACATGCTGCCGAGGCATCCAGGGAACGGGCGTGGACCCGAATCCTGTTGCCATCAAGCTCAACCCGGTCGGCCTTCAACCCTGCCGGTAGAAAATCTCGTCGCGAAAACCATGAACCCATCGGCAACCTCCATCAAGTTCGCCGAGATATAGCGTTCTGGCAACTCAACTGCACCAAATGCGCGACAGAGCCCAATCCTGACCCTCTATCGGCGCCCAAAATTGCCCCCCTGGAGCTAAGCTGGCCCGGCGCTGCGTAGTCTCCATGTAGCGCAGCGGCGACGGGCCGGCGGGGGTGCCGTTTGCGCTATGCGCGGTTCTTGAAGCGCCAGCTTTCGTTGCCGGTTTCGACGATCTCGCAGTGGTGCGTCAGGCGATCGAGCAGCGCGGTGGTCATCTTTGCGTCGCCGAAGACGGTGGGCCATTCGCCAAAGGCGAGATTGGTCGTGACGATGATCGATGTCCGTTCGTAGAGCTTGCTGATCAGGTGGAACAGGAGCTGACCGCCAGTCTGGGCGAAGGGGAGATAGCCGAGTTCGTCCAGGATCAGGAAGTCGAGACGGGAGATCAGGTCCGCGGTCCGGCCCTGGCGTTCGGCGCGGGCTTCGGCGTCGAGCTTGTTGACGAGGTCGACGACATTGAAGAACCGGCCGCGACGGCCATTGCGGATGCAGGCGCGCGCTATGCCCACCGCCAGATGGGTCTTGCCGGTTCCGGTGCCGCCGATCAGCACGAGATTGCGTTGATGGTCGAGGAAGTCTCCGGCGGCCAGGTCCCGGATCAGGGTCTCGTTGACCTCGGCCGCCTCGAAGTCGAACTCGTCGATCTCCTTGGCCAGCGGCAGCTTGGCGATGGTCAGCTGGTATTTGATCGAGCGCGCCTGCTTCTCACTGATCTCGGCTGTCAGGAGGTCGCCAATGATCTGTTGCGGCTCGTGCTGGCGCTTGACCGCAGTGGCGATGATCTCGTCGTAGGCCGTCCTCATGCCGTAGAGCTTCAACTGGCCCATGGCGTCGAGCACCTGTGATCGTTCCATCCGTTGTTCTCCTGAGACTGTCGTAGCGGTCGCAATTGGCGGCACCGCGCATCCTCGTGGCGTGTTGGATGTCACTGAGAACTGACCCGGCAGCAGTCGAAATTGTCACTGAGAATTGACCCATGTGGAACCTTTCCCCTGACGGAATTCGTCGGGGGTTATCGGAGTGATCGACATGGGATTTTTAAGCGTCATTCGACGTTGGGCGCTGCGAGACAAGATGCCCATCCTGGCCGATCAGGTGCCGGACTGGTTGGACCGGATGCTCGCACGCAAGCCGGTGAAGGTTGTCGCCGTGGCCTTGGCCGCCCGCATGGCCCGCACCGTCTGGGCACTCATCGCCCGAGAGGACAGCTACCGGACCATGCCCAGCTGAGACCGAGATCGCCGCCGGACGCGTCCAGCGGCCCCGAGACGGTGAGGCGCAGCGTGAGGTGATGGCATAGGCGGAGGACAGGAAGGACGGGACGCCCAGTTCGGACCGGAGCGGCTTGGACCGCGTGCCATTGATCGGGACCCGTCCACTCCAGCGGACTTCATCAGGGCGCGCGGCAGCTTATGCCGCAGAACAGACGCCGTATACATGGCCGCGACCGACCGAGTGCCGAAAAGCCAAACAAAGCTCTTGCCAAGGGGCCATCCATACATGGTCCGAGGACAATGGCGAGTGGCCAGGTCGAGAAGAACGTCTGCGATGCGCGCCACCGGCTCTGGCAGGTGATGCCAGCCTTTCCAGACTTGATGCCTTGAATGTGTGGCTTGAGGAGCGGTGCAAGGCGCTTTGGGGTGAGACCGCGCATGGCAGCCTGCCCGGCAGCCTCGCCGACGTCTGGGCGGCCGAGAAGCTCGCGCTGATGCCGTTACCCACGGCCTTCGATGGCTATGTCGAGCAAAGCAAGAGGGTGTCACCCACCTGCCTGATCACCTTCGATCGTAATCGCTACTCTGTGCCTGCCAGCTTCGCGAACCGCCCTGTCAGCCTGCACATCTACCCCGAACGGCTGGTGCCGTGCTGAAAGCACGCCTTTGGCGTGACGGCCGAAGGGCACGTGGCCTGCGAGCATCAGCGCATCATTGAACGGTCGCACCGTCAGCCAGGGCGCGTCATTTATGACTGGCGCCATTATCTCGCCGTGGTCCAGCGCAAGCCGGGCGCGCTGCGCAACGGCGCCCCGTTTGTCGAAATGCCGACGGCATTCCGCCAGTTGGAGGATCAGATGCTGCGCAAGCCCGGTGGCGATCGGGAGATGGTCGAGATCCTGTCCCTCGTCCTGCATCACGATGAACAGGCCGTGCTGTGCGCCGTGGAAATGGCACTGGAGGCGGGCGTGCCGACCAAGACCCATGTGCTGAACCTGCTCCACAGGCTGGTGGATGGCAAATCGGCCGACCAGCCCGATGTGACGCCGCCTTCCGGTCTCGCCCTGACGAAGGAACCTGAGGCCAATGTCGCACGCTATGACGGGCTGCGGGGAGGCACACGCCATGCGTCATGACCCCGCCGGAGCCGCCATTGTCATCATGCTGCGCAGCCTGAAGATGCCGGGCATGGCGCAGGCCGTGCATGACCTCACGGAGCAGGGAGCGCCTGCATTTGACGCGGCAATCCCGATGCTGTCGCAGCTGCTCAAGGCTGAAATGGCCGAACGCGAGGTGCGCTCGATCGCCTATCACATGAAGGCCGCGCGCTTCCCGGCCTACAAGGACCTGTCCGGCTTCGACTTCGCCGCCAGCGAGGTCAACGAAGCCCTCGTGCGCCAGCTGCATCGGTGCGAGTTCATGGATGCGGCCGAGAATGTCGTGCTGATCGGCGGACCCGGTACCGGGAAAAGCCATGTCGCGGTCGTGCTGAAAGCACGCCTTTGGCGTGACCATCGGCGTCCAGGCCATCGAGCACCACCGCAAACGCGTGCGCTTCTTCTCGACCGTCGAGCTGGTCAATGCGCTGGAGCAGGAAAAGGCCCAAGGCAAGGCCAGCAAGATCGCCGAGGCGCTGGTGAAGACCGAATTGTTCGGCATGGATCTCGAACCGATGGCGACCCATGCCTCACTCCTCGACGAACTGGGATACCTGCCGTTCAGCGCCTCGGGCGATGCGCTGCTGTTCCATATTCTCAGCAAACTCTACGAACGTACCAGCGTCGCTATTACCACCAACCTGAGCTTCAGCGAGTGGGCCAGCGTCTTCGGCGATGCCAAGATGACCACCGCGTTGCTCGATCGCCTCACCCACCGCTGCCACATCCTCGAGACCGGCAACGACAGCTATCGGTTCAAGGCCAGCTCCGAGACGGCGAAGAAGAAACGGAAGGAGATACCGGCATTGACCCCATCATGAACCAGCAAGCATAACAACCAGGCGGGTCAGATCTCGGTGGCAATGCCGGCTCAGTTCTCAGCGACATCCAACATTCTGCCTGAACACGGTCGAGTGCCACACCGGGTCATCGACACCGAGGCCCACGAACCAACTCAACTACAGGCTGTTGTCCATTTGCTTCGTGAACTGCCGCTCGGACCGGATCGGGTAGAGAAACTGAGCAAGGCTGGTCCGGATCAGCCGTTTCGGGAAGATGGAGGAGCGCCCCTCCCCCGCTCAGAGCCCGCCGAACGAGGCATCGAAGGCCACCAGCACGTTCGCCATGGGTATCGAACCAAGGCGGATCGTTGGCTCACTTGACGACGGCCCGGAGTTTGCGCAACGGATGCCGGCCGGGAGGCTCCTCCAGTTCGAGGTGGCCGAACGACGAGCCCGCCTCCTTGTCCGATCTGCGCACCGCCCCCCTGTGACCACAGTCCTCACCGTAGCACGAGGCCCGCAATGAGCGTCGAGGCTGGAATTTTTCAGCAGCTGCAAAGGCATGAACCTCACCTGCGTGCCGACCCTTCGCGCACCGGCCATCGAAACGACCGCCGTGCGAGGAGGACCGGTCGCTTGCTATTCCCGCTGCCCGACCCGATACGAAACGCGCGACCCCGCGTTCAGGCACCGGCGAAGCAACGCGCGGCGAACACACGGGAACAGCCCCGCGGGAACCCATGACGGGGCCCAAGTCAAAGCCCCCCCGGCTGACCAGCCCGACCTGCAATCATGGCCGCACCCGCCCACGGCCCGCGCCATCGGCGCACCAAACATGCGCCCTGTGCCGCGTATCGCGCGTGTTTGGGGCCTTTTCCCCTGCTCCGGGATCGGCCATAACGCGTGCGAGCACGAAAGGGACCACCATGCACGACATTCGCCAGATCCGCGAAAACCCCGCCGCCTTCGATGCCGCCATGTCCCGGCGCGGGCTGACAGGGATGGCCGATCAAGTGCTGGGCCTCGACAACATCCGCCGCAGCAAGATCGCCACCTCCGAAGCTGTCCTGGCGGAACGCAATGCCGCCTCCAAGCAGGTCGGTGCGGCCAAGGCTGCCGGGAACGAAGAAGAATTTCAGAGGCTCCGGGACCTCGTCGCCGCCAAGAAGATCGAGATGTCCGGGCTGGAAGCCGAAGCCAAACAGGCCGACGAGGACCTGCGAAGCCTCCTGATGACGCTGCCAAACATCATGGCAAGCGACGTACCCGACGGCCCGGATGAAACCGCCAATGTCGAGCTGCGCCGCGATGGCACTCCCCGGACGTTCGAATTCGACCCGAAGGAGCACTACGAGATCAAGGGCGTACAACCCGGAATGGATTTCGAGACAGCCGCGAAACTTTCAGGCGCGCGCTTCGTGGTACTGTCCGGTGCTATCGCCCGCATACATCGCGCGCTGGCGCAGTTCATGCTCGATACCCATGTCGACGTGAATGGCCTGACCGAGACATGGACACCCGTCCTGGTGCTGGAAGAAATGCTTTATGGCACCGGCCAGTTGCCGAAATTCGGCGAGGACAGCTACCAGACCCGCGAAGGGTGGTGGCTTGTGCCCACGGCCGAGGTCACGCTGACGAATATCGTCAACGGGCTAATCGTTGAGGAAAGCTACCTACCCCGCCGCTACGTGGCGCACACCCAGTGCTTCCGGTCCGAGGCCGGCAGCGCGGGCCGAGACACCGCCGGGATGCTGCGTCAGCACCAGTTCGAGAAGGTCGAGATGGTGTCCGTCGTCAAGCCGGACCAGTCGGTCGCCGAACATGAGCGTATGACCGGGCTGGCCGAAGACATCCTGCGCCGACTGGGCCTTCCGTTCCGCACGGTCGTCCTGTGCTCTGGCGACACCGGGTTCGGTGCCGTGCGGACCCATGACATCGAGGTCTGGCTACCGGGGCAGAACACCTACCGGGAGATCAGTTCCGTGTCGAACTGCGGGGCCTTCCAGGCCCGGCGCATGAACGCCCGGTTCCGCCCTGAAGGCGGCGGGAAGCCGGAATTCGTCCATACGCTGAACGGGTCAGGGCTTGCCGTGGGCCGCACTCTGATCGCGGTGCTGGAAAACGGGCAGCAGCAGGACGGATCGGTCGATCTGCCCGAAGTGCTGCACCGCTATCTTGGCGGGCATACCCGCCTTGGCGCGGACGGCCTGCTGGCCTGATCTCTTCCCTGCCCGTCCGCCAAACGGTCGAGCATGTGAAGATCGACTTCCAATGCCGTGAAATTCAATCAGGTTTTCTGCCAGAGAGGTGCTTGCGCAGCTTTGATGGACCGACCTTCTTGCGGTCCTTGTACGGGTTCTTGTCCGCCTGGCTGCGAAAGGTCAGCCGGATCGGCGTGCCCGGCATATCAAAATCAGCCCGCAAGCCATTGACAAGATACCGTTTGTAGCTGTCCGAAAGCTTGTCGGGCGCCGAGCACATGACCACAAACCCGGGCGGGCGGGTTTTTACCTGTGTCATGTAGCGCAGCTTGATCCGGCGGCCGCCGGGGGCCGGCGGCGGGTGCGCCTCCACCATGCTCGAAAGCCACTGGTTCAGCCGCGCGGTCGCCACCCGCCGGTTCCACACGTCATGGGCCTTCAGGACCGCCGCCTGAAGCCGATCCAGCCCCCGCCCGGTCTTGGCCGACACAGTGACCAACGGCGCGCCCGACAGTTGCGGCAGCAGGCGGTCGAACGCCTCCTTCAGGGCGGCAAGACGGGCCTGCCGATCCTCTTCCAGATCCCACTTGTTGACCGCGACGACGACAGCGCGGCCTTCGCGCTCCGCTAGATCGGCGATGCGCAGGTCCTGCTGTTCGAACGGGATCGCGGCGTCCAGCAAGACGACAACCACTTCGGCAAAACGCACGGCGCGCAGTCCGTCCGACACGGACAGCTTTTCCAGCTTGTCCTGTACCTTGGCCTTCTTGCGCATCCCCGCAGTATCGAACAGGCGCACCGGGCGACCGTCCCAGTCCATCGTGACGGAGATACTGTCGCGGGTGATGCCCGCCTCTGGGCCGGTCAGCAGACGGTCTTCGCCGAGAAACTTGTTGATCAGGGTGGACTTGCCGGCATTGGGCCGCCCGACGATCGCGATCTGGAGTGGCTTGTCAGGTGCGTCCTCGGCGATCTCGCCGTCTTCCACGGCAATATCCGTGGCCGGGGCGTCGCGGCGCGCGCGCTCTTCGAACTCTTCGGATATCGGGCGCAGCACCGACATCAGGTCGCTCATACCCTCGCCATGCTCGGCAGAGATGCGCAGCGGTTCTCCAAGGCCAAGGCCATAGGCTTCAAGCACGCCGCCCTCCCCGGCCGCGCCCTCTGCCTTGTTGGCGGCAAGGATAACGCGCGGTGCGCGACGGCGCAGGATATCCGCGAACACCTCGTCCGTTGGCGTGATGCCGACGCGGGCGTCGATCACGAACAGGCATACATCGGCCATGTCCACCGCGCGCTCGGTAAGGCGCCGCATCCGTCCCTGCAGGCTGTCGTCGGTGACATCCTCCAGCCCGGCGGTGTCGATCACGGTAAAGCGCAGATCGGCCAGCTTCGCCTCTCCCTCGCGCAGGTCGCGCGTGACACCGGGCTGGTCATCGACCAGCGCCAGGCGGCGCCCCACGAGGCGGTTGAACAGGGTTGACTTGCCCACGTTGGGGCGGCCGACGATGGCGAGGGTGAACATGCGGGTCCTCTGAACGTTCCAGACAGCAGCCCTTACACGAAGCTTGCGCTATCTGAAAGCGTGCAGCGTACCGTTTTCCGTCACGATGAACAGCGTGCGCCCGGCGACCACGGGCGCGGCAACGGCTGGCGAACCGAGGTCGGTCGCGCGCAGCAGCGCGCCGCTTGCGGGGTCGAATTCCCGCAGCATACCGTCGGATGAGGCCACGATCAGTCGCCCGCCCGCCAGCAACGGCCCATAATGGGCATAGACGCCCCGCCGCGCACGCACCTTCTCAGTGATGTAGAATGGCAGGGTGCCGGACCAGATCGTACTGCCGTCCCGCGCAGACAGGCGCATCAACTCGCGCTGATCCGACACCAGAAACACCGAACCGCCCGCCACGGTGACCGCACTGGTCGCGCCCTCGCCCGCTGTCCAGTTCCGCTCTCCGGTGCCCATGTCCACGGCGGCGAGCCTCCCGGTCGGGGTGCCTATATAGGCAGTGTTGCCGGAAATGACAGGATCGCCGGTAATATCGGTGACCTGCGCATAGGCGCGCCCGACCCGCTCGCCGGTGACCGTCGTGGACCACAACCGAACGCCGCCCAGTCGAAGGGCTGCGATCACGTCGCCCGAACCGAACGGAAACAGAACCGTGCGACCGGAAACCGCGGGCGACGCCCCGTCCGACGTAAAAGACCCGCTTTCCCCTGCCGACAAGCGCCACAGCACTCGCCCGGTTTCGCGATCGAGCGCAAGCGCTTCGCTGCCTCGGGTCGTCAGGTAGACGATATCACCCGACACCGTGGGTGCAGAGTTGGGCACGGCATCCAGTGCCTGCGTCCAGACCATCGCGCCAGAGGTCGCATCGAGCACGTGCAAGCGGCCATAGCCCGTCGTGACGTAAAGCCGGTTTCCCTCCACGGCCAGTCCGCCACCCGCCGCCTCGCCCGGACGTTCGCCCGGCGGTGTCAGGTCGCGCGACCACAACGCCGCGCCGTTTACCGACGTGGCCTGAACGGTGCTGAACGCACCGAGCGTGAAAACCCGCCCCGACGCGACCACCGGGTCCGCTGTCGGGCGCACCCGCCGTGTCGCCGCCTGACCGATCTGCGTGCTCCAGACCCGCGTCAGCGTGCTACCAAGCGCGGGATGCACGATCTCGTGCGTGGCGGAGCCGCCCACATGGGTCCATTCCGCATTGGCGCGCGCAGCAGGCAGTGACAGGCGCGGCGCCTCGCCGGTAACGACATAGGGCCGGGCCGGAATGCGCGTCGGCGGCTGCGGCAGCGGTTCGGTGGGCAGCGGCGCCTCGGGATCGAACGCCTCGACCGCTTCGGCAGTGGCGCGCGGGTCGAACCGCTCGCCGGGCAGGATTTCCTCGGGCGGGGCACATGCCGACAGCAAAAGGGCGGCCCCCAGCGTCAGCCCCGGCAGAACGCGCAGGCGGAGTGGGATCACGTCACGCGCCTTCCAGATCGCCGCCAAGCACGATGAACAGCTGCTGTGCGCGCTGGCGCTGGCCCGGCGAGGCTTCGGCATCCGTCATGATCGGGCGCAGCAGATCCAGCGCCTTGCCGGTTTCGCCATTGTCCATGTGCAGAAGCGCCAGCTGTTCCGTCGCCATAAGCCGAAACGGCGCGCCGGGCGCTGTCAGCGGCTCCAGCCGGGCGATTTTGGCGTCGCTGAACATCGGATAGTCGGGCAACATCACCAGCTTTAGCGTGGCAAGCGCGCGGTAGATCTCGGGCAGGCTTTCGTCCGCGCTCAGCGCGTCCAGCATCTCGCCCGCCTCGCCGACATCATTCGCAGCAAGTTCTGCCGCCGTCAGCATGTCGACCAGGGCCGCGGCGACACCATCGGCCTCGATATCGGCAAGCGCCGCTGCCCGGCTAACGCCCGCTCCGCTTTCCAGCGCGGCGAAGATCTGATCGCCAAGCGACTGTGCCGCCGCGCGATCACGCGCCTTCTGCCATTCGACGAAGGCCGCGCCGCCCACGACGGCGACCAGAACAAGCGCCACGATCCAGCCATAGCGCCGTGCCAGCCCAAGCATCCGGTCGCGCCGAACCTCTTCGGTGACTTCATCAATGAAACTGTCGGTCTGGCTCACGCGATCACTCCCGGCTGCGGTGGCGCGTTCATAGCGCGCCCGGCGTCCGGTTGCCAAGGGTGCCCGGACGATTTCGCGCGCCCCGAAGCGCGCCGAGCGACTTGAACCCGGCCCGGAAAAATGATTGAACTGAACCAATCGGTTTAGCGTATACCGCACATCCATAGAGCGGCCGCGGCCGCGGCGGACGCCCCCGGCAAGCAAACAGGTTCGAACCATGCGATTTCTTTCCATTATCACGGCGCTTGTTGTGTCGCTCGTGCTCTACGCCGTGGTGTTCGAACGTGACCGGCTGTTCGACTTCGCCGGCCGCGACGGCAGGCCCGCGGCGACGGATGCGCAGGAAGCCGCCGATACGAGCCTCCCAGCGCGTGACGACGCGCCCGGAAGCGCGCCCGCGACGGCCCGCCGCGTCGCGGTCGTCGTGATGAACAGCACCGCGACACGGGTGGACAGCGCAATCTCGCTGCGCGGCCAGACCGAGGCCGTGCGCCATGTGGACGTGCAGGCGGAAACCTCGGGCCGGGTGATTTCGGAACCGCTGCGCAAGGGTGCTTTCGTGTCGGCGGGAGATACGCTGTGCCGGATCGATCCGGGGATCCGGCGCGCGCAACTGGCCGAGGCCGAGGCGCGGCTGGCCGAAGCGCAAATCAGCGACACCGCCGCCTCGCGTCTCGCAGAGGGCGGCTTCGCATCGGAAACGCGGGCGGTGTCGGCCAAGGCCACGCTGCAAAGCGCGCGGGCCGCCGTGGAAGCGGCGCAGACCGAACTGGGGCGGCTGGTCATCGCGGCGCCCTTCGACGGCGTGCTGGACAGCGACACCGCCGAACTGGGCAGCCTCATGCAGCCGGGCACCCATTGCGCCACGATCCTGCAACTCGATCCCATGAAGATCGTCGCCTATGTGCCTGAAACCGTTGTGGACGACGTGCAGATCGGTGCTGCGGCGCAGGCGCGGTTGTCCTCGGGGCGCGACGTGCAGGGACAGGTTACCTTCCTGTCCCGCTCGGCCGATCCGGCCACGCGCACCTTCCAGGTGGAAATCACCACGCCGAATAAAGACCTGGCGCTGCGGGATGGGCAGTCCGCCGATATCGCCATCGCCGCCGACGGCGTTGCGGCGCACAGGGTTCCGGCCTCGGCGCTGACCCTCGACGACAGCGGCACGATGGGCCTGCGCACCGTGGACGCCGACGACACCGTGCGCTTCTACCCGGTCAAGCTGCTGCGCGACACACTGGACGGGGTGATCGTGACGGGACTACCGGACACCGTTCGCATTATAATCACCGGCCAAGAATACGTGACCGAAGGCGTGCCAGTCGACGTCACCGAAGCGGAGCAAGGATCATGACCGGCATGATCGACTGGGCGGCGGCGCGCGCGCGGATGATCCTCGCGTTCATCGCGCTGTCGCTGCTGGTGGGCGGATACGCCTATACCCAGCTTCCCAAGGAGGGTGAGCCGGACATCGAGATCCCGGCGATCTTCGTGTCGGTCCCCTTCCCCGGCATCTCTGCGATCGACGCCGAAAGCCTTCTGGTCAAGCCGATGGAAACGGAACTGGCGGATCTCGACGGGCTGAAGACCATGACCGCCACGGCGGCCGAGGGCTATGCCGGGATCGGACTGGAATTCGAATTCGGCTGGGACAAGACCAAGATCCTTGCCGATATCCGCGCCGCCATGAACAAGGCGGAGTCGAATTTTCCGGACGGCGCCGAGCAATATTCCATCAACGAGATCAACTTCTCGGAATTTCCCATAATCATCGTCAGCCTGACCGGCGAGGTGCCCGAACGCACATTGCTTCGGCTTGCCAAGTCTTTGCAGGACAGGCTCGAGGGGCTCGAGGCCGTGCTGGAGGCGCCACTGGCCGGGCATCGCGACGAGATGCTGGAAGTCATCATCGATCCGGTGCGGCTGGAAAGCTACAACCTGACCGCGTCGGACCTGATCAGCGCGGTGGTCAACAACAACCAGTTGATCGCCGCGGGCGAGCTTGAGCTGGGCCAGGGCGCTTTCGGGGTCAAGATCCCGGCCTCGTTCGACGACAGCCGTGACGTGTTCAACCTGCCGGTCAAGACCAATGGCGACCGTGTGGTGACGCTGTCCGATGTCGCCGACATCCGCCTGACCTTCGAGGACGCGGTTGGCACCGCGCGGTTCAACGGGCAGCAGACCGTCGCGCTGCAGGTGGTCAAGCGCAAGGGATACAACCTGATCGACACCGCCGCGCTGGTGCGCACCGAGGTGGAGGCCGAACGCGCGCTATGGCCGCAGGCCTTGCAGGACGCGGTGAATGTCACCGCCAGCAACGACCAGTCCACAATCGTCGACAGCATGGTCCGGCAACTTGAAGGGTCGGTCCTGACCGCCATCGCGCTGGTCATGATCGTGGTGCTTGCCTCGCTCGGGGCGCGGCCCGCGCTGCTGGTGGGGTTTGCCATTCCCACCTCGTTCCTGCTGTGCTTCGCCTTCCTCGCGGTGATGGGAGTGACGATCTCGAACATCGTGATGTTCGGGCTGATCCTTGCCGTCGGGATGCTGGTGGACGGGGCCATCGTGGTGGTGGAATACGCCGACCGGCGCATTTCGGAAGGGTCCGGCCCGATGCGCGCCTATGTGGAGGCCGCCAAACGGATGTTCTGGCCCATCGTCAGTTCCACCGCCACGACGCTGTGCGCCTTCCTGCCGATGCTGTTCTGGCCGGGCGTGCCGGGCGAATTCATGGGGATGCTGCCGGTCACACTGATCTTTGTTCTGTCCGCATCGCTGGTTGTGGCGCTGATCTACCTGCCGGTGATGGGCGGCGTGTCGGGTCGGCTGGCGCGCAGTTTCGAAGTCTCGGCGCGGCTTCTGGCCGGGCGGCCCTTCTTGCTGCGCGCTGCGCTGGTGCCGGTGACGCTCTACCTGCTGTTCGTCGCGGCGATGCAGGTGATCAACCCGGCCTACCTGCTGGGCGATGCGGCACCGGGCGGCTTTGTCGGGGCGCTGCCGGGGCTTGTGCTGTTTTGCCTTGCCGCCTCGGCCGCATCCATCGCCATGAGCGCAGTGCGGCCCGCCCGCCGCGAGCGGCGGATCGAGGCCGGGTATCGCCGCACGCCGTTCGGGCTGTTTATCCGCGCGATCGCCGGAAACCCGGTCATGCCGATTGTGACCATCGGCGCCGTCGTCTTCTTCGTCGTGTCGGTCTTCACCTATTTCGGCAGCAACAACAATGGTGTCGAATTCTTCGTCGAAAGCGAACCGGAACAGGCCATCGTCTATGTTCGCGCGCGCGGCAACCTGTCGGTGTCCGACAAGGACGCGCTGGTGCGGAAGGTCGAGGATGTCGTTATCGCCACCGAGGGTGTGTCTGCCACCTTCGCCTTTGCCGGCGCTGGCGGGCTGAATTCCAACACCGGCGGCGGTGAAGGGCCGGTCGACACCATCGGGCAGGTCCAGTTCGAGATGATCCCCTGGGCAGATCGCCCGCGCGTTCCCGTTGACGGCGGGATCTGGAAACGCCTCTTCCTGCGCGAGGAAGTGGACCCTTACTACGACGGCAACGCGGTGATCGACCGGATGCAGGCGCGGCTGGACGAGATCCCCGGCATCCGGACCGAGATCACGGACCTCGCGCAGGGTCCGGCGCAGGGCAAGCCGCTACACCTACGGTTGACCGGGCAGGACCTTGACACGCTGGCGGACGCCGCCGAAACCGTGCGCGCCCGCTTCGAGGCGACCGATGGGTTGTTCGCGATCGAGGATTCGCTGCCGTTGCCCGGCATCGACTGGCAGATCGACGTTGATGTCGAAGAAGCCGGCCGCTTCGGTGCGGACGTGACCACTGTCGGCGCGATGGTGCAACTGGTGACCCGCGGCGTGCTGCTGGACACGATGCGCGTGGACAGTTCGGACGAAGAGATCGACATTCGCGTGCGCCTGCCTGCCGAGGACCGGCTACTGTCC
Organism: Meridianimarinicoccus roseus; assembly: GCF_003172915.1. GTDB lineage: Bacteria > Pseudomonadota > Alphaproteobacteria > Rhodobacterales > Rhodobacteraceae > Meridianimarinicoccus > Meridianimarinicoccus roseus. Next base: position 14,083 of record NZ_QGKU01000050.1, read on the forward strand.
ACGCTCGAGACGCTGCGCGTGCGCACGGCCGAGGGGCTGATCCCGCTGGCGAATTTCATCACGATCACCCCTGTGCGCAAGCTGGCCGAGATCAATAGAATCGACCAGAAACGCTATTACGACGTGAAGGCGGACGTGACCGCCGGGTTGACCAACGACGCGGGCGCGCCGATCAACGCGAATGAACGCATCGCGCTGCTGACAGACTGGCTGGAGGCCGATGCGCCGCTACCTGCGGGCGTGGGCTGGGAATGGACCGGCGACCAGGAGGAGCAGGCCGAGAGCCAAGCCTTCCTCGGCAATGCCTTCCTCGGTGCGCTTGGGCTGATGTTCATCATCCTGCTGGCCCAGTTCAACAGCTTCTACAATGCGGTGCTGGTGTTGCTGGCGGTGGTGCTGTCCACCACCGGCGTGCTGATCGGAATGATGGTGATGGGACAGCCCTTCTCCATCATCATGACCGGCACCGGGATCGTCGCGCTGGCCGGGATCGTTGTGAACAACAACATCGTGCTAATCGACACGTATCAGGAATACAGCCGCTACATGCCGCGGATCGAGGCGATCGTGCGCACCGCCGAAACCCGCATCCGGCCGGTGCTGCTGACGACGCTCACCACGATGGCGGGCCTGACGCCGATGATGTTCGGGCTCAGCCTCGATTTCATCGACGGCGGCGCGACGCTGAACAGTCCGACTGCGCTGTGGTGGATCCAGCTTGCCACGGCGGTCGTGTTCGGGCTTGGCGTGGCGACGATGCTGACGCTGGTTTTCACACCGGCGATGCTGGCGCTGCGGGTCTGGGCCGGCAGTTACGTGCTGGCGCTGGGCCGGGTGATGGCGCGCTGGACAGGCGGGCGGTCGAGCCGCGCAGCGCAGGATTGGGTGCTTCGACGTCGCGCGCGCAAGCTGGGCGCGCCGGAAATTTTGTGGGACACAGACCTGCCCGATGCCGGGCTCCCGCCGCACACCTCCGATGCGCCGCTGCGCGCGGCAGAATAGGCCCGCAACGCGCCGCCCACCTGTCCGACAAAACGCCCGCCCCTAACGGCGCAGGCCAGCCGTCAGGCGGCCTCGCGCGCCTGACGGGTCCAAAGGCGAGCATATTGTCCGTCGCGGGCCAGCAGCGCGTCATGGCTGCCCCGCTCGATGACTCGGCCGTCCTCCATCACGAGGATCGTGTCCGCGTCGACCACGGTGGACAGGCGGTGCGCGATGGTGATCACCGTGCGTCCCGCGCTCATCGCGCGAAGGCTGTCCTGAATGTCGCGTTCGGTCTGGGTATCTAGCGCGCTTGTCGCCTCGTCCAGCAGTACGATGGGCGGGTTCTTCAGCAGCGTCCGGGCAATGCCGACGCGCTGCTTCTCGCCGCCCGACAGTTTCAGACCCCGTTCGCCGACCTGGGTGTCGTATCCATCTGGCAGCGAGGCGATGAAGTCGTGCAGGCGCGCGGCGCGCGCGGCGTCCTCCACGTCGGCGCGGGTGGCGTCCTCGCGGCCATAGGCGATGTTGTAGTAGAGCGTGTCGTTGAACAACACCGTGTCCTGCGGCACGATGCCGATCGCGTCGTGAAGGCTGGCCTGCGTGACGTCGCGCAGGTCCTGCCCGTCGATACTCACCGATCCAGCCGACACGTCGTAGAACCGGAACAGCAGCCGCCCGATGGTGGATTTGCCCGCGCCCGACGCGCCGACCAGCGCGACGGTATGGCCTGGCGGCACCTCGAAACTGATGCCTTTCAGGATCGGGCGCACGGGATCGTATCCGAACTCCACACTCTCGAACCGTACATGCCCGTCGCGCACACGCAGTGGCGGCGCGCCGGGCCGGTCGGACACCTCTGGCGGCTGGTCCAGGAGCGCGAACATTTCGGCCATGTCGATCAGGCTTTGCCGGATCTCGCGATACACCATGCCCAGCATGTTCAGCGGAATCGTGATCTGGATCATGTAGGCGTTTACCATCACGAAATCGCCCACCGTCAGGCTGCCGTTCTGAACCCCCATCGCCGCCATCACCATGACGCCGATCAGGCCGGCCGAAATCAGCAGCGACTGGCCGAAATTCAGAAAGGCAAGAGAATAGGACGTGCGCAGTGCGGCGTCTTCGTAGCCGGCCATCGCGCTGTCATAGCGGCGCGCCTCACGGTCCTCGGCCCCGAAATACTTCACGGTCTCGAAGTTCAGCAGACTGTCGATCGCCTTCTGGTTGGCATCGGTGTCCTGCCGGTTCATCTCGCGCCGGATGCCGACGCGCCACTCGGTGACCTTGAAGGTAAACGCCACGTAAAGAACGACCGTCACCAGCACCACGACGAGATACCAGATGTCGAACAGTGTGGCGAGCACGACTCCGACCATCAGCAGCTCCAGCAGCAGCGGCCCGATGCTGAGCAGGATGAAACGCAAAAGGAACGACACCGCCTTCACACCGCGTTCCATGATCCGGCTCAATCCGCCGGTCTTGCGCGTGATGTGATAGCGTAGCGACATGCGGTGGATGTGGGTGAAGGTCTCGATCGCGACGGCGCGCAGCGCGCGCTGGCCGACGCGGGCGAAGATCACGTCGCGCAACTGCTGGAACCCGACATTGAGAACCCGCGCCATGCCATAGGCCACCGTCAGCCCGACCGCGCCCATCGCCAGCATGAACGCCGCGTCGCCCCCGGCCTCGCCCGCCAGCGCATCGACGGCGGCCTTGTAGAAGAACGGCGTGCCCACCGCGACCAGCTTGGCCGCGACAAGTGCCGCCAGCGCGGCCACGACGCGCACGCGCACCCACGGGGCATCTTTCGGCCAGAGGTATGGGCCGACGCGTGTGATGATGCTCAGCGCGCCCGCTTCCTCGCCATTGGGCGGCCTGAGCCTGTCCTCGGGCGCGGTTGCATCTGTGTTGGGTCTCATCGGGGTGCCTGTGTACGGGCGCCATTTCTGTGTGGCGCGGTCCGGTCAACTATCATGGATTTGACCTAGCGCCCGACGGGGCACTTGTCACGGGCGCGGCGACTCGGGAAGTTCGAACACCTGACCGGGATAGATCAGGTCCGGATCGCGGATCGCGTCACGGTTTGCGTCGTAGACCTGCACGTAACGGGTCCCGTCACCGTACCGGTCCCGCGCGATGGCCCAAAGAGTGGCCCCCGGCTGGACAGTGACCATCCGCGCGGGCGCGTCGGTCAGGGCGTTTGCGACCACGCTCGGCGGTTCGCGGCGGAACGGCACGGCGACGCTTCCCGACACCGCTCCGGCGGCATCGCGCCGGGTAAGGTTGAGCGCATAGTCGCCCGGCGCGACGCCATCGAGGGTGAGCGTAAAGGCGCCGCCCGCGTCAGGATTGACCTGGGCCTGCACCCGGCCGTCCAGCAGCGCGGTGACCGTGCCGCCCGGCGCCGCGCGCCCGCGGAGCACGACCCCACCGTTCGGGCCGTAATCGAGACTGTCCAGCCTGACCTGTGCTCCGCCTGACAGCGGCGGCGTGTCGAGTAACCGGACCCCCCCGGTGTCGTTCAGCAGCGCGCGCCCTGGCGCCGTCGGAGTTGCCGCCAGTCCCTCCGGCGCGGCGCCCCCCGCGGGTGCAGCCAAATCGGTAGCGGCTGGCTCAGCGGGCGGTGCGAGCCGGTCATTGCCACCGGACTGCCGTTGATCTGCGGATGTGGCGGCGACGCCGGTCCCTGCCGGGGTACTATCGGCCTCCGGTGCAGCGTCCTGCGCTGAACGTCGCGCTGGCAACGAGGGCGCCGCCCCCGATCCGGCGACCGCGCTGCCGGGCTGGGCAGAATAGCGCAGGTCGTTCGGCACCCGGGCGGGCGGCGCAGCGCGCGGGGCCAGCAACGCCACCGCCGACGGCGCGCCGTCCGGTCCCACTGGCCCGGGGACGGCAAACCCGCCGACCGGGCCTTCCGGTGCCGGCGGCGCCACCCCGTCGGGCGCAAGGATCACGGTATCGACGGAGGCCAGAACCTCGCCGTCCCGCTCGCTCGCAAGCAACCACATCACGCGCGCATCCGAACTGCTTTCCAGCGCGACGAATACCACGAACTGCCCCTGTGCGTCGCTGGTGGTGCGCGCGCGGGTTACGCCGTCGATCACAAGCGACACCTCCGCGCGCGGGCGGGCCTTGCCGGCGACAAGCGTCGTGCCGTCGGCTTCCCTGCGCACAAGATCGAAGGCAGGCTCCCCAAGATTGGCGGCCGCCGCGCTTTCGGAATCGCCCGGCTGCGGACCTGTCGCGCCGGTGCCTGCGCCGTCCTGTGCCGTGTCCGGTCTATCGGTGGTGCCTCGCGGCAGGCTTGCCTGCATGGCGGCACTGGGCGCAGTTGGGTCCGCAGCCGGATCGAGCCGTAGGCCCGGAAGCACCCACGCACCAACACCGACGGAAGCGGCCACGCCAACCGCGATCAACCACCAGGGGCGCGCGGCAAAACCGGAAGGCGATGGCGGGTCGGCGGACACGGGGTGCACCCTTTCCTGCTGCGAAGGAATTTCGCCTTTATAGCAAGGGGGTTACGTATGGTCAAAGCCCTTTGAGGCGCTCAGACCGGCGGGCCCTGCGTGCAAAGCGCACACTGTCCAGCGAATAGATCGCAAGGCCCGTCCAGATCAGCGGGAAGGCGATGGCATGCCACTGGGTGACAGTTTCCCCGAAGATGACGGCCGCGCAGAACACCTGCAGGGTCGGATTGAGGTATTGTATCAACCCGATGGTTGGCAGAATAACCCGCTGGGTTGCATAGGAAAACAGGATCAGCGGCAGGCCGGTCAGCGGCCCGGACAGTACCAGCAGCAGGCTTGCCGAAAGGTCATGCGAGAACACACCGCCGGGCCTGCCGGTCATATCCGTCCAGCCTGCCATGTGGACGCCGGACAGCCAGATCACCGCCACCGGGGCCAGCACCAGCACTTCCGCCCCGACTGTCGCCATCGGGTCGGCCTTCAGGCGGCGCTTGAAAACGCCATAAAGTCCGAAGGTCACCGCGATCAGCAGCGACAGGCGCGGCACCACGCCCAGACCCGCCGTCAGTAGCCCGACCGCCACCGCCGCCACAGCAACGGCCGCCCATTGCAGGGGGCGCAGCCGATCCTTGTAGAACGCGAAGCCGAACAGCACCGCGACGAGAGGAAAGATGTAGTAACCAAGCGATGCCTCCAGCCCGAAGCCGGACTGCACCGAGAAGATGAACAGCCCCCAGTTGGCAGCGATCGCGACGGCAGCGCATGTCGTCAACAGCAGCCGAGAGCGACCGCCAAGGCAGGTGCCGACCCAGCCGCGCTGGCCGCGCAGGTGCAGGATCAGCGCGAAACACGCCAGCGACCACAAGGTGCGGTGGGATAGCACCTCGAGCGGGGGAACACCGGACAGCAGCTTGTAGTAAAGAGGTGACAGCCCCCAGATCGTGCAGGCTCCGATCATGGCGAGGACGCCTTTCATGCCGTCTGACATGCCGGGTCTTCCTTGTTGTTGCTCCGGTGTCAGACCAGAACCGCACCGGAGCCGCAAGGGCGACCGAAGCGGGCGCGTCGGCACGGGACCGGCGTTAAGCCGACTGGCGCCGGGCCACTGTCCCGGCTATGCCGAGGACATGCACAGCGTCACGCAATCGCCCGCAGATCCACAGTTCGTCCAGAACCCCTACGCTTTCTACGACCGCGCACGCGTGCTTGGCCCGGTGGTGCACTGGGCCGAATACGGGATGCCTGCCCTGCTGGGCCACGCCGAAGTGACAGCGGCGTTGCGCGACCGGCGGCTTGGCCGGGTGCCGCCCGGCGGGCTGGCGCCGTTTCCGCCGCATCTTGCCGCCTTCGGCCGGGCGGAATCGCTATCGCTTCTCAGCCTCGAAGGGTCCGACCATGCGCGCCTGCGTGCGCTCGTGCTGCGGGCCTTCACCGCGCGCCGTGTAGCCGCGCTCGCTCCCGAAATCGAGGCCCTTTGCCACGCGCTGATAGACGGGTTTCCGGATGCGGGCGCGTTCGACCTGATGGCGCAGTATGCGACTCGGGTGCCGGTGATCGTGATCGCTCGGCTGCTGGGCGTGCCCGAGACCGCCTGCGAGAAGCTGCTCGACTGGTCGCATGCGATGGTGGCGATGTACCGGCCCGGTGTCGGACGCGATACAGAGGAAGCCGCGGACCGGGCTGCGCGCGACTTCACGGCCTGGCTGAACGGGCTGATGGACAGGCCGGGTGCGGAGCGGGAGGAGTCTCTGCTCGGCACGCTGCTTGGCGCCGAAGCCGAAGGCGCGCTCAGCCGCGACGAAAGCCTCGCCTGCGCGATCCTGCTGCTGAACGCGGGCCACGAGGCGACGGTCCATGCGCTCGGCAACGCGGCACGCCTGCTGATGGAACAAGGTGATGCAGCCGTGCTGACTCACCCGGCCCGCGTGGCTGCCACGGTGGAGGAATGCCTGCGCCTCGTGCCGCCGCTACACGTCTTCACGCGCCACGTGCTGCACCCCGTGACCATCGCCGGACACGACTTCGCGCCCGGTCGGGAAGTCGCCTGCCTGCTCGGGGCCGCCAATCGCGACCCGGCGGTGTTCAGGGCGCCCGACAGCTTCGGGCCCGGACGGACGGGACCGACCCTGACCAGCTTCGGCGGCGGTGTGCATTTCTGCCTCGGCGCACCACTGGCGCGACTCGAACTGCAGATCGCCCTGCGCGTGTTGTTCGAACGCTGCCACGACCTGCGGCTCGCCGAAGTGCCCGCACTTGCCGACATCTACCATTTTCACGGCCATGACCGGTTGATGGTGGCGCGCGACTTGCCCGCCACAGCGCGCACTTTGGACTGATCCGGCGCCAAGCCTCAGCCCGACGCTAGCGCCCGGCGCCCGGGATCGGCAGCGCGGTGGTCGACTTGATCCGCTCCATCGACAGGAGCGCGGTAACGTTGAAGATCCGCACCTCGGAAATTAGCGCCTGGTAGAAATCGTCATAGGCGCGCGCATTGGCCACCTGCACCTTCAGGATGTAGTCGATTTCGCCCGCAAGCCGGTGCGCTTCCAGCACCTCGGGCCTGGCCCGAAGCGTTTCGAGGAACCGGCGCTGCCATTCCGCCTCGTGTTCGGATGTGCGGATAAGCACAAAGAAGCACGCTTCCAGCCCGAGCGCATCGGGATCGAGGATCACGGTCGTCGCGCCGATCACCCCGGTCTCGCGCATCCGCCGTATCCGGTTCCAGACCGGCGTCTTGGACGAGCCGACCTTGCCCGCAATTTCGTCCAGGGTCTGGCTGGCATCTGCCTGCAGCTCGGCAAGAATTTTTCGGTCCAGATCGTCAAGTCGGGCAGGCATTCCACACTCCGTCCAGATTCGGGGTCAATCGTCCGATCTACGCAACAACCGGAACAGAATTCCTTATTCCGCGCCGCTGCTAGGCAGATGATGGGACAATATTCTATATCTTCATCAAAGCCCAGCCCCGAGGGAGGCCGACGCCATGCAACATTTTCCGATTTTCGTCGCGCTGGCCGGACGCCGCGTCGTGCTGTCCGGCGGCGGAGGGGCAGCGTTGGCCAAGCTGCGACTGCTGCTCAAGACACAAGCGAACCTGACCGTCTTCGCTGACGATCCCGCGCCCGAAATCGTGGATTGGGCCGCAGCGGGCCGGTTGCGTCTCGTGCGCCGCGCTGCGGAGCCAGGGGATGCGCTGTGCGCTGTCCTTGCCTACGGCGCCAACGAGGACGCCGCCGAGGACGCACGCTTTGCCGCGATCGCCCGTGCCGACGGCGCGCTGGTCAACATCGTGGACAATCTCGGCGACAGCCAGTTCATCACCCCCGCCATCGTGGACCGCGACCCGGTGACAGTGGCGATCGGCACCGAAGGCGCCGCGCCCGTGCTCGCCCGCCGCATCAAGGCGGATCTGGAGGCAGCGCTGCCGGTCGGGTTGGGTGTTCTGGCACGCCTCGGCAAGGGCTTCCGCAAGGCCGCCGACGCGCTGCCGATGGGCCGCAAAAGGCGGGATTTCTGGGCCGACTACTATTTCGGCCGCGGCCCGGCCGCGCTCGAGACGGACGGCGAAGAAGGCGCGCGCGCCGCGCTCGACATGCTGCTGGACCGCCACCTCGGCGCCGCGCCACAGGCAGGCCGGGTGCAGTTCGTCGGCGCCGGTCCGGGCGACCCGGAGCTTCTGACTTTGAAGGCGCGCCGCGCGCTCGACACCGCCGACGTGGTGATCCACGACCGTCTGATCGCGCCCGAGATCCTCGAACTCGCCCGGCGCGAGGCCGACCTGATCGCCGCCGGCAAGGAAGGCTTCGGCCCCTCGGTCCCGCAGGACCGGATCAACGCGCTGATCGTGGAACATGTCCGCGCGGGCGCTCACGTGGTCCGCCTGAAGTCCGGCGATCCGTCTGTCTTCGGCCGCCTCGACGAAGAAATCGCGGCGGTGCAGGATGCGGGCCTCGACTGGTCGATCGTGCCCGGCATAACCGCTGCCTCCGCCGCAGCAGCGGGCACGGGAGGCAGCCTGACGCGGCGCGGCCGGAATTCCGAGTTGCGCTTTCTGACCGGGCACGACATGGACGGCTTCGCCGAACAGGACTGGCAGGCACTGGCCAGCCCCGGCACCGTCGCCGCCATCTACATGGCCAAGCGCGGGGCGCGCTTCGTGCAGGGCCGCCTCATGATGCATGGCGCAGCGCCGGGAACGCCCGTCACCATCGTCGAGAACGCATCGCGCCCGGACGAACGGGTCATCGAAACCCGGCTGGGCGATCTGTCGGCCGATCTCGACGCCGCGGCGCTGGCCGGCCCCGCGATCATGCTTTACGGGCTGGCGCCGAAGGCCGCCACTGCCGCCCTGCCCCGTGTTTCAATCAAGGACATCGCGCTATGAGCCGCCGTTTCACCCCCAAGATCGTCACTGCCAACGACCTGCTGGAAGGTGACGTGATCTACCTGACAGCGGATGATCGCTGGAGCCGTGACCACGCCGAGGCAGAACTGATCGAGGACGAGGCTCATGCCGAAATCCGGCTGATCCACGCCGCGCGTCAAAGCGGCAGTGTGGTGGGGGCGTATCTCGCCGATGCACGCCCCGGCCCGTCCGGCCCCGAACCCGTCCATTTCCGCGAGGCGTTCCGCGCCAAGGGACCCTCGAACTACACGCACGGCAAGCAATCCGAACGGCACGCCTGAGGAGGACCCGGCATGTATACCTATTCCGAATTCGACGAATCCTTCGTGCGCAACCGGGTCGCGCAGTTCCGCGGCCAGGTGGAACGCCGGCTTGACGGATCGCTGACCGAAGACGAATTCAAGCCGCTGCGCCTGATGAACGGCCTTTACCTTCAGTTGCACGCCTACATGCTGCGCGTTGCGATCCCGTACGGGACGCTGAACGGGCGGCAAATGCGGCAGCTCGCCTATCTGGCCGAACGCTGGGACAAGGGCTATGGCCACTTTACCACGCGCCAGAACATCCAGTTCAACTGGCCGAAGCTGGCAGACGTGCCGGACATGCTGGACGCGCTGGCCGACGTCGGGATGCACGCGATCCAGACTTCGGGCAACACGATCCGCAACGTGACGGCTGACCATTTCGCCGGCGCCGCCGCGGACGAGATCGAGGATCCGCGCCCGGTCGCCGAACTGCTGCGCCAGTGGTCCACCGACCACCCGGAATTCCAGTTCCTGCCGCGCAAGTTCAAGATTGCCGTGACCGGCAGCCCGACCGACCGCGCCGTGACCAAGGCGCATGATATCGGCCTGCGGATGGTGCGCGATGCGGGCGGCGCACCGGGGTTCGAGGTTATGGTGGGCGGCGGACTTGGCCGCACGCCCATGATCGGGAAGGTGATCCGCGACTTCCTGCCGAAGGCCGACCTGCTGCCCTATTGCGAGGCGATCCTTGCGACCTACAATCTGCTCGGACGCCGCGACAACAAGTACAAGGCGCGGATCAAGATCACGGTGCACGAAAACGGGCTGGAGGCGTTCCGCGATCTCGTGGAAGCCCGCTTCGCCGAAATCCGGCCCGAATTTAGCGGCGTGGACCAGGATTGGCTGGCCGGGATCGAGACACAGTTCTCCCCACCCCGGCTGAGCGATGCCGACACGTCCGAATACGACGCGCGCCGCGAGAGCGATCCGGTGTTCCGGTCCTGGGCGGACACGAACCTCGCCCCGCACAAGGACCCGTCCCATGCCATCGTAACCGTGTCGCTGAAAAAGCCGGGCAACACGCCGGGCGATGCGACCGCGGCGCAGATGCGGCTGCTGGCCGATCTGGGTGCGACCTACAGCCATGACGAGTTGCGCATCAGCCACGAACAGAACGTCATCCTGCCCCACGTGCACCGGGCCGACCTGCCCGCCGTGTTCGATGCGCTGCGATCGGCCGCACTCGCGACGGCGAATGTTGGGCTTGTATCCGACATCATCGCCTGCCCGGGCATGGACTACTGCGCGCTTGCCACGGCAAGGTCGATCCCCGTGGCGCAGTCCATCGCCACGCGCTTCGAGGATCTGAAGCTGGAGCACGACATCGGCGCGCTGAAGATCAAGATCTCGGGTTGCATCAATGCCTGTGGCCACCACCACGTGGGGCATATCGGTATTCTCGGGCTCGATCGTGCGGGTGTGGAAAACTACCAGATCACGCTTGGCGGCGACGGTACGGAAACCGCGTCGCTTGGCGAACGCACTGGCCCCGGCTTCGCCTATGACGAAATCGTCCCGGCGATCGAACGGCTGATCCACGCCTATCTCGACCTGCGCCAGGGACCCGAGGAAACCTTCCTCGACCTCTACCGGCGGCTTGGCATGGGCCCCTTCAAGGACGCGCTTTACGGTGATGCCGCGCGCGGGAGGCAAGCCGATGCAGCCTGACACCCATCCCGGAACCTCAGCGGAACGCGCCGCGCTTCTGAACCAGCGCTATCGCCATCATTCCGCTACGGCGGTGCTGGACCGTGCTCTGAGCGATGCACAGGTCGGCAAGGTCGGCATGGTATCGAGCTTCGGGGCGGAGTCCGTCGTGCTGCTTCACATGGTGGCCGTGGTAAACCCGAATACGCCGGTGCTTTTCATCGACACGCAGATGCTGTTCGAGGAAACGCTGGCCTATCAGTCCGACGTCGCGCAGGCGCTTGGCCTGACCGATGTGCGCCGCATCAGGGCGCGCGCGTTGGACGTGGCGGTGGAAGATCGCGACGGCACGCTGCACCAGCGCGACACCGACGCGTGCTGCGATCTGCGCAAGACACGACCGCTGGAGCGCGCGCTGAGCGACTTCGATGCGTGGATTACCGGGCGCAAGCGGTATCAGGCGGGCACCCGCGCGGCGCTGGACTTCTTCGATACGGACGGCGAAGACCGGTTGAAGATCAATCCGCTGGCGCATTGGACGCCGCAGGACGTGCAGGACTACATGGTCAACAACCGGCTGCCGCGTCACCCGCTGGTGGCACACGGCTATCCGTCGATCGGCTGCGCGCCCTGCACCAGCAAGGTCAAGCCCGGCGAAGACCCTCGCGCGGGCCGCTGGCGCGGTCAGCAGAAGGAAGAGTGCGGCATTCACATCGTGGACGGCAAGATCGTACGCGGACCGCAGAAGGAAGGGAAAGTGGCATGAGCGTGATCGTACGCGACGCGGGCTTCGGCCCGGACACTTGGGAAGGCACGATCTCGGCCCTTGACGACGTGGTGGCAGGCAACGCGACAGGCCTTGATCTGCCCGCCGACGCCGACCCGGCGATGCTTTCACCGCATCTAGAGCGGATCGCACTGATCCGTGTGAGCTTCGCCAGCTTCGCGGACGGGCGCGGCTTCACGCTGGCGCGGCGCCTGCGGCGGATGGGCTATGCCGGGACGCTGCGGGCGTCGGGCCATGTGCTGGCCGACCAGTTCGCGATGGCCCGCAGGTCCGGATTCGACGAGGTCGAGATCGGCGAAGATCTCGCCGCCCGCCAGCCCGAGGACCAGTGGCGCGCCCGCGCCGACTGGAAAGCGCACGACTATCAGTCGCGGCTCAGGGCCTGATTAGGGACTGGGACGCATCCGGCAAACGAGATATGACAGGAGTGGGGCGCGCGATGACGCACCCGCCATGGATGATATGAACGAACGTACCCAAGTGACCGACGCAACACCGATCAAGACCCTTCCAGACGCCCAGACCGTGACCGAGGTGCAGCACTACACCGACCGGCTCTTCCGGTTCCGGGTTACCCGGCCCGCGTCGCTCCGGTTCCGGTCGGGCGAATTCGTGATGATCGGCCTGATGGGCGATCCGGACCCGAAGACCGGCAAGCAGAAGCCCTTGCTGCGCGCCTATTCCATCGCGTCGCCGTCCTGGGACGAGGAACTGGAATTCTACTCAATCAAGGTTCAGGATGGACCGCTGACCAGCAAGCTGCAGCACATCAAGCCGGGCGACCAACTAATCCTGCGGCCCAAACCGGTTGGCACGCTGGTGCATGACGCATTGCTGCCCGGCAAGCGGCTGTGGTTCTTCGCCACGGGCACCGGCATCGCGCCCTTCGCCTCGCTGATCCGCGATCCACAGACTTATTCCGACTATGACCAGGTGATCCTGACCCATACCTGCCGCGACGTGGCCGAACTGACCTATGGACGCGAACTGGTGGAGAGCCTGAAAAGCGACGAGATGCTGGGCGAGTTGCTAGAAGGCGGGCAGGACAAGCTGGTCTACTACCCCACCACCACCCGCGAGCGTAGCCCAAAGATGGGCCGTATCACGACGCGGCTGGAAGACGGCACCGTGTTCCGCGATCTCGGGATCGACGGGATCACCCCGGGCACAGACCGCGCGATGGTCTGCGGCTCCATGGGACTGAACACCGATCTCAAGCGCATCCTTGAAGGGTTCGGCCTGCGCGAGGGCGCGAATTCCGAACCGGCGGAATACGTGGTCGAGAAGGCATTCGTCGGCTGAGACGACGCTGCACGAACAATTGCATCCCGGATTTGCAGAATCAGGCCCATCGGCCTGATTTTGTGCTACCCTTGCGGCCCGCGCCCGGTTGAACTCCGCGCGCGGGTTGACTATCAATCGTCAACTCAAAGCAACAATCGAAGGAACGCCGCAATAGCCCGCAGACCCCACAACGCCCCGCCGTCCCGTGACACAGGCCCCCGCGTGAACGAAAAGATCCGCGTGCCTGAAATCCGCCTCATCGGGGCCGAAGGCGAGAACATTGGTTTGACCACACCCGCACGCGGGATGGAGCTTGCCGAACGTGCCGGGCTCGATCTGGTCGAGATCTCTCCGAATGCGACCCCGCCGGTCTGCAAGATCATGGATTTCGGCAAGTTCAAGTACGAGACGCAGAAGCGCGAAAGCGAAGCCCGCAAGAAGCAGAAGATCATCGAGGTCAAGGAAGTGAAGTTCCGTCCGAACACGGATCAGCACGACTACGAGGTCAAGATGCGCAACGTGTTCAAGTTCCTGGAAAAGGGCGACAAGGTGAAGGTCACCCTGCGGTTCCGGGGCCGCGAAATGGCGCACCAGAACCTCGGGCGCGAGCTTTTGGAACGGGTGGCCGACGACGTGAAGGAAATCGGCAAGGTCGAGAACATGCCGAAGATGGAAGGCCGTCAGATGGTCATGATGATCGGGCCGACGGCGCGCTGAGCGCTCTGCCGAACTGTACGTCGCAAGGCCCGGTCATGCCGGGCCTTTTTCATGTTCGGGGCCCGGCACCAGCCCGCCCACTTCTTCCAGGAACCGCACGATGCGCGTCACGCCGACGCCCTGCCGCAGGCTCGCCAGCACGAAGGGCCGCGATCCGCGCGCGGCCGCCGCGTCCCGTTCCAGCAGATCGACCGAAACGCCCACATGCGCCGCAAGGTCGGTCTTGTTGATGATCAGCAAGTCCGACCGCGTCACGCCCGGCCCCTTCTTGCGCGGGATGTCCTGCCCCGCCGCCGTGTCGATCACGTAAAGCGTCACGTCGGCCAGTTCGGGGCTGAAGGTGGCTGCAAGGTTGTCGCCGCCGGATTCGATCAGCACGAGATCGAGATCGGGAAAGGATGCCGACAGGTCCGCCAGCGCGGCAAGGTTGATCGACGCGTCCTCACGGATCGCGGTGTGCGGGCAGCCGCCGGTTTCCACACCGCGGATGCGGGCCTCCGGCAACACCTGCGCGCGCACCAAGGCATCGGCGTCCTCGCGTGTGTAGATGTCGTTCGTAATGACGGCCATCGAATGGTGTCCCGCCATCGCGCGGCACAATTGTTCCGTCAGCGTGGTCTTGCCTGCGCCGACCGGCCCGCCGATCCCGACCCGCAAGGGCCCGTTGATGCTCATGCCTTTGGTCCTTTCCGGTCGGCTCAGGATTGGAAGAGCCGCACCTCCTGGGTTTCATGCAACATCGCCGCAAGGTCCGCGCCAGGCACGCCGCTGGCCAGATCGTCCAGCCCGCTGCGCGCGGCGGCGGCGCCCAGCGTCGCGAGCGTGTCCGCAAGCCCGGCAAGAACCGCCTGCGCCTCTGTCTGGCCCAAGGGCACGATCCGGGTGGCGATGCTTGTCAGGTTGCCCGCGAAGGCCTGCAGATACAGCGCGGCGACCGTCGCGGCGGGCACCGATAGCCCGCGGGCCCGCGCCCCGACCGCAACCGGAAGCGCACAGTCCGCCGCAAGCGCGGTGCTGCAGATGGCGTTGGTGGTCCGCACGAAGGCACGGCCCTGCGTCAGCGTTTCATGCCAACGCTCACGGCACGGACAAAGCGCGGCGGCAAGATCGTTCAGTACCTCCGGATCGCCGCCCGCCATCGCCTGCGTCAGCAGGATCGCGTCGGACCGTCCCGCCCCGAAGCGCAGCACGGCGTCGAGCCAGCCCCCGAACCCCGCCGCATCGCGCAGATCGCCCGCCGCGACGGCATGGTCCAGCCCGTGCGAGAAGGCAAAGCCGCCGACCGGAAAGGCGGGCGATAGCCACTGCGCAAGCGCCAGAAGATCCCGTGCGGAGGCGTCAGCCGTCATGGTCATGGTCGCGGGTTTGCGTGTGGGCGTGATCTGCCGGACCATGCGCATGGCCGAAGGTCCGACCGTGGCCATAGGCGCCGCCTTCGGGCACGAAGGGCGCTTCCAGCGGCGCGACGCTCGCGCCAAGCCTGGCCAGCATGTCAGCCAGCACCGGATCGGCACGGATCAGCAAGCGCCCGTCCTCGATCCGGCAGGGCGTGTGCCGGTTGCCGATATGCCAGGCAAGTCGTGGCAGGTCCCCGCGCACTTCCAGCAGCGGTTCGGGCGCGGCGCACACCGCGACGGCACTGCCGTCGGACAGCGACAGAACCTCGCCATCGGCCAGCGCGCGAGCCTGCGGCAAGTCGATAAGGAAGGCGCGCCCGCCATCGCTGACCAGCCGCTTGCGGCGCACGAAGCGTGCATCATAGTCCAGCGTGATCGTGTCGTCATGGGCTGCGCCGGGCCCGATGGCGGTCACACCGGGCAGCGCGGTCGGGAGGGGCTCTGTCGTGTCGCTCATGGCGCAAGATTGCCCTGCGCCGCACCGCTGCACAAGAAGTCCCGCACCGTTCAGAGCGGAATGATCGCCACATAATTGCCCTTCGCGGCGAGGGCGATCTCGCCTTTGCACAAACGAAGGGCATCGCTGCCGAAAACCTCGCCGCGCCAGCCGCGCAGGGCCGCCACATCGCGTTCACCCGCGGCGATCAGGTCAAGGTCGGCGGAACTGGCGATCAGCTTCTGCGCCACGCCCGCGCCTTCCGACTTCGCCTTCAGCAGCACGCGCAGCAGATCGGCCAAAGCGGGGTTTACCATAAGCTTGTCGCGGCTGCGGTCCGGGCGCGGCGCGTCGTCCGCCGACATCGCCAGACCATCTTCGACCGCCTTCAGGATACCGTCGGCGATGTCGCCCTTGCGCGCCTCGCGCAGCAACAGCCGCAGCTTGCCCAGATCGTTCGCACTGGTCGGCTTGGCAGAGGCGAGTTCGACCAGCGCGTCGTCTTTGTAGACCCGGCTGCGCGGCACGTTACGGGTCTGCGCGTAGCGTTCGCGGAACTCCGCCAGCTTGGCGACAACAGCCATGAATCGCGCTGAGGTGGTGCGCGTCTTGACCCGCTTCCACGCGTCTTCGGGACGGATCACGTACGTGTCGGGATGGGTCAGAACCTCGATCTCTTCCTCCACCCATTTGCGGCGCCCCTGTTTGTCGAGGCTGGTGGCCAGCGACTCGTAGATCGTGCGCAAATGCGTCACGTCGGCCAGCGCATAAGTCTTCTGGGCGTCCGACAGCGGTCGACGGCTCCAGTCCGTGAAGCGCGAGGACTTGTCCAGCGGTTCATGCGCGATGCGCTTTACCAAAGTCTCGTAGCCGACCTGTTCGCCAAACCCGCAGACCATCGCGGCGACCTGCGTGTCGAACAGCGGGGTCGGAAAACACTTGCCGTCGAAATAGAAGATTTCGAGGTCCTGGCGCGCCGCATGGAACACCTTCACGACCGATGTGTCGCGGAACAGGTCGTAAAGCGGTTCCAGCGACAGGCCGCCTGCCAGCGGATCGACCAGGACCGCGCTGTCCTCCGCATCCTCGGGAATGGCCAGCTGCACGAGACAAAGCTGCGAGTAGTACGTCCGCTCGCGCAGGAATTCCGTGTCGATCGTGATGTAGGGGTGGCGGCGGGCCCTTTCGCAGAAGGCCGCAAGCTCCTCGGTCGTCGTCAGCGTGATGATGTTCAAGTCGTTGTCTTTCGCTTCGCAAGGCGCTCAGGTTATCGGTCTCGGCGGCGATTTCAAGGCGCCGCCTCCGGTCAGCCCGCCTCTATGGTAACCGGTGTGCGCACGCCGTCCGCGAAGCGCCGCAGCACAAGCGGGTAAAGCGCGTGTTCGAACGGCAGAAGCCGGGCGGCGAGGGTGTCAGGCGTATCGCCGGGCCGGATGCCGATGCGGGCCTGCCCGAGGATCGGCCCGCCATCGAGTTCGGCGGTCACCTCGTGCACGGTGCAGCCATGCATGCGGTCCCCGGCCGCCAGCGCCCGCGCATGGGTGTCGAGCCCGCGATACTTCGGCAGCAGCGATGGATGGATGTTCAGCATCCGCCCGGCCCAGCGGTCGGTGAAGGCCGATGTCAGAACCCGCATGAACCCGGCAAGGCAGATCAGGTCAGGCGCCGCTGCATCGAGCGCACGGTTCAGCGCCGCCTCGAAACCGGGGCGGTCGCCCTTGAAAGCGCGGTGATCCACGACTGCCGTATCGATGCCCATGCCACCAGCCAGCCCCAGCCCGCCCGCTTCGGGGCGGTTGGACAGGACCAGCACGGGTCGCGCCGGATGATCGCCGGTCATCGAACGCGCCAGCGCCACCATGTTCGACCCGCCGCCCGAGATCAGGATGGCCGTTCTCAGCGTCACGCCAGCGTTCCGTCGTAGGCGACCCCCTGCCCCTCGATCACTGTGCCGATACGATGCACCGTTTCGCCCTCGGCCTCCAGCAGCGCGGCAAGCGCTCCGGCGCGGCCAGCGTCCACCACCAGCACCATGCCGATCCCGGAGTTGAAGGTCTTGAGCATTTCGGGCACCGCGATTCCGCCGGTTTCGGCCAACCACCGGAACACCGGCGGCAGCGGCCAGGCTGCAAGATCGATCCGCGCACCCAGCCCGTCGGGCAGCACCCGCGGCAGGTTCTCGGTCAGCCCGCCGCCCGTTATATGCGCAAGGCCGTGCACGCCGCCCGCCCGGATCGCCGCCAAGACAGGTCGGACGTAAAGCCGCGTGGGTGCAAGCAGAGCGGCGCCAAGCGTCATCTCGGGTCCGGCAAAGGGCGCCGGAGCCTCCCAGCCAAGTCCGGACATTGCCACAACGCGGCGGACCAGCGAGTACCCGTTGGAATGCACCCCGTCAGAGGCCAGCCCCAGCAAGACGTCGCCGTCGCGCACGCCGTCTGGCAAGGCGCAACCCCGTTCCATCGCACCCACGGCGAAACCGGCAAGGTCGAAATCGCCCTGTGCATACATGCCAGGCATCTCGGCCGTTTCACCGCCGATCAGCGCGGCGCCAGATTGCGCGCAGCCAGCGGCGATGCCCTCGATGATGCGCGCGGCGGTGTCGGTGTCCAGCTTGCCAGTGGCGAAATAATCAAGAAAGAACAAAGGCTCGGCGCCCTGGCATACCAGGTCGTTCACGCACATCGCCACGAGGTCGATGCCGATTGTGTCCACCTGCCCGGTGTCGATGGCGATACGCAGCTTGGTTCCGACACCGTCGGTCGCTGCCACCAGAACCGGGTCGCTGAAACCCGCGCCCTTCAGATCGAACAACGCACCGAAACCACCAAGCCCAGCCATCACCCCCGGCCGTGCGGTCGCTGCCGCGGCGGGCTTGATGCGTTCCACCAACGCGTTGCCCGCGTCGATATCCACCCCGGCTTCTGCGTAGGTCAGCCCGTTCTTGCCCTCGGTCATGCCGTTCTCCTTGCCGCTCAACCGTGGCCGCAGGCCGTAGCGCAGAGCGCGCGGAAAGGAAAGCGCCAAGGCGCAGCGGGTGACGACTTGACGGCCCGGGCGGGTCTGGTATCGGTCATACTCAGGGGCCTGTAGCTCAATTGGTTAGAGCAGAGCGCTCATAACGCTTTGGTTGCGGGTTCAAGTCCTGCCGGGCCTACCAAGCATGTTTTTTTATTTATTTTTCAATGCCTTTGACGCCAAGGTGGACCACGCCTCAGCTGTCGTGGTCCAGACCCTCGAATTTGAAGGCGCCGAGCTTTGCCATACCACGAGCCGCGAGGCTGGCCTTCTCGACCTGTTTGGTGTAGGCCTCCGACGTTTTCGCTTGGTTGTGCGCCATGATTGCCATGATTTCGTACTACGTAGCCCCACACTGAGCGAGGATGTTAGCAGCGCCTTTCCGGATCCCATGTTGCGTAAGCCCTTTTGGCAACTCAGCAGCATTGATCCACTTTTGAACTCGATTTCTCAGAGCCTCCGCGGAGGCAAATGCCTTGCCGGTTTCGGTCAGGATGAAAGCCTCTCTATATTGGTGCATGGCAAGTTCCGAAAGGAACTGGGGCAGTGCTGGCACCACCACAAAAGCGGAACCCTTTTTCGAGGGTTGAAACTGGATCGTCATTCCGCTTGTGATTTGGACAAGGTGACCTTCCCCCCTGTATCCGGGCCATTGCGAACTGGAACTTTCCACCTTTGAATGGATGAAGGAGGAAGACCCAAGAAGCGGAAGCGTTTCACGGAATAGCAGATCATCGGCGTGTTGAAGGAGAGCGAGGCCGGAGCCAAGACGGATGACATCTGTCGTCGGCACGGCATCAGTTCGGCCACGTTCTACACCTGGCGGAAGAAGTACGGTGGCATGGATGCGTCGGAAGCCAGGCGGCTGCGTGAGTTGGAGGCCGAGAACGCGAAGCTCAAGCGGATCGTGGCGGACCAGATGCTGGACATGACCTCGATGAAGGAACTTCTGGCAAAAAACTGGTGACACCCATGGCAAAGCGCAAAGCCGTGGGGTTTCTGATAAGTGAGATGGGTCTGAGCGAACGCAGGGCTTGTCGGATCGTCGGGCTGTCTCGATCGGTGCAGCAATACCGTCCGCTGCTCAAAGATGACGTGATAGCCATCAAGCGCATGAAGGAGCTGGCGTCGGAAAACCGGCGCTATGGCTATCTGCGCCTGCACGCCATGCTGCGACGGGAAGGCCTGGTCGTGAACCACAAGCGCACCTACCGGCTCTACACCGAGCAAGGTTTGCAGGTTCGGACGAAGAAGCGGCGCAAGCTGCCAAGGCGCGATCGCGTCGCACCGCGGGTACCGGTAAGGCCAATGCAACGATGGTCCCTGGACTTCGTCAGCGACCAGCTCGCTGATTGTCGCCGGTTCCGGGTGCTCAACATTGTCGATGATCACAGTCGGTTTTGTCCGGGCCAGATCGTCGACATCTCCATCCCCGGGGCACGTGTCGCGCGGTTCCTCGATGACCTGGCGTTGCGCGTCGGGCTTCCGGAAGCAGTGCCCCCGGACGTGGTGTAGGAGGAGGCCGCGCGCGGAGCCTCCGGCGNAGCGCAGCGCGCGGCCGGCGGTGACGCTGGCGGCCATCGCCGGTCTTCGGAGAAGGTTCGGGTTGCGAAACCTGGAACCGAACCGGAGACGACGATGACCGACGATAGAATGACCCTGATGGAGCTGGTGGAGAAGTCCGCCGACGAGGATCTCGTCCGCGACATGCTCGCCTATGCCGCCGAGCGGCTGATGGAGATGGAGGTCGAGGCTGCGACGGGCGCGCCAAAAGGAACGCGCACACCGGCGCGCACCACGCAGCGCAATGGATACCGCGAGAGAGGCTGGGAGACCCGCGCCGGCCGGATCGACCTGGCGATCCCGAAGCTGCGCAAGGGCAGCTACTTCCCGAGCTTTCTCGAACCGCGCAGGACGGCGGAGAAGGCCCTCGTGGCCGTCATCCAGGAAGCCTATGTGCACGGCGTCTCGACGCGCGCCGTGGACGATCTGGTGCGTGCCATGGGCGGGAGTGGCGTGTCTAAGAGCCAGGTGAGTCGGCTCTGCGCCGAGATCGACGAGCGCGTGCTGGCATTCCTCACCCGGCCTCTCGAGGGCGCCTGGCCCTATCTCTGGCTCGATGCAACCTACATCCGGGTGCGCGAGAACGGCCGGATCATCAGCCGTGCCGTAATAATCGCGGTGGCGGTCAACGGGGACGGCCGACGCGAGGTGCTCGGCGTCGCCACCGGCCCCTCCGAGGCGGAGACGTTCTGGACTGGCTTCCTGCGCTCTCTCGCCGATCGCGGCCTGCGCGGCGTGAAGCTCGTCGTGGCCGACGATCACAAGGGGCTCAGGGCCGCAGCCCGCCGAGTGTTCGATGCGACCCACCAACGGTGTCGCGTGCACTGGCTCAGAAACGCGCTCGCCCATGCCCCGGCCAAGAGCCGCACCGCCGTGGCCGCAATGCTCAAGACGATCTTCGCCCAGGAGACCAAGGCCGAGGCGGAGACCCAGTGGGACGCCATCGCCGACGCCCTCCGTGAGAAGAATGACCGGCTCGGCGCCATGATGGACGCCTCCCGCGACGACGTGCTCGCCTACATGGACTTCCCCAGGGAGCACTGGGCGCAGATCAGCTCGACCAACCCGCTTGAGCGCGTCAACAAGGAGATCAAGCGCCGTTCCAATGTCGTCGGGATCTTTCCGAACGACGCGGCCATCATCCGTCTGGTCGGCGCGCTGATGATCGAAACCAACGACGAGTGGGCCGTCGCGCGCCGTTACATGGGGCTGGAGTCGCTGGCCCGCATCACCGATACTCACAACGTCAGACTGCCCGCCGTGGCGACCTGACCAACTCGAGCCTCTCCGAAGGCCGGCCCTCTTACACCACGCCGCGGGGCACTACC
>NZ_QGKU01000051.1 GCF_003172915.1 Meridianimarinicoccus roseus
TGATCGATGAGGCGAGGATGCAGGCCAAGTTGACGAGCCGCCCACCAGGCGATCACTGGCGCTTGGAATGACTTTCCGATCCAGCGGACGAGATGCCACAACCGGGTTGGCATTGCCTCATGGCCCTCTACCTGGCGTCCTCCGAGGCGGTGCAAATCGGGCGGGTTGTCGTCGCCACTCCGCCATTCGAGCAGGTTATCGTTTCTGGTTCCCCGTCTGAAATCCTCATCACTGATCGGACCAAGATCATCATCGAAGCCATATGCCTGCACGGGATCGAACTCTTCGGCATCTTCCCCGTATCCGCTGCACTTCTTGGCATTGCGAACGAATGCATCGAGGACGCAAACCCACTCCGGGTGTGGTGATGGTTCGGCGTCGGCAAATGCCTTGGCTCCCGGAACCGAACGTAGGACATGGGCGACCTGGCCACGCTCGTGCGGTGATATCTCCTTCGGGTCACGTTGCGCAGAAGCGACGACCCGGCTCCGCCAGGCACGTGGGTCGTCAGCCCGGTCAGCCCAAGCTTCCATGGTCTGCCATAGGTGGCCATGATCTTGATAGGCGATGGCAGTTACGCCCCGATCTCGCCACTTGGCTTCAATTTCCTCCGGCTCCCCTCGGTCGAAGGCATAGAGGCGCGTTCGGTCGAACTGACCATCATGGTTGAGCCCTTGAAGGAGGTACTTCACGTGCGGGTCTTCGGCCTGATACCCGACAAAAACGACGGTATATCGTTCCTACAGGCCGCTGATGAACTTCGTGGCCCATGCCTCGGACAGATAGGCTCTGCCGAAATCTGCACTGCTCAGCACGTAGGGGTGTTGGGTCGCATCTGGTGCAACAAGTCGCCCGTGTAGATAGGTGATACCATCAATTGGTGATCCGAATGACAGATCAGGGAACGCTGGGGGAATATGGGCCGGGATACTGCCCGCTTCGTCGCCAAGTTCGAACAGGTGATCGAAGTTGGTTGTCACGATCTGGGGGACGCCACTCTGGTTCGACGATATCCGCTTCACCAGGCTGTGTTCATGACCTTTGGTTGCTGCTGTTGATGGGACCAGCAACCGCTCTGTTACCAGTGCGTTGACCTCATCCCGACCATATTCCTGGTGCAGAAGGTTGAAGATCTGATCGAGGGGAACATTTGCTGCTGCTGGATCGTCTCGCCAAGGGGCGAACGCCTTCATTGCCTCTGATTCTTCCGGCGGATCGAAAAAGTCGATCACGTGCTGCGTAAGCCCGAGAAACGTTGGCATCCCTGAATTGAATGATACTCCCGCACCACATAGGAAGACGACCCGTCCAGCGTCGCAACGCTCCAAGAGGAGATCGGGAATAGAAGGGGCGTCGGAAAAAAATCGCATATTGAAGGTTCAACAATCTTAGCCAGTTCTGCCAGTCATGGCATTGTGAAGTTTTTGCACCGTGAAACCCGCTCAACCTCTGGCGCTCCGCAAAACAAGAGGCTCTTCTAATGGTTGAACTCATATCTGCCGCACTTCGGCGAACTCGGCAATGGGTAATGTCCGCAAAGGGCCGTCATCTAAGGATCAATTGACGTTACTGGGCTTGCAGCTCAAAAATTGCGGGAAATCTGCGGGGGTGCCGCGGGGAGCCATCCCTGTTGGTGGCCACACGGCAGATAGGTGCTCTGCGGCAAATCTCGAGAGCGTCATTCGCGTATTCGATCCACCTTGGATTTTGTCGAAGCCCACCGTAGGCGAGAGCCACACAATCAGAGCGGCGAGCGCAACGCCGAATATGTTCGAGGTTCTCGACTGAACGTTCCTCGCCTTCCGGAAGCTGAACTGGGTCGGTTGCACGGTAGTCCATAACGTTGAGCAGAAAGAGCCTGCCAAAGTTCAGACGACGGGAATGACGCGTGAGTTTTCGGGAGGTTGCGTCGTCCAACTCATCGGTTGCCGACGATGGGTTCATGCAAAGCCACATTATTGTTGGGCCTACACCCCAGCCTCGACGGAGGTATGGGCGGTAATTTCCGCAATCAGAGAACACAGCAGAACCTCGAACGTCATCGTCCAAATCAAATGTGCGACC
Source organism: Meridianimarinicoccus roseus (assembly GCF_003172915.1). Lineage (GTDB taxonomy): Bacteria > Pseudomonadota > Alphaproteobacteria > Rhodobacterales > Rhodobacteraceae > Meridianimarinicoccus > Meridianimarinicoccus roseus. The sequence goes on from NZ_QGKU01000051.1 coordinate 2,065, forward strand.
TAATTGGCGCTGGATATCTGGATACCCCTCAGCAATGTGAGCCTCTTACAAGCAGTTGTTGAAGCGAGCTTATATGGCAATCCGCTTTCGGAAAGCTGCAACGCAGCATCATGGGCATGCCTCTATGATCGGTTTGGGCCGGAGTGACGGGTGGCAATTTCTGCGCTTGCAAGATGCTGGGCGATAGCATCCTGCATAGAGGACTCGAAGCGGCCACGCGGCGGCGCGGCGACCACGGGAGCCTCCCCGGTCAAGACCACCGTCGCTTCCGGCCCATAGCCGCCACCTACATCAGGCGAAATGCTGCCGGGTGACATCGTCAAAGCAGACATTGCCCTTTCGGGTTGAGACTATTCGTTTGGAGGCGAACATTATTATCGGTTAGACATGTTGCCATGTGTATCCAAGCTGCAGACTTCAGGAACGGTGATGCCAACCATAGAGTGCTTTTCGTTGGCGCATGTCCGGGACGTGAAGAAGAGGAAGAAGGAAGGCCATTTGTCGGCCAAGCCGGACAGAACCTCACAGTAATGTTGCAGAGACTACATGCTCTGCATCCGGGCATCTTTCCCACGGAACGCCTGGATGACTATAGCTTGATCAATGCTCACTCTCTCCCGAGGTATAGGGGGCGTGACGGCTACGATGGAAGAACACAGCCACTGAAGCGCGAGGTTTTAGCTGAGGACAACTGGGCCAGGTTTTCAGCTCAAGTAGAGCACCTGCAGCCGACAGTCATAGTGTATCTCGGGAAGGCGGCTGAGTTTGCTCATGAAATCTCTCAAAACGCGGCAAATGAGTTTCAAGCCTACAGAACGGGCCATCCGTCGGCCCCAGCTTGGAACACAAGGCCCGAGTATGTGGGTATGGGGCGAAACGCAAAGCTGCATCAGTGGGCTGAGCATCGATTTGAACAAATACCCTGACTGCGAGCCTGACGTAACTCGCCTTTAACGGCCCTAACTGCCTTTCGCCTATTATCCCAGTGCTGCAGTGCAGCTCGTCAGAGCTGCCGTACGCTGGACGACTCCCGGAAGGAGGCGATGTGCAGCGGATGCTCGGCATGCCGCCCTCAACCAACCGGACAGCGAAGGGCAGACGACCAAATCGTGAGGAGGCATGGCTACGATCAGGTTTCAGATTGAAACTGCAGTGATCTCCATTTCCATCAAAAGACGTGATGCGACCTCTTCACCTTCTTGGTCGTCGGAACATTTTATTTCGAGTTGGTCTGTGCCGCCGGAGCTAAAATAGGAAAACAAGCTTTAACAGCATCTTCTTCTATTTTGGGGCTTGTATTTGCTTCTTTAGTTGCAATTTATGGCGCTATGGTTTTCCATAAATCAGGTCAGCAATTTTGCGCGACAAGTTTCCTTGCGCACGTCATGAAGTATCAAGGAGAACGCATGAAGGTTCGCATGGGTGAGATGGGCGACATGGTCGCCAATATGAGCGCCGCCGAACTGGAACGCGAGATCGCCTCACCCGACAAGCTTCGCATATGGGAGGGAACGGCCGGGTGGAGGAACTTGCAGGTGGCCTGGGCGCCTTTTGACACCGTCGAGAATACGGCCCGCATCGCGATCTTCGGGGTGACTCCGGGGCGGGAGCAGATGGGCAATGCCCTGCGCGCCTATCACAAAGCACGTCTGGGCGGCTCAGACCACCTGGTCGCAGTGCGCTACGGCAAAGGCACCGGTGCCTTCTCGGGGGAGATGCGAGACACGCTCATCCGTCTCCTCGACGAGGTCTCGATCCCGCGCCTCCTTGGCGCAAATTCAAGCCAAGCTCTCTGGGGCGCGCAGGCCAAACAGGTTCACTTCAGCTCGGTACTGCGCTGGCCCGTCTTCTGCGACCAAAAGGACAAGCATAAGATCCTGCAGCCTCTGCAGAATTACACCGGTGGAACCCCGTCGATCACCGCCCAGAGGATCTTCAGAAGCATGCTGAAGAATGTGCTTGTTCCGGAGATACTTCGCCTGCCAGAGGACTGCCTCATCGCGCCATTGGGCTCGGCGGCCCAAAAAGCCATGACTTATGCCCTGTCCGGGGTCTCCGGCTTTGATCAGAAGCGCCTCCTTATCGGGCTTCCGCACCCCAGCGGTGCTGCGCGCGACGTTTCAAGCCAGTTTCTTGGCGATCCGCCGAGCCCTACACGGAAGAAGCCGCTCAACCCGGCGTACCGGGAGGATGCAATGCGCCTGCGCCGTGTGGTGAAGGGTTTGATCGAGGCCGATCAACGGCCGACATGCCTCGCCTCGGATACCTCCCTGAACACGCAAAGGCAGATTTAGCTCTCGTCTGTCAGATCCGTGTTCAGCCCGGCCATCCGGTCATTGTCCAATAGCGACACATCCTTTCAGCATTCCATGGTGCCGGATTTCGTTATGACGGTGACTTTGGCCTGCCTTCTGCCGATCCCTCAATCACACCAGGACTCCACGCGCGCAGTGGAGGCATTGAAGCGCAGAGAAACCTGCTAAAGTGGACAGTCCGAGGGAAGCGTCCGATCCCTGAAAAGCCCGACTCAGTTGTCAGTCCCATACGGCTTCATCATATGGCCCAGCTTTTCGTAAGCGGTGTCGCCGCCCCACGTTGTCGATGAGACCAGTCATTGCGAGTTGATACGCATCCGAAGAGATGGAGTGCGTTTCGCAATGTTCGCAAAGAGTTCGTTCCTCACAGCACTTGGTGTTGAGGTGTTTGCCTCCGGCCAGAGGCGTTGGCCGGATCATGTGAAGGCGCAGGCCGTGTCAGAGACCCTGGAGCCCGGCGCGACGGTGTCGGGTGTCGCGGCGCGCTACGAGATCATGCCGAGCCAGCCGACGGCGTGGCGACGGCTGGCCAAGGAGGGTACCCGCGATCTGGCCGCGATGTCTGATCTGCCGGCGTCGCCGTTCGATGCCTGCGATCAGGCCACCGGACGAGTGAACTCCCAAGCCCTGGTGCGCTACAAGACCAACGATTATGTGCAAGTCCTGCGCCTGCTTGAGACCTTCGACATCGATGATCTCCACGCGGCGGTGAAGAAGGCGCTGCAATTGGGCGCGGTCGGCTTCGATGCCGTGAAGCACCTCGCCCTCTGCCATGTCGAGAAACGGCCGCCCAAACTGGACCTCGATATCTATCCCTACCTGCCACGCGCGAATGTCGGGACCACCTCGGCGGCCAGCTACATGTCCCTGCTGTCGGGGGATGCGGCATGACCGACACTCCGAAGATCCTGCTCGCGGATCATCTGAAGACGCTGAAGCTACCCACCTTCCTGCGGGAATATGAGAAGCTGGGCCGCCAATGCGCCGCCGAAGGGCAGGACCATGTCCAGTTCCTGGCCCGTCTGGTCGCGCTGGAGCTGATCGATCGTGAGCGGCGAATGGTGGAGCGCCGCATCAAGGCCGCGTCCGCCACGGGCCTCGAACCGGTGGCGGCCTCGTGGCGAACTCCCGACGACCAAGAGCCTCGACAGCTTTGACTTCAAGGCGATCCCCAAGCTGAACAAGATACAAGTGCTGGAACTTGCCCGTTGCGAATGGATCGGCCGGCGCGAGAATGTCATCGCCCTTGGCCCGAGCGGCACGGGCAAGACGCATGTGGCCCTCGGGCTTGGACTGGCGGCCTGCCAGAAGGGCATGTCGGTCGGCTTCACCACCGCAGCCGCACTGGTCAACGAGTTGCTGGAAGCGCGTGATGAACGCCGCCTCCTGCGCGTCCAGAAACAGATGGCCAGCGTCAAACTGCTCATCATCGACGAGTTGGGCTTCGTGCCGCTGTCCAAGACCGGCGCCGAACTCCTGTTCGAGTTGATCTCGCAGCGCTACGAGCGCGGCGCCACGATGATTACCAGCAACCTGCCATTCGACGAATGGACCGAAACCTTTGGAACCGAGCGCCTCACCGGCGCTCTCCTCGACCGGCTGACCCACCACGTCAACATCATCGAGATGAACGGTGAGAGCTACAGGCTTGCACAGAGCCGCGCTCGAAAAGCCAAAGCCCCAACCTGATCATCCACAATGGGATTGGCCCTGCGGGCCAAAGCGCCATGGCTCGCGCCAGCTATCTGGGGAGCGCGCGCGCCATGGCGCCTCGCGCCCTGCCACTGGCCTGGTATTGCACCGCCACGTGGCCGGTTTTTGCTCCGCCGTTAACACTTTTCCCGTTTAAAGTGAGGGCATCATAGTGATCGACGTGGTGATCTTTCACACTCATACCGTGGACTTCTGCCTTATGCCCGCTTTCAAGGAAAAAGCGGTCGGGTGTTCATTGCAGCAATCGGAAACATGGGCGCGGTCAGGATCTCGTTGGCCGGACCACTCCGTAGTCGCCGCAAAGGTCCGCGAGAACCGCGTGCAGAAGGGCGATGATCTCGGCACGCGGCGCCGCAGTCCTTTCGACGATGCCGATCTGGCGGGTCACCTGCGGGGCGCCGAAGGCCAGGCGCATGATGTTCAGATCCTCGGGTTCCTGCAGGGCGACGTGCGGAACCACCGATATGCCCAAGCCTTGCCGCACGCCTGTGACGATCGATCCGATGGTGTCGATTTCGGCCACGTCATTGGTTACCACGCCGAGACGGGACAACTCGGTATCGATCAGGTTCGCCAGCGGCACGGCGCTTCGGAAACGGATGTAGGGCCGTGTATTCAAAAGTTCGATCGGGTCGCTCGCTTCCATGCCACGAGGCACGATCACCCAGAGCGGTTCACGCAAGAAGGGGCTCCAGCGCAGGGTGTTGGGAATGCCGAGGTGCTCCGCGACGATGGCGGCATCGAGCCGACCGCCGGCCACATCCGCGATCAGGGTTGAAGACAGTGACACACGCAGGCTTGGCTTCAGGTCCGGGTAGCGCCCGCGCATCTGCACCATGGCGCGCGGCAGCAGGTTCAGCGCGCTCGACCTCACCGACCCCAGCATCAGCGTCCCGGCGATCTGATCGCCGCGCAGGCTGGCCTTGGTGTCCTCGGCGCGGCGCAAGATATCTGAAGCCATTTCAATAACTTGAACTCCCTCCGGCGTGATCCTGGGCGGTCGCGTGGAGCGGTCGAAGATGGTCACGCGCAGTTCTTCCTCAAGCGCGTGAACCTGTTGGCTGACGGCCGAGGGTGTCAGGCCGACAAGGTCCGCCGCCTGCGCGAAAGTGCCATGGGATTGAATGGCCAAAAGGGTCTTCAGTTGCCGGGTGTCCATGCTTAGATCCAGTTTTTCTGAATCTACTAACCAGAATTACGCGCTTTTGTGAAGACATTCTTGGCGTTACGGTTTCAAACCAAGGAGGAAACCCACGATCCGGTTTGGGAGACCGCTGTGGGCCAATCGACAGACAAGAGAAACGAAATGGCGCGCCCCGTCGCTTCGGGACGCTATGGAGACATGCGCGATGAGCAAGACGATCCTCGTGACGGGGCCCGACCTCGATCCGTCCGCGGCCCGGCTGGTGGCGGACCACGGTTACCAGACGGTGCATACCCCGCCCTATGCTGACAGCGCCGTGATTTCCGAATTTCTCCAGCAGACCGGGGCCGAGGGCATCGTGTCTCGCATGGGCCGCCTGGATGCTGCCGTGATGGATGCCGCGCCGCAGCTCAAGGTGATCTCGAAACATGGCGTCGGGGTCGACAACATCGACATCCAGGCCGCCGCCGACCGGGGCATCCCTGTGCTGGTCGCGACCGGTGCCAACGCGGTGTCTGTGGCCGAGCATGCCATCGCGCTGCTGCTGGCGACGGTCAAGCGCGTAGTTCCGCTTGACGCAAGCCTGCGCGCCGGACGTTGGGAGAAGCCAGGTTTCCTGGGGCGCGAGATCGCCGGATCGACCTTGGGCCTGATGGGCATGGGAGCGATCGCACAGGCGACGGGCCGCATGGCCAGGGGGCTGGGGCTGAAACTGGCAGGGTACGATCCCTACGCGCACGACAGCGCTTTCGAGACCCTCGGCGTCACCCGATGCGCAACGGTCGAAGACCTGCTGGCCCGGTCCAACATCCTGTCGCTGCATTGCCCGCTGAACGAGCAGACGCGCGGTCTGCTGAACGCGGGCACCATCGCGCGGATGCCGGAAGGCGCCTACGTCATCAACACGGCGCGCGGCGGCCTCATCGACGAGCCCGCGCTGGTCGCGGCGATCCGCTCCGGTCATCTGGCGGGCGCCGGGCTCGACACTTTCGCGTCCGAACCGCCTGCGCCCGACCATCCGTTCTTCGCCGTGCCGGAAATCGTGCTGACGCCGCATATCGGCGGCGTGACGCGCGAGGCCGGGGCGCGCGTCGGCGTCGATGCGGTGCGCGGGATATTCCAGGTCCTCGACGGGCAGCCCGTCGCCCCTGAACGCATCATCAATCGCAAGTTGCTGGCCGCCGCGCAGGCGGAGTCGGCCAAAATGGAGAAACAGCCATGACCATCGGGTTCCGCATTCTCAAACGCGACCGCGTTGCCCCAGCCGAGCTTGTCGCCGAGTTCGCCAAGCTGCCCGTCGCCAACGTGTCCGACAGCATGTCGCGCATGACCGCCGCGGGGCCGACGTTGCGACCCATGCACACATCCGGAGGCATGGCGGGCGTCGCGCTGACGGTCAAGGCGCGCCCCGGCGACAACCTGATGCTGCATGCCGCGATCGACCGGGCTATCCCGGGGGACGTGATCGTCGTCGATGCCGGCGGCGCTCTGGACAACGCGCTCATGGGCGAATTGATGCTGGCCTATGCCATCAAGAAGGGCGTCGTCGGCTTTGTCATCAATGGCGCGATCCGCGACCTGGACAACTTCCGCGAAACCAACCTGCCGACATGGGCAGCGGGCGTGACGCATCGCGGCCCCTACAAGGATGGCCCGGGCGAAGTCAACGTCCCCGTCGCCATCGACGGCATGGTGATCCACCCCGGTGACATCGTCATCGGCGACAGCGACGGCGTTCTGTGCGTCCCGATCGACGAGGCCGAAACGGTCCTGAAGGCTACGAAGGCGAAATCAGAGAAAGAGATCAAACAGATGGCCGCCATCGAGGCGGGCACCAACGACCGGGCTTGGGTCGACCGCGCGCTCAAGGAACGCGGCTGCGCCCTGCTCGAAGACTGAAAACACCCGCATGTAAAGGAGGAGTGACATGCTCAACATCTTCAAGAAGACCGCCATTGTCGGTACGATGTGCATTGCAGCAGGCGCGGCGCTGGCGCAGGACTATCCCGCAAAGCCCATCGAGGTAATTGTCGGCTATTCCGCCGGGGGCGGGACCGACGTGATGGCCCGCACAGCGGCGCCCTTCATTGAGAAATACCTCGGCGACGGCGCCAGCCTCGTCGTCAAGAACATGCCGGGCGCCTCGGGCCAGATCGGTGTCACGGAAGCGGCCAATGCCGCGCCGGACGGCTACACCTTGGGCACCTTCAACCTGCCCGGCATGATGGCACGTACCATCGACCGCAAGGCCGACTACGACCGCGACAGCTTCACCTACCTCGCCAATGTTGTGAACGACCCCAACGTGATCGTGACCTCGAAGAAGAGCGGCCTCGACACGATCGAAAAGCTGCTGGAAGAGGCAAAGGCCAACCCCGGCGCAATCACCGTCGGCATGTCGAGCCTTGGCGGCGACGATCATTTCGCGCTGATCAAGCTTCAGAACGCCACCGAGACCGAGTTCACCATCGTGCCGTTCAAGGGCTCGGCCCCTGCACGGACCGCGCTGTTGGGCGGCCATGTCGCCATGGGCATCCTGAACATCTCGGAAGTGGCCGAGTTCCAGGACCAGCTGAATGTGCTGGGTGTCGCCACCAGAGAGCGTTCGGAATTCGCGCCTGACCTGCCGACCTTCCAGGAACAGGGCCTCGATCTCGTGAACGGCTCTTTGCGCGGCTTCATCGCGCCGGCCGGTCTGCCCGAGGACGTTCAGGCCAAGCTGATCGACGCCTTCACCCAGCTGAAGGACGACCAGGAATTCCTCGACGCCATGGCCGCGACCGCCAACCCGGTCGAAATCGTGACCGGCGACGATTTCAAACAGCTCACCTCGGAGCTCTATGACCTCGCCAGCGGCGTGTGGGAAACCAGCCCCTGGAACTGAGGCCGCATGCGTGAGGGGGCAGGCTCCCTCACGCACCACTTGCGCGGGGGGCGGCGCCCCCTTCGCCCCTCATCCCTTTCACCAAAGGCTTACCCATGTCCGAGAGCCGCAATTCCCGCCTGAGAAGGCCCGAGACCCTGACCGCGCTCGGCATCATCCTGGTCGCCGCGGGCTTCCTGATCCCGACCTCTAACCTGCGCGCGATTTCTGCGCTGCTGCCTGCCGCGATGCTGATCGGCCTTATCGTCCTGTCGGTTGTCCTGCTGCTCGCCGACCAGCGCACGGCCAGCGCGGGCGAAAAAGCCGCGCCGGTGACCAAGGCACCCAAACGGGTGATCGGCGCCTTCCTTCTGATCGTCGGCTATGCGCTCGCGACCGATTTCATCGGGTTCTACGTCAGCACCACCGTGACCATCCCCCTCGTGGCCTGGGTCTTCGGCTATCGCAGCCCCCTGGGCCTCTTGATCGCGACGGTCATCGTGGTCGGCACCATCTGGGCGATCTTCGATTTCGGGATGTCGCAGGACTTCCCCACCGGCCGTCTTTGGGGAGGCTGATTCATGTATTCCGAACTGCTCCACGCCCTGCCGGACGTCTTCGCCCTGACGAATTTTGCCGCTGTCGTGATCGGCGTGATCGCGGGCATCGTCGTCGGCGCAATGCCGGGCCTCTCGGCCACAATGGCGATCTCCGTCCTCGTGCCCTTCACCTTCGGGCTCGAGCCGCTGGTTGCGCTCGGCCTGATGGCGGGCATCTACAACGGCGCGATGTACGGCGGCGCGATCCCCGCCGTGCTGCTGCGCATCCCCGGCACCCCCGCCGCCGTGGCAACCACCTTCGACGGCTACCCGATGGCGCAAAAGGGCGAAGGCGGCTTCGCGCTTCAGGTCGCGGTCGTGTCGTCGGCGTTTGGGGGCATCGCCTCGGCCTTTGCGCTGATGCTGCTGGCCCCGCCGCTGTCCAGGGTCACGCTGCTCTTCGGACCGTCCGAGGTGTTCTGGGTCGCGGTCTTCGGCCTCGCCTCGATCATCTTCCTTCTGGGCGGCAACCCGGTGAAGGGACTGATCTCGGCCTGTTTCGGGGTCTTCGTGTCCGTCATCGGCTCGGACCCGATCTATGGCAACGACCGCTTCACCTTCGGCCAGCTGGAAATGCTGGACGGGATCAACATCGTGATCCTGCTGGTCGGTCTTTATGCCCTGCCGCCGGTGATGGACCTTCTGGAAACACCTCTCAAGACCGATGGCGTCAATGCGTCCAAGCTCGGAACCGTGTCGATCTGGAAGGCCCTGCCACGCATGAATTATTGGAAGACCTGGCTGCGCGGTTCCTTCATCGGCATCTGGATCGGCATCCTGCCCGGCGCGGGCGGCTCCATGGCGGCCTTCATGTCCTACAACGAGGCGCGCCGTACCTCGAAAACCCCCGAGACCTGGGGCGAGGGGGAACCCGAAGGCGTCGCCGCCGCCGAGGTCGCCAACAACGCCGACACCGCCTCCGCGCTGATCCCCGCGCTGACGCTGGGCATCCCCGGCACCGCCGTGGCGGCCGTCATGCTGGGGGGGCTCCTGGTGCACGGGCTCCAACCCGGCCCGATGCTGTTCCGCGACAATCCCGACATCGTCTTCGGCTTCATGTGGCAGTTCCTCTTCGGCGCGATCCTTCTGATCCTGCTGGGGGGATCCTTGGCGACCAACAGTTTCGCGCGCCTGCTGAACCTGCCGCGTCCGCTGCTTGGGTCGGTGATCATCGTGCTCATGCTGATCGGCGTCTACTCGATCCATGGGCGTATGTTCGACGTCTACCTGATGCTGGGCTTTGGCGTGATCGGCTGGCTGATGGACCGGCTCAAGTTCCCGCTGCCCCCGGTGGTGCTGGGTCTGATCCTCGGCGGCTTTGCCGAAGAGAACCTGCGCCTGGCCCTGCGGATCGGCCGCGGCGATCCGATGATCCTGTTCCAGAACGTGACCAGCCTCGTTCTGGTTGCGCTGACCGTGGCCGTGATCGTCGGTCCGACGCTGAAAAAGCGGTACGTCGACAGCCGCAGAACGGCATAAGGGCCCGCCCGCACCGAACCACCCGCGCGGAATGGCGCGCCCTGGCACAAGAAAAGGCTTTTGCGCCAAGGCGAAAGAACCAAGGAACCGGGGCGCAAATCCCGGCCAATCATCTCTAAAACCGGAGGAACACCATGACCATCAAGACACTGGGCACCGCGGCGCTGATCGTCGCTTCGACTGCCGTCGCTCATGCCGACGACTGGACGGCCTACACCTATTCATCCGTCTCCACGACATCCGCCGTCAAGGGCATGAACCGCATCGTGGAGCGTGTCGCGGCCGAGACCGAAGGGGACCTGACCATCGACCTGCACCTTGGCAAGACGCTGCAGATCGCCTCTGCCGACATCACCCAGGCCGTGGGCGACGGCATCATCGATATGGCGGCGGACTATTTCTTTTCCGGCAGCGTGCCGATCGCGCGCGTGCTGAACCTGCCGATGCTGATCGAGAATGACGAGGAATGGAACAAGGCCTATGCCGCGATGGAGCCGACGCTGATCGAGGCCTTCGGCGATCAGGGCGTCGTGCTGCTGGGCGGCTACCGCTACCCCGAGCAGACGATCTTCACCACCTTCGAGATCACCTCTCTGGGCGATCTCGAGGGCCACAAGATCCGCGTGACCTCGCCCGAACAGGGTGCGTTCATCGAGGAATTCGGCGGCGCGCCGATCACCCTGTCGGGCTCCGAAGTGCCGACCTCGCTGGAACGGGGCGTGATCGAGGGCGTGCTGACCGCCTCGGCCGGCGGCGCCAAGAACTGGCACGAATTCCTGCCCTACAACTACCGGTTCGCCGTGAACTACGGCAACTCGATGATCATCGCCAATGCCGACAGCTTTGCCGCGCTTTCCGAGGACACGCAGGCCACGCTGCGCAGCATCGTCGCCGAAGAGGGCCCGAAGACCACCGAGGAGTTCCTCGCGGACGAGGAGGCGCAGAAGGCTTCGCAATCCGAGGCCGGTATGACGCTGGTCGAGGCCGCCGGTGGCGAAGTCGACATGGCCGCCGAAAAGCTGGCGCCGTTCTGGGAATCCTGGGCCGAGAAGAACGGCCCGGAATACGTCGAAGCTCTCGCCACCGTGCGCGCGGCCGTCGGCAAGTAACATGCGTCCCGACATCACCACGGGGCCGGCATCGGCCGGCCCCCTTTTCGACGCGGTGGCGCGGGCGACCGCTGTGGCGACCGGCCTGATGCTTGTGGCGCTGGTCACCCTCGTCTGCCTCGAGGCGCTGCTGCGCGGGGGGTTCAACTATTCGCTGGGCTTCGCCGAGGAGCTGACCGGCTACGGCGTCGTCTTCCTGACCTTCTTCGGCGCGGCGCTGGCACTGCGCGGCCAGGCGATGTTCCAGGTGCATTTCCTGCTGGACGCCTGGCCCTTGGGCACGCGGCGCTGGCTGGTCCGCGCCTTCGTGCTGATCGCGCTGGTGATCTGCGTGATCCTGGCGTGGAAGACCAAGGATCTGACGCTGTCCTCCTTCTCGCGCGGCAAGTTCGCGCCCACCGTCCTGCGTACGCCTTTGTGGATTCCGCAGATCATGTTGCCGCTCGGCTTCTCCGTGCTGGCGTTTTTCCTGGTCGAACAGCTGTTGCTGAGCTTCCGCAAATCCGGGGACGATTGAATGGAAGCGATCCTCGCCTTCGGCCTGTTGATCGGCCTGATCCTGGGCGGCATGTGGGTGCAGTTCGCCGTCGCCGGCGCAGGCCTCACCTATATCTGGCTGCTCAAGGGTTTCGGCGGCTGGAAGGCGCTCGGCCTCGTCAGCTGGGGAGCCGCCAACAGCTTCACCCTCGCCGCCATTCCCCTCTTCGTCCTGATGGCCGAGATCTTGCTGGGTTCGGGCCTTTCGACGCGGCTCTACAACGGTGTCGCGCCCTTCATGCGGCGGCTGCCGGGCGGCCTTCTGCATACCAACATCGCGGGCAGCGGCATCTTCGCGGCGATCTCGGGCGGCTCGGCCCCCACCGCTGCCGCCATGTCGACCGTCGCCCTTCCCGAGCTTTCCGCGCGCGGCTACGACAGGCGCCTTGTCGCCGGATCGCTCGCCGCTGGCGGTACGCTGGGCATCCTGATCCCGCCCTCGATCACCATGATCATCTACGCCACCTTCACCGAGACCTCGATCGCGCGCCTCTTCGCCGCCGGTCTTGTGCCGGGCATCCTTCTCGCCTTGTGCTACATGGGCTTCATCATGGCCCGTGTTCTGGTGAATCCCGCGCTGGCACCAAGGAACGAGGTCAAGGCCAGTATCGGCGACCTGGGCCGGGCGCTCCTCGACATCGTGCCCTTCCTGATGCTGATCGTGATCGTGCTCGGCAGTATCTATGGCGGCTTCGCCACCCCGACCGAGGCTGGGGCCGTGGGCACCGTCGGCGCCATCCTGATCGCCGGGATCTACCGCAAGCTCAGCTGGCAGCTCCTGAAGGACGGGTTGTCCCGCACAGCCTCGATGAGCGGCAACATCCTCTTCATTGTTTTCACCTCGATGATTTTCGCCTACGCCACCGCGCTCTCGGGCATCGGCAAGGATCTCGTCGGCATGCTGGAAGAGGCGAATGTCTCGCGCCTGACCTTCCTGCTGATCATCATGGTCGTCTTCGCGATCCTCGGCTGTTTCATGGAAGGCCTCGGGATGATCGCGATCATCGTGCCGGTGATCTTCCCCGCCCTGCTGGTGCTGGACGTTGACCCGATCTGGTTCGGCGTTTTCGTGGTGATCCTGGTGGAACTGGGCCAGCTGACCCCGCCACTGGGCGTGATCCTCTTCGTTGTCGCCTCGTCTTCGGACGAGGTGAAGATCGAGGACGTGATCATCGGCACGTTGCCCTTCTTCATCATCATCGTGGCCTTCATGCTGCTTCTCATCGGAGTGCCGGACATCGCCCTGTTCCTGCCGGAGTTCACGTTCGGATGACGCCCACATATCCCTTCCCCGATCCGGTCGTCATCGACGCCGAGGTCTTCACCGAACTGCCCGCCGCGCTGCGCCGGACCGGCCAGCCGTCCTATTGGGCCGAGAAGAACCGGCGCGGTGCGCCTGCGGACAGTTTCCTCGAGGGGCCGTCGTTCGACACGGCGGGCAATCTTTGGTTCGTCGATATTCCGTTCGGGCGCGTCTTCCGCGCCGATCCGGCGGGGGCGATCACACAGATCGCCGAATACGACGGCCAGCCCAACGGGTTGAAGATCCACCGCGACGGGCGGATCCTGCTGGCGGATTACCAGAACGGGATCATGCTGCTCGACCCTGATACTGGTGGCGTGAGCAAGGCGCTCGGCGATGCTGATACCGAAAGCTTCAAGGGCTGCAACGACCTGCATTTCGGTCGCGACGGGGCGCTCTACTTCACCGATCAGGGACAGACCGGGTTGCAGGATCCCTCGGGGCGCGTCTGGAAATGGGTGCCAGAGACCGGGACGCTGACCTGCCTGATCGACAGGGTGCCCAGCCCAAACGGGCTTGTGCTGGACCTGGCCGAGCAGGTGCTCTTTCTCGCCGTGACCCGCGCGAACGCCGTCTGGCGGCTGCCAATGTCGCCTTCGGGGCGGGTCAACAAGGCGGGACTGTTCATCCAGTTGTCGGGCGGGCGCGCAGGACCGGACGGGCTGGCGCTGACTTCGAACGGTGGCGTCGTGGTCTGCCAGACCGGCATGGGGCTGGCCTGGGTTCACGACGAGCTGGGCCGACCGATCGCCGTGGTACGTTCGCCGCGCGGCCTTGGGACGACCAACTGCGCCTTCGGCGGGCCCGACGGGCGGACCCTGTTCATCACCGAGTCGGACAGTGGCAGCATCCTGAAAGCGGAGTTCCCGGAGCACTTGGGCATTGCTGGTGCACCGATTTTTTCCGGCGCGCTTTAGACCGGGTGCAGAAGTGTAGGGCCGATCTCGGACAGATCCCGCAGACCCAGCAGGCCGAGATTGCGGTGCACCTCGGTCTTCAGGATTTCGATGGCGGTTTCGACCATCGGCTGACCGCCAAGGGTCGCTGCATACAGGAACGGCCGCCCGACCAGCACCATGTCCGCACCCAGGGCCAGCGCCTTGATCACGTCCGTGCCGCGACGGATGCCGCCGTCGATCAGCAGCGCCATGTCGCCCGCCTGCGCCCGCGCCTCGGGCAAAACGCGCAGCGGCGACATGGCATGGTCCAGTTGCCGTCCGCCGTGGTTCGACAGGATCACAGCATCGCAGCCAACCACGCGCGCTTGCGCCACGTCGGCGGGGGCGATCACGCCCTTCAGCACCAGCTTTCCGGGCCAGCAGTCGCGTATCAGTGCAAGGTGGTCCCAGTTCAGGTGATCCTTGCGCCCGAAATCCCGCGCCACCTGTTTCGAGATGATCGGCGCACCGCGCGTGGCGAACGAGTTTTCGAAATGCGGCATGCCCTGCATCAAGGTCGGCAGGAATGTTCCCAGAACCCAGCGCGGCTTGATCGCGAAATCCCAGATCAACCGCGGCGTGATCCTGAGCGGCGTGGAGAACCCCGCGCGCTGGTTGTTTTCGCGGTTCGCCAGCACCGCAGTGTCCGCGGTCAGCACCAGCGTGCCGAAGCCCGCTTTCTCGACCCGGGCGACAAGGGCGCGGACACGGTCGTCTTCGCCGGGCAGGTAGGCCTGGAACCACGCAGATCCGTTGGCTTTCACAACGTCTTCCATCGGGGTCAGGGACGACCCGGACACCACGAAAGGAATGCCCGCGGCGCCCGCCGCGCGGGCCATCGCCACGTCCCCGTCGCGGGCCATCAGCGCCGAGAGGCCCATGGGCGCGATGCCGAACGGTGCAGTTTAATTCCGGCCCATCAGGGCGCGGGCGATGCTTCGGCCCTCGACGCCGCGCAGGACCTTGGGGATCAGCCGCCACCGGTCCAGCGCATCGCGGTTGTCCTGCCGCGCGGCGCCTGTTTCCGCCGCGCCCGAAACATAGCCGAACAGCGGGCGGGGCAGGCGGCGCCGTGCCAACGGCTCGAAATCGTCCAGCGTGAGCAGCATCAGAACCCGTAGAGCCGTTCGGGGTTGTTCCACATGCAGCGTTTGAAGGCATCGCTGCTCAACGCCGCGCGGCACAGATCCAGCATCGGCGGGATTTCCGGCACCGGCTCGGGGGTCATCACATGCGGCCAGTCGCTGCCCCAGATGATCTGGTTAGGGAAGGCCGCACCGATACGTTCGAAGAGCCCGACCAGGTCGGAGTAGCGCCCGATATCGGTGCTGATCCGGGTGGGAGAGAGCTTGACCCAGATCCGGTCCGTTTCCAGCAGGCGAAAGACGGCGTCGGGTGCGGTTGGATCGACATGGCCCACATGATCGAGGATCAGCCGCACGCCCGCGGGCAGGTCGGGCAACATCCCGGCGATCCGGTCAAAGCTGCGCGGCTCGGTATTCATCTCGATATGCCAGCCGACCTCGGCCACCCGGTCGGCAAGGTCCGGCAAGTGCCCAAGCGCGCTGTCGCCCAGCCTTGCGCGGTCCTGGATGCGCGTCGCGCGGACACCCGCGGCGTGCAGCGCGGGCAGGTCGGCGGCGCCGTCGATCACGGCAACACCGCGCAGGGCGATGGGGCCTTGCGCGCCCAGCACTTCGACCAGGCGACTGTTGTCCGTGCCATCGACCGAGGCCTGCACCACAACACCGCGGCGGACGCCCAACGGGGCTGCCTCCGCCATGTAATCGCGGATATCGCGGGCAGGCGGAAGGTAGGCGCCGGTCTGCGCTGCGCCGTCTCTGGCGAAGGAATGCAGATGGCAATCGGTAATCATGTCCGCGCCTTTCTCAGGCTCAGGGCCAGGCTGATCGCCAGCGACAGGCCGATAAGCGCCAGGAGGCCAACGGTGATCGGTGACCCGACGAAGATGCCATAACCGCCGCCCGAGGTCAGCAACGCCTGCCGCAGGCTCTGTTCGAACGGTGCGCCGAGGATCAGGCCGATAAGCAGCGGTGGTACGGGGAAATTGGCGCGGCGGAACAGGAAGCCCAGAACGCCCGCGCCCAGCATCACACAGACGTCGAAGAGGCTGTTGTTGACCGAGAATGCGCCGAAGATTGCGAGAATCGTAATCGCGGGCAGCAGGTGGCGCGGCTGGATGCGCGTGACGTGGATCGCGACGCGAAAAAACAGCAGGCCAAGGATCACCGTCGGGATGGACGACAGCAAGAGCGCTTCGAAGATGGCGTAGACTTCCAGGCCGTGGTCGCGAAACAGGAACGGCCCCGGCGCCAGCCCGTGCAGCATGAAGGCGCCGAGGATAACCGCCGTGACCGCATCGCCGGGGATACCCAGCGCCAGCGTCGGCACCAGCGCACCGCCCGTCACGGCATTGTTCGCGGCCTCGGGGGCGACGACGCCTTCGGGGGCGCCCTTGCCGAACCGGTCCGCATCGGCTGAGCGCGAGCGGGCGAGATTGTAGCTCATGAAGGCGGGAACGGTGGACCCGATCCCCGGCAGGATGCCGACAAACGTGCCAATGACCGAGGACAGGAGCAGCGTCACCCGCATCCGCCAAAGCTCGGCGAACCTGACGACCGAGCTTTTCAATGGCGGCACCTCGACATCGCCCACCAGCGGTTCGCGGTCGAAGGCCTGCAGCAACACCTCGGACATGGCAAAGAGGCCGATCAGCACGGGGATCAGCTGGAACCCGTTCTCGAAGGCGAAGGAGCCGAAGGTAAAGCGCGGCGTGCCGCTGATCGGATCGAGACCGACGATGCCTGCGCAGGCGCCCACCAGAACCATGATCAGGGCGTCGAGCTTCGATCCGCCGCCAAAAAGCACGATGACCAGCAGGGCGAACAGCATCAGCATCGCCATTTCCGCCGGTCCGAAATCCAGCGCGAAGCGCGCCAGCGGTTCGGCCAGGGCCATCAGCACGAGGCAGCTGAAGATGTTGCCAATGACGCTGGCATAAAGGGCAAAGCGCAGCGCCCGACCGCCTTCGCCGCGGCGCGCCATGGCAAAGCCGTCGATGGCCGTCGCCGCCGAGGAGGGCGTGCCAGGCACGTTCAGCAGCACCGCCGAGATCGACCCGCCGAAGATTGCGCCCTGGTAGACGCCGAGAAGCAGGATGATGGCCGGGATCGGCTCCATCGAGAAGGTGACTGGGATCAGCAGAGCGATCGCCATGGTCGGGCCAAGCCCGGGGATCGCGCCGATGATGATCCCCGAGACGATCCCGGTGATCGCCGCGACCAGCACCCAGAGGTTCAGAACTTCGAGAAAGGCATCGACAAGCACGGCTTGCGCTCCTTTGAGGTCTGGAATGGATCGGCAGGCTCAGGGCAAGGGGATGCTGAGGCCGTGCCGTCCGCAATAGGCCACGACGGCTGCCACGATCAGCGGCAGGCCCAGCAACAGGGGACGGCGTTCACCCAGAACCAAGGCCACGATGATCCCTGCCCCGGCGGCGCCTGCAAAGAAGCCGAACTGCGGCATGGCCCAGAGCGCCGCAGCGCCACTCGCGGCGACGGCCACAACACGACCGAGCCGGGCGGGGGTGCCAAGCGGGTAATCCTCGGCGCGCAGGCTCAGGACCAGGCGGAGCGCCACGACCGCCGCCAGCAGCCACAGGGCAACACGGGGAAAGCTGCGCGCGTCGGGTCCGGAGGCGCCGAAGCCGAACACCTCGATCTGTCTGTCGAGGCTGCAAAGCCCCCAGGCCGCCGCCGCCAGCAACAGTCCCGCGATCAGCGTCCGAAATCCGGGGCGGGCGAACCCGCCCCCCTGACCGTTGAAGCTCAATTGCCAAGCCCCTTGGCGATCTCGCGATAGGCGTTCAGGTTTTCCTCGATCGTCTTGGCCAATTCCTCACCCGGCATGATGCGCACCGGCTGGCTGAGATCGGTCATGAAGGTCCGGAAAGCGTCGGAAGAGGCGACCTCGGTGAAGGCGGCCTCCAACTTGGCGATGATCGCCGGGTCGGTGCCGTCGGGTGCCATGATGCCCACGATCGAGGGGAATTCCGCGGCGAGGCCTGCGTCCTTCAGCGTCGGGGCATCGGGGAAGTCCGGGTCGTTCGTTCCGTCGAGCACGCCCAGAAGGCGCAGCTGGCCGTCCTGCACGAGGTCGCGATAGGCCGGAACCAACGCCGCGTCCACGTGCCCCCCCAGCACCGCTGCCGTCGCTTTGGAGGCACCGTCGAAGGGCACGTGCTGCAACATTGCGCCGGTGTCCCTGGCAACCGATGCGAAGGCCAAGTGCGCGCCGCCCATCGCGCCCGCCGTGCCATAGGTCACCGCGCCGGATTTGGCGCCTTCGATCAGCGCGTCGAGCGTGTCGTAGGGGCTGTCCGCCGGAACCACGACGCCGTGGAACGGCCCGGAATAGTTCAGGATCGGAATGAAGTCTGACAGCGTGTCATAGCCTACATCGCGCAGCGCCGGGGTGACAAAGGATGGCGACGAGGTTGTCGCGATCAGTGTGTAGCCATCGGGTGCGGCCGATGCGACGGCGCGCATCGCATTGGTACCGCTGGCGCCCGGCTGGTTTTCCACGACGATGGGTTGGCCGAGGATTTCTTCGGCCATCGTCGCGATCTGGCGCGCGGAGATATCGGTGGTGCCACCCGCCCCATAGGGTACGACGAGGGTGATCGGACGGGTCGGGTAATCCTGCTGCGCGAAGGCGGCAAGCGGCGTGATCACCATCCCGGCCAAAAGGGCCAGGCTCGAACGGCGTGTGTATCTCATGGTATCCTCCCAAGGGTCGAAAGTGCTAACCGATGACCGCGGCGGTTGCCTGCAATACCTTGGCCATCGGTGGAGCAATGCGCGACCAGATGTCCGGCCTCCCGCCGGATACCCGATCCTTACATTTATGATTTCTTACTAAAAGCGCGAAAAATTTAAGCTTAAGGATAGATTTTCTTTATCTGCGGCTGGGCCCATGTCAGCTGGCGGTGGCTCCAATCTGCCCTGCCTATGCCTCTACCACCTGTCGGCAAGTGTCGAATTTGCTTAGGTAAGGCTCACACCGCCGCCGACCGTGGACAGCCTGGGACGGAGTTGAACCAAGCGTTCCGAAGTTCGAATTAGGCTCCAAGGTTGCGCTGCCCAGAAATGCTGAAAGCGATCAAGCTTTCATCAGACGTCGATGACGGCACATCACCGGACCACAAGGTGAGAAGAAAGGATCGCAAGTTCTGTAAAGCGCGGTTGCCTGCGCGAACCCACCGTTCGTTCGATGTGCTCCCAACGGCCCCTCTCCCGCCCTCCGTGTTGACGAGGCAGGTGCCGACCCGTGCTCCTCACTGAAAGCCCGTTTATTGAGGGCGGACACAGTGTCTTCGCGCTTTCGGCGAAGGTCGGCTTTCCGCCGTTAGCTGCGTGCCTCTGGCAGCCGCATCGTTCAATTAACACTAAAGCGGCGCGGATTCGCGCCTGAAATACGTCCCACATGGTCCCCGCTGCCCGATATCTGCTACAATTCCGGAAAGACTGGTAGTTTGCTGCTCATGAACCTCGCCTCAAAATCCTTCCTGGGGTTCCTGATTGACCCTCTCGGCCGACATCCAAGATCCCTCTCCCTGCAAGAAAAGGGTATTTCAGCACGCGGAGCTGGTTCGCCTTGGATAGGGCTTGAAGCTATCGCGACGCGCCCATCGGTGAGGAAGGGCCTTCTTTCGTCGTCGCTATCGCTCGATCTTGGCGGGAGCCGAAACCTGAGCTTGCCAGCGGTGGAGCAATCTGCGGCCAGAACCTTCGCAGAGGCGGTTACGACCGCCTGGACGAGTTTCAATCGGGCGGAGCTGGAGAAGGAGGACGCCGCGGTCCGGCGCATCCTGCATTCTCTCGATGTGCTCAAGGTGCCGGATGTTTATCCTGCCGCATGCCACGTAGCACCGCTGGCGCGCGACGCTGCCGATCTGAACAGCCGCGTGCTTTCCAAGCTGAACGCCGAGGCCGTTGGCAACGAGCTGATGTCCCGGATCGCCCCGATCGTGGCCTTCGCTGCCGATCCGAACACCGTCCGGAACGCGGCTATCGAGGCGTTCGTGGAAGGTCAGCTGCTTAGGTGGAAGGACTTCTTCGACACGGTCGAATCCATGCCGCTGACACCGGAGCAGCGCCTTTCGGTTGTCGTCGACGAGGACGCAACGCTGGTTCTGGCCGGCGCGGGCTCCGGCAAGACCAGCGTCATCACCGCCAAGGCTGCATACCTGGTGAAGGCCGAGATACGGAAGCCAAGCGAGCTCCTGCTCCTGGCCTTCGCCAAAGATGCTGCAACCGAGATGTCCGAGCGTATCGAGGCGCGGTGCGGGGTCCCCGTGGCGGCCCGCACCTTCCACGCATTGGCCTACGAGATCATCGGCCAAGTTGAGGGGGAGAAGCCCCCCTTGGCGCCCACCGCGACGGACGACAAGGCCTTCCTATCCCTCATGAAGGAGATCCTTCGGCACATCGTGGTGACCGCCAGTGGCATCGCACAAACCGTGATCGGATGGTTTGCCGGTTTCTTCGACGACTTCCCGACAGAGTGGGACTTCAAGACCAAGCACGAATGGTATGCGCAGGTAGAAAGCCGCAACCTGCGGACGCTGCAAGGCGAGACGGTGAAGAGCTTCGAGGAGCTTCTGATCGCCAACTGGCTGTTCCGAAACGGCATCGCCTACGAATACGAGCCGAGCTACGAGCACAAGCTCCAGAAGACCGGGCGCCGCGTCTACACGCCCGATTTCCGGCTGACAGAAAGCGGCGTCTACATCGAGCATTTCGGCGTTCGCAAAAAACGCGGCAGGGACGGCAAGGAGGAGTTGATCACAGCGCCTTATGTCGACCGCGACGAATACCTCGAGGGCATGGATTGGAAGCGGCAGGTCCATGCCCAGCACGAGACGGTTTTGGTTGAGACCTACAGCTGGGAGCGTGAAGAAGGCCATCTGCTCAACGCTCTCGCCGAAAAGCTCGAGCCCCACGTCACGCTGCGGCCGATCCCGGACATCGAAATCTACGATCGCGTCGCTGAGGTCGGTGTGGTGGACAGCTTTACCTCGCTGATGGGCACCTTCCTGCGTCACTTCAAGAACGGCGGCTACCGGGTCGAGGACTGTTTGGACAAGGCGCAGACGCTGAAGATGGGCAAGCGAGCGGAGGCCTTTCTCAAGATCTTCGGAGCCGTGTTCCGGGAGTATCAGGCGCGCCTGGGCGACCGAATTGACTTCGAAGACATGGTGAACCGCGCCACGGCCCTCGTCGAAAGCGGGCGCTATCAGAGCCCGTTCCGACATATCCTCGTCGACGAGTTCCAGGATATCTCTACCGGTCGGGCGAAGCTGATCCAGGCCCTCAAGCGCCAGCATTCCGATGCCAAGGTGTTTGCCGTAGGCGACGACTGGCAGTCGATCTACCGCTTTGCCGGGTCGGACATACACATCATGCGCAACTTCGGCGCGGAATTCGGGGGCACCATTGCAGAGGCCACTGGCGTCCATCGCACCGTCGACCTCGGCCGGACCTTCCGATCCGTCGACAAGATCGCCCTGGCGGCCCGTCGCTTCGTTCTGCGCAACCCGGCACAGATCACCAAGACGGTGATCCCGGCAGGCGAGACGGATGAACCGTCGATCAGGATCGCCTGGACGCGCCGCGACACCGGAGAGACGGTTTTGAACGACGCCGTGTCTGCTCTGGCCGCCACAGAAGGGAAGGGTGGCGGAAAACCGTCAATCCTGATCCTCGGTCGATATCGGTTCCTGAGGCCCGATGTCGGGCGGCTTCAGCGCCAGAACCCCGGGGCGACGATCACCTTCAAGACCATTCACGCATCGAAGGGCCTGGAGGCCGATCACGTCATCATCCTTGGCGTCGACAACGCGAAGATGGGCTTCCCGTCAATGATCGTCGACGATCCACTGCTCAGCCTGGTATCGCCCGAGGCTGAGCCTTATCCGAATGCCGAAGAGCGGCGCGTCATGTATGTCGCCGTGACCCGGGCCCGGCGGACCGTGACCATCCTTGCATCCGAAGCACGCCCCTCCGTCTTCGTCGAAGAGTTGATGAATGAGCCGGAATTCGGCGTGGTCGTGCCCCCTGAGGCCCAGAAGCATACGCACACCTGCCCGGGGTGCGGTGGACGGTTGCTTCACATGCCTGGCAGCGACGGTCGCGACTGGTATAGATGCGAGCATGTGAAGCTGTGCGGCAGCCGCATGCCGGCTTGCCCGGCCTGCGGTGTCGGCCTTCCGGTCCGTTCCCGAACAAGTGGAGATCTGGTTTGCGGTGATTGCGGCGAGAGCCAGCGGGCCTGCCCCAGCTGCGAAGCTGGCTGGCTTGTCGAACGGCGCGGCCGATATGGAGCATTTCTCGGCTGTGTCCGCTTCCCTGATTGTGATGGCAAAGCCAAGCTAAGGCAGATCGCGTGACATCCAGAAAGTGCGCGCGGTCCGGCCCGCCAGCGGATCATTGATGGGCAATGGGCATTGCAACGCTGGACAACGATTGAGAGGGGGACCGACGTGGTGGTCCAACGGAAGTACGAATCGAATATCGCCCAATCCCCCCGCCATTACGGCTTCTCCGCTAAGCCTTTGAGAAAAATGAACTTTTCTCATTTTCGGGCGCCCGTGACGCGAAAAAATATGCGCGCCACGAAAAAATGTCTGCTTCCCTACACGAGACTAGAAATCGAGGTTCGCCACGCTCAGCGCGTTCGACTGGATGAACTCGCGTCGCGGCTCGACTACGTCGCCCATCAGCTTGGTGAAGATGTCGTCGGCCTCGGCCACATCATCGATCTTCACCTGCAGCAGGGTGCGGGCCTCCGGGTCCAGCGTTGTTTCCCAAAGCTGATCGGGGTTCATTTCGCCCAGACCCTTGTAGCGTTGCAACGTCAGGCCTTTCTCGCCCTCCTTCAGGACGGCTTCCAGAAGGTCGAGGGGGCCGTAGACCGGCAGGCCCTTGTCGCGCCGCAGCAAGGTCGCGGGCTGGGTATAGAGATCCTGAAGCGCCTTGGTCATGCTGCCCAGTCGCCGCGCCTCTCCGCCGCGCAGGATCGGCCCGTCAAGCACGCGCACCTCGTCCACGCCGCGCACGGCACGCATCACGCGGATGCCCTTGTCCTGCGTCGGGCGCCCCTGCCAACCGCGTTCGTACTCGGCCGAGATCAGGTCCAGACGCTTCGCGACTGCATTCGCGGTGCCTTGCAGGTCATTGTCGATCTGCCCTGGCTCGAAGGCGCCGGCGATCGCGGCCTGTTCAAGAATGCGGGTTGCATAATGCGTCGGGAAATTGTCCAGCGCGCGCCGCACGATGCGGGCCTCCTCGACCACGCGTCGAAGATCCTGGCCGACAATCTCTTCGCCGCTACCAAGGCGCAGGGTCGCGCCGTCGATGCCCATCTCGATCAGGTAGTCGTCCAGCGCGGGCTGGTCCTTCAGGTATACCTCGGACTTGCCGCGTGCGACCTTGAAGAGCGGCGGCTGCGCGATGTAGAGGAACCCGCCCTCGATGATTTGCGGCATCTGGCGGAAAAAGAACGTCAGCAGCAGCGTGCGGATATGGGCGCCGTCCACGTCGGCATCCGTCATGATGATGATCTTGTGGTAGCGTAGCTTGGCGATGTCGAATTCGTCGCGTCCGATGCCGGTGCCGAGTGCGGTGATCAGCGTCCCGATCTCCTGGCTGCCCAGCATCCGGTCGAAGCGGGCCCGTTCCACGTTCAGGATCTTGCCGCGCAGGGGCAGAACGGCCTGGTTGGCGCGGGCACGGCCCTGCTTGGCGGAACCGCCGGCGCTGTCGCCCTCCACCAGGAACAACTCGCGGCTTTCGGGGTCGCGCGCTTGGCAATCAGCCAGTTTGCCCGGCAGGGACGCGATGTCGAGCGCGGATTTCTTACGCGTCAGTTCGCGGGCGCGGCGCGCGGCCTCGCGGGCCAGTGCGGCTTCCATGATCTTGGTGATGACCGCCCGCGCGTCGTTCGGGTTTTCCTCGAACCACTCAGCCAGCTTTTCGTTCAGCAGCCCCTCGACCGCAGGCCGCACCTCGGAGCTGACCAGCTTGTCCTTGGTCTGGCTGGAGAATTTCGGGTCGGGAACCTTCACCGAGAGAACGCAGGTCAGCCCCTCGCGGGCATCGTCGCCGGTGAAGGTGACCTTTTCCTTGCGCGCGATCCCGGATTGGCCGGCATAGATGTTCAGCGTCCGGGTCAGGGCGCCACGGAAACCGGCCAGGTGGGTGCCGCCGTCGCGCTGCGGGATGTTGT
Organism: Meridianimarinicoccus roseus; assembly: GCF_003172915.1. GTDB lineage: Bacteria > Pseudomonadota > Alphaproteobacteria > Rhodobacterales > Rhodobacteraceae > Meridianimarinicoccus > Meridianimarinicoccus roseus. The sequence goes on from NZ_QGKU01000051.1 coordinate 26,373, forward strand.
TGGTGAAGGGCAGCACCATTTCGTTGTAGCTGTCGTTCCACCACATCGCGACCTCGACGGTGATGCCGTCCCGGTCGCCGGTGATGAAGATCGGCTCCGACATCATCGGCGTCTTGGACCGATCGAGGTAACGCACGAACTCCTTCACGCCGCCTTCGTAGAACAACTCCGATCGCTGGGTTTCGGCGCCGCGTTCGTCCTTCAGGATGATACGTACCCCGGAGTTGAGGAAGGCCAGTTCGCGCAGGCGGTTTTCAAGCGTCTTGAAGCTGTATTCGGTGTTTGTGAACGTGCTGGTCGACGCGAGGAAACGTACCTCCGTTCCGGTGCGGCCGGGCGTGTCGCCGACGACGCGGAGGTGTTCGACCGTCTCGCCGCGTTCGAAGCGGGCGTAATGCTCCTTGCCGTCGCGCCAGATCCGCAGGTCCAGCCAGTCGGACAGAGCGTTCACGACCGACACGCCCACGCCATGCAATCCCCCGGAAACCTTGTAGGAATTCTGGTCGAACTTGCCGCCGGCATGGAGCTGGGTCATGATGACCTCGGCTGCGGACACGCCTTCGCCCTCGTGGATGCCGACGGGAATGCCGCGCCCGTTGTCACTGACCGAGACCGAGTTGTCGTCGTGAATCGTGACGGTTACCGCGTCGGCATGGCCGGCCAGCGCCTCGTCGATGCCGTTGTCCACGACCTCGTAGACCATGTGATGCAGGCCGGACCCGTCATCGGTGTCGCCGATATACATGCCGGGCCGTTTGCGGACAGCCTCCAGCCCCTTGAGAACCTTGATGGAATCGGCGCCATATTCTTCAGGTGCCGTGATCGGATCGGCCATTCGTCATGCCCTTCATTTTTATGACATTTTATATCGGGGGCGGTGGGGAATGTCACGGGCCGCGCAGGTAAAATCGCACCTGTCCGGGCCGGGCATCCGTTCACGTGAATGGGATGATGCAGCCGACCACGATCAGCATCGCCCCGGCGGTCAGGTTCATCCGCCGGAGCGCCGCCGGGCTGGTCAGCACGCGGCGCGCGCGGTCGATCAGAAGAGCGAAAAAAAGGTTTCCGATCAGAGGGATGGCGATGGAAAGCGCGACGATCGCGGCGATGTCGGGCGCGGTGACGCGGCTCAGGTCGAAAAAGCCGGGCAGCACGCCCATGTAGAACAGGATCGCCTTGGGGTTCCCGAGGATCACGGCGACGCCCGCCACGAAGCCCGCCGCCTTGCCGGGCCGTGTCAGGCGGCTGTCGGCGCCGATCCGGCGGTCGGCGTTGCGGATCAGCGCGATGCCCATCCACAGGAAGACCGCGACCGCGACGAGCCGCATAATGGTCATGAAATCAGCGTATTGGGTGACGACCCACGACACGCCGAGAATGGCGAGAAAGGGCCAGATCGCGTCGCCCACGACGACGCCGAGGGCCAGTGGCCAGGCCGCCTGGAAGCCCCCCGCGAGGGTGCGGGCGGACAGCGCCAGCCAGACCGGACCGGGGGTCAGGAACAGCACGAAAAGCGCTGCGGCATAAAGGGCCAGGTCGGTTACGGCGAGGGTCATGGGGCGGTTTAGGACGCGCTGCAAGCGGCTGCAAGCGGGCGTATGAAACGCATATGATTTGCATATGACTCCCATATGACTCCGTTCGAAGCCAGACGGTTAGCCGTTCGCGGGGTGAACCCGGCTTTCGCCCCCGTCCTCGGTCACCGAAAGGTGCTGCGCGCGGGGGCCGAGATCGGTGAACAGCTCGGGCCCGGTGCCGGTCAGCCAGGCCTGCGTGCCGAGCGCGCAGATCTCGTCGTAAAGGGCGGCGCGGCGGGCGGCGTCGAGATGGGCCGCGACTTCGTCCAGCAGCAGGATCGGCGCGGCGCCGGTGTCATCGCGCAGCGCGCGGGCATTGGCCAGCACAAGCGAGATCAGCATCGCCTTCTGTTCACCGGTGGAGCATTGCGCGGCCGCCACGCCCTTGGCGGTGTAGGTCGCGGCGAGGTCCGTGCGGTGCGGCCCGAGGCGGGTGCGGCCCGCCCGATAATCGCCCCGGCGGGCGTCTGCGAAGGCGCGGCGCAGTGCTTCGGCCCCGTCAGGCAGCGGCGCGGCGCCGTCCTCCGGGTCGATCAGGCAGAGCGCGGCGGCGGGAAAGGCGGTCTGCGCCCCGTGCTGCGCGGAGGCGATCCGGTCCAGCGCGGCGCGGCGGGCGCGGGTGATGTCGGCGCCGGTTTCCGCCATGCGGGCCTCGAGCGCGTCGAACCAGCGGGCGTCCTGCACCTGGTCCTTGAGCAGGCGGTTTCGTTCGCGCATCGCCTTGTCATAGGCCAGCGCGGCATCGGCGTGATCGGGGAAAAAGCTGAGCGTGATGCGGTCGAGGAAGCGGCGCCGCCCCTCGGCCCCTTCGATCCAGAGCCGGTCCATCGCCGGGGTCAGCCAGAGCACGCGGGCGAGCCGGGCAAGCGCGGTCTGCGGCGCGGGCTTGTCGTCGATCTTCGTGGCGCGCGGGCTGCCGGGTTCGGCGCGGGTGTCGATCTGGTGCCGCCCGTCCGGCCCGTTCAGGTCGGCGGCGACGCGCCAGCCGATGGCATCGGGACGGCGGGCGAGATCGGCGGCGGCGGCCCGGCGCAGGCCACGACCGGGGGAGAGGAGCGAGACAGCTTCGATCAGGTTGGTCTTGCCCGCGCCGTTGGGACCGAAGATCGCGACCGGCCGCCCGTCAAGGTCCAGCGCCGCGCGGCGGTGGGACCGGAAATGCGAGAGAGCAAGGTGCGTGACGGCGAGGCGCATGGACGCCGGGTTAGCGTGGGCGCGGGGTGGTGGCTAGGGCAGGAATTGATGAAGATGTTGCTTGTTGTGGTCGGCGCGTGCGATCCAGAGTTGGAAGAGCAATGACCAATTCGAGCGGATTATGGACCTTTTCTAGACCTTCAATCTTTCAGGATGGAAAATGCCTAAATATACTATTCGACACGATAAGATCGAAACAAGGAGCCTATTGCTTGGGGATGGGAAGCTAGCTCTTGGAGTGACTATCGGAAGCTTGGCTGTGGTCCTCTTCTATGTCGCACATGAGTTTTTTTGGGGCGTGCAGGAGGCATCAGAATATTTGTCAATCGCACCCTTGATAATTTCCCTACTCGTCGCGATGGGATCAACCTATTTTGCAGCAAATGCTTTGCTTGAGCAACGAAGAGCGCGAGAAGCGGGGACTGACCCCGTGCTTATTGCCCACTTTGGTCAAAGGGCGGACGCTCGTGAGCTGATTACATTCAATTTGTCTAATGTTGGGGCGGGCGCAGCATTAAATGTTCAACTTGATGTTGAACGTCCAGCCGAGGATGCCGATGACTGGGAGAAAAGAAATTTTCTGCAAAATATTTTTAAACCCCGACAGCCTTTTTCCGTTATTCTTCAAGGCAGTTCAATAGAGTTTAGTCTTGCCCTTGGGTGGCATCTTCTGGGGCAAGAAGCAGGCGCATCCTCTGGCAATCACTTGCCACTCAAGCCCTTGCCTCCATTTAAGGCCAAGTTGTCATATGAAGACTTGGCCGGGGGGAAATATGACGCCGAGTTTACTCTGGATGTAAGCGAGTTGCAGGGCCTCGGCGCAAACAAATCCCCACAAATGAGAATGGTTGCAGCGCTTGAGACGCTTGCTAAAAAGAGGTAGATCACCGGCGCGTGTTCTAGCTTTTCACAGTTCGGGTTGTTGGAAAAGCACAAGTCCCGCAGGCCAAGCTCGCACCAACTCCACCACCCCTCACACCCGCATCGGCATGACCACATACACCGCGCTGTCGTCGTCGCCTTCGCGCATCAGCGTCGGGTCGCCCGAGGCGTTGAAGAGGAAGGTGGCGTTCTCGCGGTCCACCTGGCCCGCGATCTCCAGCAGGTATTTCGCGTTGAAGCCGATCTCCAGCGGTTCGTCGGCATAGGCGACGGCGAGTTCCTCTTCGGCGGCGCCGGCATCGGGCGCGGTGACCGAGAGGATCAGCCGGTCTTCGTCGAGCGACATCTTCACCGCGCGCGAGCGTTCGGAGGAGACGGTCGCCACGCGGTCCACCGCGCGGGCGAAATCGGCGGCGTCCACTTCGAGCTTGCGTGTGTTCGCCGTCGGGATGACGCGCGTGTAGTCGGGGAAGGTGCCGTCGATCACCTTGGAGGTCAGGGTCAGTCCCGGCGTGGCGAAGCGCACCTTGGTTTCGGAGACCGAGACGGCGATGTCGGCCTCGTCATCGTCGAGCAGCTTGCGCAGCTCGCCCACCGTCTTGCGGGGCACGATCACGCCGGGCATCCCCTCGGCGCCCGCGGGCAGCGGCGCGTCGATGCGCGCCAGCCGGTGCCCGTCGGTCGCCACGCAGCGCAGCACCAGATCGCCCGCGCCCGCATCGGCGACGTGCATGTAGACGCCGTTGAGGTAATAGCGCGTTTCCTCGGTCGAGATGGCGAATTTCGACTTGTCGAACAGGCGGCGCAGCACGCCGGCGGCGGCGGTGAAGTTGGCGGAGTATTCCGCGCTGGCCATGACGGGAAAGTCTTCCTTCGGCAGCGTCGCCAGCTTGAACTTGGCGCGTCCGGCGGCGACATGCAGCAGCCCCGCCGCGCTGTCTGCGGTCAGTTCGACAAGCGCGCCGTCGGGCAGCTTGCGCACGATTTCGTGGAATGTGACGGCCGAGACGGTGGTGGAGCCGGCCTGATGGACCTGCGCGGGCGCGTTGTCCACCACTTCGATGTCGAGATCGGTGGCGCGGAAGCGGACTTCGTTGCCCTCGGCCTCGACCAGAACGTTGGCGAGGATCGGGATGGTGTTGCGCCGCTCCACAACCGACTGGGCCTGTGACACGGCCTTGAGCAGTGTGCCGCGTTCGATACTCAGTTTCATGCCGCCGATCCTTTAGACAGAAGGGACTGTGACGCTAGCGGATTTCTGCCGGCGCACAAGCCCTTGCGGCGGCCTTTTTCGCCTGATTTTCACGGCGACGGCCCTGTCTTAGCGGGGGATCACGCCTCCAGAAGGCGGCGCAGCATTTCCAGGTCCTCGGCGACCTGGCTGTCGCGGCCGCGCAGGTCCTCTATGCGTTTCACACCGTGCATGATCGTGGTGTGATCGCGGCCCCCGAAGCGGCGCCCGATCTCGGGCAGGGAACGGCTGGTCAGGGTCTTGCTGAGATACATGGCGATCTGCCGGGGCCGGGCGACGTTGCGCACGCGAGTCGGTCCGATCAGTTCGGACAGGCGGATGTTGTAGTGGTCGGACACGCGGCGCTGGATCTCTTCGACGGTGACCTTGCGTTCGGACACGCGCAGCACGTCGGCGAGGCAGTCCTGGGTCATGTCCATAGTGATCTCGCGGCCCACGAGGCTGGCCATCGCGAAGAGCCGCACCAGCGCGCCTTCGAGCACGCGGACGTTGGTCGAGATGCGGTGCGCGAGAAATTCGAGCACGCCGGGCGCGATCGACAGGCCGGGATACTGCGCGGCGTAGAAATCCACCTTCTGTTGCAGGATGCCGAGGCGCAGTTCGTAATCGGTCGGGTGCAGGTCCACGACGAGCCCGCATTGCAGGCGCGACTTGATGCGGTCCTCCATTCCCTCCATCTCGCCGGGGGCGCGGTCGCCCGAGATGATGATCTGTTTTTGCTGATCCACCAGCGCGTTGAAGGTGTGGAAAAACTCGTCTTGCGTGCTGTCCTTGCCGGCGATGAACTGCACGTCGTCCACCATCAGCACGTCCACCGACCGGAAGAGCTGCTTGAAGGTCATCATGTCCCGGTCGCGCAGCGCCTGCACGAAGCGGTACATGAACTGTTCGGCGGACAGGTAGACGATGCGCAGGGACGGATCGCGCGCGCGCATCTGGTGGGCGATGGCGTGCATCAGGTGGGTCTTTCCCAGCCCCACGCCGCCATAGAGGAACAGCGGGTTGAAGGTGACCGGCCCGCCTTCGGACACGCGGCGCGCAGCGGCATGGGCCAGCTCGTTCGGCGGACCGACGACGAAGCGGTCGAAGGTGAAGCGACCGTCCAGCGTGGCGCCGGGCAGTAGATCCGCCTCGTCACTGTCGGCGGCGGCGTGGCCGGTGTCGCGGGGTGCCATCGGGCGGGCCGGGTCGCGGTCATGCGCCGTCGCGGGCGCCGCCACGGGCGCTGAGGCCGATGCCTGCGCGGCGCGGCCGCTGCCGCCGGTGCAGACGTCGAATTCGATGCGCCGCACGGTGGCCCCTGCGGAGTGCAGGTGGCGCAGGATCTGGTCGGAATAGTTGCGGTTGACCCAGTTGCCGATGAAGTTCGTGGGAACCTTGAAATGTGCCACGCCATTTTCGCATGTGGCGAATTCGAGCGGCCGGATCCAGGTCTTGTAATTGTTTTCTCCGACGGAGTGCAGCAATGCGTCCTGCACTTCGCCCCAGATTTCATGCGTCATCGACATGCCACTCTTTTTCGGACCGGTCTTTCCCGGTTTCCTTGCCCCTGTTCCAGCGAGGCACGTCACTTGGGCACGACCAGACACCCCGCTCACGGGATGGCAGACGCCAGGGCCGACCTGTTCGGCCTCAACGCTCGACCGCCGCGACGCTGGCAGGCGCCGCGACTTCGAGTCGGGTCAAAATTCGGACACGGTTCCGGACGGAAAGTTCCACCCAAGCACCCACCGGACACTGCCAAACCCCTCTGGCAAACCGGCCCCATGAAAGCCTGTCATGACCCGCTAACCGGGCCTGTCGCTCTGTTCGACAGGCGTGGCCCGGTGTGGTCCGGATGACTTTCCTATGTCCCCCAAGACGACGTGAATCGCATGGGAACAGTAGCAATCGGCGCTGAGTTCCTGCAATAGAACTTACACATTGACAGAAGCATAAGGTGCTTCCGAATCTGAAATTGTTTAAAAATATATTAAAATCAAATATTTAAAGGGTTAACAGTTGGTTAACGCAAAGCCCGGGAATGGCGCACGAAAACGGGCGCGGAAAACCGCGCCCGGACCCGGATACAAGCTGTGCCTTCGCTTCAGGCGATGGCTTTGACGCGTGCCGAAAGGCGCGACATCTTGCGCGACGCGGTGTTCTTGTGAAGCACACCCTTTGTCACGCCGCGCATCAGTTCGGGCTGTGCGGTGCGCAGAGCGGCAACGGCCGCGTCCTTGTCGCCGCTTGCGATCGCTTCCTCGACCTTGCGCAGGAAGGTCCGGATGCGCGACCGGCGCGCGGAGTTGATGACCTTGCGGCGATCGTTCTGGCGCGCGCGCTTCTTGGATTGGGGCGTATTAGCCATGACGTGTCTTCCCAAGTTTGGGGTGAATTCCGATAAAGACGGCTCTTTACGGTCGACTCGCTGTCAAGTCAACCGGAGCCGCGCACTTTTCGCCGCGCGGCGTGGCACGTCACTTGTCGCGGAACTGCGGGTCGCGTTTTTCAAGGAAAGCGGCCATGCCTTCGGCCTGGTCGGAGGTCGAGAACAGCGACTGGAACATACGCCGTTCATAGAGCAGACCTTCGGACAGCGGCGTTTCGAAGCTGCGGTCCACGGCTTCCTTCACCGCCATCGTGGTCAGGCGCGACTTGTCCGCGATCTTCTCGGCGGCGGCGCGGGCCTCGTCCATCAGCTTCTTGGCCGGTACGACGCGGCTGACCAGTCCTGCGCGCTCTGCCTCGTCGGCCAGCATGAAGCGGCCGGTCAGGTGCATGTCCATCGCCTTTGACTTGCCCACCGCGCGTGTCAGCCGTTGCGTGCCCCCCATCGCGGCGTTGACGCCGAGGTTGATCTCCGGCTGCCCGAACTTGGCGGTTTCTGATGCGATGATGAAATCGCACATCATCGCAAGCTCGCACCCGCCGCCGAGCGCGTAGCCCGACACCGCTGCGATGATCGGCTTGCGGTGGTCGCGGAAGGTGCGCGTGATGCGGCCGAAATGATCGCTGCAGAACACTTCGGTGAAGCTTTTCTCGGCCAGTTCGGAGATGTCCGCCCCCGCAGCGAAGGCCTTTTCCGACCCTGTGATGATCGTGCAGCGCGCCTTGTCGTTAGCTTCGATCCCGGTCAGCGCGTCGCAGAGTTCCGCCATGAGCGCCGAGTTCAGCGCGTTCATCGCTTCGGGACGGTTGAGCTTGATCAGCGCGACGTGGTCTTCAATTTCGACGATCAGCGTCTCGTAGGCCATAAGGTCCAGCCATTTCTGTTGCAGCAGTCTCGGGCTTTAACAGTTTGCCGCCGCGCGGCACAAGTTATCTTTGGCACCGCGGGCAGTAGAAGCTGGATCGGCCCGACTGCACGATCCGTCGCACCGTTCCGGTGCATCCGGGCGTGGTGCAGGCGCCGCCCTCGCGGCCATACACGCGGAAGGCGTGTTGGAAATAACCCAGCTCGCCATCGGCCTGCCGGTAGTCGCGCAGCGATGAGCCGCCCGCGTCTATCGCTTCTGTCAGCACCGCGCGTATCACCGGGACCAGCCCGGCCGCGCGCGCCGCGCCGATCCGACCTGCCTTGCGCGCGGGGGCGATGCCCGCCCGGTAAAGCGCTTCGCAGACATAGATATTTCCCAGCCCGGCCACGACGCGCTGGTCCAGCAGCGCGGCCTTGACGGGGGTGTTGCGCCCCTTCAGCCGCGCAACGAGATAGGGTTCGTCGAAGGCGTTGCCCAGCGGTTCCGGCCCGAGCCCGGCGAGCAGTTTGTGCCTCTCGATCTCGGCTGTTGGCGCCAGGTCCATCGCCCCGAAGCGGCGCGGGTCATTGAAGGTGATCCGCACCCCGCCCGCCATGTCCAGCACCACGTGATCGTGCTTCTGCGGGGTCGGGTGGGCATGGGCGAACACGCCCGGCGCGCTGCGCCGCCCTGCCTGCGAAATGAGCATCCGGCCAGACATGCCGAGGTGTATCAGCAGCGACTCGCCCCCCGACAGGTCGGCGAGGATGTATTTCGACCGCCGACGCAGGCGCAGCACGGTCTGCCCGGTCAGCCGTGCGGCCATGTCGCGCGGCAGCGGCCAGCGCAGGTCGGGGCGGCGCGCCTCGGCCCGTTCGATGCGCACCCCTTCCATCACCGGAGCGAGCCCGCGGCGGACGGTTTCGACCTCGGGAAGTTCTGGCATCGCGGCGCTCCTGCGGCATGGGATTCCCCGGCGGTTCGTTGTATCGGCGGGGCGGCGCCCTATAAGAAAGGGCAGGCAACGGAACGGCAAGACCATGAATGACACCGACCACGGCGCGGACCGCGAGCGCACCACCCATTTCGGCAACCGCGACATCCCGGAGGCCGACAAGGCCGGGCTGGTGCAGGGGGTCTTCAGCAGCGTCGCCTCGCGCTACGACATCATGAACGACGTGATGTCGGTCGGGGTTCACCGGCTGTGGAAGGACGCGATGATGGACTGGCTGGCGCCGCGCCCGGGTCAGCGGCTGCTGGACGTGGCGGGCGGTACCGGTGACATCGCCTTCCGTTTCCTGCGCCGCGCCCCGCGCGCAGAGGCCGTCGTGCTGGACCTGACCGCGCCGATGCTGGAGGCCGGGCGCGCCCGCGCCGAGGCCGAGGCGATGGCCGGCCGGATCGACTGGGTGGTGGGGGACGCCATGGCGCTGCCGTTTCCGGACGCCAGTTTCGACGTCTACACGATTTCCTTCGGGATCCGGAACGTCACCCGGATCGAGGACGCGCTGTCGGAGGCGTACCGCGTGCTGCGGCCAGGCGGGCGGCTGATGGTGCTGGAGTTCAGCCAGATCCCCAACGACGCGCTGCAATGGGCCTATGACCGCTATTCGTTCAACGTGATCCCCAAGATGGGCGAGATGATCGCGAACGACCGTGACAGCTATCAGTACCTGGTTGAATCGATCCGCAAGTTCCCCGACCAGGAAAGCTTCGCCGCGATGATCCGCACGGCGGGCTTCGGGCAGGTGAAGTATCGCAATCTGTCCTTCGGGATCGCGGCGCTGCATTCGGGCTGGAAGCTGTAGGTGCGCGGCCCGCACAACATCTGGCGCCTGGTGCGGACCGGCGCGACCCTGGAGCGGACCGGGGCGATGGGGGCCGTGCTGGACGCCTTCAACGCGCCGCCGCATCTGCGTCTCGTGGCGCGCATCCTAGGCTGGCCGTTCAGCCCCTTGGGCCTCAAGGGCGACCCGGCGGTCCCGCCGGTGACACGGGCGCTGACCGCGCTGGGGCCGGCCTACATTAAGTTCGGGCAGATCCTGTCGACCCGCCCCGACGTCGTCGGGAACGAGCTGGCGCGCCAGCTCAGCGTGCTGCAGGACAAGTTGCCGCCCTTCCCGGTAGCCGAGGCCAAGGCCGAGGTCGCGCGCGAGTTGGGCATCGACGTGGACAGCGTGTTCTCGGAATTCTCAGAACCCGTGGCGGCGGCGTCGATCGCACAGGTCCATGCCGCGCGCATCGCCACCACCAACGAGAAGGTGGCGGTAAAGGTGCTGCGCCCCGGCATCGAGAAGGCCTTCCGCAAGGACATCGACGCGTTCTACCTGACAGCGTCGGTCATCGACATGCTGGCACCATCGGCCCGGCGCTTGAGGCCGCTCGACGTGATCCGGCATTTCGAGGGCGTGGTGATGGGCGAGCTGGACCTGCGGCTTGAATCCGCGTCGGCCGCGGAATTCGCGGCCACCACGGCGAAGGACCCGCAGTTCGGCGTGCCGTCGGTGCACTGGTTCCTGTCGGGTCGACGGGTGATGACGCTGGACTGGATCGACGGGCTGTCGGCCAACGACCTCGTGGCGCTGGATGCCGCCGGCCATGACCGGGCCGAACTGGGCACCCGCGTGCTGCAGCTGTTCCTGAAGCAGGCGCTGCGCGACGGGTTTTTCCATGCCGACATGCATCAGGGCAACCTGAAGATCGCCGCGAATGGCGACCTGATCGCGCTGGATTTCGGGATCATGGGGCGGATCGACGAATACACCCGCCGAGTCTATGCCGAGATCATCTACGGCTTCATCCGCAAGGATTACCGCCGCGTGGCCGAGGTGCATTTCGAGGCGGGCTACGTGCCCGCCGACCGCGACATCGATGAATTCGCGCGCGCGCTGCGCGCGGTGGGCGAGCCGATCTTCGGCATGGATGCCAGCCGGATCTCGATGGCGCGGCTGCTGAGCTATCTGTTCGAGGTGACAGAACGCTTCGGCATGGAGACCAGGACGGAGCTGATCCTGCTGCAGCGGACGATGGTCGTGGTCGAGGGCGTGGCGCGGTCGTTGAACCCGCATATCAACATATGGGATGCGGCCCGCCCGGTGGTCGAGGATTACGTCACCAAGAATGTCGGCCCCCGGGCGGCGGCGCGGGATCTTCTGCGCACCGCGCGGGTGCTGTCGCGGTTTGGTCCGCGGCTGCCCGGGCTGGTGGAACAGGCGCTCAAGCAGCAGGGGCGGCCCGCGCCGCCGCCGCCGCGCCCGTCATGGAAGGCGCGCGGGCTTTGGGCCGGGGCTGGGGCCGTGGTCGCCTTCGGGATTGCCGGGGTACTGGAGCTGTTCGTTCTCTGATCCGGTCAGGGCCCGCAGCGCGGCGCATTCCGCGCGCAGGGCCGGGGCGTAGGCGGTGTCGCCGCGCTCCAGTCGCCACAGGCAGTGGCCGATCATCTCGGCGTGGAAGGCGGCGGCGCGGTGCGCCAGCCGCGCGGATGCCGCCGGATCGCCATAGGCGTGCAGAAAGCTCTCCCGGTCTTCGCGCGACAGGGGCGGCAGGCCGTGGATCACTTGCATCGCGGGAGACAGCGCCAGCGCGAGGTCGCGGCAAGGCTCACCCAGCCGTGCGCATTGCCAGTCGATCAGCGCCGGGCCCGTCGCGGTTCGGATCACGTTGCCCGGCACTGGATCGCCATGCAGGAGCGCCCTTGCTCTGGGGGGCGGCAACATGGCGGCTGCCCTTATGGCCCCGACCAGGTGGTCCGTTCCGGAGGTCGCGGCGAGGTGCCGACAAGCCCTGTCGATCAACGCCGGCACGGGGCCGGCATCGCGCGGAAGGCGACCGGGATGCGGCACGGGCAAGGCATGGAGGCGGGCCAGCAGGCGTGCCAGCGCTGCGTCGGGCGCCGGGCAGGCGCGGCCTGTGAGGTGGCGGTAGATGAGGCAGGCCTCGGGCCCATGGCGGAAGAAGACCAGCGGCGCCGCGCTGATGCGATAGGGCGCGAGGCGCAACATGACCGCGTGTTCGACGTCGGGCCGGATCGGGAACAGCCGCGCGCCTGTCTGCTGGCGGGCAAGTTTGACCACCAACGCCCCTGTTCGGTCCGTCAGGAGGTAGCTGCGCGCGCTGCGCCCGCCCTCCAGCGTCTGCCAGCGCGCGCGTGGCTGCGATCCGGTCGCGGCGGCGACCCGAAACCGCAGGCGTGGTGGCAGCGGTGAGGGCCCCCGCCGGGGAGTTTCGCTGTCCATGAAGTGGCCCCCGGGGTCGGCTTCCGTGCCTCGCAGTTACGGGGCGCGCGCGTCAGGGGCAAGCCCCGCGGCGGATGGGCCGGTGCGGCAGGGGAGCGGGATGTGCGGCCGCCGCGCGTCTCAGCCGTCGCGCAAGGCGGTGATGCTGTCGGCGCTGACCGTAGTGCCGTTGTCGAGCACGATCATCGGCCCGTCGCTGCCGGACTGCACCTCGGTCACGCGGGCGTAGGTGCTGACCGGTCCGGTTTCGGTGCGCCCGCTCGCATTGCGGGTTTCGACGGCCAGCGCATAGGGACCGGCCAGAAGCTGGCCTCCGGTCGGCGATAGGCCATCCCATGCCAGTGGCCCCGGTCCGGTGACCGGCTGGCGATAAAGCTCCTGCCCGCCGGTGTCCGATACGACCAGTTCGGCCGACACGGCGTCGACCGGCAGTTCGTAGTCCACCTGCACCGGCTGCCCGGCGAAGGTGACCGGACCTTCGGTGCGGGCTTGCATCCCGACCCAATCCGCGTGCTGCGCCAGCCCGCCAAGGCTGCCGCCCGCGCCGAGCGAGCGTAGTAGATCGTTGGTCTGGACCTGCTGTTCGACGCCCGAGAAGGTCGCGAGCTGCACCGCGTAGTCTGCCGAATCGATCGGGTTGAGCGGGTCCTGGTTCTGCATCTGCACCGTCAGCATCTTCAGGAATGTGTCGAAATCCGAGGTCAGGGCACTGCTGGACTGTGCCGTCGTGGTGCTCGCGTCCGGCGCAGCGGTGGTCGGGGTCTGTGCGGTGATTTCCATATGCGTTTCCTTTTCAGAGGCGCAGATCGAGGCTGGCGGATGCGGTGGCCGTCCCGCGGGCGGATGCCGCGGGCGCGACGGCATTGGGACCGGGCGCGGGATGTGCTTGTGTGTCGGCGGCGCCGGGAGGCGTGCGGTCCGGGTCGCGGGTGCCGCGGTCCCGCGCCGACTGGCCGAAATCAAATGTCACCTCGGCATAGCCGAGGTCGCGGAAATCCTGCTGAAGCTGGGCGATGTGCCGACGCAGAAGATCTTGCGTCTCGGGTCGCTCCGCTTGGATCGCGACGTGAATCTGGCCGTCCGTGCCCGACAGGCTCAGCCGCACGCGGCCAAGCTCTTCGGGATTGAGCGCCACGTCCACGGTCCCGTCACGGCCCTGCCGTACCGCTTCAACCAGTTGCGGGCCGACCGATCTGGGCATGTCTGTCTTTGCGGCGTCGTGGCGGGCCGGGTCTGCGCGGGCCTGATCCGCCCTGAGCGGGTCGGCTGGTCGCAGCTCCGCATCGTCGGGAACCATGTCCTCCAGCGCCATCTCGCCGCTTGGCGTCTGCGCGGGCGGCTGGATCTGTGGCGCGGGGGCGGGATTCACCGTGCCACAGATCGCGGGTGCGGCGGCCTTCGATTCCGCAGTGGCCGTGTCGCCGCGGCGGAGCGTTTGCGCTTCGGTGGGGCGCCGCGGTGCGTCCTGCGCCGGGACGCCTCCCCCGGCCGTCAGCGCCTGCAGCGCGGGGTCGGGGGTGGCATGGCGCGTCTGCTCGGCACCAGTCTGGGCGGTTCTTGCTGTATCGGCAGTATTGGGGGCGCGGTCGGCGCGCGTGGTCTGCATTTCGGATGGCACGTCCTTCGGCGGGGCGGAACCGGGCGCTGCCGTGGGCGATGGCGCCGCCAGGGCCGGTGCAGCCGACGTAACGGGCGGCGCTGCCGTGTCGTCCGGCACAAACGCTGCTGTTGGCACAACGATCTGCGCCGAACCGGTGCCCCGCGTGCCCGCGTCGGGCTGTGGTGTGCCGGGCAGCGCGGCGCGCGGCAGCACAGCCTCGGTCGATGGTGCGGTCGCGAGAAATGCCAGACCGAAATCAGCGTCTTGCGTTGGTGGCTCGGACCCCGTTTCCGGCGCGTTCGCTTTTACGGCGGCCGGGCCGGCGCCGGACAGCGCGGTGGCGGGGCCTTTGCTCGGCCGGGGTGCGGGCATGATCTGGTCGGGCGTCATCGGCGGCTCTCCGGGATTCTGTGCCGCCACAATCGCGCAACAGCCTTACCGAATGTTTACCGCCGGTCCGCGATGCTGCCCGCGACACCCCAGACCAAGGAGACGTTTCATGCAGCCTGTCACACCCATGCCGCTGTCAGCCCACAGGCCCACGCCACCCGACCCTGATGCGCGGCTTCACGCTGTGGCGCGCAAGCTCGAATCTCAGTTCCTGTCCGAAATGCTACGCCATGCGGGGCTGGGCGCGACCGAAACCGAGTTCTCGGGCGGGATCGGCGAGGAGCAGTTCGGATCGTTCCTGCGGGAACAGCAGGCGGCCGGCATGGTGCGCGCGGGTGGCATCGGCCTTGCCGAATCGATCTATCACGCCCTGAAGGCGCGGCCATGATGTCATGGGCGGACGGTGCCGCGCAGGATCTGTCAGATCTGCTGACACGCGAACGGGCCTGCCTGATCGGCGGCCGGTTCGAAGAGATCGCGGAGCTTGGCCAGCGCAAGGCGGCTCTTCTGGAAAACCTCGCCGCCCGTCCCGGGGAGGCTGCGGCACTCGCAGATCTGCTTGCGCGGGCACGGGCGAACCAGCGACTTGCGGCTGCGGCTGCGGCGGGGCTGCGGGCTGCGATCCGCCGTCTGGGAGAAGTGGAACGGCTCGGCTCCGGCGCGGGGCACTACGATCGGACCGGCAGCCGGGTGCCTGTGGCGGGCGGCCAGCGGGTCTTGCGCCGACTCTGACCGGGAAGCTTGTTTTGGCTAAAATGCAATGTAATCAGGCATGTCCATTAGCGCTCCCTTAGGAACTTGCCTGCTAGCACGAAGAGGCATTCGGAAGGATGGCGCGGGCCAGTTGGGCCACCGCAGATGTCAGAACGGCAAGCATGCCGCGCCGCTGCGCGGTTCATTCACAACGGTGCAAAAGCACCTGAGCACAGGATAGAAAAGACATGTCCAGCATTCTGACGAACTCCAGCGCTATGGTCGCGCTTCAAACGCTCAAGGGCATCAACTCGGGCCTCGAGAAGACGCAGAGCGAGATCGCGACCGGAAAGTCGGTCGCCAACGCCAAGGACAATTCCGCGGTCTGGGCGATTTCCAAGGTGATGGAGTCCGACGTGAGCGGGTTCAAGTCGATCTCGGACAGCCTGTCCCTTGGCGAGTCGACCGTCGCAGTGGCGCAGCAGGCTGCGGAGACGATCACAGATCTGCTGATCCAGGTGAAGGAGAAGGTCACGGCGGCGACTGGCGACAACGTTGACCGGACGAAGCTTAACAGCGATGTGACAGCGCTGAAGGAGCAGATCGCATCGGTTGTCAGCGCCGCTCAGTTCAACGGTCTGAACCTTGTCGACGGCGCTACCGCGAACACCGACGTTCTGTCCTCGCTGGACCGCGACTCCTCCGGGAACGTGACTGCATCCTATATTTCGGTGTCCGGTCAGGACCTGTCCACTGGCGGCTACACGGCTAAGGCTGCATTTACCGGCACCACGGGCGTCGCGGCGGATGATGCCGACGCCTTCGGTTTCTCGCTCGACGGGACCGGCGGTACTGCGGACAGCGGCACGGTCGTGATCGCTGATCCGACCTATGCGGCGGGCGACAAGATCACGATGCGCATCGGCGAAAGCGAAGTCAGCTACACGGTCACGGCCGAGGATGTGGCCGCGACGACCACCGCCGACATCATCGCGGTCGGGCTCAAGAGTGCGATCGAGGCCAGCGGCGAGAACGTCACCGTCGACTACAACAGCGCGGTCGCTGGGACGCTTGTCATCACAAATGCCGGAACCGAGTCCGTTCAGATCGGCGGGCAGTTTACCAACGCCGGTTCGGGCGGCCTTGGTGCGCTGGCCAGCCTCGATGTGAGTTCGCTGGCGAACGCTCAGGCTGCACTGGCGTCGATCGAGACGCTGACCCAGACGGCGATCGATGCGGCAGCGGCCTTCGGCTCGGACGCCAAGCAGATCGAAATCCAGTCGAGCTTCGTGTCGAAACTGACCGACACTCTCAAGACCGGCATCGGGTCCATGGTGGACGCGAACATGGAAGAAGCTTCCGCGCGTCTGCAGGCGCTGCAGGTCCAGCAGCAGCTGGGCATCCAGGCCCTTTCCATCGCGAACCAGGCACCACAGAGCGTGCTGTCGTTGTTCCGGTAAGCGGAAACAAGGCCGGCGGCGCCCTGAAAGGCGCCGCTGGACGCGCCACCACTGGGCCGTGAAACGGCAAGAGCAGGACCAAGGAAGGATAAGCAGTGAGTGTCATCGAGCGGGCCCGAACGGCCTACGATCCCGCAAACCAGGCCGTCAGAAGCCCACGCAGCACGGAATACGAAGCCTTCGCACGGGTGACCCGCAGTCTCAGCCAGGCAGCAAGGGCCTCGGGTGGTGCGACCGCAGACCTTGCTCGCGCTGTGCACGAGAACCGGCGACTTTGGACCGTGCTGGCCGCGGACGTCGCCGACCCGTCCAACGGCCTCGCGCCCGATACGCGGGCGCGCCTGTTCTATCTTGCGGAATTCACGGTGCAGCAGAGCCGCAAGGTGCTTCGCAAAGAGGCTTCGGCCGATATCCTTGTGGAGATCAACACAGCTGTGATGGGAGGGCTGCGCACGTCAGCTGGCCCGGCATGACCGGCCTTGTGCTCAAGCTCGGTCCGGGCGAGAGAATCCTCATCAACGGCGCGGTCATAGAGAACGGCGATCGCCGCAGTCGCCTGAATATTGTGTCGCCAAACGCACACATCCTGCGCCTCAGGGATGCGATCCACCCCGACGAGGTGACATCACCCGTGCGGCGCGTGTGCTACCTCGCTCAACTGGTCCTCTCCGGCGACGCCGACCCCGACGAGGCACGGCGCCAGTTGCTGGTCGGGATCGAGCAACTGAGCCAGGTTTTCACCGATCGCGACAGCCGTCTGTTGCTTGCCGATGCGACGACCGCGGTGGCGGGATCCCAGTTCTATCCCGCGCTGAAGTCGTTGCGGGCACTTATGCCGCGGGAAGACCGGCTGCTAGCCGCCGGATCCGCGTGATGGCTTTTCAACCCACAATGCCGTTCGGCGGGACCGCGGGATGGAGTTTCCTGACCCGGACGATGGAGACGCAGAAGGCCGCGATGCAGGCATCCCCCGTCGTGAAGCGCGACATGGACTATTTTCGCGCAAACATCGCGAAGGTCGGATCGGCCGAGGATCTGGTCAAGGACTACACGCTGCTCAAGGTCGCGTTGGGCGCGTTCGGGCTGCAGGAGGATCTTCCGAACAAGTTCTTTGTCCGCAAAGTTCTTGAGGAAGGTGTGTTCGACCAGACAAGCCTTGCAAACCGGCTGAGCGATCCGCGCTACGGTGCGTTTTCCAAGGCGTTCGGGTTCGGCGGTGCCGGCGTCCCGCGCACCGTTCTTTCGGGCTTCCCCGACGAGATACTCTCGGCCTACAGCGACCAGACCTTCGAGGTTGCGGTCGGCGACACGCAACCCGAGTTGCGGCTTGCGCTGGGACTGGAACGGGAACTGGACCGGGTGCTCAAAGGCGCGACTTCGGCCGACGCCCATTGGTTCGGCGTAATGGGCAGCCCGCCGTTGCGGAATGTCTTCGAAACGGCGTTCGGCCTGCCGGAAAGCTTCGCCGCACTTGATATCGACCAGCAGCTGCGTGTTTTCCGCACGCGCGCCGACGCAATCTTCGGAGCTCCCGAGGTGGCGGATTTCGCGGCTCCCGAGATGCTCGAAGGGCTGCGCGATCGTTTTTTGCTTCTCACTGAACTGGACGGAGGAAGTGCAAACCTGGCGTCGACGCCGGTGCTCGGCCTGCTGTCGGGCGCGGCGGGCAGCATCGGAAGTGCGTCCGTTCTCTCGGCGCTCTACTCGGCTTGATCCGGCGTCGACTTCGACGGCGGCGGCATTCGGCGCCCCGTCCCCGGACGGACAACGCCATTTCAGGTCAGGATCAAGGCAGGCGAGCATGTCGGCCTCACTTTCACCGATGAGAGTGGCGAGCTTCAGGTCTACGTGGGCAGAGCCTGTCAGTCACGTGACGCAGGAGACCCTTGGCTCCCTTCTGATCTGGCTGGGTGAAGGCTTGGGGGATTGAGGCCTCACAACCACGTACTGAACCTTCGGCACGTGAGCGAGCGTATCCATAATCCAACGCAAGCGGGGGTCGTTTAGACCCTTGGGCGATGGGAAGAAGGTCTCACCGGTGGCCCGAGAAGCGGTCAGGCGCTTGCCCGCCCGATGCGGCTTGGACGGACTCGAAGGGCCCAAACGCGCTCTGGAAGAGCAGGAATACGGGTATCAGTCGCGCGAGCAGCACCATGGCAAGCCGTTTCAGGTGCACCTTAGCTGCCTTCAGGACAGCCTGGATGCGCATGTTCTGCAGGCGGCGCTGCACGACGGGGTGAGGTCATGCCAGGTTTTCGCCTCTCCATGATCGTTCCTGAAGCATGATGGCCCCTGAAGCGCAAGCGATGCCGTTCGCTGGGGCGGCGGTCTTCGTCCGAGCGGCGCTCGGCGCCGCCGTCAGGCGGCAGCACATGATAATGCTTCCCAAACACGACGGCCTTGTTCACGGGTCCCCCAAAGAGACAGATGAAAGCGAGGTCACTGTCATGGAAGTCACGGCCCTCGTCGTGAAGAAGCGGCCATGCTTCACGGCGTGTCCAGCTTTAAGCTTCTTGCCGCTCGGGCACTTCAGCGCCTGATTGTTAGCGTGGTACCGGAGCCGTCGCGTCGGCACGGGGTGACAGATCGGCTCAGCTCTTACGGGGAACACGACTTCCATGCTGCGGTTCTCAAGCCCGGGTGGATCTTGGCTTAGGCGTATCCGGCATCAACCGCGACGCTGCGGATATCGGCGCCGATAAGGGTCCGGGACTGCATCGAGGCGGGCGAGAAACGGCTCGCCCTCGTTCACCTCGCCTGTCGTGAAAAAAACGTCCAGGACGACCCCGGCCTGATCTTCGACGACGTAGTGCTGCTTGTAGCCTGGCTCTGGGTGACGGTTCGGACCGTTCGTCCCCATGCTGGCGTTCGGGTCGGTCGGGCAGGCGTTCTTGAATTTATAGCGTGTCTTCGAGTTGCGGGTTTTCCGCTTCGCCGCCTCGTCGGCGTCGGCATAATCTTTCACGGCGGTGAACGCATTGACATGACGCACCAACGTGCTGTCCCATGAAACGCCGACCCGGACCGACGAGGCTAAGACGTGCACGATCTCGTCCCTCGCGATGCCGACGCAGATGCGGGCCCGGACAGTTCGTTGGAAGATGCTGCGGAACCATTCGGCGCCCTGTTGTCAGCGGATGCGCGTCAGCGAGGAGCGGTCCGGCAGCCGGTCATACAGGCCGAAGCGAGCGAACCAGCGGATCGCGAGGTTCACCTGCGCTTCTCGGACCCGTCGACAATCATGGATGATCCCAAATGAAGATCCGGCGAGCATCAGGCCGCGCAGGACTCCGCCCCGGAACGTCTAGGCCTCGGCGGGGCCGATGAAGGGCCTGAGATCCTGACGACCCTCGGTGTTGACAGCCGCTGTCACCACTACGGCGACCGCGGTAATCCTGCCGCCCGGGCGCATCCCCAGATAGGTGCCCTCAAGCCAGAGATAGGGCCTGTCGGCGGTGAGCAGTCGGTGCAGGAAGTCCCGCATCCGTACGTCATTCGCCAGCAAGCCGACCCACTGGATCGTCTTTAAGGGATGCGGTGGATGGGCGTGGCGGGTGGACAACAATGGCATGGCCACGTCCCTGCTCCGCAGTGTCTGGAACCCCGATCACGGCTCTTTCGGCTCGCAACCCCGGGCCTGCACGCGCTGCGGCGCGCGCGTCCTCGCGCACCCGGCGTTTCGCGCCCGACGCCGGGTGGCAATTCGGCGTGATCCCTTCTAAACAGGCGACGAACAGTGATCGGGTGATGCGTGGCGACTGCAAGACTGACCGGACTCCAGGCTGAATGGTTCGGCAATGTGAAGGGCGATCTTCTGGCGGGGCTTGTGGTTGCACTGGCCCTGATCCCTGAGGCCATCGCGTTTTCCATCATCGCCGGCGTGGACCCGAAGGTCGGGCTTTATGCGTCGTTCTCCATCGCGGTGCTGACGGCGATCACCGGCGGACGGCCCGGCATGATCTCGGCCGCGACAGCCGCCACGGCAGTGCTCATGGTCACGCTCGTGCGGGATCACGGGCTCGAATATCTGCTGGCCGCAACGGTGCTTGCAGGGCTGCTGCAAATCGGCGCGGGGATCCTGAAGTTGGGCAACGTGATGCGTTTTGTCTCGCGCTCGGTCATGACCGGCTTCGTGAACGCGCTCGCCATCCTGATCTTCATGGCGCAGTTGCCCGAACTGACCAATGTGGGCTGGCAAACCTATGCCATGGTGGCTGGTGGGCTGGCGATCATCTACGGCGTGCCGCGCTTGACTACGGCGGTGCCGTCGCCGCTGATCACCATCGTCGTTCTGACCGCGCTGGCCGTCGCCTTCGACATGGACGTGCGCACCGTCGGCGACATGGGCGCGCTGCCCGACACGCTGCCGGTCTTCCTGATCCCCGAAATCCCGCTGACGCTGGAAACGCTGCGCATCATCCTGCCGGTCTCGGCCGCGATCGCCGTGGTCGGCCTGCTGGAAAGCCTGATGACGGCCCAGTTGGTCGACGATCTGACAGACACGCCCAGCGACAAGAACCGCGAGTGTGTCGGCCAGGGCATCGCCAACACCGCCACCGGCTTCATCGGCGGCATGGCCGGGTGCGCAATGATCGGCCAGTCGATGATCAACGTGAAATCGGGCGGGCGGGGGCGTCTGTCGTGCTTTGCCGCCGGGGTGTTCCTGCTGATCCTGATCGTTGGGCTGGGCGATTTCGTGGCGATCATCCCCATGCCTGCCCTCGTGGCAATCATGATCATGGTGTCCATCGGCACGTTCTCGTGGTCGTCGGTCAAGGCGCTGCGGGAGCACCCGACCAGTTCGTCCGTCGTGATGCTGGCCACGGTCGCCACAACGGTCGTGAGCCACAATCTCGCCATCGGGGTGCTGACCGGCGTGCTGCTGTCCGGCATCTTCTTCGCGGGCAAGATCGCACAGATCTTCAGGGTCACGTCGACCCTGTCCGACGACGGGCGCGCCCGCACTTATGTGTTCGAGGGACAGCTTTTCTTCGCCTCCGCGCAGGACTTCTCCAATGCCTTCGATTTCGGCGAGGCGCTGGAACGGGTCGTGATCGATGTCAGTCGCGCGCATATCTGGGACATCTCGTCCGTTGCGGCGCTGGACATGGCCGTGCTGAAGTTCCGCCGGGAGGGGGCCGATGTGGAGATCGTTGGCATGAACGAGGCGAGCGAGACCCTTGTCGACAAGCTGGCGCTGCATGACAAGCCCGGTGGGCTCGACAAACTGATGGACCACTGAGAGGGCGCCATGACCGAACTGATCGCGCTGGTGGACGGGTCCACCTATTCGCAAAGCGTCTGCGACCATGCGGCCTGGGCCGCGGGGCGGCTGGGCGCCGGGGTGACGGTCGCGCATATCCTGGGCCATCGGCAGGGCGTGAAGACGGACCTGAGCGGGAACATAGGTTTGGGCGCGCGCACCGCGCTGCTGGAGGAACTGGCCGAGCTGGATAAGGCGCAGGCGCGCCTTGCGCAGAAACGCGGCCGTGCGATCCTGGAGGACGCGAAGGCGCGTATCGAGGCGCAAGGCGTGGATCACGTGGAAACCCGACTGCGCAACGGCGATCTGGTCGACACGCTTCAGGATCTTGAAACCGATGCGGAACTGGTGCTGATCGGCAAGCGCGGCGAGGCAGCGGATTTCGCCAAGCTGCATCTCGGGTCCAACCTTGAGCGGGTCGCGCGGTCCACCAAGCGCCCTGTGCTGGTCTGTGCACGCAGCTTCCGTCCGATCCGCCGGGTGACCATCGCCTTCGATGGCGGTGCAAGCGCGATGAAGGCGGTCGATCACATCGCCCGCAGCCCGCTTCTCGCCGGGCTGGCGCTGACCGTGCTGACGGTTGCCGCCGACACGCCCGAAACGCGGCGCAGGCTGGAAGGAGCGGCGGCGCAATTGCGTGGCGGCGGCTACGATGTGGAGATCGAGATCCAGCCGGGCCAGCCCGAGGACGTGCTGTCGCGGCGCGTGACGGCCGGGGACACCGATCTTGTCGTCATGGGCGCGTTCAACCACACCCGGTTCCGCAGTCTGATCATTGGATCCACCACGGCGGAGCTTGTCCGTTCTTGCCAGGTGCCGATCCTGTTGTTCCGCTGAGATGAGCGCGGGGCCGGGCCATTACATCGTGCTGCGCTACGGCCGCGCCGACCCCGATGCGCTGCTCGACGGCGTGGCATCGCTGGGCGGGCCGGTCAGTCACATGTCTGCCACGTCGCTGAGGCTGGCGGGCTACCCGGAAACCACTGACCGCGCGGCGGCCTGCCTTGCCACCGCACGCAGGCAGCCAAGGAGCGGGCTGCACCGAGCGCTGAAGCGACGGCTCTATGCGGTGCAGTACAACGCGTTCCGCCACAGGTTCGAGTCGGACGCGCGCAGCGTGGCGGTGGCCTGGAATGGTATCACCGGGACCCGCGCCGCGTTCATGGCGGCCGCCCGCGATGCCGGGCGCCCCTGCCTTTACCTTGAACGCGCACCGCTTCCGGGCCGGATCACCGTCGATTCCGTCGGCGTCAACCAGTCCGGCAGCCTTCCGCGCGAGGCCGATTTCTACCGTGACTGGGCAGCAGGTGCGCCGGATCGGGCCAGTTCGGGCTGGCGCGCAATGGCGCCGCAGCTTGTCGCCCGCGCACCCAAGCGGGGGGACGTCACGCAGGGCGCGGCGCAAGCGGACCTTGCGGGTCGGCCCTTCGTGTTCTGCCCGCTGCAAGTGCCTGACGACACGCAGATCACCCAGTTCGCCGGGTGGCCGGGCACACTGCAGGGGTTCCTTGATGCGCTGGACACTGCTGCCGCGTCCCTACCGGACGGCTGGCACCTGCGCCTGAAGGAACATCCGTCTTCGAAGATCCCGCTGACAGGCGCGCTGACGCGTATCGCCGCGCGCCACGGCGACCGGGTGGTGATCGACAACGCGACCGACACCTTCGCTCAGGTTGCCGCGGCACGGGCTGTCGTGACCTTGAATTCTTCGGTCGGGCTTCAGGCGTTCTTCTTCGACAAGCCGGTCATCGTGCTGGGGCTTGCCTTTTTCCGCATTGACGGGCTGGTCACGCCCGCCGACAGCACCGACCACCTTGCGACGATTTTCGCGCGGATCGGCGAGGAAGGGTTCGACCCGGCGCTGCGCGACGCGTTCATGACCTATCTCGACCGGGTCTATTATCCGCGCATCGAAACCGGGCCCGATGGGGCGGTCCGCGTGGTGCCGGACCTCGTGTTGCCGAAATTGCCCTATCCGCCGTCCACCTGACGGGCGCTGACGCCGCACCCCCTTTCGCGGTCCGGTCAGGTCGGGTATGGGGCGTGCGTCGCAGACAAAGGAGACCCGGCCAATGGGCTATAACGTCGTCGTCGTCGGTGCCACGGGCAATGTGGGCCGCGAAATGCTCAATATCCTCTCGGAACGCGGGTTCCCGGTGGACAAGATCGCGGCGCTTGCCTCGCGCAAGTCGCTGGGAACGGAAGTGAGCTTTGGCGACAAGACCCTGACTACCGGGGATCTGGAGCAGTTCGACTTCACCGGCTGGGACATCGCGCTGTTCGCCGTCGGGTCGGACGCGACGAAGATCTACGCGCCTCGGGCCGCGAAGGCGGGCTGCGTGGTCATCGACAACTCGTCGCTCTATCGCTACGACCCGCAGGTTCCGCTGATCGTGCCCGAGGTGAACGCCGATGCGATCATCGGCTATTCCGCGAAGAACATCATTGCCAACCCGAACTGTTCGACGGCACAGATGGTCGTCGCATTGAAGCCGCTTCATGACCGCGCACGGATCAAGCGGGTGGTGGTCTCGACCTACCAGTCCGTTTCCGGCGCCGGCAAGGACGGCATGGACGAGTTGTGGGACCAGACCAAGAGCATCTACAACCCGGTCGACGATGTGCCGCCGTCCAAGTTCCAGAAGCAGATCGCCTTCAACGTGATTCCGCAGATCGACGTGTTCCTTGAGGATGGATCGACCAAGGAAGAATGGAAGATGGTCGCCGAGACCAAGAAGATCATGGACCCGTCGATCAAGGTCACCGCGACCTGCGTGCGCGTGCCCGTGTTCGTCGGACATTCCGAGGCGATCAACATCGAGTTCGAGGATCATCTGGACGAAGAAGAGGCGCGCGATATCCTGCGCGAAGCACCGGGGATCATGGTCGTCGACAAGCGTGAACCGGGTGGTTACACGACGCCGATTGAATGCGTGGGCGATTACGCTACTTTCGTCAGCAGGATCCGGCAGGACAGCACGATCGACAACGGGATCAACCTGTGGTGCGTGAGTGACAACCTGCGCAAGGGGGCTGCGCTGAATGCGGTTCAGATCGCCGAAACGCTGGGCAACAGGGTGCTCAAGAAGGGCTGATGCCTTCGCGGCCGCGCTTGCGCTTTGCGCGGCCGTTCTTGCCCCTCCGGCCGATGCCGAGGCGCGAAACTACGCCAGCGCCTTCGCCGGGCAGATGACCGACAACGAGTGGGGCGAGCTGTTCGACAACTGGGGCGCGGTGCGCTGGCGCGATGCGACGCAGGTCGGCGTCGGTGCCTCCCGCGAATGGCGACTCGGCCGCTTCGGGTTCTTCGGGGCCGAGGCGCAGGTTCTAAAGCATTTCGGCGAGCAGACCCATGTGGAGCTTACCGCGCCGCTATTCCTTCGTACGCCGCGCCCGTCCAGCGTGTTTCTGCCGTCGTTCGCCTACGGACTGGGTCTGTCCTACGGCACCGAACCTTCAAAGACCGAAATCGCCCGCACCGGCGAAAGCACGGAGCTGTTGGCCCACTGGTTCTTCGAACTGGAATTCGGCAATGACGAGAGCCTTGTGAAACCCTACCTGCGCCTGCACCATCGCTCGCACGCGTGGGAAACGTTCGATGCGCGCACCGGGTCGAACGCGGTGTTGATCGGGATGCGTCTGCCGCTGGACCGACTGCTCCGTTGAGCTGGGTCAGACAGTGGTAAAACCCAGCGTGGCCCCGTCCAGCATTTGCAATTCCCCCGACGAGATGTCCACCCACATGCCGTGCAAGCCGAGCGATCCGTTCTCGACCGCGTCCCGGACGAACGGGAAGGTATAAAGGTTCTCCAGGGACACCAGCACAGACTGCTTTTCCAGCGCGGTCTGCTGGGCCTGCGGGTCTTCGATCCCCTTGATCCGGTCGAAGCCGGGCCGCAGGATATCGAGCCAGCGCCCGACGAAGCTTTCGGGGCGTTCGAGTTCCGGCGCGTGTCCGCTGCACATGGTCCGGCAGCCTTCGACGCCGCCGCACATGGAATGGCCCATAACGATAAGGTTCGTGACCTTCAGCATGTTCACCGCGTATTCCACCGCCGCCGACGTGCCGTGGTGGTCGGTGTCGGGCGCATAGGGCGGCACGAGATTGGCGATGTTCCGGTGCATGAAGAATTCGCCCGGTTCGGCCCCGAAAAGCTGGGTGACGTGCACCCGGCTGTCGCAGCAACTGATCACCATGCAGCGCGGGCGCTGCCCTTCCGTGGCAAGGCGTCGGTACCAGACCTGGTTTTCGGAGTAATCCACGGCTTTCCAGCCCCGGTAACGCTGGATCAAGTAATTTGGCAGCGGGCGGGTCACGAAGGAAGGGGGCGCAAGCGTCGTCATGGTCCTGATCGTTACGCGCAATCCGATTGAAATTCGAGATAGTAATCGCCGCAGGGGCAAGGAATTGTTCAACCTGCCGTTTCTATGGTCGGCCCCGTGGGTGGCCTCAGGTACGGTAAGGGGTGAAGATGGCGCGGATGCTGGAATTCGAAGAACAAGTCGGGGTGGATGCAGGGCGCCTGACCCGGCTCTACCGTGATGTGGGCGACCGGGAGGCGGACCGCCTGATCTGCGACGCGATGGAGGATCTTGCCTTGTCGCTTGCCCGAATCGGTCGCGCCTACGCCGCGCGCGACTCGGCACGAATCATTGATCTTGCGGTCGGCATGGAATCGCTCTGCGCCCGGATCGGCCTGCCCAAGCTGGAGCGCGTCGCGCGCAGCGTGGCGATCTGCGCGCGCCGGGGCGACGGCGCCGGGCTGGACGCCACGCTGGCGCGACTTTCGCGGGTCGGCGACCGGTCGCTCTCGGCGGTCTGGGATCCGCACTATCACAGCGTTTGACGGCGGGGCGCGCGGGCTCTTTCCGCCGCCGCGCCGGGGGCCTAGGGTTGGCGGGCACGGACCAGACCAGCCGAAAGGACCCCCATGCCCCCGAGCTTCGTTCCCGACGCGCCCGGCGCGCGCGTTCTGCACCTTGTCGCCGCCGAAGATCTTGACCGCTGGACCGGCACGCTGGCGCCCGAGGAACGGGCATGGGTCACGGGCGCGGGGTTCAAGGCGTCGGTCGGCGCGCTGTGCCTGCTGCCAGGGGCTGATGGCGGGGTTGGCGCCGCGGCGCTGGGTCTGGGCGATGCGCAGGCCCGGGCGCGCGGGCGGTTCGCCGCCGCGGCAGCCGTGCCGCACCTGCCCGAAGGCGCATGGCGGCTTGACGGGACCGACGGGCCGGAGGACGCCGCCGAACAGGCGCTTGGCTGGCTGCTGGCCGGGTATGCCTTCACCCGTTATGCCGGGACCGGTCGGCCGCTGCCGGGGCTCATCGCCCCCGACGGTGTCGATGCCCCCCGAATTGCCGCGATGGCGGCCGGTGAGGCGCTGACCCGCGACCTGATCAACACGCCTTCCAATGACATGGGGCCGGACGAGCTGGAACAGGCCGCCCGCGCGCTGGCAACCGAGCATGGCGCGCGCGTCGCGGTGACGACCGGCGATGCGCTCCTTGATGCCGGGTTCCCGATGATCCACGCCGTCGGGCGCGCCTCTCCGCGCGCGCCGCGCCTGATCGACATGGCTTGGGGCGATGCAGGGCCGACGCTGACCCTGGTCGGCAAGGGCGTCTGTTTCGACACGGGCGGGTTGAACCTGAAGCCCGGCAATTCCATGAGTTTGATGAAGAAGGACATGGGTGGCGCAGCGGCGGTGCTTGGCCTTGCGCACACGATCATGGCTCTGGCCCTGCCTTTGCGGCTGCGCGTGCTGGTCCCGGCGGTGGAGAACGCGGTGTCCGGCGCCGCCTTCCGGCCCGGCGATATCTTGCGCTCGCGCAAGGGGCAAAGCGTTGAGATCAACAACACCGATGCCGAGGGGCGGCTGGTTCTTGCCGATGCGCTGGCGCTGGCGGACGAAACGCCGCCGGACCTGCTGGTGTCGATGGCGACTCTGACCGGTGCGGCGCGGGTGGCGGTCGGTCCGGACATCGCGCCGTTCTTCACCCATGACGCGGCGCTGGCCCATGCGCTGGCGGCGGGAGGGCAAGCGATGCGTGACCCGGTTTGGCAACTGCCGCTGCACGCCCCCTATGAAGCGATGTTGGAGCCGGGGTTCGCGGATCTGGACAACGCGCCGTCGGGCGGGTTCGCCGGGGCGATCACCGCCGCGCTGTTTCTCAACCGCTTCGTGACCGAGACCCCGCGCTATGCGCATTTCGACATTTACGGCTGGCAGCCGGCCGCCGCCCCGGCGCGCCCCAAGGGTGGGGTCGGGCAGGGCGTGCGCGCGATCCTGCATGCGCTGCCGGGTCTGCTTGACGCCGGCGATGCATGAGATAGGCACAGCGCAACTTTCATGACAGGCGGATCGCGATGACCGGACAGTCCCAGCAGGAAACCGTGGCGCAGGTCGTCGTTCCGGTTGCAGACATTCTTGACCGCCCGGATGGCGCCCGCCAACGCCAGCTGCTCTATGGCGACGTGGTGGAGCTGACGGGGCAGGATGGCGACTGGCACGCGGTGCGCGCCCGGCGCGACGGCTATACCGGCGTTGTCCGGGCCGACGAGCTTGGGGCGGCGGTCGCGGCGACGCATCACATCACGTCGCTGGCGACGCATCTCTATTCGGCGCCGGACATCAAATCCGCGGACCTGGCCAGCCTGTCGCTAGGATCGCAGTTGACCCTTGTGGCAGAAGCGGGTGCCTTCGGGCGCACCCATGCGGGATTTTTCGTGCCGATGGCCCATGTCGCGCCGCTGCGGCGCCGGTTCGCGGACCCTGTGGCGGTCGCGGACCTGTTCCTTGGCACGCCCTACCTGTGGGGCGGCAACAGCAGGCTGGGGCTGGATTGTTCCGGCCTCGTGCAGGTGGCGTGCCTGGCCTGCGGCCTTCCGTGCCCTGGCGACAGCGCCGAACAGCAGTGCGAGGCTGGGCAGGCGGTGGCGGCCGATGCTCCGCTGGCGCGGGGCGATCTGGTGTTCTGGCGCGGTCACGTGGCGATGGCGGTCAATGACAGCACCCTGATCCATGCCAACGCACATCACATGGCAGTGGTCTATGAAGGGGCCGAGGACGCGATCCGGCGCATTGCCGGGCAGGGGGGCGGGCCTGTCACCGGGCGGCGGCGGCTGGGCTGAGACGGCGGGCCGACAGGGTCAGACCCGGGTTCAGACCGGGCGGATCAACTTGCGTTCCAGCACCCGCAACACAGTGCGCAGGTCGTGACCGCGGCGCAGGATCTGGCCGTCCATCCCGATCACCGAGTACATGCCCTGTCGGCCCCGCAGCTTCGGGTCCTTCTCGATTCGGTAGATCGGGTTCTCGGCGGTGCGGCGGAACACGGAGAACACGGCACGGTCCTTCAGGCAGGAAATGCCGTAGTCGCGCCATTCCCCGGCCGCCACCATCCGACCATAAAGTGTAAGGATCACAGAGAGTTCCGTCCGGTGGAAGGCGACCTGTTCGGGCATCGGACCCGCGGCGGGAACGGGGGAGGGCGGTTGCATCGTCATGACCCGAGTGTGCGGCCGGGCCGGGGTTAAATCAAGCGGTTCCAGAGACTTGCGCAGTCGCCGGATTTTGCCGAAAACCTGTGTCGAAAGCTGGGCAGTTATGCTTCTGAACCCACTGATCATGAAGGATATTTCTGCTATCTAAAGGGTGTGGCGCGGTGCGTCGCACCCCGGCGCCAGTTCAATTGCCCCCACATTTGCGGCGCCGGGGGTCGGGGGCAGACCGGCACCGCGGCGCGGTGTCCGGACAGGGATGGCAGCGGGCGGAAGAGGACTTCGCCCGCTGTGTCATCGTCCCGTCCTGTGGTCCTGTCATGTTGCGTTCCGCCGTTCGTGCCGTTGCGCGCCCCTCTGGACCGCGCATTGCCGCCCCGTGGTGGGGCCGGACGCGCCGGACGGGCGTAATTGCGTTGTATGAGTCCCGTATGAGTCCGCGCCGCTGTCGGCCATGCGCCGACCTTCGCGCCGCCGCGTCGCCGGCCCGGTCGTTCATGCCGTGCCATCCGCCGCCCGTGTCGTCGTCGGGTGGCCGGGTCAGGCGAAGGCTCCCTGGCAGAACCACCCGCCCGGAAGGGCCGCGCCGTGGGCGTAGTAAAGCCACAGCCGTGCGCCGCTGCCGGTGGTGACCTGCCAGTAGTCGCGCACCCCGTTGCGCCAGAGCGGATCGTCCAGCCACCATTCCGGCGCGATGCGTTCGGGGCCGATCGCTTCAAGGCAGGCATGGTCCTGCCGCCGCCAGCGGAACCAGGCGGGCGGCGGCAAACGGACATCCGGCGGCCGGTAGTCGGGATGCGGCGGGCGCTGACCCGCCGCCTCGCCGGTGCCGACGCGGGACGGATCCTCTGGCGTGACCGGGGTGACGGGTTCGGACCGCCAGACCAGCACCGGGCGCGGGGTCGGTGCGGGCGGCCATGCCGCCGCCGCCTGCGACCAGCCCGCGGTCAGCGTGGTCGCCGTCTTTTCCGGGATGTGGCTGTCGGCGGGGTGCAGCCGGGTCACCGCCGTGCTGCCCAGCCGCGCCCCCAGCCGCCCCACGAGGTCCTCCTGCGCGGCCAGCGGGCCGGTGCGCCGGGCCTGTTCGGCGGCGTCGAGATGCCCCCGATGCTGCCGTTGCTGCAGACGTTCCGTGCGCGGCGCGCCCAGCCGCAGCGCGTCGATCCCCGGTCCGGCGTCAATCCCGCCCAGCTTCAGCGCCAGCAGCGGGCGGATGCGCGCCACATCGGCGGTGGCGGCGGCCAGCCCGATCTCGATCTCCTCGGTGACGTGGTCGCAGCGCATCGCCTCCAGCCGTATGCTGCGCGCGCCCTGGCCCGCCCCGGCCAGCCGGGCGCACAGCGCGGGCAGCAGCCGGTCGATCCCGGCCAGCAGGTCCGCCTCCAGCCCGATCGGGTCGGGCAGCGCCATGCGCAGCACGAAACGCGGTCCGGGCCGGTGCGGCGACAGCGGTTCCGGTTCCAGCCCCAGCGCCTGGTCGAGCCGCCGCACCAGCCCCGCCCCGAAACGCCGGGACAGCGCCGCGCGCGGCTGCCCGGCCAGGTCCCCGATCAGCCGCAGCCCGAGCCGCCCCAGCGCGGCCACGTCACCGGGCGGAAGCCGTAGTCCGGCCACAGGCAGCGGCGCGAGCGTGGCGCGCACCTGCCCGGGCGGCGAGACGAGGCAAAGACTGCGCGGCGCGGCCGGGTCGGGTCCGGCGCCGGCCGGGCCGCCGACCCGCAGCGCGGTGGCGGCCGGTGCGGTGCGCGGTGCCAGCGGCCCGCGCCGCCGCGCCGCGCGGGACCGGGTCGCGCGGGCCTCCTGGTCGATCGCGTCGCCCTGCCCGCCGGGGTCCGCCGCCGCCGTGCCGCCGTGCCGCGCCAGTGCCCAGGCCGCGCCGGGCGTGTCGGCCAGCCCGATGCGGACGTTCAGCCCCAGGTCGGTGCAGCCTTCGGCCAGCCGCGCGGCCAGCTCCGCTTCGCCGCCAAACAGGTGACTGCACCCGGTGATGTCGAGCATCAGGGCATCCGGCGCCTCTTCGGCCACCCATGGGGTGAACTGCCCGGCCCAGCGGCGCAGCGCTGACAGCAGCGCCGACTCGGCGCGGGGGTCGGCGGGGTAGCTGGCTAGCCCGGGGCAGATCGCCATCGCGTCGCGCAGCCCCTGTCCCGGCCGCAGGCCCGCCGCCTCGGCCAGCGGGCACAGGCTGGTGACGACCTGCGCGCCGCGCTGGCCGCCGATCACCACGACGGGGGTGTCCGGCGGCACGCGTCCACGGCGCAGCAGGCGATCGGCCCCCAGTCGCGGGAACCACAGGGAAAGGATTCGTCGATTCGGCATTATTGTGGCAGCAATAATGTTCTACATTTGTTCTTTTACCCAGGGGCTGGGACGGGAGTCGAGTCCGAACCCGGGGGCGGAGCTGCGCGGCCGGGTCGGCGGGGGCCGCTGGAGGGGGGGCAGACTTTACAGCGCGCGCCCCCTGCGCCTATGTTTCTGACGTTGGGTCAGCGGCGCAAGCCGCCGCGGAGGAACCGGACATGCCCGTCCAGAAAATCTATACCAAGGCCGAGGTCGTCGCCGCGATCGAGACCGCCAACGGGCAGTATTTCGACCGCCTCGTGCGGCGGTTGCAGGAGGGCGGCGCGGCCTCGGCGGAGGTTGCGCTGAACGGCGCACCGGATGTCCCCGCCGATGCAGACCCGGAGGCGGACGCATCGGCAAGCCGCGCTGCGCAGGCCGCCCGGCGCGGCACCGGCATTGGACATGCCTATCGCCATGTGCACGGGCTTGCCCCGCCCGGCAAGTCCGCCTTCGACGACCGCGAGACGCTGTATCTTGCCGTGCGCCACCTGCTGAACGCCCCGCGCGGGCAGCGCCGCCTTGCCGCGCTGGACGCCGCTGTGCCCGAAGGCGGGCTTTCGGGTTTTCGCGGCGGGCAGGTCATAACCGCGACCCTGTCGGGCCCGGTCAGCGCGCTGGTGCTATATGGCCGCACGCAGGATGGCGCGCACCGGAAGATCAAGAAGGCGCTGTGCATCGTTCAGAAGCTGACCGACAGCCATTTGTGGGTGCACACAGCCTATCCTCTGTCGTTCCACTGACCGGCGGCGGATCGGCTGTCCCGGCCCCTGCCCGCGGCATGGCCTGGCGTGTGTGGGCGGGTTTGGGCGGCCCCCGGCCTTAGCCGCAGAAGATGCGGCTGACGGTGCCGTCGGGCGCTGTGGTGAAGGTCAGGCGGTTCGGGTCGAAGTCGCGGGGCACGAAGTCGTCGGCGCCCAGCACGCGCACGCGCAGGGGGGTGACGATGCTGTCCACCACCTCGATCGGTTCGCCTTTCAGATTTTCGAAAAAGCTCGCCTCGCAGGGGACCGCCGGGGCGGCCGCGGGTTCGGGCCCGGTCGGGGCGGACGGCGCGCAGGCCGAGATCAGGATCGGGCAGGCGGCCAGCAGCGGTAGTGCAAGGGTCACACGCATTTCAAACCTCTTTTCCGGCAACCTGCGTCAGCGTCGCGGACTGTTCAAGACCCGTCGCGGCGTCGTTGAATCCCTGTGGCTTTTGGAACATTGTCGGGGTCTGGGAAAAGAAGGGACGCAGACATGCGAACACGCGCCGCTGTTGCCGTTGAGGCAGGCAAGCCGCTTGAAATCATGGACGTGGAGCTTGACGGCCCGCGGGCCGGGGAGGTTCTTGTGGAGGTGAAGGCCACGGGTCTTTGCCACACGGACGAGTTCACGCGTTCGGGCGCGGACCCCGAGGGGATCTTTCCGGCGATCCTGGGTCACGAGGGCGCGGGCGTTGTCGTGGAGGTCGGCCCCGGCGTGACGAGCCTTGCGGTGGGGGACCACGTGATCCCGCTCTACACGCCGGAGTGCCGCGAATGCGAGTACTGCCTGAACCCGAAGACGAACCTGTGCCAGAAGGTGCGCGCGACGCAGGGCCAGGGTCTTCTGCCGGATGGCACGACGCGGTTCTCGATGCTCGACGGCACGCCGATCCACCACTACATGGGCTGCTCGACCTTCGCCAACCACACGGTCGTGCCTGAGATCGCGCTGGCGAAGATCCGCCCGGACGCGCCGTTCGACAAGGTGTGCTACATCGGCTGCGGCGTGACGACGGGGATCGGCGCGGTGATCAACACCGCCAAGGCCGAGATCGGCTGCCGGGGCGTGGTGTTCGGGCTTGGCGGGATCGGTCTGAACGTGATCCAGGGGCTGCGGCTTGCGGGCGCGGACCAGATCGTGGGCGTGGACCTGAACGACGACAAGGCCGAGATGGCGCGGCGCTTCGGGATGACCGATTTCGTGAACCCGTCGAAGGTCGACGGCGACCTGGTGGCGCATCTTGTGGCGCTGACCGGGGGCGGGGCGGACTACACGTTCGACGCGACGGGCAATGTGGGCGTGATGCGCACGGCGCTGGAATGCGCGCACAAGGGCTGGGGCGAGAGCATCATCATCGGGGTGGCGCCTGCGGGTGCCGAGATCGCGACGCGGCCGTTCCAGCTGGTGACGGGGCGTGTGTGGAAGGGCACGGCCTTCGGCGGGGCGCGCGGGCGCACCGACGTGCCGAGGATCGTGGACTGGTACATGGACGGCAAGATCGAGATCGACCCGATGATCACCCACAAGCTGACCCTCGACGAGATCAACCACGGGTTCGACCTGATGCACGAAGGCAAATCCATCCGCGCCGTCGTCGAATTCTGAGGACGCG
>NZ_QGKU01000052.1 GCF_003172915.1 Meridianimarinicoccus roseus
GGACGAGCAATTCCCGGACGCGGAAGACGCTGGCCGCCCCCTGCGTTTCTTCGCTCTTCACGGGCACGAAGCGCATGTTCGGTCTCTGCGCAGCTTCGCGGATCGCCTCCGCGTCAGCTGCATCGTTCTTTTGCCGGTTGACGAACGGCTTCACGTAGGCAGGCGGGATCAGTCTGATGTCATGGCCGAGCCGTGCCAGCTCCCGCCCCCAGAAATGGGCGCCACCGCAGGCTTCCATCGCCACGAGACAGGGCGGTAACTTGGCGAAGAACTCAATCACTTGAGCTCTTCTGAGCTTCTTTCGTAAAACAGCTCTGCCTTCGCTGTCTGCGCCGTGGACCTGGAACACATTCTTCGCCAGATCCAGTCCGACCGTGATAATCTCCGACATGACCGCCTCCCAATACGGATTGTTGCGATCCCACCTCGGCACATCGATGACGCCGGGGGGCGGTTGCAGCATCAAGGCCGGTCCACACCATGAATGACCCAGAGTGGGTCTTCACGATGCCCAGAGTACCATACCGGCAGCACGTCGATTGCCCGGCTCTCGAACCTCAAGAATGCACCAAGCGCCGTCGCATACGGGGCGTTTCTCTCAGTAGGCCGTCCACCCACCGTCGGAGGCGACAAGCGCCCCGGTCATGTAGCTGGCGTCCCGAGAAGCGACGAAGAGGATGACCGCCGCCTGCTCCCAGACGGTGGAGACACGGCCGATGAGCGCCGAAGACTTCATCGTGGCGCGCGGCGTGTCCGGCTTGTCCTCCGTGTGGCGCGATCTCACGAACTCCATCGCGCGCTCCAGCATCGGCGTGTCCGTCGCGCACATGTTGACCGAGTTGCAGCGAACCCCGTGCGGCGCGTAGTCCATCGCGATGGCGCGGGTGAGCCCGCTGATCGCGTGCTTGCTGGCCACGTAGGCGGGCGTTCCCACGCTCCCCGTCAGGGCCGTGTGGGAGCCCACGTTGACGATGGCGCCGCCGCGCTGCTGCTCGACCATCCGGGAAAGTTCGGCCGCGCAGGCATACATGGTGCCCAGCACGTTGATCTCGATAGTGCCGCGAATATAGGTGTCGTTGGCAAGGTGCAGGGGCGCAGGCTGGCCGTCGCGGCCGCCATCCATCACGCCGGCGTTGTTGATCGCGACGTCGAGCCCGCCATAGGCCTCGACGACCGACTCGACCATGCGCGTGCAGTCGTCCCGGCTGGTGATGTCGGCTCCGATCCCGAGTGCCTGTCCGCCCGCGCCGGATATTTCCGCGGCGGCGGCCGTTGCAGCCTCCTCGTTGATGTCGGCAAGAACCACGGCGGCGCCCTCGCGCGCGGCGCGTGTCGCGCAGGCAAGGCCCATGCCCCCGCCACCGCCGGTCACAAGCATCACCTGACCGGCGAAGCGATCAGGAACGAACGTCGCGGGGTCGGTGGGAACATGGAACTGGGTCATGTAGGCTTCGTGAGTGAGGCGGGACCCTGACCGCCATGCTTGCGCGTGGCGTCGACGGTGTCCCGGATGGCTCTCGCGATGTCGTCGGGCGGGTATCCGAGCGCGGTCATCGCTGGGCCTGGGTCGAGAAACAGGTCCTGCTCCTGCCAGAGGGCGACATCGAGCGGATCGTAACCGGTCTCGATCCCCGCGTCGGCGAGACGGCGCCGCTGTGCTTCGGCCGCTGCGTGCGCAGCGCTTGTGTCCGCCGGGACGAAGTCGGGCGTGACCCCGAGCGCATCGGCGAACATGCCGTAGATCTCTCGGTACGAGAGGTTTTCGCCCCCGATCGGCCAGGCGGCATGCGGTCCGGAGCGCTCGACCGCGCCCGCCGCCGCCGCGCCGACCTGCTCTGCCGTAACGCAGGCCGTTCCGCCCGAAGGGACCTGCACCGGGCCCTCGGCCGCGACCTTGTCCATCGTGAAGCCCCACAGCGTGCCCCGCCATGTCAGCATCCTGGAGATGAACGGCGACAGCTATCGCCTCGCTCAAAGCATGGCCCGGCAGAACTACTGAACCAAGACCGAGTTTGGTCCTCGCGGACCAAGGCGCCTTGGCAACCGACTGCTATGTGCGGAGCGCATTTGCCAAGGCACCGATCACGCCCAGACCGGACGACTTTTGCTCCGCCCCGTGGCCGGATCTTGCGCCGACGTTGAC
The DNA here is from genome assembly GCF_003172915.1 of Meridianimarinicoccus roseus. Lineage (GTDB taxonomy): Bacteria > Pseudomonadota > Alphaproteobacteria > Rhodobacterales > Rhodobacteraceae > Meridianimarinicoccus > Meridianimarinicoccus roseus. The sequence goes on from NZ_QGKU01000052.1 coordinate 2,144, forward strand.
AGAGGCCCACAAATGTCACGATTTCCGTCCACTGGAATAGATGAGCTTGAGCGCGCAGTCGGGACGAAAGGGTTTCCTACATGTCCTCGACCATGACGACGCCGTGAAGCGACTTCACCGCGCTTCGGATCTGGGGCGTGATCGCACATGGGTGTGGCAGCGGGATATCCACCTCGGCCAGATCGCCATCATTGACCAGAAGGCACAGGCTGACGGGCGCGCGCGCGCGGCGCGGGCTGTCCTTCGTCACCCGGTCGAGCAGAGACACTACCGGTCCGACATCGGCATGCGGGTCGAAATAGATCTTCAGGCCGGCCACGCCCGCCCCGGCAACGACATCGTCCACAGGGGTCACACCCTTGCACAGCAGCTTGAGCTGGTCGCTCTCGATTGTCGCTTCCACGCTTAGAACGACGTTGCAGCCCGGATCCAGATTCTCCCGCGCTGCCTCCAGCGTCTCGGAGAAGACGGTGACCTCGTACAGGCCCGACGGGTCCGAAAGACTGACGAAGGCATAGCGGTTGCCGCGCGCCGACTTGCGTTCCTGACGCGCAGCCACGGCCCCGGCCAACTTGGCAACCAGTGGAGCGCGCCGGGCGGCCTGCTCCACCTCTGCCAGCGTCTTCACGCCCGACCGTTTCAGCGCCGCCATGTAGTCGTCCAGCGGATGGCCGGACAGGTAGAAGCCGATCGCCATGTGTTCCTCGCCCAGTCGTTCCATCGGCAGCCAGTCGTCCACCTGCGGCAGCCGCGGTTCGGGCAGATCGTCCCCCGCCTCGCCGAACAGCGACACCTGCGCCGAAGCGCGCTGGTCGTGGATGGCGGCAGAATAGGCCATCAGCGCATCCATCGCACCGAAGACACGGCGGCGGTTGCGGTCCAGTTCGTCGAAGGCACCGGCGCGGGCCAGCATTTCAAGCGGGCGCTTGCCGATCCGCTTCAGGTCCACTCGCCTTGCGAAATCAAACAGCGTCACGAAGGGTTTGCCGCCCTCGGCGGCGCGGGCGTCCTCGATCAGGCGCATCGCCTCGATCCCGACATTCTTGAGCGCGCCCAGCCCGTAGACAAGCCGTCCCTCGGACACGGTGAAGCGCGAGGCGGAGCGGTTCACGCAGGGCGGTACGACCTCGATCCCCAGCCCGCGGCGAACCTCTTCGGCGAAGACGGCCAGCTTGTCGGTGAGGTGGATGTCGCAATTCATCACGCCGGCCATGAATTCCACCGGGTGGTTCGCCTTCAGCCATGCGGTCTGGTAGCTGACCACGGCATAGGCGGCGGCGTGCGACTTGTTGAAGCCGTAATTGGCGAACTTGTCGAGAAGGTTCCACACCTCCAGCGCCTTGTCCTTGTCCACCCCGTTCTTCGCGGCTCCCGCAAGAAACTTGGGTCGTTCGGCGTCCATTGCCTCCTGGATCTTCTTGCCCATGGCGCGGCGCAGAAGATCGGCGCCGCCCAGCGTGTAGCCCGCCATTTCCTGCGCGATCTGCATCACCTGTTCCTGGTAGACGATGATGCCCTGCGTCTCGTCCAGGATGTGGTCGATGCTGGGATGGATCGAGGCGCGCTCCCGCAGCCCGTTCTTGACCTCGCAGAAGGTCGGGATGTTCTCCATCGGGCCGGGACGGTAAAGCGCGACAAGGGCGATGATGTCCTCGATGCATGTCGGCTTCATGCGGCGCAGTGCGTCCATCATGCCCGAGCTTTCCACCTGGAACACCGCCACAGTCTTTGCGCTTGCGTAAAGCCGGTAGGTCTTTTCGTCGTCCAGGGGGATCTGGCCGATGTCGTTCTCCGCCCCCTCGAACGGCTCGTAGATCACCGTGCCGTCGGCGGCGACGTGCAGCGGGCGCCCCGCGCCGTGGATCAGTTCGATCGCGTTCTGGATTACCGTCAACGTTTTCAGGCCGAGGAAGTCGAACTTCACCAGCCCCGCCTGTTCGACCCATTTCATGTTGAACTGCGTTGCGGGCATGTCCGACCGTGGATCCTGGTAAAGCGGGACAAGCTCGTCGATCGGCCGATCGCCGATAACCACGCCGGCGGCATGGGTGGACGCGTTGCGCAGCAGCCCCTCGACCTGTTGGCCGTAGGTCAGCAGGCGGTTCACAACTTCCTCGCGGCGGGCTTCCTCGCGCAGGCGCGGTTCGTCCGCCAGCGCCTTCTCGATGCTGACAGGCTTCACACCCTCCACCGGAATCATCTTGGACAAGCGGTCCACCTGCCCGTAGGGCATCTGCAGCACGCGCCCGATATCGCGCACCGCCGCCTTGGACAGAAGCGCACCGAAGGTGATGATCTGCCCCACCCGGTCGCGGCCATACTTCTCCTGCACGTAGTGGATCACCTCCTCGCGGCGGTCCATGCAGAAGTCGATGTCGAAATCGGGCATCGATACGCGATCGGGGTTCAGGAACCGCTCGAACAGCAGCGAGTAACGCAGCGGGTCAAGGTCGGTGATCGTCAGTGCATAGGCGACAAGACTCCCAGCGCCGGACCCGCGCCCCGGCCCTACCGGAATGTCGTGCTCCTTCGCCCACTTGATGAAATCGGCGACGATCAGGAAGTAGCCCGGAAAGCCCATCCCCTCGATGATGCCCAGCTCGAACTCCAGCCGCGCCTCGTAATCCGGGACGGGCGCGGCATGGGGGATCACCGCCAACCGCGCGGCCAGCCCCGCGCGGGCCTGATTGCGCAGTTCTTCCACCTCGTTTTCGGCGAAGCGGGGCAGGATCGGGTCATGCGTCTTGGCACGGAAGGCACAGCGGCGTGCGATCTCGACCGTGTTTTCCAGCGCTTCGGGCAGATCGGCGAACAGCGTCGCCATCTCTTCGGGCGATTTCAGGTAATGCTGCGGGGTCAGCCGCCGCCGCGGTTGCGACTGGTCGACATAGGCCCCTTCGGCGATGCAGATCAGCGCGTCATGCGCTTCGTACATCTTCGCTTCGGGGAAATAGACGTCGTTCGTGGCCACCAGCGGCAAGCCCATCGCATACGCCATTTCCACGTGTCCCCGTTCGGTCGCCGTCTCGGCCTCTGGGGCGCCGTCCTCGCCGGGGTGGCGCTGCAACTCGATGTAAAGCCGCGCCGGGTAGATCTCGGACAGGCGCTGCACCAGCGCCTCGGCGCGGGCCCGGTGGCCACTGCGCAGCAGACGCCCGACCGGCCCGTCTGGCCCGCCAGTCAGCGCGATCAGCCCGTCCGAATGGGCCGCCAGGTCTTCGGACGTGACCTGCGGCAACTCCCCCGCCTTGCCAAGATAGAGCGCGGAGTTAAGCTTCAGCAGGTTGCGATAACCCACCTCGTTTTGCGCCAGCAGCACCAGCGGCGCGGGCGGCAGCGCCCGGCCTCCCGGTTCGGGCGGCGCATAGGCTAGGTCAAACTGGCAGCCGATGATCGGCTGGACCCCGGCCTTGGCCGCCCCGACCGAGAATTCAAGCGCGCCGAACATGTTGTTGGTGTCGGTCACGGCGACGGCCGGCATGCCCAGCCCCGCGATGAGACCGGGCAGCGATTTCAGTCGCACCGCTCCTTCCAGCAGGGAGTATTCGGTGTGCAGGCGCAGGTGGATGAATCGCGGTGTCTCGGGCATAGCACCACCATATCTTGGGGTGCGCCGCCGCAAAAGGCGTAATCAGGGCCGCCAGCACCCCGGAGCGCCGAAGCCTGCGCGGGCGAAACTGCCCGGCACGCGGGCAAGCGCGCGGGCGATGCCCGTTTTCGGGGCAGCTTCCCCTTGCCAAACGCGCAAATCGCCTGTCTTCTTGACCGCGCAAAAGGTCCGGGCTGGTCTACGCCGCATCGACCAGTCCCCTATGGGATCCACGAAACGGGTAAGGCGGCGAGATTTCTGCACCATGGTGGAGTTCACTCTGAACGGGGAGTCTGTGCGCATCGAGGGCGAGCCGCCCACGCGCACTCTTCTGGACTGGCTGCGCGAGGCGCGGGGCCTGACGGGAACCAAGGAAGGCTGCAACGAAGGCGATTGCGGGGCCTGCACGGTGATGGTCACAGACCGGACCGGCGCCCGTGCGCTAAACGCCTGCATCCTGTTTCTGCCGCAATTGGACGGCAAGGCCGTGCGGACGGTCGAAGGGCTGACTTCACCCGATGGTGCGCTGCACCCTGTGCAGCAGGCGATGATCGAACACCACGGCGCGCAATGCGGATTTTGCACGCCCGGCTTCGTGATGTCGATGGCGGTGGCGCATGCGAACGGCGCGCGGGACCACGACACGCAGCTTGCCGGCAATCTTTGCCGCTGCACGGGCTATGCGCCGATCGCGCGGGCGGCGGATGCCGCGGCGCTGATGCCTGTCCCGACGCATATCGCCGCCGAATGCGCACGCTTCCGCGCCCCGGACCTCGCCTCGCGCGGGGCCGCGGCAACCGGCACCGAAGGCGGCCACCCGGCGGCGGGCGCACCGGCGGCCACGGGCGGCGCGGCGGACGCCGCCGCTCCGGCCTGCCCCGGCAGCGCAGACGCGCTGGCCGACTGGTACCTCGCGAACCCTGGCGGCACACTGATCGCCGGTGCCACCGATGTCGGGCTTTGGGTGACCAAGCAGTTCCGCGACCTGGGGCCTGTCGCCTTCCTGAACGGCTGCGAGGATCTGCGCGGTATCACCGTCTCGGACGACACGATCCGGATCGGCGCGATGGCCACGCTCAGCGACCTTCTCCCTGTGATGGAGGCCCACCATCCCTCTTTCGCCGCCCTGATCCGCCGCTACGGATCGGTGCAGGTGCGCAACGCCGCCACCATCGGCGGCAACATCGCCAACGGCTCGCCGATCGGCGACAGCCCACCCGCGCTGATCGCGCTTGGCGCGACGCTGCATCTGCGCCGCGGCGGCGTCCGCCGCGCCCTGCCGCTTGAGGAATTCTTTCTCGACTACGGAAAGCAGGACCGCGCTCCCGGCGAATTCGTCGAGGCGGTGACGATCCCGCGCCAGCCGGACCGGCTGCGCTGCTACAAGATTTCCAAGCGGTTCGATCAGGACATCTCGGCGCTGTGCGGCTGCTTCCGCATCACCGTCGACGACGGCATCGTCACCGACGCGCGTATCGCCTTCGGCGGCATGGCCGGCATCCCCAAGCGCGCCGCAGCCGTCGAAGCCGCCCTGACCGGCCGCCCCTGGACCGACGCGAAGGTCGAAGCCGCCCTGCCCGCCTTCGCCAAGGATTTCCAGCCGCTCAGCGACATGCGGGCCAGCGCCGCCTACCGGCTTGAAAGCGCCCGCAACCTGCTGCGCCGCTGCCTTGCGGAGGATCGCGGCACCGCCGTCTCGGCGCTGGAGGTGACGCCATGAACGCAGATCCGAAGCTCCCGGCGCAGGCATCGCACGGCCCCGGCGCGGCGCTGCCCCATGACGCGGCCCGCCTGCACGTCACCGGCCAGGCCCGCTACGTGGACGACATCCCGCTGCCCGCGGGCGCGCTCCACCTTGCCTTCGGGCTCAGCGACATCGCCGCCGGGCGGTTGACGGGGCTGGACCTTGCGGCAGTGCGGGCCGCGCCCGGCGTGGTCGGGGCGTGGTCGGCAGCGGATCTGGGTTGCAACCCGGATTGCTCGCCCTCCAACCATGACGAACCCCTGTTGTCCGACGGCACGATCCACTATCTCGGACAGCCGCTGTTCCTCGTGGCCGCGCACAGCCACCTTGCCGCACGCCAGGCCGCCCGCGCCGCCAGTGCCGTGACCGACGCGGTCACCCCGATCCTCGGCATCGACGATGCGCTGGCCGCGGGCACCCGGTTCGAGGACGGCCCGCGGATCTATGGCCGCGGCGATCCGGCGGCCGCCATAGCCGCAGCCGCGCACCGGGTCGAAGGCCGGATCGAGATCGGCGGGCAGGAGCATTTCTACCTCGAAGGCCAGGCCGCCGCCGCTGTACCGCAGGAAGGTGGCGACATGCTGGTGCATGCCTCTACCCAGCACCCGACCGAGATCCAGCACAAAGTCGCCCACGCACTCGGTGTGCCGATGCATGCCGTGCGGGTCGAAACCCGGCGCATGGGCGGCGGGTTCGGCGGCAAGGAAAGCCAGGGCAACGCGCTGGCGATCGCCTGCGCGCTGGTCGCGGCGCGCACCGGCCGCCCGGCCAAGATGCGCTACGACCGCGATGACGACATGATGATCACCGGCAAACGCCACGATTTCCGGATCGACTACCACGCGGGCTTCGACGATGCCGGGCGGATCACGGGCATCGAATTCGTGCAATATGCGCGATGCGGCTGGGCGATGGACCTGTCTCTTCCGGTGGCCGATCGCGCCATGCTGCACGCCGACAATGCCTACTGGCTGCCGGCAGTGCGCATCACCTCGCACCGGCTGCGCACCAACACCCAAAGCGCGACGGCCTTCCGGGGCTTCGGCGGCCCGCAGGGAATGCTGGGCATCGAACGGGTGATGGACCATATCGCCCATGCGCTGGGGCGGGACGCACTGGAGATCCGGCAGGCCAACTTCTACCCCGAGGCAAGCAACGACACCGGACAGTCGGGGCAGTACGCGCGAGCCCGGGAGTCTTCCGATCAGAATACCGGGCGACACACCCCGTACGGGCAGGAGGTCACGGATTTCTGCCTGCACGACCTGACCGGTCGGCTGAAAGAGTCCTGCGACTATGCCGCCCGGCGCGCGGCAGTAGCGGAGTGGAACGCGCAGAATCCGGTTCTCAAGCGCGGGCTTGCCCTGACGCCTGTGAAGTTCGGAATTTCCTTCACGCTGACGCATCTCAATCAGGCGGGCGCCCTGGTGCATGTCTACCAAGACGGGTCCATCGCCATGAACCACGGCGGCACCGAGATGGGACAGGGCCTGTTCCAGAAGGTCGCGCAGGTCGCCGCAGCGCGTTTCGGGGTGAACGTGGGCGCGGTGAAGATCACCGCTACCGACACCGGCAAGGTGCCCAACACCTCGGCCACCGCCGCCTCCAGCGGGTCGGACCTGAACGGCATGGCCGTCGCCGCTGCCTGCGATACGATCCGGGGCCGCATGGCCGCCCATCTGGCCGAGGTGCGGCAGGCCGACCCGGCACAGGTCCGCTTCGAGGCGGGCCGCGTTCATGTCGGCGGCGACGTGATACCTTTCGAGGACGCGGCGGCGGAATGCTACATGGCGCGGATCAGCCTCAGCGCGACGGGCTTCTACCGCACGCCCGACATCCGTTGGGACCGGATCCGGGGCGAAGGACGCCCTTTCTATTATTTCGCCTACGGCGCGGCCTGCACAGAGGTGGTGCTCGACACGCTGACCGGCGAAAACCGCATCCTGCGCACCGACATCCTCCATGACGCGGGCACCTCGCTGAACCCGGCGCTGGACATCGGCCAGATCGAGGGCGGCTACGTGCAGGGCGCGGGCTGGCTGACGATGGAAGAACTTGTCTGGGACGACGCGGGTCGGCTTCGAACGCACGCGCCCTCCACCTACAAGATCCCTGCGATGGGCGATCGGCCCCGCATCTTCAACGTCGCGCTGCACGACGCCGCGAACCGCGCCGACACGATCTACCGCTCCAAGGCGGTGGGGGAGCCGCCCTTCATGCTGGGCATCTCGGCGCTTATGGCGCTTTCTGACGCGGTGGCCGCCTGCGCGCCGGACGGCAGGGGCCGTTACCCCGCACTCGATGCGCCGGCGACGCCCGAACGGCTTCTGACCGCCATCCGGCAGGTGCGGGAGGGCGCGGCATGAGCTTCGATCTGGCCGCCCTGCGCGCCACGGTGGCGGCCCGTGGCCGGGTGGCCCGCGTGGCTGTCGCCGCGGCGCAAGGCTCCGCCCCGCGGGAGCCGGGCGCAGCGATGCTAGTCTGGGACGGCGGGCAAAGCGGCACGATCGGCGGCGGCGCGCTGGAATACGACGCGGCCCGCCTTGCCCGAGAGTCGCTGGCGCAAGGCGGGCGCGACAGCCTGCGCCGTTGCCCGCTCGGTCCGTCGCTGGGGCAGTGCTGCGGCGGCGCGGTGAGTCTCGTGACCGAGATCTTCGATGCCGAGCGGCTGCAGACCATCGACCCGTCCGCGCCCTACCTGCGCCGCTTCGCCGGGCCCGACGCCCCGCCACTGGCGCTTCGGCGGGCGCTTCGGCGCGCGCGCGGCGAAGGGCTGGCCCCCGCCCCGCTTCTGTCGCAAGGCTGGTTCCTCGAACCGCTGCTTGCGCCGACGCGGACAGTCTGGATCTGGGGCGCGGGCCATGTCGGGCGGGCGCTAGTGGGCGTGCTTTCGCCGCTGCCAGACCTTGCGCTGACCTGGGTGGACACAGCCCTGGACCGCTTCCCGGCAGACGTGCCGTCCGGCGTGACGGTGCTGTCCGCGCCCGCACCCGCCACGCTGATGCCGCGCGCGCCGCGCGACGCCGACCACCTGATCCTGACCTATTCCCACGCGCTCGATCTGGAATTGTGCCACGCCGCGCTGTGCCACGGCTTCGCCGGGGCGGGGCTGATCGGGTCGGCCACCAAATGGGCCCGCTTCCGCACTCGGCTGGCCGCGCTCGGCCACACGCCCGACCGGATCGGCCGGATCACCTGCCCGATCGGCGATCCCTCGCTCGGCAAGCACCCGCAGGCCATCGCGCTGGGGGTGGGGGCCGCGTTGCTGGCCCGCGCCGCCCGGGCGCAACAGCCGGAGGAACGTGAGGCATGACCGACACGCTGCTTGCCCTTGACGGGCTGACGAAGGCCTATCCCGGCGTGATCGCCAATGACGGCGTAAGCTTTCGCATAGCGCCGGGCGAGGTCCATGCACTGCTGGGCGAGAACGGCGCCGGGAAGTCCACTCTGGTCAAGATGATCTATGGGCTCGTGAAGCCCGACGCCGGACGGATGGCCTTGCGCGGCGCACCCTATACGCCCGACCGCCCGTCCGAGGCACGGACCAACGGCGTGGCGATGGTGTTCCAGCACTTCTCGCTGTTCGAGGCGCTGGACGTGGCTGAGAACATCGCGCTTGGGATGGAAAATCCGCCACGGCGGCGCGAACTGGCGGCAAGCATCCGTCAGGTCAGCCATGATTACGGCCTGCCGCTCGATCCCGCGCGACTGGTGGGCGAGTTGTCGGCCGGCGAACGCCAGCGGGTGGAGATCATCCGCTGCCTGCTGCAGAACCCGCGCCTTCTGATCATGGACGAACCCACCAGCGTGCTCACCCCGCAGGAGGTAGAGATCCTGTTCGCCACCCTTCGCAAGCTGTCGTCGGAGGGCACCGCGATCCTCTACATCTCCCACAAGCTGGACGAGATCCGCGCGCTTTGCGACGCGGCCACCGTGCTGCGTCGGGGCAAGGTCGTCGGCACCTGCGTGCCGCGCGAGACCACCGCGCGCGAGATGGCCGAACTGATGGTCGGCACCACGCTGCACACGCCCGAACGCCGCCACCGCGAAAATGGCGAAACGCTGCTGGAACTGCGCGGCGTGTCCCTGCCTGCGGCCACGCCCTTCGGAACCAACCTGCACGCGCTGTCCCTCAAGGTGCAGGCCGGCGAGGTGATGGGCATCGGCGGCGTCGCAGGCAACGGACAGGACGAATTCCTTTCCGTGCTGTCGGGCGAAAGCCTGCAGGAGCCGGGGCGGGTATTCGTGGACGGCGTGGATATCGGCGCGCTTCCCCCGCAGACCCGACGCAGCCTTGGCGTGCTGGCCGCGCCCGAAGAACGGTTGGGCCATGCCGCCGCACCCGACATGACGCTGGTGGAAAACGCACTGCTGACCGGGTCGGTGCGCGAGAAACTCGCACCGCACGGGCTGGTCAACTGGGCCGCAACGCGCGCCTTCGCCGCCCGGATCATAGAAGCCTTCGACGTGCGTACGCCCAATGCCGACGTGGCCGCACGGGCCTTGTCTGGCGGCAACCTGCAGAAATTCGTGATCGGCCGCGAGATCCTTCAGGCGCCCCGCGTTCTGGTGGTGAACCAGCCGACATGGGGCGTGGACGCGGCGGCGGCGGCGACGATCCGGCAGGCGCTTCTGGACCTCGCAGGACAAGGCGCCGCCGTGATCGTCATCAGCCAGGACCTTGACGAGTTGATGGAGATCGCCGACCGCTTCGCCGCGCTCAACGCCGGACGGCTGACCGATCCGCGCGCCACCGCCGGGCTGAGTCTTGATGAGATCGGCCTGATGATGGGCGGCGCGCATGACATGGAGGTGGCCCATGCCGCACAGTGACCCCACCCCGAAGGCGCGGTGCGCCGGGCCGTCCGTCCCGTTGCATCGGCGCACGGACCATGCACACGCCGCCCATAAGGCCCGGCGCGCATGATCCGGCTGGAAAAGCGCCCCACCCCGTCGCAGGCATGGACCGTGCTGACCCCGCCGGTCGCCGTGCTGGCCACGATGGTGGCGGGCGGGCTGATGTTCGCCGCGCTTGGCAAGGACCCGTTCGAGGCGATCCGGACGATCTTCTACGACCCGCTGTTCAACGACCAGTTCGCCGCCTATTCGCGCCCCCAGCTTCTGGTCAAGGCCGGGCCGCTGATCCTGATCGCCATCGGCCTCAGCCTCGGGTTTCGCGCGGGCGTGTGGAACATCGGTGCGGAAGGGCAATATATCGTCGGCGCGCTTTGCGGGGCCGGCGTGGGGCTTGCGATGTATCCGTCGGGCAGCGTTCTGGTCTTCCCGGCAATGGTGATGGCGGGCGCGCTTGGGGGCTGGGCCTGGGCGATGATCCCGGCGATCCTGAAGACGCGGTTCAATACAAACGAAATCCTTGTGTCGCTGCTGCTTGTCTATGTGGCCGAACAACTCCTCGCCTCTGCGGCGCTGGGACTGCTGCGTAACCCCGAAGGCGGCGGCTTTCCCGGATCGCGCAACTTCCAGCAATGGCCCGCCGCGGCGAACCCGGAACTGATCACCGGGACGGGGATGCACTGGGGCGTGGTGGCCGCCTTCGTCGCCGTGATCGGTGCCTACGCGCTGCTGTCACGGCACCTTCTGGGCTTCCAGATCCGTCTGACAGGCGCCGCACCCCGCGCGGCACGCTTCGCCGGCGTGAACCCGACGCGGCTGGTGGTGATCTGCCTTGGTCTGTCGGGGCTGCTGGCCGGCATGGCGGGCCTGTTCGAGGTGACCGGCCCCGCGGGCCAGATCAGCATCGATTTCGGGTCGGGCTACGGCTTCACGGCGATCATCGTGGCCTTCCTCGGGCGGCTCCACCCGGTGGGCATCCTGCTGGCCGGGTTGCTGATGGCGTTGACCTATATCGGGGGCGAACTGGCGCAGTTCATGCTGGGTGTGCCCGCCGCCGCGATTCAGGCTTTCCAGGGCATGTTGCTGTTCTTCCTGCTGGCGGTGGACGTGCTGTCCAACTACCGCCTGCGCTTCGGTACGCGGGAGGTGGCGTGATGGCCGGGATTTCGATCGAACTGCTGCTCGCCTCGCTTATGGTGGCGGCCACGCCCATCCTGTTCGCCGCTATTGGCGAGATGGTGGTGGAAAAGTCCGGCGTGCTGAACCTCGGTGTCGAGGGGATGATGATCACCGGGGCGATCTGCGGCTTCGCCGTGGCGGTGGAAACCGGCAGCCCGGCTCTCGGTTTCGCGGGCGCGGCGCTTGGCGGCGCAGGGTTGTCGCTGGTTTTTGCGCTGCTCACGCAGGTGCTGCTGTCCAACCAGGTGGCAACAGGGCTCGCGCTGACGCTGTTCGGACTTGGGTTCTCGGCGCTGATCGGCCAGGGCTATGTCGGGATCAAGCCACCGCCGACCGGGTCGCTGGATTTCGGCCCGCTGTCGGACATCCCGCTGATCGGGCCGGTGCTGTTGCGCCATGACCTTCTGGTCTATGTCGCCATCGCGCTGACCGCGGCGGTCTGGGCCTTCCTCCGCTACACGCGGGCCGGGCTTATCCTGCGCGCGGTAGGTGAAAGCCACGACAGCGCGCACGCGCTCGGCTACAAGGTGGTACGCATCCGCGTGCTGGCGATCGTCTTCGGCGGGGCGATGGCGGGGCTTGGCGGGGCCTATGTCAGCCTCGTGCGGGTGCCGCAATGGACCGAGGGCATGACAGCCGGAGCGGGCTGGATCGCGCTTGCCCTGGTGGTGTTCGGCGCGTGGCGGCCGTGGCGCGTGCTGCTCGGGGCCTACCTTTTCGGCGGGATCACCGTGCTGCAACTGAACCTGCAGGCGGCGGGCGTGAGGGTGCCGGTCGAACTCTTGTCCATCTCTCCCTATCTGATAACCATTCTGGTGCTGGTCGTCATGTCGTCGGACCGGCGCAGGGTCGCCCTCAATGCGCCCGCCGCGCTTGGCCGGGTGTTCCACGCAAGCTCATGACCCGGGAAGGACGGCCCGCGCGTGCACCGCAGCGAGATACCGCAGATCCTGGATGGCACGCATCCGCGGGCCGGGCGTGGCATCGCACTGGCGCATCAGGCGCTGATCTTCCTGTCCGGGCTTGCGATCTCGCTCGAGACCGTGCCGGACCTGCCGGGCTGGGCGGAGCGCGGACTCTACCTGTTCGAATTCGCCGTGCTGTTGGTCTTCGCGGCGGAGTACCTCACGCGGCTGGTCTGCGCGCCGCAACCGCTGCGCTACGCGCTCAGCTTCTGGGGGATCGTCGACCTGCTGGCCGTTCTGCCGCTGCTCAGCTACGTGTCCCCGCAACTTGCGGCGGTGCGGTCGCTGCGACTGCTGCGCCTCGTGCGGCTGCTCAAGCTGCTGCACACCAACCGCGCGCTGATGCGGCTGGAAATAGCGTTGCGCCAGACGCGCGGGGAACTGGCGGTCTTTGCGTTCCTTGCGCTCATCATCCTCTACATCGCCGCGGTGGGCATCTACATCTTCGAACACGACGCCCAGCCCGAGGCGTTCTCGTCCATCCCGATGGCGCTTTGGTGGGCGGTCGTCAGCTTCACCACCGTGGGCTACGGCGACATCTACCCGATTACGGCCGAAGGACGCATGTTCACCACGGCGCTGCTGTTCATCGGGCTGGGAGTCATCGCCGTCCCCACGGCACTGATCACATCGGCGCTGATCCACACGGATGTCGCGCAGCAGGTCGAAAAGGAAATCGAGGCCGACCTGCGGGACGAAATCGAACGCGAGGTCCGCAGCGGCCTTGCCCCCTTGAAACGCAAACCAACACGGAGACGCTGACATGAACAGACTGACCACCCTTCTCACCGGCGCGCTGGTCGCCGCCGGACTGGCCGCCCCGGCCCTCGCACAGGATCCCGTCAAGGTCGGGTTCGTGTTCGTCGGCCCGGTCGGCGATGGCGGCTGGACCTACGAACACAACCAGGGCCGTCTGGCGGTCGAGCAGCATTTCGGCGACCAGGTCGAAACGGTGTTCCAGGAAAGCGTGCCCGAAGGGGCCGATGCGGAACGCGTTCTGACCCAGATGGCGCTGTCCGGCGCCGACCTGATCTTCACCACCTCGTTCGGCTACATGGACCCGACGATCAACGTGGCGGCAAAGTTCCCCAACGTGAAGTTCGAACACGCCACCGGCTACAAGACCGCCGACAACGTGTCGACCTATTCGGCCCGCTTCTATGAAGGCCGCGCAATCCAAGGGCACATCGCCGGCAAGATGACCGAAAGCAATATCATCGGTTATATCGGGTCGTTCCCGATCCCCGAGGTGATCCGCGGCATCAACGCGGCATTCATCCACGCGCGCAAGGCCAACCCGGAGGTGGAATTCAAGATCGTCTGGGCCAACACGTGGTATGATCCGGCCCGCGAGGCGGACGCCGCCACCGCGCTGATCGAACAGGGCGCCGACGTGATCCTTCAGCATACCGACAGCACCGCGCCGCTGTCCGCCGCCGAGAAGGCCGGCGGGGTGATCGGCTTCGGGCAGGCGTCGGACATGGCGCAGTACAAGCCCAGCCCGCGCGTCAGCTCGATCATCGACAACTGGGCTCCCTACTACATCGACCGCGTGCAGGCGGTGATGGACGGCACCTGGGAAAGCCAGCAGGTCTGGCACGGGATCGACGAGGGCATGGTCGAGATCGGCGAGATCACCGATGCCGTCCCCGAAGACGTGGCGAACGAGGCGCGCGCGCTGATGGACAGCATCGCCAGTGGCACCTACCACCCGTTCACCGGGCCGCTCACCAAGCAGGACGGCTCTGCGTGGCTGGCCGAAGGCGAGGTTGCCGATGACGGCACGCTCGCAGGCATGAACTTCTATGTCGAAGGTCTGACCGGCGCGATCCCGAACTGACCGGCGGTCCACCGCTCCCTTCGCAACGCCGCCGGGTCGACCCGGCGGCGTTGCCGTGTCCGGCGCCGGCTATTGCGCGGCGATGGCGGACCCATCGCCGACATGGCCCGCCCCGGCACCGACGGCGGCGGCCGGTCCGGCATATTCGCGGAACCGTTCGAACATCAGGCGATACTCGGTCGGGATGTCGCGCATCGACAGCATACCGACCGCGGCACCCGAGCGCGTGACCGGAAGGTGCCGGAAGCCGCCTGTCACCATCGCCCCCATGGCATCGGCCAGTGGCGCAGCGGCATCTATCGTTACGGGATCGGCGGTCATGATTTCGGCCACGCGCGTCTCGTCTGTGCGGCGCCCGCTAGCAAGGCATTTGCGGATCACGTCCCGCTCGCTCAGGATGCCGACAAGACGGCCCTGCGCCATGACGGCAAGCGCTCCGACATCGGCCTCCGCCATTTGCAGGCAGGCATCGCGCACGCTGCGATCGGGTGTGATGGTGTGAAACGGGCGATCACTCAGGATCGCTTCGATGCTGCGGATGATCATGGTCTTCTCCCTCCTCCGTCCACGTCGCGTTTGGAAACCGGACACTCGTCAACAACACTCTGGCCATGATGACCGGGCCAGACGGGTTCTACAGTGCGCCGCGACACACCACGAACCCAGGCGATTGCGCCCGGGTGTCACATTGGGTCACGGCGGGGTTCCGGCCAAGTATGCAATACCGGACCGGAGTTTCGGCGGCCAAGGAAGGCACTATGAACTGGACAGACAAGATCAAGGACATGCGCGGCGCGCTACGGGCGTTCAACACGCTGCAACCCGCAACTGCGAAAGGGTTTGGCGCGCTTGGCAAGGCGGCGAAGGAACCCAAAGCGCTGGACGCCAAGACGGTGGAGTTCGTCGCGCTGGGGATCGCCGTCGCAGACCGGTGCGAGCCGTGTATCGCGTTTCACATCGATGCACTGGTGCGCCTTGGGGCATCCCGCGACGAGATCGGCGAGGTGCTGTCGATGTGCGTTCAGATGGGCGGCGGGCCGTCGCTGATGTATGCCGCGAAGGCGCTGGAATGCTTCGACGAGCTGGCGGAACCGGCCCGGAACTGACGCAAAGTCCGGAAATCCGGATGCGCCGCTGTTTGCAACCCGTGGTATAATTTCCCTAGCGTAATCTTACATTGGGGATACTGCCATGGCTTTCCGTATCATGAACTGCATCGCCGCATTGGCGGCACCGATCGCGCTTTGGGGCCTGCCCGCAGCGGCGCTCCCGCTTGCGCCCGGCGGCGTGATCGCCCCGGCCGGGACCACGTCGGCGGCAAGGCCCGAACTCGGCGGGATCGTCATCAATGACAATCTTCTCGCATTCGCCATAGACCCGACACCGATCACTCCGTTCACGAATGTCGCAGGTGCCGTTCAGAACCGCGTCAGCGTCTCCAACGTAACCGGCGATCTGATCTTCGGGCCCAGAATCCGGGACACTCTGAACATCGACGGCGGAACCTTCTTCATCACCTCGTTCTTGATCGACGGCTGGGGCAGCTTCACCACGGATGTCGATTTCCGGACCGACGGAGACGGCGACACCGGCTTTTCGAGCGTCTCGCGCAGCGCAGACGGAAACCGCCTGACCTTCCGCTTCGACACGCCGCTGCAAATCGACGCCATCGCGCCGGGGGCGCAGGAGGAAAGCCTGTTCCCGGCGATCCTGACCGATGCGCGCAGCTTCAACACGAACGGGCGGATGCGGATCATCGGCTATCTCGGTGGCGATCCGAACACGATCTTCTCGACGGAGATCGGCGGGATCGCCGTTCCGCAAGTGCCGCTGCCCGCCGGGCTGTGGCTGAGCCTCGCGGCATTCGGCGCCCTTGGCGCAATGCGGCGCCGCCAGGGCTGACAGCGGCGGCGGACCTCTGCGGCGGCTCTGCCGATGCCAGTTCCGCCGCAACCTGCGACGGAGCCACCCGGTCCGGATCGTCGGCGCGGATCGCCCTCAGATGCGTCGGCGCAGCATCACCAGCGCGCCCAGGCCGGCAAGGACCAGCGGCAGACCTGCCGGAAGCGGCACCTGTGCGCCCGGAGCCGCCTGCGCGAAGAAGGCCATGTCGAATCCGTCGCTCGTTCCGCCGGAGAAGACGTTGACGACTGAGGTTGTCGGCGTAGCGAATTCGTAGAGGAAGTACGACGCTGTGTGCGACGTGTTCACCGTGAACCCCGTCGCTCCGCTGGCAGCGGTCGCGCCACCGAAATCGCACGGCGCAAATCCCAGGTCGATCCCGGTCAGCAAGGCGGTCCCGCCGTTCTCCGCATAGATCAGAAGCCGCGAGATTTCGCTGTCGAAACTGATTGTAAATTGGCGACCAACATGGACATGTTCGAAGGCTGGACTGCCCAGCCCGGTCACGCCCGGAAATTCAAAGGCTTGCGTCGCGCTTACATCCGCAAGGGGATCGTAGGCGAGAATAGAAAAGCCGATTGTGCTGCCTGTCAGACCCGAACGTCCAGTGTATCTACCCTAATTCGGCCCGGTCACGGCCTCGGTCTGGACGTCGAACACGAGTTGCGAAAGATCGAAATCCGAGATCGAGGCGGCCTGCGCGCAAGAGGCGGACAGGGCGACGGCAAGGACATGCGGTGAAAAACACTTCATTGACAATAATCTCCCCAAGACAAGAGTTATTGTGGGGAGATTATGCCATTGGTTAACGCTGGGGCAAAACGGAATTATTCGTTTCCGTCTGACCCGGTCGGGACAGGCACAAGGCACAGCCCGGCCCGACCCGGCAATCAGGGCCGGGCCGGCGTCGCACGCGCACCTTATTCCGCTGCGGCCTGCGCCGGCGCCACAAGCGCCGGGTCGTTGGCACGGATGCGCACGTTCTGCGGGTCGTAGGGGCTGTCCTCGGTCACCGTGGCGGTCCAAAGCCGGTCAAACATCTTCACCTGCAGCACCGTGCCCACCTCGGCGCAGTCCGGGCGCACATAGCCCATGCCGATCGACTTGCCGAATGCGGCGGACCAGCCGCCCGAGGTCAGCCGCCCGACATGTACGCCACCGGCATAGATCGCCTCGCGGCCCCACGGGTCGGCATCGTCCGGCCCGTCAACCAGCAGCGTGACGCATTTCGACCGGATGCCGAAATCCAGCATCGCCTGCTTGCCGTGGAAATCCTTGTCCAGATCCACGAACCGGTCCAGCCCGGCCTCCAGCGGGGTCGCGTCGCGGCCCAGCTCGTTGCCGAAAGCGCGATAGGATTTCTCCTGCCGCAGCCAGTTCTGGGCCCGTGCGCCCACCAGTTTCATGTCGAAAGCCGCGCCGGCCTTCTCAAGCAGGTCGAACAGGTAGTTCTGCATCTCGATCGGGTGATGCAGTTCCCAGCCCAGTTCGCCCGTATAGGCGACGCGGATGGCGCGCACCGGGCACATGCCAAGCTCGATCTGTTGCGCCGACAGCCAGGGAAAGCGTTTGTTGCCCAGCACGCTGTCCGGGTCCGCGTCCTTCACCACCGCCTTCAGCACATCGCGCGCGCGCGGCCCGGCGATTGCGAAAACACCCCACTGGCTGGTCACGTCCTGCACTTCGATCCGACCGAACTCGGCTTCCTTGTCGGCAATCGCCTTGCGCAGATAGTCGCCGTCATAGGCCGTCCAGGCCCCGGCGGACACAAGGTAGTACTCTTCCTCGGACAGCCGGACGATGGTGTATTCGGTTCGGGTGGTGCCCGCTGTGGTCAGCGCGTAGGTCAGGTTGATGCGGCCGACCTTCGGCAGCCGGTTCGTGGTGAACCAGTCAAGGAACGCGGTCGCCCCCGGCCCACTGACCCTGTGCTTGGTGAAAGCGGTCGCGTCGATCAGGCCCACACCCTCGCGGATCGCGCGTGCCTCGTCGGCGGCGTGTTGCCACCAACCGCCCCGGCGGAAGCTGCGCGCGTCGTGGTCGAAATCCTCCGGCGCATCCACCGGGCCAAAATAGTTGGGCCGTTCCCAGCCATTCACACAGCCGAACTGCGCCCCGCGCGCCTTCTGCCGGTCATAGGCCGGGGCGGTGCGCAGCGGGCGGCACGCCGGGCGCTCCTCGTCGGGATGGTGCAGCACGAACACGTGCTCATACGCCTCCTCGTTCTTGCGCGCGGCGTATTCGGTCGTCATCCAGTCGCCATAGCGGCGCGGATCGAGGCTGGCCATGTCGATCTCGGCCTCACCTTCCACCATCATCTGCGCGAGGTAGTAGCCGGTGCCGCCCGCAGCCGTGATGCCGAAGCTGAAGCCCTCGGCCAGCCACATGTTGCGCAACCCCGGCGCGGGGCCGACCAACGGGTTGCCGTCCGGCGTGTAGCAGATCGGTCCGTTGAAATCGTCCTTGAGCCCTACCGTTTCCGAGGTCGGGATGCGGTGGATCATCGCCATGTATTCTTCTTCGATCCGGTCCAGATCGAGCGGGAACAGATCGGCGCGGAAACTGTCCGGAACACCGTACTCGAAGCGCGCTGGCGCGCCCTTCTCGTATGGCCCGAGGATCCAGCCGCCGCGCTCCTCGCGGACATACCACTTGGCGTCGGCGTCGCGCAGCACAGGGTGCTCGCCATGGGTCTTGCGGTACTCGACCAGCGCCGGGTCGGGTTCGGTCACGATGAACTGGTGCTCCACCGGGATCGCGGGGATCTTGATGCCAAGCATCTTCGCGGTGCGCTGCGCGTGGTTGCCGGTTGCGGTTACGACATGCTCGGCGGTGATGACCACCTGCTCGTCGGTGGCAACAAGGTTGCCGCCTCGCTCTCCCATCTTGGTGCAAGTGACTTCCCAGGCGCTGCCGTTCCAGCGGTAGCCGTCCACCTGCCACTTGCGTTCGATCGCAACGCCGCGCTGCCGTGCGCCCTTGGCCATCGCCATGGTCACATCGGCTGGGTTGATGTAACCGTCAGTCGGGTGGTAGATCGCGCCGATCAGGTCGTCGGTGCGCACCAGCGGCCAGCGCTCGGCGATCTGGGCCGGGCTCATCCACTCATACGGCACGCCCGCCGTCTCTGCGGTGGTGGCATACACCATGTACTCGTCCATGCGGGCCTGCGACTGCGCCATGCGCAGGTTGCCCACGACCGAAAAGCCCGCGTTCAGGCCGGTCTCGGCCTCCAGCGTCTTGTAGAAATCGACCGAGTACTTGTGGATATGCGTGGTCGCGAAGGACATGTTGAACAGCGGCAGCAGCCCCGCCGCGTGCCATGTGGAACCGCTGGTCAGTTCGTCCCGCTCCAGCAGCATCACGTCGTCCCAGCCGGCCTTCGCCAGGTGATAGGCGATGGAAGTGCCGATGGCTCCCCCGCCCACGATCAGTGCCCGCACCTGCGTCTTCATCTCATGCCACTCCCGTGTTCACGCTAGGGCGCACAATGACTCGGGGCGCGATCCGGAAGCACGGCGCGCCCGACCCATCGCCATGAAAAAGCGACATCGCACGCGGAAGGCGCAGCGCATTTGACCCGCATCATGGCGACGGCGGCCTGAAACCGGCATACTTCGCGCCCGGACAGCGTTAAGGAGCCATTCACCTTACGCTGCCAAGCTCGGGTCACTCGGACAGGAGGAGGGCAGGACAATGCAGGCATATCGCAAAGGGACAACCCAGGCCGCACCCGTGCGGACAAGCGAAGGCAGCGCCAACCCGATCGGCGTGATCGGACTCGACGCACTGCTGACGCTGATCGTTCTGCTGGTCCTGCTCGAAATCGGCCTTCCGCTGGCCGCAAGCCTTGGGGCCGCGTGGATCGGCGGAGCGGTGGCGACCGTAGCGACGCTGGCGATGGCCGCGGGACTGGAGGACGGCTGCCGCCCGCAGGTCGGCAGCACGGCGCTGCTGCCCTGACTGCGCTTCGGAACCGGCATGCGCGCCGGAGGTGCGGTAGTTCAGGGGTCGCCCGACGGCGGGACGGCACATGGGTGTTGTAACAGCAGCAGCAAACCGGCCAGGGGCGCGACAGCGGCGGCCTTGTCAGGCCGGGCGCCTCGGACTACTCAGGGTTGGCGATCAACACCGGGGTGCCGATGGATATCTGCAGAACGAAGGCGCAGATGCGCCGTGCGCTCGCGCCCCTGCGCGGCGGCGGGGCAACGCTGGGCCTGGTGCCGACGATGGGCTACCTGCATGACGGTCACCTGGCGCTCGTGCGATCCGCCCGCGAGGCATGCGATCACGTCGCCGCCTCGATCTTCGTGAACCCGACGCAGTTCGGCCCGACCGAGGATCTGGCGAGCTATCCGCGCGACGCGGAACGCGATCTCGCGCTGCTGGAGGCCGAAGGCGTCGCCGCCGTGTTCCTGCCCGACCCGGCAGAGATGTATCACCCCGACAGCGAAACGGTGGTGGACACGACGCACTTGTCCGGCATCCTGATCGGCACGCTGCGGCCTGGCCATTTCCGCGGCGTGGCGACGGTGGTGACCAAGCTGTTCAACATCGTGCAGCCGACCCATGCCTTCTTCGGGCGTAAGGACTTCCAGCAGCTTGCCGTGATCCGCACGATGGTCCGCGACCTCGACATCCCGGTCGAGATCGTTGGCATCCCCACCCAACGCGCGCCCGACGGGCTGGCGCTGTCCTCGCGAAACGTGCGCCTGTCGCCCGAACACCGGGCCGCCGCACCCGCGCTGTTCGCCGCGCTGCACTGGGCGGAAACGACCCTGCCGCGCAACCCGATGACCATTGAAGAGCTTCAGGCGGCAATCACGACCCGCCTGTCCGGCACGCCCGGCGCGGCCGTCCAGTCGGTCGACATCCGCGATGCGGACACGCTTGCGGCACTGACCGGCCCGATCGCGGCGCCCGTCGTGATCCTGCTGGCCGTCCGTTTCGGCGACGTGCTGCTGATCGATCAGCGCGTCGTCAGCCCCTGATACCCACCCCGACCAGGAAGATCATCATGAGCACCCAGACCCGGATTCGCCGAACGACCGTGCCCCAGATCGCGGCCCGCAAGGGGGGCGAGCCCATCGTGTCGCTCACCTCGTACCACGCGCACACCGCCGCAATCGTGGACCGGCACGCCGATTTCATCCTCGTGGGCGACAGCCTTGGAATGGTGATGCACGGGATGGACAGCACGGTGGGCGTGCCTCTCGATCTGATGATCATGCATGGCCGGGCCGTGGTGCGCGGCACGCAGCGCGCGCTGATCGTGGTGGACATGCCATTCGGCACCTACGAGGAAAGCCCGAACATGGCGTTCCGCAACGCCGCCCGGATCATGAAGGAAACCGGCTGCGGCGCGGTCAAGCTGGAGGGCGGCACGCGCATGGCCGAAACCATCCGCTTCCTGACCGAACGCGGCGTACCGGTGATGGCGCATACCGGCCTGACCCCGCAAAGCAGCCACGTCATGGGCGGCTTCAAGACGCAGGGCCGGAACGAGGACACGTGGCCCGCTCACGAGGCCGACGCGAAGGCCGTGGCCGATGCCGGTGCCTTCGCCGTGGTTCTGGAAGGCATGGTCGAACCGCTGGCCGCAAAGATCACGAAGCAGATCGACATTCCGACTATCGGCATTGGCGCGAGCGCAGAGTGCGACGGACAGATCCTCGTGCTCGAGGACATGCTGGGCCTGAACCCCTGGACGCCCAAGTTCGTGAAGGTCTACGGCCAGCTTGGCCCTATGATCGAAAAGGCGGTGGAGGATTACGCGACAGACGTGAAGGCCCGCGCCTTTCCGACCGAAGACGAGGTGTACCGCTAGGACGCGAGAACTCGGCGTGTCAGGGTGAAGGCCAGCCAGAACAGCACGAACGGCAGGACGACAAGCCGGAAAACGTAGATGGCAATCAATGTGAGCGAGCTTTCCACGATCTCGCCGCCGCGCTGCTGCAGGTAATCAAGGTCTGGAACGGCGCCGCGAAGGGTATCGCCCGCCGCGTCGCCTGCTCCCACCGCGCCCTCCAGCACCCGTTCCATGAAAGACGGGTTTTCGTCGGAAGGGCCGCGTTCTGCACCAGCCTTCCCTGGCCTCGGTTCGGCCGCATCCTCCACGGCTGCGACGAGTTCCTGCGCCTCGCCACTGAGCCTTGCCTGCGCCGCGTGCCAGGCGTCTGCGGTCCAAAATGTGCCCAGCCTTCCGCCCAGTCCATACCCAAGCGGCAGCGCAAGGGCCAGCACGAGGCCTAACCCGCCGAGTGTCCGGCCGCCCGACCGAAGCGCGCCGAGGACGGATGGCGGAATGCCGACCCCAGCAAGTCCGGCCGCCCAGACTGCAAGAAAACCAAGCCCGGCCAGTAGCGCGCCCATCTGCGCCAACGGATCGAGGGCGACGGAAAGCACGCCGGATGCCGCCGCAAGCATGAAGACCGCATCGGCAACGCGCGCGACGGTTTCGTCGATCGGGTCCAGCACCATTCCGGGCTGCGTGGTCAGGGACCCGACGAATTGCACGCCGACCTCCGTTTCCTTTGCCACCGAGATCGCCGCGTTGATCCCCCGCAGAACGGCGTAGACGCGCAGCGCGCTTCCGAAGACCTCGCTGTTGAACCGTTCCGCAGGCGCGGTGAAAACCGGCTGCCAGACAAGAAGCGCGCAAAGCAGGGCCATCGGCAAGGCCCAGTTGCGGCGCAGCAGGCCGCTCATAGATCGAACCGGCCGGCCTCGACGTTCTTGTCCAGCCGCGCCGCCGGGATCACGCGGCCATTCATCACGCCATAGACTCCCTCGGGCAGCACCTGCGCAGCTACGACTGCGCCGCCAAGGTTGAAAGATCCGTCCGACGCACTGATCGAATGGGGCCGCATCGCGCCGGTCAGCACCACTGTCTTGCCCGGCACCCGCCCCTGCAGAAAGCGCGCCGTCGCCCCCATCGTGCCGGTGCCGTGAGTGATCACAAGCGCGGCCTCGGGCGCAGCCGCCGCCGCCGCCGCGATCGCCTCCCTGTCGGCATCGTCGAAATCCAGGCTGTCTTTAAGCATCACGATCTGCACCAGTGGGAAATGACAGCGTCCCATCGCCAGCATCTCTGGCACCAGCGTCGCGCCGTCGCGCGGGAACACCAGCGCCTCCACCCGCGGGTCATGCACCTTGTCGATGGTCCCGCCTGTCACCAGAATCCGCAGTGCGCCGTCCGTCATCGCCGACCCTTTCAGAACCGCCGCCTGCGGTCCACCGTCACATTCACCGCCTTCCCCGCCGGGTTGGTGAAGCAGTCATACCGCGTCCCGAAGCTGCCGGTGCCACTGACGATGCCGCGCTGTTCCTCGAAGATGTTCACGCTGGTGATGCGCACCAGTTCGCCCGACCGGCGCCAGATCTCGCGCTTGCAGTTCGTCAGCGCCGTTCCCTCCGCCACCGGGGCAGTCGAGGGCGCCGCGCTTCCGCCCGGAGGCGGCGCGCCCCCCGTGGCGCAGCCCGCCAGCAGGGCGGCGGCCAGCAGCGCGGCGCGGCGCGCCATCACATCACGCCCGGAACGACCTGGTCCGGCGGGCGGTGGCCGTCGGCATAGGTCTTGATGTTGATGATGACCTTCTCGCCCATCTCGATACGGCCTTCTTCGGTGGCCGAGGACATGTGCGGCAACAACACGACATTGCCCAGCTCGCGCAGGGCCGGGTTCACATCGGCGCCGTGTTCGTAGACATCGAGCCCCGCGCCCGCCAGTTCCCCTGCGCGCAACATCCGCACCAGCGCGTTCTCGTCGATCACCTCGCCCCGTGCGGTATTCACGATCACCGCCGTGGGCTTCATGAGCTTGAGCCGCCGCGCATTCATCAGATGGAACGTGTCGGGGGTCGAAGGGCAGTTGACCGACAGGATGTCGATCCGCTTGACCATCTCGTCCAGATCCTCCCAGTAGGTCGCGCCCAACTGCGTTTCGGTTTCGGCGGCCACCCGGCGGCGGTTGTGGTAATGAATCTGCATCCCGAACGCGGTCGCGCGCCGCGCCACCGCCTGTCCGATCCGCCCCATACCGAGAATACCCAGCCGCCGACCGCTGATCCGCCCGCCCAGCAGCGCCGTCGGGGCCCAGCCGCTCCATTGCCCGCGCTGCATCATCGCAAGCCCTTCGGGAATGCGCCGTGTCACCGAAAGCATCAGCGCCATCGCCATGTCCGCCGTGTCCTCTGTCACGACGCCGGGCGTGTTGCTGACCAGCACCCCGCGCTGGCGCGCCGAGGCCACATCGATATGGTCCACCCCCGCGCCGTAGCTGGCGATCAGGCGCAACTGTTCACCGGCCTGCGCCAGCATCGCCGCATCGATCTGGTCGGTCACCGTGGGCACCAGCACCTCGGCCTCCTGCATCGCCGCGACAAGCTCGGCCTTGCTCATCGGAGTGTCGTCATCCCGAAGCTGCACGTCGAACAGACCCTTGAGGCGGTTCTCGACCGGTTCGGGCAGACGTCGCGTGACGACAACACGCACGGGTTTTGCAGGCATTCGGGTAGCTCCTCGTCTTCACCTCTGTGTTCTTGTCTGGCAAACTGTCCTATAGTCAAACCGTGCACAAGCACGGCCACATAAAAGCGACAAAAAGCCTTCGACACAGGCCCGATGAGGCGAGCAGAGCCATGATCATGCCGATCCTGCGGTTTGCGGGCATCCTGACCCTTGCACTGATCTGTGCCGCCGGGCCCGGGCCCGGCCGCGCGCAATCGGACGCTTCGACCCCCACCGCCACCACAGGACCCTCCACCGGCCTGCCGATTCCGCGCTTCGTATCGATCAAGGCCAGCGAGGCGAACGTGCGCCGCGGCCCATCCACGACCCACCGGGTCGACTGGGTGTTCCGTCATCCCGGACTGCCGGTGATCGTGACCGCCGAATACGGGCACTGGCGCCGCGTGGTTGACCGCGACGGGCTGGGCGGCTGGGTGCACTACGCGCTGCTGTCGGGCAACCGGACCGTGATCGTGGATCTCGAAATGGCCGACCTGCGCCGCGACCCGGATCGCGCGGCTCCGGTCGAGGCCCGTCTGGAACGCGGCGTGATCGCACGGCTGATCGGCTGCGACGCGGGCTGGTGCGAAATCGTGGCGGGCGGGCATCGCGGCTGGGCCGAAGCGGCCGGACTGTGGGGCGTGGACCTGCGCGGCGGCGCGCCCGCGCAATAGGCGGCGAAGCCCGCGGCACGCGGTCTTTTCCTTGCATCCGCGCCCGGGTTGCTGGCACACCCGCGCCAGACGTGGCAACCAGACCGGACCCGCCCCATGACGCAGCCCTGCCACGATGCCCGCATGAACCTGTCCGCGACCCTCGCCTCGGTGTCGGTGGCGCTGATGCTGAGTGTGGCCAAGCTCTGGGCGCTGGGGCAGACCGGCGCGCTGTCGGTCGCGGCATCGCTGGCCGACAGCGGGCTCGACCTGATGATGTCGCTGGGCGGGCTGGCAGCGGTGCTCTATGCCGCGCGGCCCGCCGACGACGATCACACCTTCGGCCACACCTCGGTGGAGGATCTGGCGGCACTGGCGCAAAGCCTGTTCATCCTCGTCGCAG
Organism: Meridianimarinicoccus roseus; assembly: GCF_003172915.1. Classification (GTDB taxonomy): domain Bacteria; phylum Pseudomonadota; class Alphaproteobacteria; order Rhodobacterales; family Rhodobacteraceae; genus Meridianimarinicoccus; species Meridianimarinicoccus roseus. The sequence continues at coordinate 27,781 of NZ_QGKU01000052.1, forward strand.
CGGGGGTTATCGCCATCGCCGCGGCAGCGCGCCTGACCGGCGATGCGCCCCCGCCGCTGGATGCGGAAGGGCGCGGGATCGCCGTTATGGTGCTGTCGATCCTCATGACGTTCGGGCTTGTGCTGTGGCAAGGCCGAGTGGCGCGGGCCACCGGCAGCCGCGTGGTCCAAGCCGACCGGCTTCATTATCTCGGGGATCTCGTTCCCAATGTCGGGGCCATCGTGGCGCTGCTGGCCTCGCGCTGGTTCGGGCTAGGCCTGATCGATGCGGTGGTCGCGCTCGCTGCCTCGGCGATGCTGGCGGCGGGGGCGATACGGATCGGCGTGGGCGCGTGGCACGCTTTGATGGACCGCGCGGCGGACCCTGCCACCGTCGCGGGGATCGAGGCGCTGGCCGAAGGCTGGCCCGGAGTGCACGGCTTTCACGACCTGCAGACCCGACAGGCAGGGTCCAAGGTGTTCGTAAACCTGCATGTGGAACTCGACGGTGATCTGCCCCTGCGCGAGGCCCACGACATAGGCGCGGGCCTGCGCGCGGCGATCCGTGAACGCTACCCGCGCTGCGAGGTCATCATCCACAAGGATGTGTGGAAGGGCTGACCCCGCCCAGCCCTTGCCTGTTTCACCCCGCGTAGCCCCTGTTCGGGACGCATCGATCCCAGCGAAACCCTACAGGTTAGGTTTCCCACCGCGTTCATATTCGCCTCGAAGCCATCACGCGGCGGTGTCGAATCCGCGTCCGCGCAGCAGCGCGTCCACCTCCGGCAGCTTGCCGCGGAACTTCAGATACAGCGCCTTCGGGTCCTCGGACCCGCCCGCCGACAGGATAAATCGCTCCAGCTTGGCCGCAGTGTCACGGTCGAAGGCGCTGCCCGCCTCCTCGAAGGCGGCGAAGGCATCAGCATCCATCACCTCCGACCACATGTAGCTGTAATAGCCCGAGGAATACCCGTCCCCGGTGAACACATGTGCAAAATGCGGGGTCGCGTGCCGCATCCGGATCGCCCGCGGCATCCCCAGACCGGCCAGAATCTCGTCCTGCCGCGCCATGATGTCCTCCGGTACCGGCCCGCTGTGAAATTCTAGATCGACCAGCGCCGAGGCGACATACTCCACCGTCGCGAACCCCTGGTCGGCGTTCTGCGCGGCGAGCAGCCGGTCAAGCAGTTCGGGCGGCATCGACGCGCCGGTTTCAGCATGGACGGCGAATTCCGACATGACTTCAGGCACTTCCAGCCAGTGTTCGTACAGCTGGCTGGGCAGTTCCACGAAATCGCGCGCCACCGACGTGCCCGAGATCGACCCATAGGTCACGTTCGACAGCATCTGATGGAGCGCATGGCCGAACTCGTGGAACAGCGTGCGCGCATCATCATAGGACAGCAGCGCCGGGTCGCCGGGCGCGGGCTTGGAAAAGTTGCACACGTTCAGCACGATCGGCCGCACGTCGCCGCCCAGCTTCTTCTGGCTGCGCAGCGCCGAACACCACGCCCCCGACCGTTTCGAGCCGCGTGCGAAATAGTCGCCGACAAACAGCGCCATGTGCTGCCCGTCGCGGGTCACTTCCCAGGCGCGGGCGTCCGGATGGTGCAGCGGCACGTCCACCTCGGCGAAGGACAGTCCGAACAGGCGGTGCGCGCAGGAGAACGCCGCTTCGATCATCCGGTCGAGTTGCAGGTACGGCTTCAGGTCCGCCTCGTCGAGGTCGTGGTCCGCCTTGCGCCGCTTCTCTGCGTAGTAGTGCCAGTCCCACGGCTCCAGGTCGCCATTGATCCCGTCCGCGCGCATGAGCGCGGTCAGCGCCTCGGTATCGGCCTCTGCCTTGGCGCGCGCGGGCGTCCAGACGGCCGTGAGCAAGTCGCGCACCGCATCCGGCGTGGCGGCCATTTCGGTTTCCAGCTTGTAGGCTGCGAAACTGTCATGGCCCAGAAGGCGGGCGCGTTCCTCGCGCAGCGCCAGCGTTTCAGCGGCGATCGCGCGGTTATCGGTCGGCCCGCCGCGCGCGCCGCGCGCGACATAGGCCTCGAATGCGCGGCGGCGCAGGTCGCGGCGTGGCGAGAATTGCAGGAACGGCGTGATCAGCGACCGCGACAGCGTCACCACCGGCACATCGAGCCCGCGTTCGGCTCCGGCCGCGCGCGCCGCCGCTTTCACGAAGGCGGGCAACCCCTCAAGGTCCGCTTCGGACAATTCCATGTGCCAGTCGCGTTCGTCCGACAGCAGGTTCTGGCCGAACTGCGTGCCCAGCACCGCCAGCCGTTCCTTGATGGCCGACAGCCTGTCGCGGTCCGCACCTTCCAGTTGAGCGCCCGCCCGCACGAAGCCACGCCGCGTCAGCATCAACACACGCTCCTGCTCGTCGGTCAGCCCAAGCGCGTCACGGCTCTGCCACAGCGCTTCGATCCGGGCGAAAAGCGCTGGGTTCATGGTGATCTCCGACCCGTAGGCGGCCAGCTTGGGCGAGATGTCCCGCATCAGCGCCTCGCGGGCCGCGTTGGAATCCGTGCCCGAAAGCGTGAAGAAGGCCGCCAGAACCCGGTCGAGTTGCGCATCGGAGCTTTCCAGCGCCTCGATCGTGTTGGCGAAAGTGGGCGGCGCGTCCTGATCGGCGATGGCCCGCACAGCGGCACGCGCACCATCCAGCGCAGCGTCGATGGCGGGCCCGAAATCGGCGTCGGTGATCAAGTCGAAGGGCGGCAGCGCATAGGGTGTTGCCCATTCGTCAAGCAGCGGGTTGGTCATGTCGGCTCCTGTCGTTTCGACTGATATAGGCTCAGCCGACGCCGCCGCAAACCGCGCAATCGGCCCGCTGCGTCACAGCGATACGGCGGCTTTCGCCTTCCAGCGCGTCATGGATCAGCAATTGGCCCCGCAGGGGCGTGCCCGCCCCCGCTATCAGCTTGATCGCCTCGGCAGCCATCATAGCCCCGATAATGCCCGGCAATGGGCCGATCACGCCCGCCTCGGCGCAGGAGGGGGCAAGGCCGGGCGCCGGAGCCTGCGGAAAGACGCAGGCGAAACACGGCGCGCCGTGGGCCGGGTCGTAGACGCTGACCTGCCCCTCCCACTGGGCGATGGCGCCAGACACCAGCGGCACGCCGGCTGCCGCACAGGCGGCGTTGACCATGTAGCGCGTATCGAAATTGTCCGACCCGTCGAGCACCAGATCGTAGTCCGCCACGAGATCGCGCGCGATCTCGGGCACAAGGCGCCGGTTGTAGGGGCGCACCGTCACATGCGGGTTCAGCGCCAGCATCGCGTCGCGGGCCGAAAACACCTTTGCCCGCCCGGTGTCGGCATCGCGGTGAATCACCTGCCGCTGGAGATTGGAGGCCGACACCGTGTCGTCATCAATGACCCCGATCGTGCCGACGCCCGCCCCGGCAAGGTATTGCAGCGCAGGCGCCCCCAGCCCGCCCGCGCCGATCACCAGCACTCGCGCCCGTTTCAACGCCCGCTGGCCGGTGCCTCCGACTTCGCGCAGCACGATGTGGCGGGCATAGCGGTCCAGTTCGGCATCGGTCAGGGGCGCGGCGGGATCTGCGGTCGCGTCGGCGCTTTCGGGCGCGCGGTTTTCCGGCCGAACCCGGGCGCGCAGTTTGCGCAGTCCGGCGGAATAGCCCAGTCCGACCACGACCAGCGCGCCGACGGCCAGCCAGTTGGCCGCAGAACCGCCCAGCGTCATGCGCAACGCCGCGCCCGGCGGCAGCACCACCAGCAGCGCCACCACCACGAGGTACAATAGTCCGATCATGATCCAGCGCGCCTGGGGCGGGGTCTTCATCAGCCAGCCGATGGCCCAGATCAGCCCGGCCAGCGCAAGGAACAGAAGCATCAGCGGGTCCCCGTCGATCCAAAGCCGCCGCTGCCCCGCGCGGTGTCGTCCAGCGTTTCGGCCAGCGTGAAGGACGCTTGCAGCACCGGCGCCACGACCAACTGTGCGATCCGGTCACCATGGGCGATGGTATAGGGCGTGTCCCCGCCATTCTGAACGATAACCCCGAGAGGGCCGCGATAATCGCTGTCGATGGTGCCGGGGCTGTTCGGCAGCGTCAGCCCATGCTTCAGCGCCAGCCCGGACCGGGGGCGCAGCTGCACCTCGTACCCCGCCGGGATGGCCAGCCGCAGGCCCGTCGGCACGAGCGCGCGCGCGCCGGGCGCCAGCGTGATACCCGTCGCGCGCAGCTCGCCCGGCAGGTTGGCGCGCAGATCTGCCCCTGCCGCGCCCGCTGTGGCATAGGACGGCAGCGGCACGGCGCGGTCCGCATCCTCCGTCCAGGCAAGTGTCAGCAAAGGGCCGGTCATGCCAGCGCCTCGGCGATTCTCGCAGCGAGGCGGCGGGCCACCTCCGTCTTGCTCAGGCTTGGCCATGGCTCGGGCCCGGTGTCGGAGATCAGGGTCACCGTGTTGTCTGAACCGCCCATGATGCCCGTCGCGGGCGATACATCATTGGCAACGATCCAGTCGCAGCCCTTGCGCGCGCGCTTGGCGGTGGCATGGGCGATAACGTTCTCGGTTTCCGCCGCGAAGCCGATGACCAGCGGCGGACGCCCGTGATCCATTTGCGCGACAGTTGCAAGAATGTCCGGATTCTCGGCGAATTGGAGCACGGGCAGCGCGCCGTTCCCAGCCTTCTTGAGCTTTTGCGCCCGTGCTTCGGCCATGCGCCAGTCAGCCACGGCGGCGGCGAACACGGCGGCGTCGGCGGGGAGCGCGCCCTGCACTGCGGCCAGCATCTCGCACGCGGTCTCAACGGCGATCACGTCCACCCCGGGCGGCGGTGGCACGCTGGCCGGACCGGTCACGAAGCTGACCCGCGCGCCCAAGGCGGCCAGCGCGCCCGCCAACGCCGTGCCCTGTGCCCCAGACGACCGGTTCGCGATGTAGCGCACCGGGTCGATGGGTTCGTGGGTCGGCCCCGACGTCACGATGACGTGACGCCCCCGCAGCGGGCCGCTTGCCAGCAGGTCGGCCGTCGCATCCACGATCGCGGCCGGTTCCGCCATCCGGCCGGGGCCGTATTCGCCGCAGGCCATGTCGCCGCTGTCGGGGCCGACCACGGACATGCCGTCGCCGCGCAACACCGACATGTTGCGCTGCGTCGCGGGGTGGTCCCACATGCGCACATTCATGGCGGGGGCGATCAGGACGCGCTTGTCGGTAGCCATCAACAGCGTTGTCGCAAGATCGTTCGCCAGTCCGGTCGCCATCTTGCCAATCAGATCAGCGGTCGCCGGTGCGACCACGACAAGATCCGCGGCGCGCGACAACTGGATATGGCCCATCTCAGCCTCGGAGGTGAGATCGAAAAGATCGGTGTGTACCTTCTCGGTGGCCAGTGCTGCGACCGACAGCGGTGTGACGAATTCTTGCCCGGCGCGGGTCAGAACCGGCACGACCGCCGCTCCCGCCTTGCGGTACTGGCGGATCAGGTCCAGCGATTTGTAGGCCGCGATCCCGCCGCCGATGATCAGAAGTATCCGTTTGCCTGCCAGCATCTGCCGCCCCTCCGCCCGCATTGATTAGGGGGCTGCGCGCGCGAACTCAACCGTTCTGCCCAGCACCCGCAAGACCCGCGCATGGGTCCGGACGCTCGGCCGGGGCGGTCACGAGCCACAGGTCGAACGGCGGCGCGGCAGGGTTCCCGTGATCCTCCAGTTGGCCGACCGACAACACACTTAGATCAGGCGCAGCGCGGCGCAGCGCGGCGGGTATGCCCCAGTCGGTGCGGGCGTGCCCCGATCCGGTGATAACGGCCACCGGGCCGCCGACCTCGGCCAGCGCGGTCAAGATGGTTTGAGCGAACGCGGCGTCGCGCAGGCGCTGCGCGGCGACCATGCCGGGTAGCATGTCGGCGGGCATCGCGTTGCAATGCGCCTCCATCTGCATCTGCTCGCGAGCTTCCTGTTCGTCGGCTGGCAGCGCCTCGTCCAGCCCGTATCGGCGGGCATCAGCGCCAAAGACAGCGGCAGGGCCGTTTCGAAAGGCTTGGCTGACTTCGGCGCGCGGCACGGCCATGCCATAGACGCGTGCCGCACCCGCTGCTTCGAACACAGGCCAGTACATCGCGAAGGGCGGCCAGCCCCCCGATGTCCAGTCAAGCGCGAGTCCAAGCGCCTCTCCGACGCGCGTGCCCTGATTGGCGATCGCCGCCTGTTCCGGACCAAGCATTTCGAAAACGACGGCTGCCGGTTTCAGCGCGCGCAATGCCGCAGCTTGGTTCAGGTGATGCTGCGGGTTATCATGCACCTCGCCAAGGATCACCACATCCACAGGTGGAAGCAGGCTCAATGCCTCCTGCGTGATCTCGCGGGCCTGAAGGGGACCGCCGAGCATAAGCCCGGCGGCCATCACCATCCCCAGCCCGCGCAGGGCGAGGTCACGCAAGGAAGGACTGCACCTCGGTCGAGCGGGACGACAGGCTCTTGCGCATCTTGCCGAATGCAGCCGCTTCGAGTTGCCGGACACGTTCCTTCGAAAGGCCAAGCTCCTGGCCCAGACTTTCAAGCGTGCGTGGGGCGTCGCGAAGCTTGCGCTCGCGGACGATGAACCGCTCGCGGTCGTTGAGTTCCTGCATGGCCGACACAAGCCACCCGCGCAGCGTATCGATGTCGCGGTCATGCTCCACAAGTTCCTGCGCCTGCTGGCTGTCATCTTCAAGTGTCTCGATCCATTCGCGCCCTTCGTCATCGGAGGACTGGGTTGCGTTCAGCGAGTAGTCCGACCCGGACAGCCGCCCCTCCATCATCTCGACGTCATGCAGTGGCACGCCGACTTCGGTGGCAATCATCTGGCGCAGCTGGTGCCGGTCCAGACGCTCGCCTCGCCCATCAGCTTCTCGCTCCAGACGAGCTTGGACGCGGCGCATGTTGAAGAAAAGCGATTTCTGGCTGGACGTGGATCCGGTGCGCACCATCGACCAGTTGCGCATCACATAATCCTGGATCGAAGCCTTGATCCACCACACCGCGTAAGTCGAGAAGCGCACGCCGCGGTCCGGGTCGAACTTGTCGGCCGCCTTCATCAGCCCCAACCCGGCTTCCTGGATAAGATCGTTCATCGGCGCGCCATAGCGCTTGAACTTGGCAGCCATCGAGATCGCAAGACGCATATAGGCCGTGATCAGCCTGTGCAGCGCTTCCTCGTCGCGCTCGTCGCGCCATGCATAGGCAAGTCGAAGCTCGGTTTCCGCGTCCAGCAATTCGGCCTTCATCGCGCGACGCGACAGGGATTGATCGGCGTATCCGTCCAGTGCCATAGGTGCTACTCCCGGTTTTATAATATGACGTCATTCTGTCGTCCTTATGCCGAGGGTTACGTCCGTCCTGAAAAACCGGATCACAGATAATGCATAAAACTTCCTTACCTCCGCTTTGTCTCGTGATCGGCGGCGCGGCCTCCGGAAAATCGCGCTTTGCCGAAAAAATCATAAACGACAGCGGCTTGAGCAAAGTGTATATCGCGACAGCGCAAGTATGGGACGACGAGATGCGCACAAAAATCGAGCAGCACAAGGCGCGCCGCAGCGGCTGGCGCGAGCTTGAGGCGCCAATGGACCTGCCCGGCGCTCTGGCGGGGATCGCCGCGGGCGAGGCGGCGCTGCTGGACTGCCTGACGCTTTGGCTGACCAACCATCTGCTGGCGGGGAGCGACATCGATGCGCAGACGGATCGCCTTTGCACGGCGCTGGCGGGTTGCACCGGTCCCGTGGTCGTGGTGAGCAACGAGGTCGGACAGGGCATCGTGCCGGACAACGCCCTGTCGCGCCGGTTCCGCGAGGCGCAGGGACGCGTGAACCAGCGCGTCGCCGCCCAGGCCGACAAGGTCACTGCGGTGATCGCCGGGTTGCCGCTTGTTCTAAAGGGAGCACCATGACCGAAACGCGCTACTGGTGGGTGCGGCACGGGCCGACCCATGCCAAGACGATGATCGGCTGGACCGACCTGCCCGCGGATCTGGGCGATCGCGCTGCGCTGGACCGGCTGGCGGCCCACCTTCCGTCCGGCGCGCCGGTGGTGTCGTCGGACCTGTCGCGCGCGGTCCAGACCGCCGATGCCATCGCGGACGGCCGCCGAAGGCTGCCGCATGACCCGGACCTGCGCGAATTGCATTTCGGCGCGTGGGAGAACCGCAGCTTTGCCGAGATCGACGCCGAGACGCCCGAACTGATCCGCGCCTTCTGGGAGACGCCCGGTCCGGTCCGGGCGCCCGGCGGCGAAGGCTGGCACGACCTGTCCGCGCGCGTCGGGGCCGCAGTGGACCGGCTGGCGGGGATGGCGCCGGACGTGATCGTCGTGGCGCATTTCGGCGCGATCCTGACACAACTGGAGCGCGCAACCGGCGCACCCACGACCGAGGTATTCGGCCAGAAGATCGACAACCTGTCGGTGACCTGCTTGGTACGCGGGCCGGATGGCTGGCGCGCCGCGGCTGTCAACCACCTGCCCTGAAGCCCATGTCGGAACCCTGTGTCCAAGGATTGATCCGAGGGGCCGCGTTAACACTTCCTAAACCTCGGGCGGGTCAGGTAACGAACGGGTAATCATGGCAGGACACCGATGATCGCGCGGGCCTTCACGGTCGCATTCGAGGGGCTAGAGGCGCGCATGGTCGAAGTGCAATGCGCGGTCACGCCGGGCCTTCCGGCCTTTTCCATCGTCGGGCTTCCGGACAAAGCTGTTTCAGAAGCCCGCGACCGGGTCCGCACCGCGCTTGGTGCCATGTCCATCGCGCTGCCGTCCAAGCGGATCACCGTGAATCTGTCACCCGCCGATCTTCCCAAGGAGGGCGCGCATTTCGACCTGCCCATCGCGCTTGCACTCATGGCCGCGCTGGAGATCCTGCCGCGCGAGGAAATCGCCGACACCGTCGCGCTTGGCGAGATGTCGCTGGACGGGGTGCTCCACCCGGTGATCGGCACGCTTCCCGCCGCGCTTGCCGCCGCCGCCGAGGGCCGCGCGCTTCTGTGTCCGCGCGCCTGCGGACGTGAGGCGGCCTGGGTCGGGGCGGCGCGCGTGCTGGCCGCCGCGTCGCTGGCCGAGGTCGTGCGCCATTTCACCGGGCAGGTGCTTCTGCCCGATGCCGAACCGGGCGAGGTCGTGACCGCGCCGCCGGGCGGCGATCTGCGCGACGTGAAAGGCCAGGAGCGGGCCAAGCGCGCGCTGGAGATCGCGGCTGCAGGGCGCCACCACCTGCTGATGACCGGCCCGCCCGGATCGGGCAAGAGCATGCTGGCGGCCCGGCTGCCGGGACTGTTGCCGCCGCTCGGCGCGGCAGAGGCGCTGGAAACGTCGATGGTGCATTCGCTGGCGGGGCTGCTGGACGAAGGCGGCATCTCGCGCACGCGGCCGTTCCGCAGGCCGCACCACACCGCGTCGGTCGCTTCCATCGTCGGTGGCGGGAAGGGGGCCAAGCCGGGCGAAATCAGCCTTGCCCATAACGGAGTTCTGTTCCTCGACGAATTGCCGGAGTTCCCGCGCGGGGTGCTGGAAACCCTGCGTCAGCCGATCGAGACAGGGGATGTCGTGGTCTCGCGCGCCAATGCCCATTGCCGATATCCCGCGCGCTTTCTGCTGGTCGCGGCCGCCAATCCATGCCGCTGCGGGCACATGGCCGACCCCGCGCAGGCCTGCGCCCGCGCGCCGAAATGCGGCTCAGATTACATGGGCCGCATCTCGGGCCCGCTGATGGACAGGTTTGATCTGCGCATCGAGGTGCCACCGGTTGCCTTTCAGGATCTCGACCTGCCCGCATCGGGCGATGACAGCCGCACGGTGGCGGCGCGGGTGGCAGCGGCGCGCGATGTACAGGCGGGCCGGTACGCCGGGCATGACGGGCTGCGGGTCAACGCCGATGCGGAAGGGGCGCTGCTGGAGGACGTCGCTACGCCCGATGCGGCGGGACGCGAGTTGTTGACCCGCGCTGCGGACCGGTTCGGGCTGACTGCGCGCGGCTATCATCGGGTGCTTCGGGTGGCCCGGACCATTGCGGATCTTGAATCGGCGGACCGCGTCGGGCGCACCCACGTGGCCGAAGCGCTGGGTTACCGGCTCAGCACGTTGGCCTGACCCGCTGCCGCCGCGCGCTTGGCCTCTATCACCTCCCAGATCCGGGCAGTCACATTGGTACCGTCGAACCGCTCCATCTCCTGAAGGCCGGTGGGAGAGGTCACATTGATCTCGGTCAGCCGGTCGCCAATCACGTCGATCCCCACGAAGACCTGCCCCGCCTCGCGAAGCGTCGGGCCGATGGCGGCACAGATCTCGCGATCGCGATCCGTCAGCACGGCCTTCTCGGGCTTGCCGCCCACATGCATGTTCGACCGCGTCTCGCCGGTTTGCGGCACGCGGTTGATGGCGCCTACCGGCTCCCCGTCGACGAGGATCACTCGCTTGTCGCCGTGGCGGATGGCGGGCAGGTATTCCTGCGCGATGATCGGCTCGCGGCTCATGGCCGAGAAGGTTTCGTGCAGCGAGCCAAGGTTGCGGTCGTCCGGCCCGAGACGGAACACCCCTGCGCCGCCATTGCCGTAAAGCGGCTTTACGATGATTTCGCCCCTTTCGGCCTTGAACGCCTTGAGCGCCTCGAGATCGCGGGTGATCAGCGTCGCAGGGATCAGGTCGGGAAACTTCAGGACCAGCAACTTTTCCGGGAAATTGCGCACCCAGAACGGGTCGTTCACCACCAGCGTGCGCGGATGCACGAGATCCAGAAGATGCGTATAGGTGATGTAGCCCATGTCGAAGGGCGGGTCCTGCCGCAGCCAGACCACGTCGAAATCGGACAGGTCCCGGGTTTCCTCGGGTCCGAGCGTGACATGGTTTCCGATCTCGCGGCGCAAGGTGAAAGGCTGACCCGTCGCCTGCACGCGCCCGTCATGGAACCGCAGCCGGTCGGGAAGGTAGAAGAACAACTCGTGGCCGCGCGCCTGCGCTTCCTCGGCCAGCCGGAACGTGCTGTCAGCGTTGATGTTGACAGTTTCGATCGGGTCCATCTGGAACGCGACGCGCATGTGCTGACCTTCCCTGTGCGATGTCGGCGCCGTGCGGTGCCGGTGTCGTCGCACTGAATGCCGCAATCCGCCGGGCACTGCAACGTGGCGCGTCAGGCGAAGGCGTTTTCCAGAACCTCCACATGGCCGCGATCATCCACAAGCGCGAGATCGAAACGGCAGTCGCGCGGCGCCGTGCCAGGCAGCGTGCCAAGGTATTCCTCGGCCGTCTGCCACAGCCGGGCCACCTGGTGCGGCCCGAGCCGCGTGGCAGCGGTGGCGAAACTGCCGGATTTCTTGACTTCCACGAAGACGGTCGCGCCTGCCAGTTCGAAAATCAGGTCGATCTCTCCGGCTTCGCCGCGCCAACGCATTGCCTGCAGGTCGGCCCCGACCCCGGCATAGCGGCGCGCAACAATGTCCTCGGCCGCAGCGCCGGCAAGATGTGCTGTCCGCCCGCGAACATGCCTAGTCATCACCCTTCGCTCCGCCGCGCCCGCGTTCCAGCGCCATCTGGTAAACCTGCTTGCGCGGCACGCCGAACCGCTGCGCCACGAGCGCGGCGGCATCCTTGACGCTGTGCGCCTCCAGCGCGGTGTCGAGCGCATCGGAGACGCTTTCGGCCGAGATTTCCTTCGCGGTCGGTGGACCGACCAGCACCACGCACTCGCCCTTGAGCGTGCGCCCCGCCAACGCGACGACAAGGTCGGCCAGCCGCGCGCGCTGCACTTCTTCGAAACGCTTGGTCAGTTCGCGGCACAGCGCAGCCTCCCGGTCAGGACCCAGACATGCCACGAGATCGGCTAACAAGGCATGAACGCGGCGTGGAGATTCGTAGAAAACCAGCGTCGCGGGCGTATCGGCGAAACCGTCGATGAGCGTGCGCCGCGCAGCGGCGCGGGCGGGGGCGAACCCGAGGAATACGAAGCGATCCGTGGGCAGCCCGGCCAGCGTCAGCGCCGCGATCACCGCCGAGGGACCGGGCGCCGTGGTCACCGCACCGCCTGCGGCCACGACGGCGCGCGCGAGCGCGAAGCCGGGATCGGACACCATCGGCGTGCCCGCTTCGGACGCATATGCAACACTGCGCCCTGCGCGCACCTCGGCCGCAATACTGGCCCGCGCACCGGGATCGCTGTGATCGTGATAGGCCCACACCGGCCGGTCCCCGAGCGGCACCCCGTGGATCGCCAGCAGCTTCTTGAGGCTGCGCGTGTCCTCTGCCACGAGGATCTGCGCCGAGGCCAGCACGTCCAGCGCCCGCAGCGTGATGTCGCGCGCCGTGCCGATGGGTGTCGCAACAAGATAGAGCCCCGGCTGAAGGGGGACGATCTGGTGATTCAAGGTTGGCCCCGCTTGCAGAGATGCGTAGGGTCTGCGTAGTTGAGCGGGCCACGTCCCGCAAGGCCGCCGCCGGGCACGGCAAGGGCAGCAACCGCATCCGGCCGGGCGCCGGAAGAGTACGGGAAGGATCGCGCATGGCACGCTTCAAGGGTCAGTTCGGACGCAGGGCCGTCATCAGGTCATTCGGCGCGCTGGCGCTGGTCGGCGGACTCGCCGCTTGTGACCCGGCCGCGATCGGCGCGATCGGGGGCGGCTCCGGGTCGGTGCAGGTGGCCCTGCTGGTCCCAACCGGCGCGGCGGACAGCAACGTGGCGTTTCTCGGGCAGAACCTGACCAATGCAGCCAGGCTCGCGGTGGCCGATCTCGAAGGGGTCGAAGTCGATCTTCGGGTCTACGACACCGCGGGCAACGCCGAACGCGCGGGCCAGGTCGCCACGCAGGCCATCGCCGAGGGCGCGGACGTGATCGTCGGCCCGCTTTTCGCCGAGGCCGCCAACGCGGCGGGGCTTGCCGCGGCCGCGAAGGGCATCCCGGTGATGAGCTTTTCGAACAACCCCACTGTGGCGGGCGGAAATGTCTTCGTGATGGGCCCGACCTTCGACAACACCGCGCGGCGGCTGATCGGCTACGCCCGCGGCCAAGGCAAGTCCAGCGTTCTGGTGATGTATGGCGAGACCGAGGCAGAGCGCCTTGGCCGGGACGCAGCGATGCGGGCGGCACAGGATTTCGGCATGTCCGTGGTCGGCACGTCGGGTTTCGCGATGTCGCAGGAAGGTGTTGTCGCTGCGGTGCCCGGCGTGGTGCAACAGGCCAAGTCCACCGGCGCGGACGTGCTTTTCCTGACCTCGAACACCGATACGGCTCTGCCGATCGTCACGCAACTTCTGCCCGAAAACGGGCTGCCACCGGAAGAAATCCAGTATGTCGGGCTGACGCGCTGGGACGTGCCCGCCTCCGCGCTGTCGTTGCCTGGGGTACAGGGCGGCTGGTTCGCGCTGCCCGACACCGCCGCGGTGAACAGCTTCGGCAGTCGCTATACCGCGGCCTATGGACAGGCACCGCACAGCATCGCCGGGCTAGGTTACGACGGAATCGCGGCGGTCGGCGCGCTTGTCGGGTCGGGCCAGCGCGTCACCCCGCAAACCCTGACGCAAGGGCGCGGCTTCGCCGGTGCCAGCGGCGCGTTCCGCTTCCTGCAGAACGGCAGCAACCAGAGGGCGCTGTCGGTCGCCACGGTGCAGGACAAAGCGCTGCGCATCGTCGATCCCGCGCCGTCCAACTTCGCGAGCGCGGGCCTCTGAACCGCCTCCCGCAGGAGAACCAACGCGCTTGACCGACATCACCCTGTCCGAACGGCCCGACCCCGCAGCCAACGCATTGCCGGACGACCTGATCCGCCCCCCCACAGAGATCTTCGACATGGCCGCGGCCCTGGCGGCACTGGATGCTGCCTCGGCACAGGCGGCGGACCCCAAGGCGGTCCGCGCCGCCACCGTGGAACGGCTCGCGGCGCTGCGCAAGGCGGGCATGGGCGCCATCGCCCGCGGCATCGCCGAACGTCCGCTGGAAGCCCGGCCCGCGGTACGGTCGTATGCCTGGCTGACGGACTGTCTTGTGCGGGCCTGCTTCCATGTCGCGATCAGGCACCTGCACCCGGCCCGGTCCGCCGATACCGAGGACCAGATCTCGGTCGTGGCGGTCGGCGGCTACGGCCGGGCGGAGATGTCCCCCTGCTCGGACGTGGACCTGCTGTTTCTGACGCCTTGGAAGATCACGCCCTGGGCCGAAAGCGTGATCGAGTCGATGCTCTACATGCTGTGGGACCTCCGACTGAAGGTCGGCCATGCCAGCCGTACCGTGGCCGACTGCCTGCGCCAGGCCCGCGACGACTACACCATCCGCACCGCGCTGCTGGAGCTGCGTCATCTCGACGGCAATGTCGCGTTGGCCAACGAACTGAAGGCGCGGCTGCGCGACGACCTGTTCCGCACCTCGGCGTCCGATTTCATCGAGGCCAAGCTGGAGGAACGCACCAGCCGCCACAAGAAGCAGGGTGGTCAGCGTTACGTGGTCGAACCCAACGTGAAAGAGGGCAAGGGCGGCCTGCGTGACCTTCAGACCCTGTTCTGGATCGCCAAGTACGTGCACACCGTCGACGAACCGCGCGAACTTGTGAAGCTTGGCGTCTTCACGGCCGATGAATACCGCTACTTCGACAAGGCGCAGAATTTCCTGTGGGCGGTGCGCAACCAGCTGCACCTCGTTACCGGACGGGCGATGGACCAGCTGACCTTCGATCTGCAGGTCGAGGTCGCCGACAAGTTGGGCTATGTCGACCGGGCCGGGCGCCGCGCGGTCGAACATTTCATGCAGGACTATTTTCGCCACGCCACCAGAGTGGGCGATCTGACCCGCGTATTCCTGACCGCGATGGAAGCCAACCACATCAAGCGGATGCCCAGCCTCCGGGGCTTCTTCACGCGGCGGCGCAAGGTCAAACCCGGCTTCCGCGTGGTGCAGAACCGCCTGTCGGTGGAGGACGAGGCGGCCTTTCTGTCCGACAAGCTGAACTTCCTGCGCCTGTTCGACGAGGCGTTGCGCACCGGCTACCCGCTGCACCCGGACGCGACGCGCATGGTCGTGGCGAACCTTTCGCTGATCGACGATACGATGCGCCGCGACCCAGAAGCGAACCGGATCTTCCTCGGGCTGTTGCTGAAGCGCGGCGAGCCGTCGCGCGCCCTGCACCGGATGAAGGAAACCGGCGTGCTCGGTGCCTTCCTGCCCGAGTTCCAGCCGATCGTGGCGATGATGCAGTTCAACATGTACCACCACTACACGGTGGACGAGCACACCATCATATGCATCAACGTGCTGGAACGGATCGAACGGGGCGAGCTGGCGGACGAGCTGCCGATGTCCACACGCATCCTGAAAGAAGGGGTGAACCGGCGCGTTCTCTACCTCGCACTGCTTTTGCATGACATCGGCAAGGGCCGCCCCGAGGACCACTCGGTTCTGGGTGCGCGCATTGCGCGCCGCATAGCGCCGCGGCTCGGCCTGAAGCCGCAGGAATGTGCCACGGTGGAATGGCTGGTGCGCTATCACCTTCTGATGTCGGACATGGCACAGAAACGCGACATCGCCGATCCACGCACGGTGCGCGATTTCGCCAAGGCGGTGAAGACGCAGAAGCGGCTGGACCTGCTGCTGGTGCTGACGTCCTGCGACATCATGGGCGTGGGACCGGGCGTCTGGAACAACTGGAAAGCGATGCTGTTGCGCAACCTTTACCGCCAGACGAGCGAGGCGCTGTCGAGCGGACTTGAGGACGTGAACCGAGAGGCCCGAGAGAGCGAGGCCAAGCGCGCGCTGCGAGAGGCTTTGGGCGACTGGGACAAGGGTCTCGTGCGGCACGAACTGTCGCGCCATTACGGCCCCTACTGGCAGGGATTGCAGACCGAAACGCAGGTCGTGTTCGCTCGGATGCTCGACGGGCTGGAGGACGACGAGATCCGCGTCGACCTGAAAGAGGACACGGACCGCGACGCGACGCGCGTGTGCTTCGTGATGGCGGACCATCCCGGCATATTCGCGCGGCTGGCGGGCTCGCTCGCGCTGGTCGGAGCCAACGTGGTGGACGCGCGCACCTATACCTCGAAGGACGGCTATGCCACCGCGGTATTCTGGGTGCAGGACGCGGACGGCGCACCCTATGACACGCACCGGATGGACCGTCTGAAGGCGATGATCCGCAAGACCCTGCACGGCGAAGTGGTGACCGGCGACGCGATGGTGCAGCGCGACAAGATCAAGAAGCGCGAACGCGCCTTCCGACACCCCACGACCATCGATTTCGACAACGAGGGGTCGGACATCTACACCATCATTGAAGTGGACACGCGCGACAGGACCGGCCTGCTCTACGATCTGGCGCGCACTCTGGCGGCGAACAACATCTACATTTCGTCGGCGCAGATCGCCACCTATGGCGCTCAGGCAGTGGACACGTTCTATGTCAAGGACATGTTCGGCCTGAAGATCATGGGCAAGGGCAAACTCGAATCGCTGGAACGCAAGCTGAAGGACGCGATCGAACGCGGCGCGACCAAGGCTGCCGCCGAATGAAGCCCATCCGGCTGCTGTCGGGCCTTCTGACCGTGGGCGGCTGGACCATGGCCAGCCGCGTGCTGGGGTTCGTGCGCGACGCGATGATCGTCGCATTGCTGGGCACCGGCCCGGCTTATTCCGCGTTCATCGTCGCCTTCTCGCTGCCCAACATGTTCCGCCGCTTCTTCGCGGAAGGCGCCTTCAACATGGCCTTCGTGCCGCTGTTCTCGAGGCGGCTGGAAACCGACGAGCGGCCCCACGCCTTCGCCCAGGAGGTGTTCTCCGCGCTGATGTGGCTGCTGATCGCCTTCACGCTGCTGGGCCAGCTTGGGATGCCGCTGCTGGTCCTTGCGATGGCAAGCGGCTTTGTCGGCGGGCCGGAGTTCGATCTCGCGGTCGATTTCGGGCGGATCACCTTCCCCTATATCCTGATCATCTCGCTGGCCGCGATGCTGTCGGGACTGCTGAACGCGACCGGGCGCTTCGCGGTCGCCGCCGCGGCGCCGCTGCTGCTGAACGTGATTTTCATCGCCTTCATGTGGGCCGCTCATGTGACCGGAAGCGACATCGCGCGCGCGTTGATCTGGGCGGTGCCCGCGTCGGGGCTCGCGCAGTTCGTGCTGCTGTGGACCGCCGCGGCGAAGGCGGGTTTTCGGCTCGTGCCGACCCTTCCGAAGCTCACGCCCGAGATCCGGACCCTGGCGGTAATCGCCGCGCCGGCCGCGCTGGCGTCTGGCGTGGTGCAGGTAAACCTGCTGGTTGGACGGCAGGTGGCCAGCTATTTCGATCGCGCGATCGACTGGATGTACACCGCCGACCGGCTTTACCAGTTGCCGCTGGGAGTGGTCGGCATCGCGGTCGGGATCGTGCTTCTGCCCGACCTGTCCCGACGGCTGGCCGCCGGGGACGATGCCGGCGGTCGCGCGGCGCTCAGCCGCGCGGGAGAGATCTCGCTCGCGCTGACGCTGCCCGCCGCCGTGGCGCTGTGCGTGATCCCCGAAGCGCTGGTGTCGGTGCTGTTCGAACGCGGCAGGTTCACCCCCGCCGACACCGCAGGGACCGCGCTGGCGGTGGCGATCTACGGCGCGGGACTGCCAGCTTTCGTGCTTCAGAAGGTGCTCCAACCGCTCTATTTCGCGCGGTCCGACACGCGCAGCCCGTTCCGGTTCGCGCTGTGGGCGATGGTGCTGAACGCGGCCTGCGCGATCGGGATGGCGCCGGTTCTCGGCTGGCCCGCCGCGGCACTGGCCACGACGCTGGCGGGCTGGGCGATGGTCGGGCTGCTGTGGCGCGGCGCCCGCCCGATGGGCGACGTCGCCCGCTTCGATGCGCGCTTCCGGCGCCGGGTGCCGCGGCTGGCGGCGTCGGCGGCGCTGATGGGCGCTGCGATCTGGGCCGGGGCGGCGGTGCTCAATGGCGCGCTGCACACGCCGGGCCTACGCTATGGCGCGCTGGCGCTTCTGGTGGGGGGCGGCGGCACGGTCTATTTCGCCGCCGCGCATCTTCTTGGCGGTCTGCCACTGACGGACTTGAAAGCGGCGTTCCGGCGGCCCCGCGGCGATCGCGGTACCGCCGGATAGACCATCCGCTGCGTCACCGCCCCTTTTTGGTGACGCCGGGCCCGGTCGGGATCTTGCCCACGACGCCCGGCGGAACCGCCGACGGCTTCGCCTTGACCTGTTTCGGTTTCTTCGCTTCGCGGTTGCCGCGCTGCTTGTCGCCCTTGCTCATTTCGATGCCTTCCAGACAAAGAGCCCCCGCGCGGCTCATGCCGAACGGGCCGGGAGTGGTGCCCTGCCCCTGCGGGACGGCACGCGGTGCGCGCGGTGCGCACCTGCGTCGGCCCCAAGGGTGCGCCGGGCACGCCGGGCGGGCGCGACTCGCGCCTTCCGGCCAATCAGCGTTGCGCGCCTTTCGCGTGCGCCGCAAGAGCAATCGCGTCAGCGGCGGCGGATCGCATCGCGCAGCCGCGCCCAGCCGCCCGGCACCAGCACGAAGCAAAGTGCGAAGCCGACCGCGAAGCCAGCCAGATCGGCCAGCCAGTCGTTGCGCGACCCGAACAGAAGCCCGAACAGAAGCTGTATACCGAGCAGCAGCCCGATCAGCCGGAACGCCATAACCTGGCTTTGCTGCAGCAGCCTCGCCTGCACCCACATCAGGAAGGTATAGCCGCCGATCAGCCCGTAGACGCCTGGATACCCGCCCACGAGCGGGAACGGATCGGTCAGCAAAAGACCATACACCAGCGCGCCCCCGATCGACGCACCGAAGAAGATCACGAGCACCGAAAGCTCGCCCAGAGCCTCGCCCACCATCTTGCCCATCGCCAGCACGAAAACGACAACGAAGAGCGCGTGGGTGAAGCTGAAATGCAGTAGCGGGTAGGTGACGAAGCGCACCAGCAGGTCTGGCGGGAAGCGGCTGTTCGCCAGCATCCATTGCAGCGCCTCGCCAAAAAAGCCGTAGTCGCGGATCGCACTGGCCCGCATCCCGACCCCGGTTGCGCCGCCGATGATGCCGCGGTCGGCAAGCCCGAACAGGATTTCGATCCCGACGATGATGACGGCCAGCGCCACAACCGATTTCGGAAGCGGGTTGACCGGGCCCTGCGGGATCGGCCGGGCGGGCTGTGGTGTGGGCATGTCATTCCCCTGATTGACGGCACGCAGGCCCCCCGATAAGCGAACCGGGCCAGAACTTCCAGACGGAGACACGCCATGACGGATGCGGTCCAAACGCCTCCCGTGACAGATGATGCCAACGCCGCCTTCACCCCGCGGGTCTTTTCCGGCATTCAGCCGACCAATCATCTGCAACTCGGCAACTACCTTGGCGCGGTCAAGCGCTTCGTCGACATGCAGAACAGCGGGATCGAGACGCTCTATTGCATTGTCGACCTGCACGCGATCACCGTCTGGCAGGACCCGGCCGACCTGACGCGCGCCACGCGCGAGCTTGCGGCGGGTTACCTGGCCTCGGGACTCGATCCGGCGAAGTCGATCCTGTTCAACCAGGCGCGCGTGCCCGAGCACGTGCAGTTGGCTTGGGTGTTCAACTGCGTGGCGCGGATGGGCTGGCTCAACCGGATGACCCAGTTCAAGGACAAGGCCGGCAAGAACCGCGAAGCGGCGAGCGTGGGCCTATTCACCTATCCCAGCCTCATGGCCGCCGACATCCTTGCCTACCACGCAACGAAGGTGCCCGTCGGCGAAGACCAGAAGCAGCATCTGGAACTGACCCGCGACATCGCCATCAAGTTCAACAACGACTACGGCGTGGATTTCTTCCCGGTGACCGAACCGGTGATCGAGGGCGTCGCGACGCGGGTCATGAGCCTGCGGGACGGCAGCAAGAAGATGAGCAAATCGGACCCGTCCGACATGAGCCGGATCAACCTGACCGACGATGCCGACACGATCGCGAAGAAGTTCCGCAAGGCCAAGACCGATCCCGAACCGCTGCCCGAAACGCTCGACGGGCTGGCGGACCGGCCCGAGGCGCGCAACCTTGTCAACATCTATGCCGCGCTTGGCGACAGCACCGCCGACGCGGTCATCGCCGAATTCGGCGGGCGCAGCTTTTCCGACTTCAAGCCGCGGCTGGCCGATCTCGCCGTCGAGAAGCTGTCGCCGCTGTCTTCCGAGATGAGCCGCCTGATGCAGGATCCGGCCGAGATCGACCGTGTTCTGGAAGGCGGCGCCGAGCGCGCTCGCGCCATCGCCGCGCCGATCCTGAAACGCACCTACGAGATCGTGGGAATGGTCACCTGACGCCCTGCGCGCCTGTGCACAGGTGCCGTTAGGAAAACGACCTGTGTGCAAATGCGCAATCCGCGTAGGACGGCGGGACGATCATGCAGGGAGGGTCCCATGCCATCCGACTACGTCACCCCCGCCAAACTTGGCCATGTTCATCTGAAGGTTGCCGATCTCGACCGGGCCGTCGCGTTCTACTCGGACGTGCTGGGCTTCGAGGTGCAGGTGCGGTGGCCGCAAGCCGCCTTCCTGTCCTCGGGCGGGTATCACCATCACATCGCGTTGAACATCTGGGACAGCGCGGGTGGGCTGCCGCCGGAACCTGACCGGACCGGGCTTTACCACGTCGCGTTTCTTTATCCCGACCGGGGGTCACTGGGACGCGCGGTGCAGCGGGTCATGGATGCGGGCATCCGCATCACCGGCAAGGCCGATCACGGCGTCAGCGAAGCGGTGTATTTCAACGATCCAGAAGGCAACGGTGTGGAGTTGTACCGCGACCGGGCCGAAGCGGACTGGCCGCGCGGCCCGGACGGGCGGATCAGACTGGGCAACGCGCCGCTGGACTTGCGCGCGCTGCTGGCCGACGCCACGCGCTGACGCAAGCCGCTTGCCTTGGGGCGCCCGGTGCTGTCATCGTGGTGGAGGGAGGGACCTGCCATGCGCACTTTTCTCGTCGTTCTAGATGACAGCCGCGAATGCCTGAACGCGATGCGCTTCGCAGCCATGCGCGCCGCCAAGACCGGCGGCGGGGTCGAGATCCTGTCGGTCATCCCGCCCGAGGAATTCAACCACTGGATCGGCGTCGGTGACATCATGCGTGAGGAAAGCCGCGAGCGGATCGAGGCGCATTTCGAAGTATTCGCGAAATGGATGCGGGACCGGCAGGGGGTCAATCCCTCGCTCGTGATCCGCGAGGGAGACCTGTTCCGCGAAGTGATGGCCCAGATTTCCGACAACCCGGAGATTGGCGTACTGGTGCTGGGCGCGGGCACCGACAAGAGCGGCCCCGGCCCGCTGATCACGCAGATCACCAAGTCGGCGGCGACGCTGCCGATACCTTTCACCGTGGTTCCGGGCAACCTGTCCAAGGAACAGTTGGAACAGGTCACCTGACCGCCAACTTGGAATCGTTCCAAACATTGACTTCGCGCCCCGCGATCCGCATATCGGTTGCAACGGAGGTTACCGCCATGTTCATCCAGACCGAATCCACACCGAACCCCGCGACGCTGAAATTTCTGCCCGGCATGACTGTGCTTGAAACCGGCACCGCCGATTTCCCCTCAGCGGACGTTGCGGGCAACTCGCCCCTTGCACGGCGCATCTTCGCGGTCGGCGGCGTGACCGGCGTGTTTTTCGGAAACGACTTCGTAACGGTGACCAAGGCCGAGGACGTGGACTGGGATCACGTCAAACCGGCGATCCTTGGCGCGGTAATGGAACATTTCCAGTCCGGCGAGGCGGTTCTGGACGGCGAAGGGCATAGCGCGGGGCATGCCGACCATGACGGCCCCGACGCGGAGATCGTGGGCCAGATCAAGGAACTGCTGGACACGCGGGTGCGCCCGGCGGTGGCGCAGGACGGCGGCGACATCACGTTTCACGGCTTCGACCGCGGTGTCGTCTATCTGCACATGCAGGGCGCCTGCGCAGGCTGCCCGTCCTCAACCTTGACGCTGAAGATGGGGATTGAGAACCTGCTGCGCCACTATATCCCGGAAGTGCTGGAGGTGCGGCCGGTCGCGGTGTGACCCGCCGGTGACGCCCGAACCATCGCGCCTGGTGCTGGCCTTCGATACAGCCGGACCCTATGTCTGCGCCGCCGTGCTGCGCGGCCCAGATGTTCTGGCCCATACCATTGAAGACCTGTCGCGAGGACAGGCCGAAAGGCTGATGCCGCTGCTTGAGGAAACCCTTGCGGCGGCGGGCGTCGGCTGGGATGCGCTTGATCTTCTTGGGGTCGGGATCGGCCCTGGCAACTTCACCGGAATCCGAATTTCGGTGGCAGCCGCGCGCGGACTCGCGCTGGCATTGGAGCGTCCGGCGATCGGGGTGAGCGGGCTGGACGCGCAGGCGGCGGACCTGCCCCGCCCTTGCCTTGCAACGGTCGCGGCGCGGCGCGGCGGCATCTATGTACAATTGCACGATACCGATCCGGGCATCTTTCACCCCCCTGCCCTGCTGGCCGAGGATGCGCTGAACGGCGCGCTCTTCCCGCGCGGCATACCGGTCACCGGCGACGGGGCCGAAGCGCTGGCCGCGCGGACCGGTGGCCCGGTTCTGGCGCCCACGCCACTGGCCATCGGCATCGCGCGGCTTGCCCTTTTGCGCGCGGACGAGGCGCCGGGGCGGCCCACACCTCTCTACCTGCGGGCGGCGGACGCGGCACCGGCCCGCGACCGACCACCGCCCATACTGGAATGACCCCGGACGAAATGGCCGCGCTGCACCGCCTCGGCTTCACGGTGCCGCGTCCCTGGACCGCCGGGGAATTCGCCGCGCTGCTGGACCAGCCCGGCACGGTACTTCTGACGGCTCCAAGCGGGTTTGCGCTGTGCCGTATCATCGCGGGCGAAGCGGAACTCCTGACCATCACCGTCGCCCCGTCGGCACGCCGGGCCGGTACCGGGCGGGAACTGATGGACCGCGTGTTGGAAGCCGCGCGGCGCGCCGGCGCGGAAAGCTGTTTTCTGGAAGTCGCGGCAGACAACGCACCTGCGCTGGCGTTGTACGCGGCCTGCGGCTTCCGCCCGGTCGGCAGGCGGCGGGCCTATTACCGCGCACCGGACGGGCGCTGCGCAGATGCGATGGTGATGGCCCATGACATGACCGGGCCGGAGCAGAACGCCTGAATTGGCGCCGACTGCGCCGCGACGCGGCGACCAAGCCCCAGAAAGCTATTGACCATCGCTCTGAGGTGCGGACTTATTCGCCAATGAAGCATGGCCGGAACAGGCCACGGCCAGCCGGGCGGCGCGCGGCGTGCCGGACGCATTCAACAGCGGGAGCAACCAATGACCATCATGAAATCCCTTTTCGGCGCGACGGCAATCGTGGCCCTTGGCGCGGCGGCGGCGACGGCCGAACCGGGGCTGATCATCGACCTGGGTGGCAAGTTCGACAAGTCATTCAACGAAAGCGCCTATAACGGCGCGCAGCGCTGGCTCGAGGAAAGTGGCGCAAGCTACCGCGAAACCGAACTGCAGTCCGAAGCGCAGCGCGAACAGTCCATGCGCCGCATGGCCGAAAGCGGCGCGAACCCGGTCGTGGTGCTGGGCTTTGCCAATGCCTCCACGCTGGAAAAGGTCGCACCGGACTATCCGGACACCAACTTCACCATCGTCGACATGGTCGTCGACCAGCCGAACGTACAATCCGTCGTGTTCAAGGAACACGAGGGCAGCTTCCTTGTAGGCGTGCTGGCGGCGATGGCATCGGATAGCGGCACCGTCAGCTTCATCGGCGGGATGGATGTGCCGCTGATCTCGAAGTTCGCCTGCGGCTATGCGCAGGGCGTGAAGGCCGTGAACCCCGACGCGAACGTGATCGTGAACATGACCGGTACCACCCCGACCGCGTGGAACGACCCGGTCAAGGGCGCCGAGTTGACCCGCGCGCAGATCAGCCAAGGCTCGGACGTGGTTTACGCTGCGGCGGGCGGCACTGGGATCGGTGTGCTTCAGGCAGCGGCCGACGAAGGCATCCTGTCGATCGGCGTGGACAGCAACCAGAACTACCTGCATCCGGGCTACGTGCTGACCTCGATGGTCAAGCGCGTGGACAATGCTGTCTACGAAGCATTCGAAGCAGGCGCGGCGGGCGAGTTCCAGCCGGGCATCAAGGTCATGGGCCTCGACAACAACGGCGTCGGCTGGGCGCTGGATGAAAACAACGAACCGCTCATCACCGAGTCGATGAAGGCCACCGTGGAAGAGACCAAGACCCGGATCATCGCCGGCGAGATTACGGTCCACGACTACACCACCGACGGCAGCTGCCCGGCCTACTGAGCGCCATGACGGCACCGACGCACACCGAGGGGCGGCCCGCTGCGGCCGCCCCTTCGCAAACCGCCCCCGCGATCGAACTGCGCGGGATCTCGAAGGCGTTCGGGGCGGTGCAGGCGAACAAGGACATCTCCATCCGGGTGGAACGGGGCACGATCCACGGCATCATCGGGGAGAACGGGGCTGGCAAGTCGACGCTGATGTCGATCCTCTACGGTTTCTACAAGGCCGACAGCGGCGAGATCCTGATCGGCGGGCAGCGTACCGACATTCCCGACAGCCAGGCTGCGATCCGCGCGGGCATCGGCATGGTGTTCCAGCATTTCAAGCTCGTGGAGAACTTCACCGTTCTGGAAAACGTTGTGCTGGGCGCCGAGGACGGTGCCTTCCTGCGCCCTTCGCTGGTCAAGGCGCGTCGCCTTCTGGTGGACCTGGCGCGCGAATACGAACTGAACGTGGACCCGGACGCGAAGATCGAGAACCTCGGCGTCGGGATGCAGCAGCGGGTGGAGATCCTCAAGGCGCTTTACCGGCAGGCCGACATCCTGATCCTGGACGAACCGACCGGCGTGCTGACACCGTCAGAGGCCGATCATCTGTTCCGTATCCTGCGCGGGCTGCGCGACGAGGGCAAGACGATCATCCTGATCACCCACAAGCTGCGCGAGATCATGGACGTGACCGACAATGTCAGCGTGATGCGGCGCGGCGAGATGACCGCGACCGTGCGCACGGCCGACACGTCGCCGTCGGAGCTGGCCGAACTGATGGTCGGGCGCAAGGTGCTGCTGCGGGTCGACAAGACCCCTGCCCGGCCCGGCCCCGTGGTGCTTAAGGTCGAGAACCTGAAGGTGACCGACGACAAGGGCGTGGAACGCCTGCGCGGCATCGACCTCGAAGTACGGGCGGGCGAGATCCTTGGCGTGGCCGGGGTCGCCGGCAACGGACAATCTGAACTGCTGGAAGTGCTGGGCGGCATCAGCGACGCGACCGGCACCGTCACCCTGAACGGCACACCGCTGGACCTGTCCGGTCCCCGCGCGGACGGGCGCAGCCGCCGCCATGCAGGCATTGCCCATGTTCCGGAGGACCGGCACCGGCTGGGCCTGATCCTGGACTTCACGGCATGGGAGAATACGGGCTTCGGCTACCACGATCTGCCCGATTACTGCCGTGGGGCGCTGATGGATCAGACCGCCCTGCGCAACGACACGCGCGGCAAGATGGAACGGTTCGATGTCCGGCCGGCCGACTGCTGGCTGCACGCAAAAAGCTTCTCGGGCGGCAATCAGCAGAAGATCGTGCTGGCGCGCGAGATCGAACGCAACCCGGACCTGCTGCTGGTCGGGCAACCGACCCGCGGTGTCGATATCGGTGCGATCGAATTCATCCATCAGCGCCTGATCGAATTGCGCGACGCGGGCAAGGCGATCCTGCTGGTGAGCGTCGAACTGGACGAGATTTTCGCCCTGTCGGACCGCATCGCGGTGATGTTCGACGGCCGGATCATGGGCGAGCGTCTGCCCGGCCAGACCGACGAGACGGAACTGGGCATGATGATGGCCGGGATGGACGGAAAGGCGCGCTGACATGGACACGATGCCCCGCTGGGCCGACATCGCCTTGATCCCGCTGATCAATCTGACCCTTGCGCTGCTGGTCTCGGCCCTGGTGATCGCCCTCATCGGCGAGAACCCGGCGCAAGCGATGGGCGTGATGATCCGCGGCGCGGTCGGCTCCGCCTATGGCTGGGGCTACACGCTGTACTACGCCACCAACTTCATATTCACCGGCCTCGCCGTCGCCGTCGCATTCCACGCGCGCCTGTTCAACATCGGCGGCGAAGGGCAGGCGGCGCTTGGCGGGCTGGGCGTCGCCATCGTCTGCCTGTCGGTGCCCTGGCCACACTGGACGCTCGCCCTGCCCGCAGCGGTGCTGGGCGGCGCGCTGTTCGGCGCGGCCTGGGCGGCGATACCCGCATGGTTGCAGGCCACGCGCGGCAGCCACATCGTCATTACGACGATCATGTTCAATTTCATCGCCTCTGCGCTGCTGGTCTATCTGCTCGTCAATGTGCTGAAGGTGCCCGGCTCCATGGCGCCCGAAACCGCGCGGTTTCCCGAAGGCGCGCGCCTGCCATCGGCTTATGACTGGGGCGCCTGGATGGGATTCGGCCGATCCGCGCCGCTGAACGTTGCGTTCTTCGTGGCGCTTGCCTGCTGCGTGGCCGTCTGGGTGCTGATCTGGAAGACGCGGCTCGGCTATGAAATCCGCGCCTTCGGCCAGTCCGAGGCGGCGGCGAAATATGCCGGGATACGGCCCGTGCGCACGATCATGATCACGATGCTGATCTCCGGCGGGCTGGCCGGGCTGATGGCCGTGAACGCGGTGCAGGGCGAAGCGGAGCGGCTGGTCATAGACAGCGTGCAGGGCGCGGGCTTCGTCGGCATCGCGGTGGCGCTGATGGGCCGGTCGCACCCGCTGGGTGTCTTGCTTGCTGCGCTTCTGTTCGGCGCGCTCTACCAGGGCGGGGCGGAACTGGAATTCGAGATGCCGGCCATCTCGCGCGAGATGATCGTGGTGATCCAGGCGCTGGTGATCCTGTTCACCGGCGCGCTTGACAACATGGTGCGCGGCCCGGTGGAAGGGTTGTTCCGCCGCCGCCGTAAGGGGGCCACGTGATGGATCTTGCGACCGTCATCCAGCTTCTGGACAGCACGCTGCGGCTGGCCACACCGCTGCTGCTGGCCTGCCTGGCCGGGCTCTTCTCCGAGCGGGCGGGGATCTTCGACATTGGGCTGGAAGGCAAGATGCTGGCCGCTGCCTTCTTCTCGGCGGCGGTGGCGGCGATGACAGGAAATGTCTGGATCGGGCTGCTGGCCGGCACCGCCGCATCGCTGGCGCTGGCCGCGCTGCATGGGCTGGCTTCGATCACGTTCCGGGGAAACCAGCTGATTTCGGGCGTGGCGATCAATTTCCTTGCATCGGGGCTGACGGTGCTGATCGGGCAGACCTGGTTCCAGCTTGGCGGGCGCACCCCGTCGCTGGAGGGCGCGGCACGCTTCCAGGAAATCACTCTGCCGCTGGCCGGTGTGCTGGAGCCGGTCCCGGTGATCGGCCCGCTTTATGCCAACGTGCTGTCAGGCCATACCATCCTTGTGTATGTCGGGCTGCTCGCGGTGCCTGCCACCTGGTACGTCCTGTTCCGCACCCGCTTCGGGCTGCGCCTGCGCGCGGTCGGCGAGAACCCCGGCGCGGTGGACACGGCCGGCGTGTCGGTGGTCGGGCTGCGCTTTTCGGCGGTCCTGATCTGCGGTCTGCTCTGCGGCCTTGCGGGCGCGTATCTCGCAACCGGCCTGTCGGCGGGCTTCGTGAAGGAAATGAGTGCCGGACGCGGCTTCATCGCGCTCGCGGCGCTGATCTTCGCCAAGTGGCGGCCATGGTACGCGCTGGCAGCCTGCCTGCTGTTCGGCCTGCTGGAGGCGCTTGGCAACCGCTTCCAAAGCCTCGAGGTGCTGGGCG
The DNA here is from genome assembly GCF_003172915.1 of Meridianimarinicoccus roseus. Lineage (GTDB taxonomy): Bacteria > Pseudomonadota > Alphaproteobacteria > Rhodobacterales > Rhodobacteraceae > Meridianimarinicoccus > Meridianimarinicoccus roseus. Next base: position 55,511 of record NZ_QGKU01000052.1, read on the forward strand.
TGACGCTGCCCACGCAATTCATGCAGGCGCTGCCCTATATCCTGACCGTGGTAATCTTGGCCGGCTTTGTCGGAAAGGCGATCCCGCCACGGGCTGGAGGCGCGGCTTACGTAAAGGAACGCTAGGGCGGGGATCCAGCGCCCCGCTCTTCCCGCGCCCTGCCCCGACGCGCCGCCCGGCGGGAACGGTTTTGCAATGCGGCGAACGCGGGTCTAGGCTCGGAGTCGAGGACGGATCGAGCGCATGCAAATCTACCTTCCCATTGCCGAGGTTTCGATCAACGCCTTCCTGCTGCTTGGGCTGGGCGGACTTGTCGGCGTGTTGTCGGGCCTGTTCGGCGTCGGTGGCGGCTTCCTGATGACGCCGCTTCTGTTCTTCATCGGCATCCCTCCCGCCGTCGCCGTGGCGACCGGCGCGAACCAGATCGTCGCCTCGTCCTTCTCGGCGGTGCTGGCCCATTTCCGCCGAAAGACCGTGGACCTGCGCATGGGCAGCGTGCTGCTGGCGGGCGGGCTGGTTGGGGCCGCGCTTGGTGTGCAGGTCTTCGCCACGCTGAAGGCGATGGGACAGGTCGATCTGCTGGTCACACTGTTCTACGTCGTGTTTCTCGGGACGGTGGGAGGCCTGATGTTCGTGGAAAGCCTGCGTGCGCTGCGCCGCGCCCGCAGGCCCGGCGGCGCACTGCCGAAGCGTCGCAAGCACGGCTGGGTCCATGCACTGCCGCTGAAGATGAAGTTCCGGACCTCGGGCATGTATATCTCGGTGATCCCGCCGCTGCTGATCGGGGCCGGTGTCGGCGTGTTGTCGGCGATCATGGGCGTCGGCGGCGGCTTCATCATGGTGCCCGCGATGATCTATATGCTCGGGATGCCCACAAAGGTCGTCATCGGCACCTCGCTGTTTCAGATCATCTTCGTGACCGCCTTCGCCACCCTGATGCATGCGATCACCACGCAATCCGTCGACGTGGTGCTGGCGGTGATGCTGCTGCTCGGCGGGGTCGTCGGCGCGCAGATCGGCAGCCGTCTTGGAACCAACCTGAAAGCCGAACAACTGCGCATCCTGCTGGCTTCGCTGGTTCTACTGGTCTGCGGCAAGCTGGCGCTTGAACTGCTGATCCAACCCTCCGAGATCTACAGTATCGGAGTGTCGGAATGACCCGTACACCTCTGCACGCGCGCGTTGCCGCGCTTGCGCTTTGGCTGGCCGCCCTGATTGCAGCACCCGCAACCGCAACCGCAGAGCGGATCGTGCTGGGCCTTTCGCAAGAAGAGGTTGCCATCACCGCCACGTTCGACGGCTCGTCCTTGTTGATCTTCGGTGCGGTCAGCCGCGATGCGCCGATCCCTGACGCCTCCGAACTCGACGTCATCATCACTGTCACCGGCCCGCCCGCTCCCGTGGACGTGCGGCGCAAAGAACGCCGGTTCGGGATCTGGGTCAATGCCGACGCCGTGCATCTCACGCGCGCGCCCAGCTTTTACGCGGTGGCCAGCACCGGACCCGTCGCCGACATCCTGAGCGCGGTGGAAGACCTGCGCCACGGGATCACGCTGGACCAGATGGTGCGCACTGTCGGGGCCAGCGAAACCGCCGCCGACGTAGAGAATTTCACCGAGGCGCTGGTGCGCATACGCGAACGGCAGGACCTCTACCAGATCCGCGAGGGCGCCGTCGCGCTTGACCAGCAAACGTTGTTCCGCACCGCGCTGGACTTGCCATCCAACCTTGTGGAAGGGCCATACGCCACGCGCATCTTTCTGCTGCGCGACCGGCAGGTGGTGGATTTCTTCGAGACCCGCATCGACGTGCGCAAGGTGGGGCTGGAACGCTGGCTCTACACGATGGCCCAGACCCAGCCGCTGATATATGGCCTGATGTCGCTGATCATCGCCATCGCGGCCGGCTGGGGGGCCTCAGCCCTCTTCCGTGGCCTGCAGCGTTAGCGTCGGGTCCATTTCGCGGATCAGGTCCGGGGCGGGCGGCACGGTCAGATCGTCCGTGCCAAGCATCCCGGTCGGTTTGCCAAGCCGGTATCGGGTGACCCAGAACAGGCGTTCCTCGGCACGGGTGATGGCGACATAGGCCAGACGCTTCCACAGCGGCAGGCCGGCCTCCGTCCGTCCGGCACGCGCGGCTGCGTAGAGATCGGGCGCGAAGACCTGCACCTGCGGCCATTGCGAGCCCTGCGCCTTGTGGATCGTGACCGCCGCCCCGTGCAGGAAGGCGGCGCCCATCCGAGCCGCCGAAGGGATGAAGGGCTCATCCTCGTCCGGATGTTCGATCTTGATGATCGAAGCGGCCGAAACCTGCGGTTCAGGCGCGCCAAGGACATGCAGTCGCGAGAAGCCGGGCCGCCGCCCCGGCCCGAGATAGACCACCTGCGCGCCCTTTATCAGGCCACGCGCCTCCAGATCGAGCCGCTTCTTGCGGTGCTTCAATGGCAGCTCCAGCCCATCGCAGATCAGCGGCTCACCGGGCAGAAGGCCGTCGTCGGGGGCGCCATGCGCTGCGCGGAACGCCTGGATCAGCCTGATCCGCGTCGCGTTGCGCCACACCAGGACGGGGGACCGTGCCATCAGGTCCGCCTCCACGCGGCCGGCCAGCACGACACGGTCGTCGCGTCCAGCGGCATCCTCGACCATGCGCTCGAACGCCTCGAAGCCTACTGAGGGATCGCCCAATGCATGCGCGAGATCCAGGATCGGATTGTCCTGTTGCTGTCGGTGAATGCGCGACAGGGTCACGCGGCGGGCTTCGGGCAGGCCGTCGAAGACCATCTCGCCGGACTGGCCGACGGGCGCCAGCTGCGCCGGGTCGCCGAAAAGCACGAGGGTCGGAAAGATTTCGGTCAGGTCGTCGAACTGCCGCTTGTCGAGCATCGAGCTTTCATCGACGAACCCGATGTCGAGCGGTTCGTCCCGGCGTTTCCAGCCGGTGATGAAGTCCGAACCGCGCAGCCCGGCCGAGGCCAGCGCCGCAGGCACGGAAGCGTGCTGCGCGTAGAAGGCGACAGCCCGGTCCAGCGCGGCATCCGTGAGCACCTCGGTCACCGGCCTGTCGCCCCTCCCCGCCAGCCATTCGGCGATCTTTTCATATTCGGGGTCATAGACCGGAGTATAGAGTACGCGGTGAATCGTGGTGGCGGGTACTCCGCGCATGCGCAGGACACTGGCGGCCTTGTTCGTCGGCGCGAGAATGGCAAGAGTCCGGCGGTCACGGCGGCGGCGGCCTTCATAGTCGCCCGACACGATCTCGACCCCTGCGGTCTTGAGCTGCTGGTAGACCTGCGACAGAAGCAGTGTCTTACCCGAACCAGCCTTGCCCAGCACCGCCAGGACTGCGCTCGACCCGCCGGGAGGCAAGAGGCTGCCGGTGTCAAGGTCAACCCCGGCCCCGGCCAGAAGCTCCGACAGGCGCGCGGCGGCCTGCTTTTGGTCGTCCGAAAGGGTCAGGGATGTGCTTTGCGCCATGCAACGACCCTATCCCCTGCCCTGCGCGGGTTCCAGAGCTTCAGGCGATCTGCGCCAGCCGCTGCGGGCGCTCCGCCATCGCGCGATGGAACCACAGCCGCGACAGCCCTCGCGGGATCGAAGCCTTCTCGCACAGGGCGTGGGCGCGGGGCTCGGAAAAGGCCCAGAGCCCGGCACTGACCGCCTCGCGCCCTTCCCCGGAACTGCCCAGGATCATCGGCGCCCAACCAAGGCGGCTGTAGATCCGGACCATGCGCGCGTCGAACACGCCGACGGAGAAACTTAGCCTGAACCCAAGCCCGAGCTCCGCGCCACCGAGCATCAGCGCTGCCGAAACGCGCGGCGCGGCATTGCGCGCAAGGCAGAATCGCGTGCACTCCATGATCTTGTCATTTTGCATCGGATAGCCTTCCAGCAGCGGCAGGAAGTGGTCGTTGATCATCGTCGGGCCGGTGGTCGGCAGGAACCGCATCGAGCCGCCGTGCTGGCCTGCCTCCGTCTCCCAGATCACATATAGCGTGCGAGGCCCGTCATACTGGTCCCGCTCCTCGCCGTTCTCGCTGACTGACACGTCCCACCCCAACCGGGTATGAAACTGGTCGGCGCGGTCGCGGAACATGGTGTCCCGCAGTTTTGGATGGTGGTCGAGCTGGCTTCCGTAGATGTAGCGTAGCATGGCGTTCCCCGTTTTCCCGTCATGCGGGAACACTGGGGCCGACTCGGTTAAACAATGGTCCGCCTGCCGCGCGGTAGCTTAACGAATTGTTCAGATGACGATGAGACCGTGAGCAATGGCTTTCGCCACGGCATGCGTCGTGTTCTGGGCAGCCAGCTTGAACCTGGCCGACTCGATATAGACACGCAGGGTATGCTCCGAAATGCACAGGCAGTCGGCGGCCTGCGCGCGGGAATATCCCATTGCCAGCAGCCTCAGCGTATCGACCTCGCGCGGGGACAGGCTGGCCGATTTCTGAACATCAGTCCCGTTGTCCAACTCCAGTGCCTTCTGGTTGATGAAGTGGGCCACGAGGATTAGGTCACCCACATTGCTGCGCGAATAGCTTTCCCAGACGCTGTCGGTGGCACGGCTGCAGGCGGTAAAAAGCGCGAACTGCCCGTTCGGCCCGCGGATCGGCACGGAAAGCCCCTGGTTGCCCACCCCGGCATCGGCCGCCTCGCCCATGAAGTTGCGCGCACGGGGGCTGGACCAGTCTAGCCGCTTCCAGTCCACCGGGTGAAAACGCTGGTAGCAGCCCTGCACAACCGGGTCGATGCGCGCATAATCCTGTTCAATATAGCGTTCCACCCAACTCGGATCATAGGTCAGCGCTGCGTATTGCTCGCCCGCCCGGTTGACCGAGTGATAGATGACGTGATCGACGTCATAAAGATCCCGCAGCTTGACGATGATCCCTTGCAGGTCGCTATGGGTTTTCGCCGCCTCCAGCCCAGTGATGAGCGCTTCCAGCTTGTCTTTCATGACCGTTCTTCTTCCCAGCCCTGCAAGATGCGACACGGTGAATGTCCGCTGCCGCCACGAGAATCGTGTCATCCAGTTGCTCGGCCAGCGCGCTGTAGGCGTTCTGCCGTGCAAAGGTCCTCAAATCCGCCAGAACATCCAGAACCCAGTCTTGTTGCATGACGGTGCCTCCAACCGATTAAGAATTTGTTAACCTACAGTAACACACACCTCAGGTTGCATATACTCACAGCAATCACCTTCCCCAGAATAGTGAGTGTACGCCCTGCAACTATTTGAATACTCTTGAATCCGGCACGTCAAAAGGAAAACGGCCGCCCGGAACTTCCAGACGGCCGTCAACTTGGAATTGATCGCTCGCTCGGCGCCGTCAGGCTCGGATGCTCGCCTCCAGAGTGTCCTCGAACGTGCGCAGCCCGGTCCGGGTCGCCTGCACCAGCACAGCCATGTTGCCCGGCTTGTGCTCGTTGCGAAGCATCTTCATGTGCGCTTCGGGAATATCAGCCCAAGGAAAGACCTCGGACATACAAGGATCGATACGGCGTTCGATCACCAGCTTGTTCGCCGCGGCCGCCTGCTTGAGATGGGCGAAGTGACTGCCCTGCAGACGCTTCTGGTGCATCCACATGTAGCGTACGTCGAAGGTGCAGTTGAACCCGGTGGTCCCGGCGCAGATCACAACGATGCCGCCCTTCTTGCACACGAAAGTCGACACCGGAAAGGTCGATTCGCCAGGGTGCTCGAACACCATGTCGACGTTGTTGCCCTTGCCGGTGATGTCCCAGATCGCCTTGCCGAAGCGGCGCGCCTCCTTGAACCACTCAGCGTATTCCGGGCTGCCGATTGGCGGCAGTTGGCCCCAGCACTTGAAATCCTTGCGGTTGATGACGCCTTTTGCGCCCAGCCCCATGACGAAGTCGCGCTTGTCCTCGTCCGAGATCACGGCGATGGCGTTGGCGCCCGCCGTATTGGCCAGCTGGATGGCAAAGGAACCAAGCCCGCCCGAGGCCCCCCAGACCAGCACGTTCTGGCCGGGCTTCAGCTCATGCGGGTGGTGACCGAACAGCATCCGGTAAGTGGTGGCCAGCGTCAGCGTGTAGCAGGCCGACTCTTCCCAGGTCAGGTGGCGCGGGCGCGGCATCAGCTGTTGCGCCTGCACGCGGGTGAACTGGGCGAAAGACCCGTCCGGCGTCTCGTAGCCCCAGATCCGCTGCGAGGTCGAGAACATCGGGTCCCCGCCGTTGCATTCCTCGTCGTCGCCGTCATCCTGGTTGCAGTGGATTACGACCTCGTCGCCGACCTTCCAGCGGTTCACCTTGTCACCCACGGCCCAGACGATGCCCGAGGCATCCGACCCTGCGATGTGATACGGTTCGCCATGCCCGTCGAACGGCGAGATCGGCACACCGAGACCGGCCCAGACACCGTTGTAGTTCACGCCCGCGGCCATCACGAGCACCAGCACCTCGTGGCTGTCCAGCTTGGGCGTCTCCACCACTTCCTGCTGAAACGACTTGTCGGGCTCGCCATGGCGTTCGCGCCGGATGGCCCAAGCATACATCTTGGGCGGCACGTAACCGAGCGGCGGAAGTTCTCCGACCTCGTACAGGTCTTTCTCAGGAGCGTCGTAGTCCGCAATCGCCGGTTCTTTGTCGAGTGCCATGGAAGCCTCCTTTGTGGCCGATAATGCCGCATCGCAGAATCGTGGATGGGTCTCAGGGCGGAATAAGTTGGTTTGCGCAACTTAGCAACATCAAATGGCCCTTTGGTGAAACTTTATGTCTCGCACACCGCAGTTTTCTTGCCGCACCTGCGTCCCGGGCCGCGGGCCCTCAAGGCAGCGAAGCCTTTTGAAACAAGGGCGCAGCGGCAAGATCCGCCGATATGCGTCAGCGCGGCGCTTGCAAAGCCCGGGTTTTTGCGGAGCATCGCAACCGGACCCGCCGCGTTGCAGCGAATTGACAGGGACAGTTTGTTTCAAGTAAGGCCGTCGCAACGCAAATATATTACCGGCATCCCAACCGCGAGGCGCCCGATGAGTGACGTGCAAAAAGATCGACCCTGGCTGTTCCGCACCTACGCGGGCCATTCCACCGCGAAAGCCTCCAACGCGCTCTATCGCGGCAACCTCGCCAAGGGTCAGACCGGCTTGTCCGTCGCCTTCGACCTGCCCACGCAGACGGGCTATGACAGCGATCACCAATTGGCGCGCGGCGAGGTCGGCAAGGTCGGGGTGCCGATCAGCCATCTGGGCGACATGCGCACATTGTTCGACGACATCCCGCTTGAGCAGATGAACACATCGATGACCATCAACGCGACGGCGCCCTGGCTGCTTTCGCTCTACATCGCGGTAGCCGAGGAACAGGGCGCCGATGTGACCAAGCTGCAGGGCACGGTGCAGAACGACATCATCAAGGAATACCTGTCGCGAGGGACCTATATCTGCCCGCCCAAACCCTCGCTGCGGCTGATCACCGACGTTGCGGCCTTCTGCTATACCAGCGTGCCCAAATGGAACCCGATGAACGTGTGTTCCTACCATCTTCAGGAGGCCGGGGCGACGCCGGAACAGGAATTGGCCTTCGCGCTCGCCACCGCCTGCGCCGTGCTGGACGACCTGAAGGGCAAGGTGCCGGAAGAGGATTTCCCGATCCTGGTGGGGCGGATCAGCTTCTTCGTGAACGCGGGCATCCGCTTCATCACAGAGATGTGCAAGATGCGCGCGTTCGTGGATCTGTGGGACGAGATCTGCCGCGACCGTTACGGCGTCGAGAACGAGAAGTTCCGCCGCTTCCGGTATGGCGTGCAGGTCAATAGCCTCGGGCTGACCGAACAGCAGCCCGAAAACAACGTCTACCGCATCCTGATCGAAATGCTGGCCGTCACCCTGTCCAAGAAGGCCCGCGCCCGCGCCGTGCAACTGCCAGCCTGGAACGAGGCGCTCGGTCTGCCCCGCCCCTGGGACCAGCAATGGTCGCTGCGAATGCAGCAAATCATGGCCTACGAAACCGACCTTCTGGAATACGACGACCTGTTCGACGGCAACCCCGCCATCGACCGCAAGGTTGCCGAGCTGAAGGAGGTCGCGCGCGCCGAACTTGCCAATCTCGACAGCATGGGCGGGGCCGTGGCCGCGATCGAATACATGAAAAGCCGCCTCGTCGACAGCAACGCCGACCGCGTGAACGGGATCGAAAAGGGCAGTACCGTGGTCGTCGGCGTAAACAAGTATGTGGAATGCGAACCCTCGCCGCTGATGGATGAAGACGGCGGCATAATGACTGTCGATCCGGCGGTGGAGGCGGACCAGATCGCCCGCCTGAACGCGTGGCGCGACGGGCGCGACGCGGGTGCGGTCAAGGCCGCGCTGGCGGGTCTGCGCGCCGCGGCGCAGGACGGCACAAACATCATGGGGCCATCCATCACGGCCGCGAAGGCGGGCGTCACCACCGGTGAATGGGCCGAAACCATGCGCCAGGTCTTCGGCCAGTATCGCGGGCCGACCGGCGTCAGCCGCGCCGTCAGCAACAAGACCGAAGGTCTGGACGAGATCCGCAGCGCCGTGGACGCAATGTCCGACAAGCTGGGTCGCCGCCTGAAGTTCCTGATGGGCAAGCCGGGACTCGACGGCCATTCCAACGGCGCGGAACAAATCGCCTTCCGCGCGCGTGATTGCGGTATGGAGATCGACTACGAAGGCATCCGCCTCACCCCGGACGAGATCATCGCCGCCGCCCGCCGCGAAGAACCGCATGTCATCGGTCTGTCGATCCTGTCAGGCAGCCACATGCCGCTGGTCGAGGACCTGATGGGCAAGCTGCGCGCCGAAGGGCTGGACCATATCCCTGTTCTGGTCGGCGGCATCATCCCTGACGAGGACGCACGCAAGCTGCGCGCGATGGGCGTGGCACGGGTCTACACCCCGAAGGATTTTGAATTGAACCGCATCATGTTCGACATCGTGGAACTGGCCGACCCCGAAGCGGTCGCGGCGGAATGACCCACGCGTTGCGCGTTGCCTGCCTGCTTGCCGCCATCCTTGTTTCCGGGCCAGCCGCCACGCAACCCGCCGATCTTCCGACGCCCCTTCTGGCGCGGCTTGATGCCCTGAGGGCCGATTGCGCGGGTTTCGAGGGCGGTGCACTGACCCTCGGCGAAGACGCGATCAGCAGGCCGGACCTGAACGGCGACGGCACCGCTGACTGGGCGCTGGACACCCACGCGATGGCCTGTTCCAGCGCCGCGAGCCTGTTCTGCGGCACCGGCGGCTGCAGCGTCAGCTTCATGGTCGGCGACGTTTTGACCGAACGGCTGGCGAAAGGCTGGCGGCTGGTGCAGTTCGGCCCATTCCCCACGCTGTTGCTGCAGGTGCACGGCACCAATTGCGGCGGCACCAACCAGAATACCTGCATCGAGGCGCTGGTCTGGGACGAAGCCGCGCAACGCTTCAACACCGTCGCGCCACCGCAGCAGTAGGGTCTTTTCCCCGGTGCGCCGCAGCCTATAGTGGCGCAAAACGGAGGGGACCCGCATGACCATCCATATCGGCGCGCAGCCGGGCGACATCGCTGAAACCGTCCTGATGCCCGGCGATCCGCGCCGCGCCAAATGGGCCGCAGAAACCTTCCTGACCGATCCGGTCTGCGTGAACGAACTGCGCGGGATGCTGGGCTATACCGGCACCTGGAAGGGGCACCGCGTGACGATCCACGGCTCGGGCATGGGGATGCCTTCGCTGTCGATCTATGCCAATGAACTGCTGCGAGACTATGGCGTCCGGACGCTGATCCGCATCGGATCGACCGGGGCGATGCAGCCGCATGTCAATCTGCGCGATCTCGTTGTTGCGATGACCTGTTCCAGCATTTCCACCCCATCCTCAAGCATCTTTCGCGAGTTGAACTTCGCACCCTGCGCCGATTACGGGTTGCTGCGGGCAGCGGTCGATGCAGCGGCGGCCAAGGGCGTACCAACCCATGTCGGCGGGATCTACTCCTCGGACACGTTCTATGACGAACGGCCCGACCTGAATGAACAGATGACGCGCCACGGCATTCTGTCCGTCGAAATGGAAGCGGCCGAGCTTTATGCCCTCGCCGCGCGTCACGGCGCGCGCGCGCTTGCCGTGCTGACAGTCAGCGACCACCTGCTGACAGGCGCCGCACTTGATGGAAAGGACCGCGAAACCAGCTTCGCCGACATGGTGGAGATCGCCCTGCACGCGGCGTTCCCGGCATGAGGCGGCGCCCGCTCGGCAAAGGCGGCCCAATGGTCGGCGCCATCGGACTTGGCGCCATGAGCTTCGGGGGCATGTTCGGGCCGACCCGCGACGATGCGTCGATGGCCTGCCTCGATGCTGCCCTCGCAGCCGGGATCGACTTCTGGGACACCGCGAACATCTACGGGATGGGCGTGTCGGAACGGGTGATCGGCGACTATCTTGCGGCGCACGGTCCCGACGTGGTGCTGGCGACCAAGTCCGGCATCGTGCCCGGCCCGCCCCGAAGCTTCAACAATGCCGAAGACTACATCCGCGCCGAACTCGACGCGTCGCTGAAGCGGCTGCGGCGGGACAAGGTCGAACTCTATTACGTGCACCGGCGCGAAGCAGCCCGCCCGATCGAGGAGGTCGCCGAAACCATGGCCCGCCTGATCGAGGAGGGGCTGATTGACGCCTACGGCCTGTCCGAGGTCGCCCCGGCTACAATCCGCCGCGCCCACGCGGTCCACCCGGTGCGCGCGGTGCAGAACGAATACTCGCTCTGGACCCGGCAGCCGGACCTTGGCGTTCTCCGCGCCTGCACCGATCTGGGCATCGCCTTCGTCGCCTTCTCGCCGCTCGCGCGCGGAATGCTGGGCGATCCGCCGGTAGACCCGGCAGGGATGCATGACGGCGACTGGCGGCGCACCAACCCGCGCTTCGTCGCGCCCAACTACGCCGCCAACCTCGCCGCCATCAACGGGTTCCGTGACTGGGCGCGGGGCAAGGGCTGGACGACCGCGGCGGCGGCGCTCGCATGGGTGCTGGACCGCGGGCCGAACGTCATCCCGATCCCCGGCACGCGCAGCGCTGCGCATCTCGCGGACTGGCTCGGAGCGGATGCGATCGCCCTGACGGACGCCGACCGTGCCGAGATCGACGCACTGCTGCCTCCCGGTTTCGCGCATGGCGACCGCTACAGCGACGAACAGATGACCGCCGTTGAACGCTACTGCTAGTCCGCGCCGTGGCTGCGGTCATAGGCGTTGGGCGCGGGCGGCTGCCAGCCGTCCATGCTGCCCGGTGCCGGGTCGAGCACGTCTACCCGCAGCGGAAAACAGGTGGCCGTATCGTTTGAATGAGCGGACCCGCAATCGCCGCCCGGGCAGGCCGAAAGTGCGCCGAGCAGGTCGATCTCGGCCATGAAGGCCAGTCGATCGCCCGGCCGCACCGGGCTTGCCTTCATGAAGTACTGGCCCGTGTCGCGGCTGAACCCGGTGCACATGAACACGTTGAGGACGTCATGCACATGCGCCTCGGCCTCGGTCAGTGGCAGGCCGGTTTCGGTGGCCAGCGCGCGCGTGAGGTTGGAATGGCAGCAATGGTGATAGTCGCCGCCCGACAGCAACCGCCCGGTATAGGGGTCGCAGCGCGTGCCGATGACGTCATGCACGGACCCACCGAATGAGTCGAACCCGTACCAGTCAAGACTGTCGGCGATGACGGTCGCCATAGGGCGCAGGCTGGGAAAGCTGCTCCAAAGCCGGTCGCCCGTGGACAGGTGCGTGCCGTGCAGCGCGCGGGTCTTGCCCGAATAGAACCGCTCGGACAGGTCGTGAGCGTTCCACAGGTTCAGATCGCCCACCTGCGGCCCCTCCACGCTGACGATGCGGAACATCTGCCCGGCACGCACCCGGAAGCAGGCCGCATCGCGTGGCGAAACCAGTGTGGTGTCGGCGACACGCGCTTCGGCCAGCGCGGCGCGGTACCGAACCATGTCGGGCGCGGGCAACGTCTCGGGCGGATAGCAGATCACCGGTGCCACGGCGCGGCGGGCATCTGCGTCGGCGGGGGCCGTAGTCTCGGGTCGGGAAGGCTTCATCGGCGCGGCTCGCTTTGCGGTTTCAGGCAGACGGGCGGCGGCAGGTTGTCCGGCCTGAAGGTCTGGACACCGCAGGACATGCAGACGAAATACCGCCCCTCGGCCGTGTCCCTGCTGCGGTCCTCGCGCCAGCGGCAGTTACGGGTGCGCATCCGCGCCTTATAGGTCAGAAACATCCAGAGCAGGACGAGAAGGCCGAGGATGGGCAGGATCATGGGTGCACCCTACCCCCAAAACCGCCGTTGCAAAGCCCTGCTTTTGCACACAGGGCCGCCTCTGGTGCCCGGGCGGCCCTGTCCGCACAAACGGACGGGACAGACAAGGACCATCGCCCCGCCCTGCCCCAATGGCCGTACGATTGGCGCCTCAGCGCCGGGCTGTGCCCGTCGCGGTCTGCGCGAAGCCGGCCAGCAGGGAAATGCTCTTGCTGATCGGTGCCGGCGCAGCGGGTTTCGGGGATGAGCGGAAAAGGGAAAGAAGGGTCATGGCAGTATCCGGGCTGTCTTGTGGGAGGGGCGTTTTCAAACCGCACAGGATTGCGGCACGTCTGCCAGATGCCCATGCAATCCCCGCTGCACAATTGCCAGTTTCGCATGGCCGCCATGCGCGGAGCGCAAGTGGAAATGGCATGAAAAAAGGGCGGCGCGGCCTGCAGCCACACCGCCCGTCACCCCCGGAAAGCAAGCTCAGGAATGGATCGGTCCGTCGCCGCAGGCCAGCGCCGCCTCGCGCACAGCCTCGGAATAGGTCGGATGCGCATGGCAGGTGCGCGCAATGTCCTCGGCTGCTGCGCCGAATTCCATCGCCACGCAGATCTCGTGGATCAAGTCGCCGGCCATTGGCCCGATGATATGCGCGCCGAGCACCCGGTCGGTCTTGGAATCGGCGAGGATTTTCACGAACCCGTCAGCAGCGAAATTCGCCTTGGCGCGCCCGTTGCCCATGAAGCTGAACTTGCCAGCCTTGTAGGCGTGCCCGGCCTCCTTGAGCTGTTCCTCGGTCTTGCCGACACTCGCCACCTCGGGGTGGGTGTAGATCACGCCCGGGATCACGTCATAGTTCACATGACCGGCCTGCCCCGCCAGGATCTCGGCCACGGCCATGCCCTCATCCTCGGCCTTGTGCGCCAGCATCGGGCCCGCGATCGCGTCCCCGATGGCATAAACGCCCTTTACGCTGGTGGCGTAATGCCCATCCGTCTCGATCTGCCCGCGATCGGTCATCTTCACGCCCAGATCGGCCAGCCCCAGCCCGTCGGTGAACGGCCGCCGCCCGGTGGACACCAGCACGGTGTCGGCATCGATAGTGTGTTCGCTGTCGTCCTTGCGCAGCTTGTAGGTGACCTTCGCCTTGGTTTTCAGCGTCTCCACGCCCTGCACCGCCGCGCCAAGGACGAACTTCAACCCCTGCTTGGAGAGGATCTTCTGGAACTGCTTGGCGACCTCGGCATCCATGCCCGGCGTGATGCCGTCCAGATACTCGATCACCGTCACCTCGGCCCCGAGCCGGGCGTAGACCGACCCCAGTTCCAGCCCGATCACGCCAGCGCCGATCACCACCAGCTTCTTGGGGATCTTGCCAAGCTCCAGCGCCCCGGTGGAGGTCACGACCGTTTCCTCGTCGATTTCGATGCCGGGAAGCGACGACGGCTCAGACCCGGACGCGATCACGACATGCTTGGCCGAATGGACATCGTCGCCGACCTTCACCTTGCCCGCTTCGGGGATCGCCCCCCAGCCCTTCAGCCAGTCGATCTTGTTCTTCTTGAACAGGAACTCGATGCCCTTGGTGTTCTGCCCGATCACGTCGTCCTTGTAGGCGAGCATCGCCTTCCAGTCGACTTTCGGCGCGGCGACCTTCAGGCCCATCTTCTCGAAATTATGCTCGGCCTCGTGCAACTGGTGGCTCGCGTGCAGCAACGCCTTGGACGGGATGCAGCCGATGTTCAGGCAGGTGCCACCCAGCGTCTCGCGCCCCTCGACGCAGGCGGTCTTCAGCCCCAGCTGCGCGCAGCGGATGGCGCAGACATAGCCGCCGGGGCCGCTGCCGATCACGATCACATCATAGTCTGCCATTGTCTCGTCTCCTTCGGGCGTCCGGCCCGTCTGTCAGTCGTCGTGTCAGCCGCCCAAAAGCGCGGCGATGAGCATCAGCCCGGTGGCGAGGTAGCCGACGGCGAAGAACACCGACCGCCACGGCGCCCAGCCGAGGAAATAGGCGGGCACGTACAGCACGCGCGCCGCGAGGTAAGCCCAGGCGCAGGCCGCCGTCAGCGCGCCGCCCGTGTCCGCCAAGGTGACCACGGTCACGGCGGCGGCGAAAGGCAAAAGACCTTCAATATGGTTCTCGTAGGCCCGTTTGAGCCGCATGGTTCCGGTGCCGGGCATCTTGTTCGGAGGGCGATCGCGCGGACTCAGGAAATAGCCCGAGCCGCATTCGAGGTTTGCGCGTACCGCCATCCAGCCCAACTGGATCAGCAGCAGCAGGGCCGAGAGGGCAAGGACGGTCAGTTCGGGGGTCATTTAAGAGTCGGCCTCAAGGGTTTTGTTAACATGCGCCTCTGGCTGGTAACCAAGAATGTCAAGATTTCGGGCAATGCCGCTCATCCAGAACGACCGTTCAAAGGGATTGATCTCACAGGACTTTTTCACGACAGTTCCCGGTCAGCACGTTTGTGTTCATTTCGCCGACTGAACAATCAGTGCTGGAACAGTTGAGTCCGACCGACGACATCGCAAAACTTCCCGACTCTCTTTCAAAAATCCAAATGCTGCCGCCGTGGATATTTCGAGTATCGACGACCGTAATGTAGCGATCCGTGATTGAGGTTATGGGAGATGAGAGCAGTTCCCCTACTTCGGTTGGCCACATTAGTTTGCGCTCCAAGTCAACGGTCAGCGGGATGCTGTTCCCAAACTGCTCGGTCACGCAGATTAGATCAGTTTCGACCGCGTAAAGAGGCGTCCCGAATACAAGGGAAAATGCCATGAAACTGAGAGAATTATACACGCGCCCCATCACATTCACACACCCGTCAGAAAATTGGGTAGAGTGGGGTTAAACCCCACCCTAAGCAGTTGGATGCGTCACAAATCCATCAGCAACCGCCGCGGATCCTCCAGCGCCTCTTTCACCCGCACAAGGAACGTCACCGCGCCCTTGCCGTCCACGATCCGGTGGTCATAGCTCAGGGCAAGGTACATCATCGGGCGGATCTTGATCTCGCCGTTCACCACCATGGGCCGGTCCTGGATCTTGTGCATCCCCAGAATGCCCGACTGCGGCGGGTTCAGGATCGGCGAGGACATGAGAGAGCCGTAGACGCCCCCGTTCGAGATCGTGAAGGTGCCGCCCTGCATCTCGGCCATGCTCAGCTTGCCGTCACGGGCGCGCTTGCCTTTCTCGGCGATGGCCTTCTCGATCTCGGCGAAGGACATGCTGTCGGCATCGCGGATAACCGGCACCACGAGGCCGGTGGGCGTGCCGGCGGCAACGCCCATGTGCACGAAGTTCTTGTAGACGATGTCGGTGCCGTCGATCTCGGCATTGACCTCGGGAACCTCCTTCAGCGCATGGCAGCACGCCTTGGTGAAGAACGACATGAAGCCCAGCCGCACGCCGTGCTTTTTCTCGAACAGGTCCTTGTACTGGCTGCGCAGCGCCATCGTCTCGGTCATGTCCACCTCGTTGTAGGTGGTCAGCATGGCCGCTGTGTTCTGGCTGTCCTTCAGTCGCTTTGCGATGGTCTGCCGCAGACGGGTCATCTTGACCCGCTCCTCGCGGCTGGCGTCCTCGGCGGGCACCGGGGCGCGCGGGGGCGCCTTCGCCTCGGCCTTCGGAGCCGGGGCGCTCAGCGCGTCCAGAACGTCGCCCTTCATCACCCGCCCGTCGCGGCCGGTGCCGGTGACCTGGTCCGCGCTCAGCCCCTTCTCGGCCATCAGCTTCTTGGCGGACGGCGCATCCTCCACGTCCGATTTCCCGGACGCCGCCGGGGCGGGCTGGGCGGCATGCGAAGGCGCGTCCGTGCCGGGCGCGGCATCGGCCGAGGCCGCCGCCTTGCCCGCACCGCCGCCGATCACCGCCAACTTCGCCTTGGCGTCCACGGTCGTGCCTTCAGCCGCGACGATCTCCGTCAGCACGCCCGAGGCCGGGCTCGGAACCTCGACGCTCACCTTGTCGGTTTCCAGCTCGCACAGCATCTCGTCCTGCGCGACCGTGTCGCCGACCTTCTTGAACCAGGTCGACACCGTCGCTTCCGTCACGCTTTCGCCCAGCGTCGGAACCATCACGTCGATGCTCTCGCCGCCGCCGTTATCTGCAGGGGCGGCCGCGCCGCTTTCGGCCGCGCCATTGGGGGCCGGCTTGGTCGGCGCTTCGGCCCCGCCCGACGCGCCCTCGCTTATCGACGCCAGCAATGCATCGACCCCCACCGTGTCGCCTTCCTGGGCCACGATCTCGGCCAACGTGCCGGCCGCGGGGGAAGGCACCTCGACAGTCACCTTGTCGGTTTCCAGCTCGCACAGCATTTCGTCCTGCGCCACGGCGTCGCCCGGCTTCTTGAACCAGGTGGCGACGGTGGCTTCGGTGACGCTTTCGCCCAGGGTGGGCACACGGACTTCGGTGGACATGAATCAGTTTCCTTCGATCGTCAGCGCGTCGTTCACGAGCGCGGCTTGCTGGGCTTTATGTTGTGAGGCGAGGCCGGTCGCCGGCGAAGCCGACGCAGCGCGGCCCGCGTATTTCGGGCGCTTGTTCTTGGCCTTGATCCGGCGCAGCACCCATTCGACATTGGGTTCGATGAAGGTCCAGGCGCCCTGGTTCTTCGGTTCTTCCTGACACCAAAGGAAATCGGCGTTCTTGAACCGGTCCAGTTCCTTCACGAGGCTCAGCGCCGGGAACGGGTAGAATTGCTCGATCCGCAGCAGGTAGATGTCGTCGATGCCGCGCGCATCGCGCTCCTCCAATAGGTCGTAATAGACCTTGCCGGAACACATCACCACGCGGCGGATCTTGTCATCCGCGGCCAGCTTGGTGTCGGACGACCCATGTTCGGCATCGTCCCACAGCACCCGGTGGAAGGACGAACCTTCCAGGAACTCCTCGCGACGGCTCACCGCCAGCTTGTGGCGCAACAAGGATTTTGGCGTCATCAGCACCAGCGGCTTTCGGAAGCTGCGGTGGATCTGGCGGCGCAGGATGTGGAAATAGTTGGCCGGGGTCGTGCAGTTGGCCACGATCCAGTTGTCCTCAGCGCACATCTGGAGGAACCGCTCCAGCCGGGCCGAGCTGTGCTCGGGGCCCTGCCCCTCGAATCCGTGCGGCAGCAGCATCACAAGTCCCGACATCCGCAGCCACTTGCGCTCACCGCTGCTGATGAACTGGTCGAACATGATCTGCGCGCCGTTGGCGAAATCGCCGAACTGGGCTTCCCACATCACCAGGGCGTTCGGCTCGGCCAGCGAATAGCCATACTCGAACCCGAGCACCGCGTATTCAGACAGCGCGCTGTCGATCACCTCGTAGCGGGCCTGACCCTCGCGGATGTTGTTCAACGGGTAATAGCGTTCCTCGGTCTTCTGGTCGATGAAGGCCGAATGGCGCTGGCTGAAGGTGCCGCGCGTGCAGTCCTGCCCCGCCAACCGCACCGGATAACCCTCGGTGGCAAGCGACCCGAAGGCCAACGCCTCGGCAGTGGCCCAGTCGAACCCCTCTCCGCTATCGAACATCGCCTTCTTGGCTTCGAGCAGACGGCCCACGGTCTTGTGAATGTTGAAACCTTCCGGCACGCGGGTCAGCGCGGCGCCGACATCGTCCATCGTCTCGGGCTTGATCCAGGTGCGGCCGCGGTCGTACTCCTCCTGCCGGGCGTCGAGATGCGACCAGCGCCCGTCCAGCCAGTCGGCCTTGTTGGGCTTGTAGTCCTTCCCGGCCTCGAACTCCTCGTTCATCTTGGCCTGGAATGCGGCCTTCATGTCCTCGATCTCGCCCTCGGGGATCAGACCGTCCTGTACCAGCCGTTCGGTGTACAGTTGCAGCGTCGTCTTGTGACGCTTGATCTTGGTATACATCTCGGGCTGCGTGAACATGGGCTCGTCGCCCTCGTTGTGCCCGAAGCGGCGGTAGCAGAAGATGTCGATCACGACATCCTTGTGGAACTTCTGGCGGAACTCCGTCGCCACCTTGGCCGCGTGCACCACCGCCTCGGGGTCGTCCCCGTTGACATGGAAGATCGGCGCCTCGACCACCAGTGCGTTGTCGGTGGGATAGGGGCTCGACCGGCTGAAATGCGGTGCGGTGGTGAAGCCGATCTGGTTGTTCACGACAAGATGCATGGTGCCGCCGGCGCGATGGCCCAGCAGACCCGACAGCGCGAAACACTCCGCCACGACCCCCTGTCCCGCGAAGGCAGCGTCGCCGTGCAACAGGATCGGCATGACGCTGCCGCGCTCCATGTCGTTGTTCTGCGCCTGCTTGGCGCGCACCTTGCCCAGCACGACCGGGTTCACCGCCTCGAGATGCGACGGGTTCGCGGTCAGCGACAGGTGCACCGTGTTGTCGTCGAAGCTGCGGTCGCTCGATGCACCCAGATGGTACTTCACGTCGCCCGACCCGTCCACGTCCTCGGGCTTGAAGCTGCCGCCCTGGAATTCGTTGAAGATCGCGCGGTACGGCTTGGCCATCACGTTGGCCAGCACCGAAAGACGGCCCCGGTGCGGCATCCCGATCACGATCTCCTTGACGCCCAGCGCACCGCCGCGCTTGATGATCTGCTCCATCGCGGGGATCAGGCTCTCGCCGCCGTCAAGCCCGAAGCGCTTGGTGCCCATGTACTTGACATGCAGGAACTTTTCGAAGCCTTCGGCCTCGACCAGCTTGTTCAGGATCGCACGCCGCCCTTCGCGGGTGAACTTGATCTCCTTGTCGAAACCCTCGATCCGCTCCTTCAGCCAACTGGCCTGCTCAGGATCGGAAATGTGCATGTACTGCAACGCGAAGGTGCCGCAATAGGTCCGCTTCACGATGGCGATGATCTCGCGCATCGTGGCGACCTGAAGGCCCAGCACATTGTCGAGGAAGATCGGCCGGTCCATGTCGGCGTCCGCGAAGCCGTAGGACTTCGGGTCCAACTCGGGATGCGGGGTCTGGCTGCGCATCCCAAGCGGGTCGAGATCGGCCACCAGATGCCCCCGGATCCGGTAGGCGCGGATGATCATCAGCGCGCGGATGCTGTCCAGAACGGCGCGCTGCACCTGATCGTCGGTCACGCTCACACCCGTCGCGGCGGCCTTCGCCTTGATCTTGTCACCGGCGGCCTTGGCTTCCTTGGCGGGAACGGCGGCGGGCCACTGCCCGTCCAGCGCATGTGTCAGATCGTCGTCGGGCACCGGCGGCCAGTCCATGCGCTGCCAGGACGGGCCTGCCGCCTCGGCTTTCACGTCGCGATCGTCGTCGCCCAGCGCCCGGAAGAACTCGGCCCAGGCCGCATCGACGCTGGCCGGATCCGCCGCGTAGCGCGCGTAGAGCTGCTCCACGTATTCCGCGTTGTGTCCCTGCAGGAAGGACGAGGCGTGAAAGAGGTCATTGGGGGAATGTTCGGTCATGGCATAACCTCGTGGGGATTGGGTCCATAGGCGTTTGCGCCGGGTTGCGAGGGACGGATCAGCCACCACAGCACGATGAGGGGAGACAGCAGGAACAGCACCGCCGCGGCGATGAACACGACACCGGACAGCCCGGTCATCGGGTCCTGCGCCATCAGGCCGGTGCTTTCGAATAGGCCGGCGAAGAACGCAATCCCGATCATGATCGTCACCGGGTAGAGAACGTATAGGCCCATGCGTCCCGTATCGTGCATGCGCCGCCAGCCCGCCGACAGGCTGGGCAGGATCGTGGCCAGGCCGAACAACGCCGACAGCGGTTCAGGCGAAGGCGATGGACCCGGGCCACCTTGGTCCACCCCCCCGCCGAACAGCGCTGCGTCCAGTGCTGCCACGACGACCGACCCGGCCCAGAGCGCGCCCATGAACCACCAGAATTCCGACCGCGATGCGCGCCCGGAAAAGGTGACGTACTTGCGAAGGCAGGTCGCGATGGACTGTTTTGGTCCCAAGGTTCTGGTCTTTCACCCGCGCCGTGCGGGTCCGGGGTGGTGCGAAAGGGGGCGGCGCGGACTGCGCCGCGCCCTGTCAGGTCTCGTTCGGGATCAGGTTGCCCCGTCCATCATAGGTTGCAAGGCACGTCGCCGTGACCTCGAACAGGCCGTCATCGCCGATCACCGGGTCGGTAATCGACTGAAGCTCCGCCTCGCCACACATGCGGGTCAGCTCGGCACGGGCCTCGGCGTCAGTGTGGGCGACCGCGTTGTAGCGTAGCGTCGCCGTCGTGACCCGTTCGGTCGTCCGGCTGGGCAGCGCGTTTCCGCAGGCCGCCAGCGCAGCCACCGACACAAGCGCCGCAAGGACGCCCGTGCGCGGGATCAGGCGGCGACGGGCGCTCATTTGCCCATCGCCTTCAGCACGGCCTCGCCAAGGCCCGCGGGGCTGTCGGCCACCACGATCCCGGCCGCCTGCATCGCCTCGATCTTGTCTTCCGCGCCGCCCTTGCCGCCGGCGACGATGGCGCCCGCGTGGCCCATGCGGCGGCCCGGAGGCGCCGTGCGCCCGGCGATGAAGCCTGCGGTCGGTTTCCAGCGACCCTTCTTCTTCTCGTCCGCAAGGAACTGCGCGGCGTCCTCTTCCGCCGATCCGCCGATCTCGCCGATCATGATGATGCTCTCGGTCTCGTCATCGGCAAGGAACCACTCCAGCACGTCGATATGCTCGGTCCCCTTGATCGGATCGCCGCCGATGCCCACACATGTCGACTGGCCAAGACCCACGTCAGTGGTCTGCTTGACCGCCTCATAGGTCAGCGTGCCCGACCGGGACACGACGCCCACAGACCCGCGCTTGTGGATGTGACCCGGCATGATCCCGATCTTGCAGGCGTCGGGCGTGATGACACCGGGGCAGTTCGGCCCGACCAGCTTGGACGTTGTGCCTTCCAGAGCGCGCTTGACCCGCATCATGTCGAGAACCGGAATGCCTTCGGTGATGCAAACGATCAACTCCATCTCGGCGTCGATCGCCTCGAGGATGCTGTCCGCAGCGAAGGGCGGCGGGACGTAGATCACGGTCGCGTTCGCGCCGGTGACGTGCCGCGCCTCGTGGACGGAGTTGAATACGGGCAGGCCCAGATGCTCCATCCCGCCCTTGCCGGGAGTCACACCGCCGACCATCTTGGTGCCGTAGGCGATGGCCTGTTCCGAATGGAAGGTGCCTTGGCTGCCGGTAAAGCCCTGGCAGATGACCTTGGTGTTTTCGTCGATGAGGACTGCCATGATTTAACCTTTCACCGCTTTCACGATCTTCTCCGCGCCGTCTTTCAGGTTCTCGGCGGCGATCACGTTCAGGCCGGAATTCGCGATGATCTCCTTGCCTTTCTCCACGTTGGTGCCTTCAAGGCGCACGACCAGCGGCACCTGAAGCCCGACTTCCTTCACTGCGGCGATCACGCCTTCGGCGATCACGTCACAGCGCATGATCCCGCCGAAGATGTTCACCAGGATGCCCTTCACGTTCGGGTCCGAGGTGATGATCTTGAACGCCTCGGTCACCTTCTCGGTGGTGGCCCCGCCACCCACATCGAGGAAGTTGGCAGGCTCCGCGCCATAAAGCTTGATGATGTCCATTGTCGCCATGGCAAGGCCCGCACCGTTCACCATGCAGCCGATCTCGCCGTCGAGCGCGATGTAGTTCAGGTCGTACTTCGATGCGGCCAGTTCCTTGGGATCTTCCTCGGTCTCGTCACGCAGCGCGGCAATATCGCCGTGCCGGTAGACTGCGTTCCCGTCGAAGCCCATCTTCGCATCAAGGCATTTCAGATCGCCGCTGTCGGTCACGATCAGCGGGTTGATCTCCAGCATCTCCATGTCCTTGTCGGTGAACAACTGGTAAAGCTGGCCCATCAGTTTCACGCACTGCTTCACCTGCGCGCCTTCGAGCCCCAGCATGAAGGCGATGCGGCGGCCGTGGAACCCCTGGTAGCCGGTCGCGGGGTCCACGGGGAAGGACAGGATCTTCTCGGGGGTGGAGGCGGCGACCTCCTCGATGTCCATGCCGCCCTCGGTGGAGCACACGAACGAAATCCGCGAGCTTTGCCGATCGACCAGCAGCGCCAGATACAATTCGCGTTCGATCCCCGACCCATCCTCGATATAGACGCGGTTGACCTGCTTGCCGACAGGCCCGGTCTGGTGCGTGACCAGCGTGCGGCCCAGCATGCGCGCGGTTTCCTCTGCGGCCTCTTCGACCGACTTTGCCAGACGAACACCGCCCTTTTCCCCGGCGGAGGCTTCCTTGAAGCTGCCCTTGCCGCGGCCGCCCGCGTGGATCTGCGCCTTCACGACCCAAAGCGGCCCGTCAAGTTCGCCCGCCGCGGTTTTCGCGTCCTCGGCCTTGAACACGACGCGCCCGTCCGAAACCGGCGCGCCATAGTCGCGAAGCAGGGCTTTCGCCTGGTATTCATGAATGTTCATGAAGCTGTCCCGTCCTTAGTGCATGTTATGCACCCGTCTAAAACACAGGTCCCGCGCCCTAGAAAACACCATATGGTCGCAGTTTCACAATTTCCGGGATGTTTTCTTCATTTGTGATCACACGAAAAAAAGCTGTGATCACAAATCTTTCCGGGCATCGGGAATCGGCTCCTCCCAAGGGGCATCTCGCCGCTTCGGGCGGGCCGTGCGGCCCCTCGAAAGGCGTGTGCGCGGCGTGATTCGTTGCGCCGGAGCGGTCGGGTCAGGTGTTGTAGAGCAGGAAGGCGATCGTGTGCAGGTTGCACTCGGTCGCGCCCAGATCGAGCCAGCGGTCCTTGTCCCCCTTGTAAAGCGACAGGTCCACGATGATCCGCGCGTTCATCGCGTGATCCCATGCATAGGCCTTCTTGCCGGGCCGGACCGGCGCGTTCGACCCGTTGCTACCACCGGGAAGCGCGTCGGCGACCATACCGGCCACGCTGAGCCCGTCGAGCACGTTGTTCATCATGTCCACGGCGCTCACGATCCCGCCCGCCACGCCCAGCGCGGCCCCGGCGAACGCTTCGGAATATTCCTGCGACGCGGTCTTGGCTACCTCGCCAACAGCCATCTGGATGGTGAACCCGTGCTCGTTCGCCCCGTTCACCACGCAATCCCTGTTGTCGATCAGGTAGCGCAGGATCGATGTCTTGTAGC
Source organism: Meridianimarinicoccus roseus (assembly GCF_003172915.1). GTDB lineage: Bacteria > Pseudomonadota > Alphaproteobacteria > Rhodobacterales > Rhodobacteraceae > Meridianimarinicoccus > Meridianimarinicoccus roseus. The sequence continues at coordinate 78,821 of NZ_QGKU01000052.1, forward strand.
CGACGAAACGGTATGTGGCGTGGATCGGCAGGCCGATCTTGTTGTAAAGCAGTATGCTCGGCGGTGCCATGAGCGTGCTGCCCGCGAAGGTCTGGTTCTGGACCAGTCCATGTTTCATCGTCACTCTCCTCCACCGTGCCCGGGGTCAGGTTACGGCAGGACGCCCTGCCGTCAAAACTTAAAACCGCAAACCCTTAAGGCGGCCTTTCCCGGCGCCGCACCGCCTTAGCCAACCACCCCCTGCCCGGCGCCGCGCATGAAAAAAGGCCGCGCCCCCTCAACGGAAAGGCGCGGCCCCGGATCGCCCGCAACCGGGAGTCAGATCCGACCGATCAGGCGAGGCTCTCGTCGATGCCCTTGCACGCGGTCACAAGACCCTTCACCGCGTCGACCGACTTGTCGAACATGACCTGCTCGTCCTTGGTCAGCGTGATATCCACGATGCGCTCGATCCCGCCCGCGCCGATCACGGTGGGCACGCCCACGTACATGCCCTTGAGCCCGAATTCGCCGTCGCACCACGCCGCGCAGGGGAGCAGGCGCTTCTGGTCCTTCAGATAGGCTTCCGCCATCTCGATCGCGCTGGTCGCCGGGGCATAGAACGCGCTGCCGGTCTTCAGCAGGCCGACGATCTCGGCACCGCCGTCGCGGGTGCGCTGCACGATGCCATCCAGCTTTTCCTGCGTGGTCCAGCCCATCTTCACCAGGTCCGGCAGCGGAATGCCGGCCACGGTGGAATAGCGCGTCAGCGGCACCATCGTGTCGCCATGCCCGCCCAGAACGAAGGCGCTCACGTCCTTCATCGAAACGTTGAACTCCGCGCTCAGGAAGTGGCGGAAGCGCGCGCTGTCCAGAACGCCGGCCATGCCGCAGACCTTGTTGTGCGGCAGGCCCGAGAATTCGCGCAGCGCCCAGACCATCGCATCGAGCGGGTTGGTGATGCAGATCACGAAGGCGTCGGGGGCGTTGTCGCGGATGCCCTCGCCCACGGCCTTCATCACCTTCAGGTTGATGCCCAGCAGGTCGTCGCGGCTCATACCCGGCTTGCGCGGCACGCCGGCGGTCACGATGCAGACATCCGCGCCCGCGATATCGGAATAATCGTTCGTGCCGACCATGGTGGCGTCGAACTTCTCGGACGGGCCGCTTTCCGCGATATCAAGCGCCTTGCCCTGCGGGATGCCTTCGCTGATGTCGAACAGGACAACGTCGCCAAGTTCCTTCAGCGCTGCGAGGTGGGCGAGCGTGCCGCCGATTTGTCCCGCACCGATGAGGGCGATTTTGGGTCTGGCCATGGTCTTTGATCTCCGATCACACTGTTTGTGACCGGCTGCGTAGTCCGATTGCCCCCCTGAGGCAAGCACGCCCGGCGCGGCGATAGGTTGCAGTTAGCGCGCACAGGGTGCACGAAATGCAACAATCCGGGCGCACTCCGGCACGATCCTGCAAGGCTCCGATGACGATAGACCTTCTGTTCCTGTGTATCGCCGTCCCCGGCGTGCTGATTGCCGGCATCTCGAAGGGTGGCTTCGGTGGCGGCGCGGCCTTCGTGGCGACACCGATTCTGGCGCTGGTGATCGACCCGGCCATGTCGCTCGGGGTAATGCTGCCGCTGCTGATGGTTATGGATGCGGCCGGGCTGCGGGCCTACTGGGGCAAGTGGTCGGCACCGGTCGCGCGGCGACTGATCACGGGCGGGGTGCCCGGCGTACTGCTGGCGGCGGCGGTCTACCGCTTCACCGACCCCGACGTGTTCCGCTTCCTGATCGGTGCGATCTCGCTCGGCTTCGTGCTGTTCCAGATCGGGCTGATCCGGGGCTGGTGGGCGCCGCGCGCCGCGCCGCTGCCGCCCGGCATAGGGCTCGGCTGCGGTGTGGCGGCGGGCTTCACAAGCTTCGTCGCCCATGCCGGCGGGCCTGCCGCGCTGATCTATCTGCTCTCGCAGGGACTGGGAAAGGTAACGTTTCAGGCCACAACGGTCGCGGTGTTCTCGGCACTCAATCTCGCCAAGGTCGGCATCTATGGCGGGCTCGGGTTCTTCAGCGCCGAAACGCTCCGTCTTGCGCTGGTGCTGGTGCCGGTGGCGCTGGCCGGTGTGCTGATTGGCGTGAAGGCGAACCGGCTCGTGCCCGAACGTGCCTTTTTCACGCTGACCTATGTGCTGCTCACCGGGGCGGGGGCCAAACTGGTCTGGGACGCACTTTCGTGACGCGCCGCGCGGCAGGCGCGCCGACGGCCGACAAGGCGCCTACGCGACTCCTACAAAACTCCTATAAGTCTCCGACTGCGATTCCGCACCGCATCGCGGCATTTTGCAGCGCAGCATTATTCCGGCTCCAGGGTTCCCTACGCATGATTATTATGCGATTGCAGCAAAAACCAGAGAGGGAATCATGACTACACGCGCACGCCCTTACAGGTCGGTTCTGTATATCCCCGGCTCCAACGCCCGCGCCCTCGACAAGGCCCGATCACTGCCGGTCGATGCTATCATCTTCGATCTGGAAGATGCCGTCGCTGCCGATGCCAAGGCCGATGCACGCGCGCTACTCGTGGCCGAACTCGGAGCTGGCGGATACGGCCAACGCCTTCAGATCGTTCGGTTAAATGGTATGTCCAGCGAATGGGGCGCCGACGATCTGGCGGCAATTTCTGCGATCGGCCCGCAGGCCGTGCTTTTGCCCAAGGCCGAAAGCGCAGCCGATGTGGCGCAGGTCGCGGCGCAACTCGATGCCGTGCCCGCCTGCGCCGAGACGCGCATCTGGACGATGATGGAAACCCCACGCGGCATCCTGAACGCGGCCGAGATTGCTGCGGCGCCGCGTATGGGCGGGTTCGTGATGGGCACCAACGATCTGGCCAAGGAACTGCGTACGCGCTTCACGCCCGACCGTCAGCCCCTTGTGACGTCTTTACAAATCTGCCTTCTGGCGGCCCGCGCGGCGGGTATTGCAGTCGTTGACGGGGTCTACAACGCCTTCAAGGATGAAGACGGTCTTCGCCGCGAGTGCGAACAGGGCCGCGACATGGGCTTCGACGGGAAGACACTGATCCACCCCGCGCAGGTCGCGGTCGCGAACGAGATTTTCGCGCCTTCCCAAGAGGATATCGATCTCGCCCGCCGCCAGATCGTCGCTTTTGAGGCCGCCGAGGCCGAGGGTCGGGGCGTCGCCGTGGTGGATGGCAAGATCGTCGAGAATCTGCATATCGTGACCGCGCGGCAGACCCTCGCAACCGCCGAGGCCATCGCCGCGATGGAGGGCTGATATGGGATTTCTTTTGCTTTTGCTGGGCCTTGCCCTGTGGATTGGTGCGCATCTGTTCAAGCGCGTCGCCCCCGAACGCCGCGCCGCCCTTGGCGATCGTGGCAAGGGGCTGGTGGCCGCCGCAATCGGCCTGTCGCTGGTGCTGATGGTGCTGGGCTACCGGTCGGCCGAGTTCGTTAATGTCTGGTATCCGGCCGCGTGGCTGACGCACGTGAACAACGTCTTGATGCTGTTCGCCTTTTACTCGTTCGGCATCGGCGCGTCCAAGGGTCGACACGCTCAGAGGATCCGCCATCCGCAATTGACCGCCGTCAAGATCTGGGCGGTCGCACACCTGCTGGCGAACGGTGATCTGGCTTCGATCCTGCTGTTCGGCGGACTTCTGGGTTGGGCCGTGGCCGAGGTCGTTCTGATCAACAAGGCGGTGCCCGTCTGGGAGAAGCCGTCCGAGATACGGCCGAACGGCGACGTGAAGAACGCGATCATCGCGGCGGTGCTCTATGCCGTGGTCGCGGGCATCCACGTTCTTTTGGGGGTCTACCCATTTGGCTGACGTTTCAACGCTGTACCGTTTTCTGAGTGCCGACGACACATCCGAGTTCTGCCACAAGGTCAGCGCGGCGCTGGCGAAGGGTTGGGTGCTGCACGGCAGCCCCACCTACGCCTTCGATGCCGCGCGCGGCGTTATGCGCTGCGGGCAGGCCGTCACCAAGACGGTGCCGGTCCCCTACACGCCTGACATGAAACTGGGAGAACAGTGATGGCGAAGACGAATCCCGGCCGCTTCTTCGAGGATTATACCGTGGGCGAGGTAATCGCCCACGCCGTCCCGCGCACCGTAGCCGAGGGCGAGCGCGCCTTGTATCACGCGCTCTATCCCGCGCGCCATGCGCTGTATTCGTCCGACGTGTTCGCGCAGGCCTGCGGACTGGACGGCTCTCCGCTGGACGATCTGGCGGCATTCCACGTGGTGTTCGGGAAGACCGTGCCCGACATCTCGCTGAACGCAGTTGCCAATCTCGGGTACGCCGAGGGGCGGTTCCTGCGCCCCGTATGGCCCGGCGACACGCTTCGGTCCGTGTCCGAGGTCATTGGCCTGAAACAGAATTCCAACGGCAAGACCGGGGTTGTCTGGGTCCGCACCACAGGACTGAACCAGGAAGACGAACCGGTCCTGAGCTACGTGCGGTGGGTGATGGTCCGCAAGAACGACCTTCACGCGCCCGCACCTGAAACGGTCGTGCCGACGCTCAAGCCCGCGCTGGACGCGGCGGACCTCGTGCTGCCCGAAGGGCTGGATTTCAGCGGCTATGACTTCGTGCAGGCCGGTGAGTCGCACCGCTGGGGCGACTACGTCCCCGGCGAGATCATCGATCACGTGGACGGCGTGACCCTGCAGGAGGCCGAGCACATGCTTGCCACCCGGCTTTGGCAGAACACCTCCAAGGTGCATTTCGACACGACGGTGCGGCCCGACGGGCGGCTACTGGTCTATGGCGGACACATCATCAGCCTTGCGCGCACACTGTCCTTCAACGGGCTGGCCAACGCGCAGATGATCGTCGGGCTGAACGCGGGGATGCATGCGAACCCGGCCTTCGCGGGCGACACGGTCAGGGCATGGACCGAGATCTTGGACAAGGCTGAAACGGACGCGCCAGGCGTTGGCGCGCTGCGCCTGCGGCTCGTTGCGGTCAAGAGCGGTGCGGAGCCCGGCAAGCTGCGCGGCGACGACGGAAAGTACCTTCCCGATGTCTTGCTGGACCTTGACTACTGGGCTCTCATGCCGATGTGAAAGGCTGCCCGGCACCGCCGTGGCGCCGCCGGGCAATCCCTTGGTTCATGCGCGAGAACGGATGCGCAGCAGCGCCATCAGGCCAAGCCCCGAGCCGAGGGCCGCAAGCGGGATCGGCAAAGGCACGGGAGTGGTTGTCCCGTATTCAAGCCGATCCAGCGCAAGTGTGCCAGTCTGTATTCCGGCGTCGCCATAAGACAGCGTGACGGTGGTGAACGGGGTCGCGCTCACGATACCGAAAAAGTAGCGTGCCTCACAACCCGGGCCCCCTGCGCTGGAGCAATCGTCGCCCAGAATGGCGTCCGCGACAACGTTTCCGGCGTTGTCCGAGTAGGACATGTTGACGAAATTGGCATCGAGAACGTCGACGCCAAACGCAGTTATCGCAGATGCGAAAGTGAAGGTGACGACCGGCGAGTTTTCTTCCTCGAAACCCATCGCGGAGCTGCCGTCGGACACCAATCGTGAGAAAGAGTTCTGGGATAGATTGCCTGTGCTGACAGAGGCCGTGAATGCCGTCGGCCCGCCAACCGGGAAACTGACTAAAGGAGCAAAGAACTGATCCTCGAAGGATTCGAGCGCGAGACCCGGCCCTGCGTCCGCCTGGAACGCCGCGCGCTGTGTCGGGTCGCCCACATAGACGCCGACCGCGCCGCTTGATGTTGCGGCAAGGCACCCGGCGACTGCCGTTGCTGCAAGTGTCGCATGACGACTGATTGAAAAGCCCATCGGTTTTCTTCCTTCTCCCTAGAAATTACCCTACGTCATTAACTATCCCACGCTGAAGCCCCCCCGCTGTCAACTCTAATGCGCATAGAAGATCCGAATTTTGTGATCACGCGCAAAAATCTTGTGATCACGTTCTTCTCGTGTTACCGCTAAATCTCGCCAATTGCGCCAAAACACCGCGCCTTGGCATGGGCGGGACCCCCTGACAGGCCCGGATAAAGTGCTATCACAGGCTATGACCGACCACGTCGTTACGTGAAAGGATTGCCCCATGGCCGACGTCAATCGCGGGAACCGCCCGCTGTCCCCGCATCTTCAGATCTATCGCCCGCAGCTGACCTCGATCACGTCGATCCTGACGCGGATCACAGGCAATGCGCTGCTGGTGTCGGCCCTGCTGATCGTCTGGTGGCTGCTCGCCGCCAGCTACGGCCCCGACTATTTCGCCACCGCCGACGCCGTATTGACCTCGTGGTTCGGCGATCTGGTGCTCGCGCTGTCGGTTCTGGGGCTGTGGTACCACACGCTGGCCGGCATCCGGCACCTCGTCTGGGACACCGGTCGCGGGTTCGAGATCGAGACGGCCGAGAAGATGGGCCTCGCATGCGTCGCCGGTTCGGTCGTCCTCACCATCATCACCCTGATCGCTGTCTGAGGAGGCGCGCATGGCTTATCTGACCGACCTGAAGCGCGCCCGCGGCATGGGCGCAGCCAAGACCGGAACCGAGCATTTCTGGAACATGACCGTTTCATCGGTCGCCCTTCTGGTGCTGATCCCGCTGTTCGTGTTCACTGTGGGCCCGATGATCGGCGCGCCCTACGCCGAAGTCGCTGCCCACTTCGCCCGCCCCTTCCCGGCGATCGTGACGGGGCTGACCATCGTTGTCGGCTTTCTCCACTTCAAGGGCGGTGTGCAGGTGCTGATCGAGGACTACGTGCATGGCATGGCGCGCAAGGTCTGGATCATCGCGATGATCTGCCTGAGCTATGCCGCAATCGGCACCGGGCTGTTCGCGCTCGTGCGCCTCGCGCTGTGATTTGACGGAGTAAAACGAATGGCTGCTTACGAATACGAGACGCATGAGTTCGACGTCGTCGTGGTTGGCGCCGGCGGCGCCGGGCTGCGCGCGACGCTGGGCATGGCCGAACAGGGCCTGCGCACGGCCTGCGTGACCAAGGTGTTCCCGACACGGTCTCACACTGTCGCGGCGCAGGGCGGCATCGCCGCGAGCCTTGGCAACATGGGCCCGGACAGCTGGCAATGGCACATGTACGACACCGTGAAGGGGTCGGACTGGCTGGGCGACACGGACGCGATGGAATATCTCGCCCGCGAGGCGCCCAAGGCAGTCTACGAACTGGAACATTACGGCGTGCCCTTCTCGCGCACCGAGGACGGCAAGATCTACCAGCGCCCGTTCGGCGGCCATACGACGCAATTCGGCGAAGGCCCACCGGTTCAGCGCACCTGCGCCGCAGCCGACCGCACGGGTCACGCGATCCTGCACACTCTTTATGGCCAGTCGCTGAAGAACAACGCGGAATTCTATATCGAATATTTCGCCATCGACCTGATTATGTCGGAAGACGGCGCCTGCCAAGGCGTGCTGGCGTGGAAGCTGGACGACGGGACGCTGCACCTCTTCAATGCGAAGATGACCGTGCTCGCCACCGGCGGCTACGGGCGCGCCTATTTCTCGGCGACGTCGGCGCATACCTGCACCGGCGACGGCGGCGGGATGGTCGCGCGGCAGGGTCTGCCCTTGCAGGACATGGAATTCGTGCAATTCCACCCGACCGGCATCTACGGAGCGGGCTGCCTGATCACCGAAGGGGCGCGCGGCGAAGGCGGCTATCTGACCAACTCGGAAGGCGAGCGATTCATGGAACGCTACGCACCGACCTACAAGGATCTCGCCTCGCGGGACGTGGTGTCGCGCTGCATGACGATGGAAATCCGCGAGGGGCGCGGCGTGGGCCCCGACGGCGATCACATCCACCTGCACCTGAACCACCTTCCCCCGGAAACGCTTCACCTGCGCCTGCCCGGCATTTCGGAAAGCGCGCGTATCTTCGCGGGTGTGGACGTGAACAAGGAACCGATCCCGGTTCTGCCCACGGTGCATTACAACATGGGCGGCATCCCGACGAATTACTGGGGCGAGGTGCTGAACCCCACGCAGGACGACCCTGACCGCATCGCGCCTGGCCTGATGGCGGTGGGCGAAGCGGGTTGCGCATCGGTGCACGGGGCGAACCGGCTCGGCTCGAACAGCCTGATCGACCTTGTCGTGTTCGGCCGCGCCGCAGCGATCAAGGCGGGCGAGGTCGTTGATCCGAACGCGCCCAATCCGCGTGTCAACACGGCCTCGGTCGAACAGGCGCTGGACCGGTTCGACGGGCTGCGTCATGCAAGCGGCACCACCGGCACGGCCGAACTGCGGCTTGAGATGCAGAAGACCATGCAGCAGGACGCCGCCGTCTTCCGCACCGACAAGACGCTGGCCGAGGGTTGCGAGAAGATGGACGCGGTCGCGGGAAAGATGGACGACCTGAAGGTCACCGACCGCAGTATGGTTTGGAACAGCGACCTGATGGAAACGCTTGAGCTGACAAATCTGATGCCCAACGCGCTGGCCACGATCCACTCCGCCGAGGCACGCAAGGAAAGCCGGGGCGCGCATGCGCACGAGGATTATCCCGACCGCGACGACGAGACATGGCGCAAGCACACGCTGTCCTGGGTCAATGGCGGGGTGAAGCTGGACTATCGTCCGGTGCACCTGAACCCGCTGATGGGCCACAACGAAGGCGGCATCGACCTTGCCAAGATCGCGCCCAAGGCGCGCGTGTATTAAGGAGCGACCGACATGGTTCAACTGACCCTTCCCAAGAACTCGCGCATCACCACGGGCAAGACCTGGCCGAAGCCGGAAGGCGCGAAGAACGTGCGCAAGTTCCAGATCTACCGCTGGAACCCGGATGACGAAAAGAACCCACGGGTGGACACATATTTCGTCGACCTCGACACCTGCGGGCCGATGGTTCTCGATGCACTGATCAAGATCAAGAACGAGATCGACCCGACTCTGACCTTCCGCCGATCTTGCCGCGAAGGCATCTGCGGCTCCTGCGCGATGAACATCGACGGGATCAACACGCTCGCCTGCATCTACGGCATGGACGAGATCAAGGGCGACGTGAAGATCTACCCGCTGCCGCACATGCCCGTGGTCAAGGACCTGATCCCGGACCTGACGCATTTCTATGCCCAGCACGCCAGCATCATGCCCTGGCTCGAAACCAAGACCAACACACCCGCGAAGGAATGGCGCCAGTCGGTCGAGGATCGCGAGAAGCTGGACGGCCTTTACGAATGCGTGATGTGCGCATGTTGTTCGACGTCCTGCCCTTCCTACTGGTGGAACGGCGACCGTTATCTCGGGCCGGCTGCTTTACTGCACGCCTATCGCTGGATCATTGACAGCCGGGACGAGGCGACGGGCGAGCGTCTTGACGAGCTTGAGGACCCCTTCAAGCTGTATCGCTGCCACACGATCATGAATTGTGCCAAGACCTGCCCCAAGGGCCTGAACCCCGCCAAGGCGATCGGTTCGATCAAGAAGATGATGGTCGAACGCCACGTCTGATCGGCTGTGTCGAAACAGCAAACGCACTAAGCGCCCCCGCACCGGGGGCGTTTCGCGTTGGAGGCAAGACACGCGCAACTGTGGCTGAATGCCCGCGGCGCGTCAGGTCAGGCCACGAGCATCCGCAGACCGTGGGTGACATCCGCACGCACCGCGATGCGCAACCCGGGTTCGTCGCCAGCGCGCAGCGCCGCGACGATCAGACGGTGCCCGTTGGGCGGTTCGGTGCGGTTCAAACGGCCATAGAGCTTGGCCATTGTCGGACCGAGTTGCAGCCACACCGTTTCGACCATCGCCAGCATCGCTGGCGCCTGCGCGCGCAGGTAGAGCGTGCGGTGAAATTCCAGGTTGGCGCGGATATAGCCCTGCGCGCTGTGGGCACGGATGCTTTCCGCCACCGCCTCGTTGATCGTTTCCAGCCGCTCGATCAGCGCGAGATGCGCCCTCGGTAGCGCCCGGGACGACAGTTCCGGCTCCAGCAGCGCGCGAATGGAGGCAAGCTCTTCGATCCGTTCCTGGGTCAACTCCGGCGTGCTGATCCGGCCCGACGCCGACAGGGTAAGCGCCCCTTCCGCAACAAGACGACGCACGGCCTCGCGCGCGGGGGTCATGCTGACACCGAATTCCTGCCCCAGCCCCCGGAGGGTCATCGCCTCACCAGGCACCAGCGCGCCATGCATGATTCGGGTGCGTAGCGTCCGGAATACGCGGTCGTGCAGCGCGCCCGGCGGGTCGGATTGCGGCCGCGGCGCTGTCCCGACCAATGTGCCGCTCATGGTTGGAACCGGATGCTGTGCAGCACCGCCCCATGGTCGCGCAGCCAGCGGCGGCGGCGCGCGTAGTCGGGGCAGATCCGTGCCACCACCGCCCAGAAATCGGCCGAATGGTTCATCTCAACAAGGTGGGCGACCTCGTGCGCTGCGACGTAGTCCAGCACCTCGGGCGGGGCCATGATCAGCCGCCACGAGAACATCAGCCGTCCCGCACTGCTGCAGGACCCCCAGCGCGACCGCGTATCGCGCAGACTGAGCGTGCCATAAGGGCGCCCGATTTGCCCGGCGTAGTGATCGCACGCCGCAGCCAGCCGCGCCCGAGCGGCGGTCTTCAGCAGACCCGCCACCTGCGGCGGCACGGGAAGTGCCGGATTAATCCGAACAGACCCGTCGCATAGGTGCGCGCGGCGGCGCGGCGGGGCCACGGCGCGGATCGGCAGATCACGGCCTTCGACCGGGACAACGCCGCCCAGCACCGGGGTCACGGCGCGCGGCTGCACTGCAAGGTGCCCGCGCACCCAATCGGCCTTTTCCGAAAGAAACGCCTCGGCACTGCGGAGGCGCGCGCCGGTCGGCAGCGAAAGCGTCACCTTGCCATCCAGCCCGGACACCCTCAGCGACATGCGCCGCGTGCGGGCCGACCGTCTCAGGTGCACCGTCACCTCTGGATCGCCCGGAAGCGACAGCGTTTCCGGCCTCGTGCGATCTGCATCCGGCGCCGCAGGCTGACGGCGCGATCTGTTCGGTGTCAGGAATTTCAAAGCTGTGCCGCCGTGCTCGTCATGCTGCGCGCAGCTTAGCGCGATGCGCGGGGCTTGTCTTGCCCCGCTGCGCCGAACCGCGGCGGGAAAAGGCTTTGACAACCCGCGGGGCCTGTGGCATCGGGCTGCTTCGCGTCCGCGCACACCGTGCGATCGGACCATCGGCCATTGCGAATGGAAAAGGATACCGCTGCGATGCCCAAGGAAGAATGGGGAACGAAAAGGGTGTGCCCGACCACGGGAAAACGGTTCTACGACCTGAACCGTGACCCGATCGTGAGCCCCTATACCGGGGAAGTCGTGACGCTTGATACCGGCAAGTCGCGCTCGCTCATCACCGAGAAGGCAAAGCCCGAAAAGGCGACCGACGACGAACCCGTCGTGCTGGAAGATGACGATACCACGACGGACGTGGAAATCGACGACGATCTGCTGGAAGACGACGACGATGACGACAACGTGTCGCTCGACGATCTGGCGGACGTGGCATCCGACGACGAAGACACCTGAAAACAAAGAGGAATTTTTCCTCTTGAAACCACACGGCGGCTTGCTTAGAAGGCGTCGGGACGGGGCCATAGCTCAGCTGGGAGAGCGCTTGCATGGCATGCAAGAGGTCAGGGGTTCGATCCCCCTTGGCTCCACCAATTCTTAAATAACGGCGAAATTTCAGTGGCTTGCTGAAGCGATTGCGTTGTTTTGCGGTTTTGTAGATTGGGTTGCTACAGTGGGCACCCTTGAAAAAATGCCTCGATCACACTCGCCTGTACCGTAAACCGCGACTTAATACTACTGGGGCGCCGTCACTGATGTCATCCGGGTGACCTACGTCAAGCACGAGGAAATCTTCCCACTCAAAACCGAAGATTTCACGCGGACTTGCGAGTTGGTGAACCAACGTCTTTCAGGCGGTCTGCGCCGCGTCATGGCAGGTTCCGTTTCTCGTCAGGGACCAGAAACTCCGCGCCATGGGGTTCGCAAGGGCAATCGCGGCCTGCTTCGTGGTCTTTCGCTGCGGCAACCGCCACAACCCGTCGCCGCCGGGCTGCCCGCGTCGGCGGGCGATCATCACGCCCGACACGCCGTACGTCTGCCCTCGGCACGACCTGCGTCAGCTGGCGGGCGAGAAACTCTCGGGCCTCGTGGGCCATCACAAGCGCCCGCGTCTCCG
>NZ_QGKU01000053.1 GCF_003172915.1 Meridianimarinicoccus roseus
GGACGAGCAATTCCCGGACGCGGAAGACGCTGGCCGCCCCCTGCGTTTCTTCGCTCTTCACGGGCACGAAGCGCATGTTCGGTCTCTGCGCAGCTTCGCGGATCGCCTCCGCGTCAGCTGCATCGTTCTTTTGCCGGTTGACGAACGGCTTCACGTAGGCAGGCGGGATCAGTCTGATGTCATGGCCGAGCCGTGCCAGCTCCCGCCCCCAGAAATGGGCGCCACCGCAGGCTTCCATCGCCACGAGACAGGGCGGTAACTTGGCGAAGAACTCAATCACTTGAGCTCTTCTGAGCTTCTTTCGTAAAACAGCTCTGCCTTCGCTGTCTGCGCCGTGGACCTGGAACACATTCTTCGCCAGATCCAGTCCGACCGTGATAATCTCCGACATGACCGCCTCCCAATACGGATTGTTGCGATCCCACCTTGGCACATCAATGCCGCCGGGGGGCGGTTACAGCATCAACGCCGCCAAGGCCACCCCTTTTGACCCATTGTCGGCTCCGATTTGCCCTGTCGCTTTTTCTCTCTTCTCATTCCGCGGCGATATCGGGGGCAGTGTCTTCGTGTCGGGCCTCGATCACGTTTCGCAGCCGATGGAATTCGGCCTCGAGTTTCTCTGTTACCTTGGTACGCTCGATCCTCCGGCACAGTTCGCGAATGGGGTCGTCAGGCTCACGCCCGAGGATTTCCGCGATGAGGTGCAGCTTCTCTTCGTCCGGGACCTGCACCCAGCTTCGCTCCACCCCTGCCACTGTCATCCCGCGGAACTCCAGACGGTCGACAGGCTCCTGATGGGTCGGCCAGAAGAGCGTGTCTTTGCCGTGCGGCTTGGCGACGAGGTCGGCGAAATGGGGCTCGAGGGTTTTTCTTATCCGAGCACCTGTTGCATCGAAGCCGTGGTCCCGCGCCAGTCGCAGTGTCAGATGCGATTTCAGGATTGGGCCCTGGCTATCGACGAGGCCGAGGACCATCTCGCGCAAGGCGGGCTGGTAGCTGTCTTTGAAGAACTTGCGCTTCGCTTCCGACGCTTCCGACGTCTCGCTCTTGTTGGCTCGGGGCTCCCTGATGGGCGGCAACAAGGGGACGGCGTCTCGCCCGTGTTTCTCCAAGACGCGATTGGCTTGGTGCAGTTCGCAGAGCTTGCGTGCCTCGGCCTTCATGCGGTCGGCGTGTTCGGTCGGCACCCAGATCGTGACCTTGGCAAGACCATCGGCGCGCTTTCTGTCCTCAGATGCCTTGCTCCGCTTCGCGTGTTCGGCCTTGAGTTGCTTGCGGGTTTTCGATCTGCTCATGGGTTCATCCTTGGTTTGGGGTGTGATGCGGTAACGGGAAATCCGATCCGATGGCGCTGTCGGCAGCGACATCAGCGCTGGCATCGCTGCCGACATAGACGGCGACCTGACTTCTGAACTCGCCAAAAGGGCCAGCCGACTGGGACTTCCATATGTTTTCAGTCACTTGGCACACGGTCACGGCAAGGTCCCCTCGCTGGAGAATACCAAGGCTGGCGTCGCCGCACGCCGCGTTTCGGCTGGTGTCGGCAAGCGGGAACCGATCGGCGCGTTCTGCGGAGTAGCGGCCGCCCCGAACGCTTCCATTGCACGGCGCGCATGACCCGACATCGGCGCCAACGTCCTCGGAGCGCAGCAGCAACATCGCTTCTGACTTCGCCGGCGATATCTTTGCCGATACCGCAGTTCGAAGACGGGAGGCATCGGCACTCATGGCTCGAACCCCAACTCGTCCGGAACATCGAGCTCCTCGGGCTCCGCAACTGTCCAGGAGACAGCCGTCGCGGGCAGTGGATCAGGTCCGATCAGTCGGTCCTCGGCGATACCGGGATCCGCGGGTTGGGGCACCTCCGTGCCCTCGGGACCGGAGATCCGGCCCAGCCCGGTCGCGGCCGCGAACCTGCGGCGAAAGGCCGAGGCCTGGTTTGACCATCCACCGTCCGGAAAGCTAGCGCTCACACCCGCCGCCGTGACCCGGACCTTGCCCAGATCCCGGAAAGACAGATCCACACCCTTGTGGGCGGGGGCAGGACGCCATGTCGCCCGCGGTGTCAGTGCCCAGAGCGTGCGAAGCACCGCCGCAAGCAGCGCGCCGAAGGTCGTCAGACCGGCTGGTCCAGGATCGCGAGGATGCGGTTCAGATTTCTCTCTGTCCGCTCCTGGAATCGCGCCGCTCCGTCCGTGACGCTCTTTACCTCGTCCTGTAGGTCTCCCAGTGTCGCCTCCACCGAACCGATCCGATGGTCGAGGGTGCTCAAGGTTTGCAGCGCCTCCTGCGTCTTCTCTTTCACCGTTTCCTGATTCTTCGAGAGGGCTTTCAGAGCGGCTTTCAACTCGTTTTGGGTCTGCAAGCTCGCCTGCAGGAACTCGATCAGGCGATCGCCGATCCCCGGGGTATCCGGATCCGCGGCGTCGAGAAGCGCCCTCAGGGGCAGGAGCGCCTTCACGTCCTGGTGCAGCTCCCCCAGCTTCTGCTGCCCGCTCGAGGCGCTCACGCTCAGGGTTTGAAGGTGGTCTTTCACCGCGGAGAAGGTCACGGTCAATTGGGGGGACGTCGCTTCGGGCATTTCGTAGCCTTTCAGTTGCAAGTTCGATCTGTTGCAGGAGGTCGGGATTTCGGATGGCGATGGCCGCAAGCTGGATCTCGGGGAGCCGGTCGCGCGCCCGCCGGTTCAGATCGAACCGGGCGAGCAGGAACCGCGGCTGCAGTGCTTTCGACAGGCCGCCTCCATACGCTGTGAACGCGGATCCGAGCGCGTGGAACTCCGCCGTCCTTGCGCCGTGAATGTTTTCCGAGAGCCGAACGTTGAACGGGGTCGGTCCCGCTGCCAGTCTGCTGTTGAACTCGTCGAGAGACGCGGGCGCAGGCCGCGAGAGGGCGCTTTCGATGGCCAGCGCCAGGTCATGATCGAGAGGGTGCTTCAGCCGCCTGCGCGGGATGATGACTGGCCCGACAGGACCCTTCGCCGGATCGAAGTACTCGTGCGGCGGCAAGCCGAGCAGTTGCGCGAGAACCTTGTGGATGCGGTCGCAGAGGCCAGCCGTTGGCTTGACATGCAGTCGCAAGCCGTCGAACCGCCGCAGAACGAGACAGAAGTGCGCGTGGTCGCAGGAACTGTCGCGGTGCCGCCACAGTGCCCAGGGCGCCCGCAACGGCGGTACGCCGAGGAGTTCCAGTGTCGCCATGGCGACCTCGCGCCATTCCTGGTCACCGAGCACGAGGCCCTCCGGCGCGGACAATGTGACGTTCATTGCGCCAGCATTGCTCCCGTCGTGGTCGGTCGCCAGCGCGTCGAGATGCGCCGACATCGCCCGGGCCGACAGTTCCGGAACCGTGCCGCCGAGATACTCCGCCCCGGCCCGCCCGTTATAACGGGCCGCCCGGGACGGCTTGACGTGCGGCGAGAAGCGCGGGCGCATCACAGCTTCCCCGCAGCAATCTTGCGCTGAATCTCGATTGCCAGCGCGGTCACGGCCTCGGCCGCGTCCCGGACCTGCGGAACGCCGCAACCGTCCTTTCGGACAAGCGCGATCAACTCATTCGCGCACAGGCCAAGGTCTCCGATCTCGCGTCCCAAATCCATCCGCGCTGACATCGACGACGATGTCAGCGTTGATCTCAGAAACACGGATCGGGTCTTGAGGCCCGACTGCTCCATGTTGCGTCGCGCAAGGTCGTGCTCCGTCTCGCTAAGCGTGACCTTCCAGAGACGGGACTCACCGACGGCCATTGCGGCGATCCGAGTCGAAGTCGTAGGCCGACGCGACCGGGAGCGTCGCGAGGAACTGATGTACTTCGCTGAGCAGCCATCGGACCGACCTGCCCGCCAGATGCCGGGGAAGCGGAAAATCTTCTCGCTCGCGGCACCACCTTTCGATCGACGACTCGCTGACCCCGAGCACTTCCGAGACTTGCTTGCGCGTCAGAAGACGCTCCTCTTTTCCATTTTCAGAATGTGGCATCCTGTTTCTCCTTTCATGGCGTCCGGCAAGGGCAATCCCGCCAGTAACGATCACTATAGAGAAGCGATTTTTCCCGCGCTGGCGTTATCCACAAAAAACACTCCGAACTGCGAGAAACGCGGCCACTTTTCTTCAGGAGCCCTCAGGTCCAAAGCCGATCCAAGATATGTTGCCGTGTTTTACGGAAACTCGAGTTCCATTTGGACCCCGCCCTAGGTTCTTGATAAGGAAACCCACACCATTACCAGGAATGACTTGATCGGGTTATTGCAGTGCGGGCTGATATTCGACGGCTCTGGCAGGTATGCGGAACAGCCGGGGCGCGGCAGACAGAGCCCGCGGCCAAGGCGAATGCAACCTGTGAGCAGGGTCAGCAACACGCTGAAACACTTACGGAAAGCACCGCCAACAAGGGATTTTCATGACCGCTTGAGGCTTCGGCCCCAAAATCGGGCATCACGATCCACGCCGTACCAGAGACACCAGATCAAGGATGAGCCCTAAAAGAAGATGAAAACCTATCCGAGGAAAAGCAGGTCGTAGGGAAACCGAAGTTCGTAGCATTGATCGAAGCCCATTGCCTCAAGAGAGCTCCGGCATTCGCCAAGGAAGCCATCTCACTTCGCCGGGAGCAGCTTTCCCTTCGTGAAGTTCCTTGAAAAAATAGGCATGCGTCGAAAGTATGTATCCTTATGGAACCGGACATGCGAATGGTGGGTACAAGATGCCAATCGAATGTCGCCACTGACTCATTAACTATGAGATTATCCAAAATACAGCGATTTTCGTGCGTTTGAAGCGGTTGCGAGAGCCGGAATGTTGAATTAAATTAATATTGCCTACTGAGAAAAGGCGCCCCGAAAGCAATGCGGGCCAGAACGGAGTTGCAGCTCCCCCCTGGCCCTGACCACAACCGATCTATTTGGGAGATCGACCATGGCTGACGCCGCACCTACCACGCCGCATGGCGTGACTGAACCCGATTCACTTGCTGCCCCGCAGGGTGCCATTCCCGCCGCCTTCCTGCTGTTTCTCGCGCAGCTGACGACGTGTCTTCGGACCGAGCGCGCGCTGGAGGCGGGCGATATCCACGATGCTGCCGAGCATACCGGTCTCGTCCGCGACAACGAGGCGGGCTGGGAGCGCCTGCACGATGCGCTGACCGAGATCGCCGCGCTGCCCGCGCGCGGAGCGGCGGACCAGGCCCTGCAGCGCATCGCGGCGATCTTCACCGCGGTCTCGGTGCTCGAGGAGCGCAGCGAGGCCTGGGTGATCGCCGACGTCTTCGGCGCCGCGCGAACCACCTTCGAGCTTCCGGGCGAGACCCCCACGAGCCGCCAGATCAACCGCATGGTGCGGGTGAGCTTCCGCCTGCTGGACGAGATGGTCGAACTGCCGATCTTCGGCGGTGCGCCCGACTGGTCCGTCCCGGCGCCCCGGTCCGAAGCGCTCGCGCCCGCCTGCTGACGGCAGCCGTCCCGGCTCATTGCGATCCTTTCCGCGCGGCCCGGTCCGGCCGCGCGCCGATCCCCCACATCCTGATGGAGGCCCCCATGGCCGTTCAACTTCCGCTTGCCGGGCTCCTGCCCGCGCATCCCCTCCCCGCCTTGTCCGACGACGCCTGTGACGCGTCCCTTTGGGACTACCCCGACTGTCCGACCGAAATCTTGCTGCGTCATGCCAAGCTGACCGGAGCCGCAGGCGAAGCGCTCTTCGACAGCATGATGCTTCGCCTCGGGCTTCTGCCGCTTGAGATCCCGGAAGCCAACGGGGCCGACCGCCTTCTGATCGTCGGCAATGTCGGATTGAAGGTGCAGGTCAAGGCAACGACCCATTCGCAGGACGGCGTGTATCGTTTTTCCGCGTCCAAGGGTTACAACCGTGGCCATATCGGGGTCCGCGCCTACGAGGCGGGCGAGTTCGACCTGCTGGCGCTGGCGGTGCTCCCCGAGAACGTCATCGCCTTCACGACGTCAAAGCGCACCTACCAAGGCATCCCGACCACCGCGATCCCCGCGCTGCGGCTCCGGCCGCGCGACACGCTGGAGGAAGCGCTGCGCGACCTCGGGGTGCCGATCCCCGGCGAGACGCCGGGCGCAGGTCTGCACCCTGTGGCGGCGGGCGCCGCGGAGGCCCGCGCATGACCGCGATGGACGCGGTCGACCGCGCGGGCCTTCCGCTCGGGGCCGAGCTTGCGCGCCAGCTTGCCCGGTCCCTGCGCGACACCGGGCGGGCCACGCGATCCCGTGCCGTCTTCGACGCGCCGCCCGAGGATGACGACCTGGCGGAGCTGTTCGGCGCGACCGCAACGCAGGCCGCCGACGACGCGCCCGGTTGCGAGCGCGCCGATGGGCCCGGTCGCCTGGGGCGCGCCGAGATCCTCGAACGGCTCGATGCTCTGCGGATCGGCCGCCTCTTCAACGCCCCCGCCGACCTGGCGGGGCTCGCCGAGGGCGGCAGCCATACCGAGCTGATCGTGGCGCCCGGCGACGATCCGGTCCGCGTGGCGGATACGCTCGCGACGCTGCTGCCGCATCTCGACGGGATCACCGGGCGCGTCTTCGGCCTCTCCGGGGTCGAGATCGCCCACGGCGACCGGCCTGCCGAGAGCCGGAGGCGGAACCGGGCGCAGGAGCGCGAGGAGAGCGCCCTCGCCGTCCGGCTCGCGCGGCTGATCGGGATGGGCCGGGCGGTGATCGCCGTCCTGCCGCCCGGCAGCGATCCCGGCCAGCTGGCGCAGGCCACGCGCCGGGCCCGGCTGGCGCTGCCGCCGGTCTCGGCAGAGATCCTGGCCGATCTCGTCGCGCTCGTCTTCCCCGGCGCGGACGGCGCGGCGCCCGAGATGGACCTGCCCGCCGACGCGGATCTCGCCCGGCTGGACCCCACGCTGCTCGCCGCCGCGATGGCCGCCAAGAGCGCGCAAGAGGCCGCGCAGCGCCTGCACCGCTACACGCACCGCCTGCGCCAGTCCCGGCAGGCCCGCCAGACCCGGCTGTCGGACATGGCGCTCACCCCGCAGGTCCGTGCGCCGCTGGAGCGGATGGTCCGCGACGTCGCCCGCTGGCAGGCGGGCGGGCTCGACTGGGCCGAGACCACCCGATCCGCGCTCCTCTGGGGTCCGCCCGGCACCGGCAAGACCATGCTGGCCGGGGCGCTCGCGGGCACCATGGGCGTGCCGCTGATCGCCACCTCCTACACCGCCTGCCAGGCGGCGGGGCACCTGGGCGACTACCTCGCCGCCATGCACGGCGCCGTGGACGCGGCGATCGCCCGGGCGCCGTCGGTGTTCTTCCTCGACGAGTTCGACAGTTTCGGGCGGCGGAGCACGGGCGATCATGGCGGCCACTATACCCGGCAAGTGGTGAACGACATGTTGCAGCAGCTGACCCGCCTGCACGACGCGCCGGGCGTCGTCGTGCTGGCCGCGACCAACGCGCCGGAGCTTGTCGACCCCGCGCTGCGCCGCGCCGGGCGGTTCGACCTGACGCTCGAGATCGGCCCGCCCGACCTCGCCGGGCTGCGCGCGATCCTGGCGGCCCATCTCGGCGCGGCGGCCCCGGACGCGAAAGCGCTGATCGAGGCGGCGCGCGCGCTTCTCGGCCAGACCGGCGCCACGGCCGCGGCGGTCGCGCGTGAGGCGCTGGGGCTGGCCCGCGACGACACCGCGCCGATCGGCCCTGCACATCTCGCCGCCGCCACCGCGCGCCACGCGCCCGCACTCCCGCCCGGGGACCTCTGGCGCATGGCGGTCCACGAGGCGGGCCATATCCTGCTGGCCGCCGCCCGCGTCCTGCCGATGCCCAAGCGCGTCACCATCGGCGCCACTGGCGGGGCGGCGGAGCTGCCGATGCCGCGCTTCCTGACGGCCGAGGCGACGCTCGACTGGACGGCGATGCTGCTCGGCGGCCGCGCGGCCGAACACGTGCTGCTCGGCGCGGCCTCTTCGGCGGCGGGCGCCGGAGAGGGCAGCGATCTCGACCGCGCAACCGACCTGCTGGTCCGGATGGAGCTGGAATGGGGCCTCGGCGATTGCGGCCTGCTGCACGCCCCGGTCCCGCCGGACCGCCGCGCCTGGCTGCCGGACGCCCTGCGCCACAAGGTCAGCGTGCTCCTGCA
>NZ_QGKU01000054.1 GCF_003172915.1 Meridianimarinicoccus roseus
GTGGCGCGAAGGGGCGGAATGACGGGCTCGATCCGGCGGTCTTCAGGAACTGCGTACACCCGGCCACGCCATGGATCGTGTCCGCCGCAATTCTGTCAGGGGCAAGCCCGAGCGTGTCTTCGATGGCGTCCGGGCGCTCGGCGAACCGGCCCGTGTCATGCTCTTCACCGGTAACGATCTCCACATCGACCACGATGCCCTCCTGGTCGTCCACCGCCGTGTGCGGCTTGCAGGCCGGGCGCAGCGGGGCCTGCGACGACGTCGCCATGGTCGGCGTCCGGAGCCGTTCGGCAGAGCCTCTCGAGCGTGCCGCACGTGCGGGCCTCACGCTCGGCGTCGCGGGCCGCCTCGACCGCGCCCAGGTGGTGCGAGACCAACGCATCCATGCTGACATCGGCCCGGATCAGGCCGGCATCGATTTGGACGGTCTCGGCCGAAACCCGTCCGGCCGCCCGACACTGCTGCACGACACTGCTGCACGATACGGACATGGACCCGGCGGAACATGGCGTCGCCCCGACGCTGACGGATGCGGGTGAGAAAAGAATGGTCCGGCAGGGCCTCGTGCAACTCGCAGCCGATGAACCCGGGGATCGCGAGATTGACTTGCGCGTCCCGCACAAGCCGCCGGTCATGGACACTCCCGAGCGGAAAGCCCGCCAGCGACGGGCGCACGGCCCCCTTCGGCTTCGATGCCTGGGCGGCCATTGTCGGCACAATGGAGGCCGGCCACGTCGGCGCGAGGCCACCCAAGGCCGAGAACCCGGTCGATCCTCACCGGAACATGGCCCACCGGGATCAAGTCCCGCACCGACCCGGCACTGAAAAGTGCCAGCTGCCCGCGCTTTTCCGCCCCGGCATCGCAGCCCCCATCCACCAAGTATAAAAGTGAACCAGAGGCATGGCGCTTTCTCAAAAGCCCGCGGGGTACTGTTTTCCGGGCGCCCTGCACCCTTCATCGAAAGGTACGTCTGAATGGCATCGTCGCAATAGGTCTGCTGGCGGCCACGCCTGCCTGATGGCACGGCCTCCCAGATCATCTCGGAATCGGACCAGATCGTCAGCGAGCCGCGGTGCTTGCGTGCTACATTGTAGGCTGGCCAGTTCCTGCTCCTGTAGTCGGGGAGGTGGGTCTGCTCATGCTGATCGACAGCAATGGGATCAAGGTCGAGGGTGAAGGCGAGTGGCCCGCCCACCGCCAAGGTGGCCCGAAACGGCGAGTCTGGCGCAAGATCCATCCATGGATGGATGAGGAAACGCTAGAAGTCCGGGCTGTGGAGATCAAAGCGAGCCACATCAGCGAAGCGCTGGTGCTACCTGACCTGCTCAAACAACTCCCGGTGCATGAGCAGGTCGGCAGCGTCACCGCTGACCGTGCCTGCGACACCCGCAAGTGCCAAGATGGCATCGCAGATCGCGGCGCCCACGCTGTCATACCCCCGGGGCTCCGCCCGTTCAGGGCTGATTTGATCCACTGGATCAAATCCAGCCCGCCCTTCACCCCCGCAACCGGAACACCATCATCGCACGACCAATGCGGTTCGACATGATCTGCGAAGCGAACGGGATCGAGCATCGGCTGACCAAACCTAACCATCCGTGGACACATGGTCAGGTCGAGCGGATGAACCGTACGATCAAAGACGCGACCGTCAAGCGATACCACTACGACAGCCACGGGCAGCTTCGCGGCCACCTCAGGGACTTCCTTGACGCACATAACTTCGCAAGCCGTCTCAAGACCCTCGGCGGTCTCACGCCCTACGAGTACATCTGCAAGATCTGGACTTCAAAGCCCAACCGCTTCATCGTTGAGGCGATCTACCAGATGCCAGGACTTTACACTTGGTCACACGGGTCGCACATCAATTAGAGTCTTAGAAGACAGGACACTTTAAGGTCGCCTTGCGTGGCATTGCCCGTTCGTCATCAATAGCGCGCGACCCGTTACCCTGTGATAACTCCATCTTTCACCACGATCTGGCGTCGGCACAGGCTTGCGATCTTTTCATCGTGGGTGGAGATCAGGAATGTCGTGCCCTCATCCCGGTTGATCTCGGCGATCAGATCCATGACCTGCAAGGCCGACTCGCGGTCGAGGTTGCCGGTGGGCTCGTCCGCCAGCACCAGGTCGGGCCGGTTCATCAGCGGCCGGGCCACCGCGACCCGCTGTTTCTGCCCGCCCGACAGGTTGGCCGAGGGGAAATCCACCCGCGTTTCCAGCCCCATCCGCGTCAGCAATTCGCGCCCGCGCGCCCGCGCGGCGGGGGTTTCTCGCCCCGCCCGCACCGCCGTCGGGAAAACCACGTTTTCCAGCGCGGTGAAGTCCGGCAGCAGGTTGTGGAACTGGAACACGAAGCCGATGTGCAGATTGCGGAATGTGGTCAGCGCCGCGTCGTCCGCCGCCACCAGATCAACTCCCAGCATCACATGGCTGCCCGCAGTCGGCTTCATCAGCGTGCCGAGGATCGTGAGCAACGTGCTCTTGCCCGATCCCGAAGGCCCCAGCAGCGCCGCCATCTCACCCACCTTCAGCGTCAGCGATAGGCCGCGCAACACGCGAGTTTCCGCCTCGCCCGTGCCGAAGGTCTTGACCAGATCGGAAACCTCGAGCAGCGCCGTCATTGACCGATCGCCGTCACCGGGTCGACCCGCGCCGCCGCCCTTGCGGGCAGGATCGACGCGAGGATCGCGCCAATCACCGTCAGGGTGATGGCCAGCCCATAAGACCCTTGCGTAATGTCCATCGGAAGGGTGCCCGCTTCGAACGCGTCGCGCGGCGGAAAAGGCAGCAGCGCCATGTATCCCAGGGCCGCGCCCGACACGCCACCCATCAGCCCGATCAGCGCGCCCTGAGTCACGAAGACGAAGATCACGAAGCCGCGCCTTGCCCCCATCGCGCGCATGATCCCGATTTCCGGGCGGCGTCGGTAGGTGGACAGCAGCAGGGCCGAGGCAACCCCGATCACGATGGTGATCAGCGCAAAGGACTTCAGGAAATACCCGGTCTGCGCCTGCGCGTTCAGCGCCTCCATCAGTTGTTCGGCGCCGTCGGTCCGGGGCACGGCATTGAGGCCCGTCAACGCCCGGATGCGCCGGGCCGTGGCATCGGCCACGTTCAGGTCGTCCAGTTTGATCTCGATCCGGGTCACGCCCTGCGGCAAGGCAAAAAGAGTCCGGGCCGTGGACAGGCTGACATAGGTGCTGCTCGCGTCGATCATGCCGTTGCCGGTGGTGTAGATGCCGCTCAGCGTCAAAACAGCCGAAACACCGGTCGAGGATTGCAGCCGCAGCGTCTGCCCCAGTCGCAGCGACAGATCGTCGGCCAGCGTCTCGCCCAGCACGATCAGCCCGGATCCCAGACGGACCGAGCCTTGGGTCATGTAGCCGTCGAGGTCGAGGATGGCGGATTCGCGCCCCGGCTGCAGTCCGGTCACCGACACCTGCGCCACCTGCGCCCCGCGCGTCAGGAACCCCGCGCCGGTGATCTGGGGCGAGACGGCGACCACACCCGGCACGGCCTCGATCAGGGGCAGATAGGTCGCGGCCTCGGCCAGCGTGGCGGTGCGGGCGCGGCCACGTTCGGTGACGGCAAGGACGTGGCCCTCAGGGCTGATCAGGATCGCTGGGTCGCGGTCCTCTGCGGTGATGGTGACGTGGCTGATGTCACCCACCGTGCGCGACAGGATGAATTCGGCCAGCCCCCCGATAAGCGCCGACATGAAGATGAAGATGAACACGCCCACCGCGACGCCGAGGACCAGAAGGGCCGTCTGCGCCTTGCTGGCGGTCAGGTAGCGGGTGGCGATCTTGAGCGCGTAGAGCATCAGGGGGCCCCCACGCGCACCGCTTGTCCGTCGCTGATGCCGGTCGCGTCAAGGATCAGCACGTCGCCCGGGGCTAGCCCGTCGATCACGATCAACCGCGCGGCGGGCCAGTCGATCACCGAGACCGGGCGGCGCTGTGCGGTGCCATCCCTGACGATGAAGACCGCATCGCCGCTCTCGCCGGAGTGGATCGCCGCGCGCGGCGCGGTGATTGCCGCCTCGACGCTGTCGACGATGATGTTGACGGTGACAGTCAGGCCGACCGGGGCGATCACCGGTGCGTGAAAACCAAGCTCTACCGCCAGACCTCCGGTCGCCGCATCCACACGCCGGGAAACGCTTGTGACACGGCCATCGAGAAGGGTTGGCTCGCCCATGAGTTGCAGCACCGCGGGCAGGCCCGTGCGGATCCGGGTGGCGTAGGCCTCGTCCACATCCGTCTCGACAACCACGTGGTCGAGGTCGGCGATCGTCATCAGCAGGGTGGTGGGAGCGATGCTTTGACCCGGCTCGACTTCCAGCGACAGAACTGTGCCGGTCATGGGCGCGCGGAGGGTGAAGTTTCCAAGCTGCACCCGCGCCTGATCCACAAGGGCTGTGGTTCGCGCCACCTCTTGCCCGGCCGATTGAACGGCGCGTTCTGCGGCCTCCAGTGCCGTCCTCGCGACATTTGGCCCAAGGGTCTGCGTCCGTGCAAATGTGTCCGTTGCCTGCGCCTGGGCGACAAGGGCGGCATCAAGGCCTGCCACGGCCTGCGGCAGCATGGCCTGTTGAGCGGCTGAGTCGATCCGCGCCAGGACTTCGTCCCGTTCCACGCTGTCACCCTCGGTCACCGAAACATCGGCCAGTGTGCCACCGACCAGCGCACGCACGTCGATCGAATGAAGGGCGGCGATCCTGCCGTTGACGGCCAGAACCCGTGTTGCCGGGGCAAGGACGGCGGTTTCGACCGCAACGGCAAGCGGCCCAGATACCCAAGGCTGGAAATACAGACCCAAACCCGCCACCCCGGCAAGGACACCGCGCAGTGCCCAGATCCTGGCGCGCCGCGATGGCCGAGGGACGGATGCTGCAGGTTGCGGACGCACTGCAGGCAATCGAGCCCCACCAGCCTCGGTGGACTCGACGGCTACCTTGGCCGAAAGGTCTGAGCCCTTCTGCTGTTCCGGCGTTTCCATCTGCCTCTCCAATCCCGCGAACAGCCCGGACGGGACGGCAGACGGTCGATCGCATCCCGATACCAGTCGGTTTTTCGTCACGCGCTGATCTGCATCAGGGTCCGCAACTGCATCCCCATGCGATGCAATAGGCTGCTGGTCCTGCCGGAAAGGGGAGGCTGACGGATGACTGTCGATCCCTATGACGTACTTGGCCTGACCAGATCCGCCACCCAGGATGACATCAAGAAGGCATACCGCAAGCTGGTGCGCACCAGCCATCCCGACTTGCACCCCGATGACGCGGGGGCCGAGGCGCGGTTCAAGACCATCGCTACCGCCCATGACCTGCTGAAAGATCCCGACACCCGTGCCCGCTTTGACGCGGGCGAGATAGACGCATCGGGCGCGGAACGGCCGCAGCGACAATATTACCGTGATTTTGCCGAAGCCGGGGACCACCCCTACCGGCAACGGCGCGGGTTCGAGGCACATGGAGATCCAGCCGACTTGTTCGCGGAAATCCTGCGCCAGAGAACGCGCCAGGGCGGTGCGGATTTCAGCGGTACGGATGTCGGCGGCCGCGCGTCTTCAGTACCCGGCCCGGACCTTCGCTACGCGCTCGAGGTGCCGTTCCTCGACGCCGTGCGCGGGGGCGAGATGCGCCTCACCCTGCCGGATGGGTCCGGCATCGCAGTCCGCATTCCGAAAGGCGCGCATGACGGCCAGACCCTGCGGCTGCGCGGCAAGGGCGGGACCGGCTACGGGGATGGCCCGCCGGGCGACGCGCTGATCACCCTTTCGATAGGCCAGCATCCCGTGTTCGACCGCGAGGGTGACGATATCCGCGTCATCCTGCCCATAACCATCGACGAAGCCGTTCTGGGGGCAAAGGTCACCGCTCCGACCATCACGGGACCGGTCAGCCTGAAGATCCCCGAATGCGCAAGTTCGGGCCGCGTCCTGCGCCTGCGGGGTCGCGGCGTGTCCCGGGCGGGGGCAGGCATCGCAGGCGATCAACTGGTGGAGTTGAAGATCGTGGCGCCGCGCGTGATCGACGACGCTTTACGCGATTTTCTCGCCGAATGGCGGAAGACGAAAGCCCATGACCCGCGCGCGGACATGTTGAACGAGGCCGCGTCATGACCGACCACCTGACCGAAGACGAGGTTCTAGCCGCCATTCCGGGGCTGTCGCGCACCCGGCTGTTGGTCTTTCTCGAAACCAAGATGGTGATCCAGGTACGGCAGGAGACCGAGGGGCCCTCGGCCCATGTCTTCCGCCAGATTGATTTTGCCCGGCTTCGATTGCTGTGCGATCTCGCAGACGATCTTGATCTGGACAACGACGCGCTCGGTGTCGTCGTCACGCTGATCGACCAGCTTCATACGACCCGCGCGGATCTTCTGGCTATCGCACGGGCCGTGGAGGCCGAACCGCCCGACGTCCGCGCCCGCATTGGATTGACCGTCCTCCGATCTCGGGGCTGACCTTGGTTCGTCGTCCTGCGAGCGGGGTGTTGCAGGGTTCTAGGACTCCGGCAAACCCACGCCGGAACGGGTGCAATGCTGCCTCAGATCAGTGCCACGCGGCAGAGCCGCGTCTATGGCTTGAGGCAACGACGCCCGCTTGGCGCTTTCGAATTGAGGACGTTTCATGCCCAGACAATCCAAATCCAGCACGCTATACCAGGACAAGACGACGGTTTCACCGCGAAGGTCCGAACCTGAAGGTGCCGCGGTGATCGAAAAGAGGCCGCACCCGGAACGGGCGTTCGAGGCGCTGGATCGCATGGCCCATGCGAACGTGGCAAAGGCAACCTCCGGTCTTTCTCCGTCGGTTCTTGCCGAGGCCTGGATGGACTGGGCGACGCATCTGGCCGTATCGCCAGGAAAGCAGATGCGCCTTGCGGAGCAAGCTTTGCAGAACAACGGGACATTTTGGGCCGAGAGCCTTGGCGTCAGCAAACCGGACGCAACAAACGATCGCCGTTTCTCTGGCGAGGCATGGCAGAAATATCCTTTCAACGTCTGGTCGCAGGCGCATCAGCAGTCCTGGCAGTGGTGGCAGAATGCCGTGACCGACGTTCACGGGGTGACGCCGGCGCATGAAGACCTTCTGGCTTTCACCACCGGCCTGATCGTCGACGCGACCGCGCCATCCAACTTCGCCGTGACCAATCCCGATGTAATCTCGGCCACGCTGACCGAGCAGGGCCAAAACCTGGTGCGCGGCGCCAGACAGTTGGCCGAGGACATGGCACGCAGGACTACAGCGGAGCAGCCGACCGGCCCGCAACTGTTCGAAACCGGTAGCAATCTGGCGACCACACCGGGCAAGGTCGTGTTCCGCAACGACCTGATCGAGTTGATCCAGTACACGCCGACAACGGAAAACGTACGGCCTGAGCCGATCCTCATCGTGCCTGCCTGGATCATGAAATACTACATCCTCGACCTGTCAGAGCATAATTCCATGGTGCGGTTTCTCGTGGATCAGGGGTTCACCGTTTTCATGATCTCGTGGAAGAACCCCGGTGCCGAAGACCGTGACCTGAGCATGGAAGACTACCGGGAGCTTGGGGTCATGGCAGCGATCGATGCAGCGCTGGCCATAACGGATACGCCGAAGCTTCACGCGGTGGGCTATTGTCTTGGCGGCACTCTGCTGTCGATCGCAGCGGCTGCGATGGGCCGCGAAGGCGATGCGCGCCTCGCGACGGTCAGTCTTCTGGCGGCACAGGTCGATTTCACCGAGGCCGGGCCGCTACGGCTGTTCATCAACGACAGCGAGGTCACGCTGCTCGAGGACATGATGGCCGAGAAAGGATATCTCTCCTCGGACCAGATGGCCGGGGCCTTTGCCCTGCTGCGGGCGCGCGATCTGATCTGGGCGCCTGCGATCCGCGACTACATGCTGGGACAGCGGGGCAGTGCCTTCGACCTGATGGCCTGGAACGCCGATGCGACGCGGATGCCGGCGCGCATGCATTCGGAATACCTGCGCAAGCTGTTCCTGGACAACGATCTGGCGGAGGGGCGGTATCGTGTCGGCGCGCATGCAGTTGCCATCGCGAACATCGGCGCCCCGATCTTTGCCGTAGGCACCGAGGATGACCACGTCGCCCCTTGGCAGTCGGTCTACAAGCTGCACATGCTGTGCGACACGGACGTGACCTTCGTGCTGACCAGCGGCGGTCACAATGCGGGCATCGTGTCGGAACCCGGTCACGCAAATCGGCACTTCCGCATCGCGGAAACGACCGCTGTGGCGCGTTATCACGAACCCTATCAATGGCTGGCCGAAAACGAGGCGGCCGAAGGCTCCTGGTGGACCGCTTTCGCGGGCTGGCTTGAAAAGCACTCTGCCGAGCCCGCGTCACCGCCCCGGATGGGTACGCCTTCAGGGGCCAACAAGGCGATCTGCGACGCCCCCGGCACCTATGTGATGCAGCGATGACACCGCTTGCGGGCAAGATTGCGCTGGTCGTGGGCGTCGCGAACACCCATTCCATCGCCGCCGGATGTGCCATGGCCTTTGCCGAGGCCGGGGCAGACGTCACCCTGACCTACGCCAACGACACCGCCAAACCTCACGTTCAGTCAGTCGCCGAGGCGGTGGGTGCCGCCTTGCTGCTGCCCCTCGACGTCGAGGTCGACGGGCAGATGGAGGCAGCCTTTGCCGCGGTCGCGGAACGCTGGGGGCGGATCGACATCCTCGTGCACTCCATCGCCTTCTGCTCCGCCGACGACCTGCATGGACGAGTCACGGATTGCTCGCGCGCGGGGTTCGCGCAGGCGATGGACGTGTCCGTCCATTCGTTGATCCGCGTGGCGCGGCTGGCCGAACCGCTGATGACGCGAGGCGGTGCGATCCTGACCATGACCTACTATGGCGGTGAAAAGGTCGTTGATCACTACAACATCATGGGGCCGGTGAAGGCCGCGCTGGAGGGTACGATGCGTGCGCTCGCCGTCGAACTGGGGCCGAAGGGGATCCGTGTCAACGCACTCTCTCCGGGGCCGCTGAAGACCCGCGCGGGATCGGGCATCGCCCATTTCGACGAGTTGATCGACGCGGCAAGGCTGCGCGCGCCGGACCAGAACCTGCTGACAATCGAAGACGTCGGATACATTGCGACGATGCTGGCCTCCGACGGCGCGCGTGGCGTCTCGGGCGTCATTGCCTATGTCGACGGTGGCCTGCATGTCCGCGCCTGACCGAACACCCGCCGCCCCGATGCAGTTCATCGCAAACCGGACCTATGACGAGATCGCGGTCGGCGATCACGCCGAACTGACACGGACCCTGAAGCCGCAGGATATCGACCTGTTCGCGGTGATGTCCGGCGACGTGAACCCGGCCCATGTGGACGCGGATTACGCCAAGGACGACATGTTCCACGGCGTGATCGCGCACGGCATGTGGGGTGGCGCGCTGATATCGGCGGTGCTGGGCACCGAATTGCCGGGACCCGGCACGATTTTCCTGAACCAGAACCTGTCCTTCAAGGCGCCGGTGGGATTGGGAGATACGGTCGTCGTGCGGGTCGAGGTAACGGCCAAGCAGGAAAAAGGTCGCCTGACGCTGGCCTGCACCTGCATCAACCAGAACGGCGAAACCGTGATCGACGGCGAGGCGCGGGTCATCGCCCCGCGCGACAAGGTGCGCCGCCCCCGGGTCATTCTGCCCGATGTGCATCTGCATGTGCGCGGCGCGCAATACGGCAGGCTGATTGCGGCGACCCAAACGCTCGCCCCGGTGCCGACCGCCGTCGTTCACCCCTGCGATCCGCTGTCCCTGACTGGAGCGCTGGACGCCGCGCGGAGAGGCATGATCCTGCCGGTTCTGGTCGGACCCAGGCACAGGATCGAGGCTGCGGCGCAGGACGCCGGACACAGCTTGGAGGGCCTCGAGATCATCGACACACTCCACAGTCACGCCGCCGCCGCAACGGCAGTGGCTCTCGTGCGGGCCGACAAGGTCGCCGCCCTCATGAAGGGGTCGCTGCATACAGACGAGCTCATGGAGGCCGTGGTGGATGCGGCCCTGGGCCTCCGGACAGAGCGGCGAATGAGCCACGTCTATGTCCTCGACGTGCCGACCTACCCCAAGCCTCTGCTGATCACCGACGCGGCAATCAACATCCATCCCGACCTCGCGACCAAGCGTGACATCGTCCAGAACGCGATCGAACTCGCGCTGACGCTCGGGATCGAGCTGCCGAAGGTCGCGATCCTGTCCGCCGTCGAGACCGTGAACCCACGAATGCCCTCGACTCTGGACGCCGCCAGCCTGTGCAAGATGGCGGACCGCGGCCAGATCACCGGCGGGCTGCTCGACGGGCCGCTCGCATTCGACAATGCCATCTCGGCAGCCGCAGCAACGGCGAAGGGCATCGCGTCGGATGTGGCAGGCGTCGCCGATATCCTGGTGGCGCCCGACCTCGAGTCAGCGAACATGATGGCCAAGCAGCTGATCTATCTGGCCGGTGCCGATGCGGCCGGCATCGTGCTGGGCGCGCGCGTGCCGATCATCCTGACCAGTCGTGCCGACAGCGCGATGTCGCGACTTGCCTCCTGCACGCTGGCGCAGATCTTCCTCGCTGGTCGAACGGCGCCTCCGTCATGACGGAGGCGATCCTCGTGCTGAACGTCGGGTCGTCCAGCGTGAAGTTCGCGGTCTATGCGGCCTCGGATCCACCGTCGCTGATTTTACGCGGCAAACTCGCGGGTATCGGCACCGATCCGGTCTTCTCGGCGCAGGATGCTGCGGGCCAGATATCCCCGCCGGACATCTTCCCACAATTCGATCATGCGGCGGGACTTGGTGACATCATTCCTGACTTGCTGAGATGGATCGAGGCGCATCGCGGCGACCTAACGATCCGTGCCGCCGGGCACAGTGTGGTGCATGGGGGTCGCCATCATATGGGGCCCGCGCTAGTGACCGATGCGCTGCTGGCAGAGCTCGAGGCGCTGGTGCCACTCGCGCCATTGCATCAGCCACATAACCTTGCGGCAATCCGATGCCTCGCCGCGTCGGCCCCCGACCTGGCGCAGGTCGCCTGCTTCGACACCAGCTTTCACCGGACGCAAGACCGGCTCGCGCAGCTCTTTGCAATACCAAGGGCGCTGTCCGACGAAGGTATCCTGCGCTACGGCTTCCACGGGCTGTCCTACGACTTCATCGCCGGCACACTTGCCGGTCATGTCGGCGCAAATGCCGATGAACGCGTCATCGTCGCGCATCTGGGCAATGGCGCAAGCATGTGCGCCATGAGAGATCGGCGCAGCGTCGCGACCAGCATGGGGTTCACGGCACTGGACGGGTTGATGATGGGCCGACGCTGCGGCGCGCTGGACCCCGGTGTCGTGCTCTACCTGATGCAGGAAAAGGGCCTGACCGCAGGGGACATCACATCGCTGCTTTACGAGCAATCCGGCCTTCTGGGTGTCTCCTGCATCAGCAGCGACATGGCAACCTTGCAGGCAAGCGACGCGCCCGAAGCGCAACTGGCTGTCGATCTGTTCTGCTATCGGGCCGCTGCTGAACTGGCAGCGCTTGCCGCGTCGATCGGCGGGCTCGACATCCTCGTCTTCACGGCAGGGATCGGAGAGAATTCCGCCATCGTGCGCACGCATATTTGCGAACGGCTCCGCTGGATGGGGATCACACTCGACCCCGCCGCGAACGAAGATCACGCGACCTGCGTCGGCATGTCCGGCTCGGAGGTCGAGGTGCTGGTCATTCCGACCGACGAGGAAATCGTGATCGCGCGGTCGACCCTGATGATGGCTGCGGCCTGAACGGCGATTTCACCTGAGGCGGAGTAGGCCGTTGCGGATCGATACCGCAAATCGCTCGAAAGCGGCAGTTCCTATCCGGCGCTTGCCTACCCCCATCGCTCCAACTGACATGGCCAGACACTAACGCTTCGCCGAGAATTTCGCCAGCTGGAGCACGAGCGGCAAAGGAGCCGCTAGGAAACGGCGCAAGCTTCTCGGTCGGCTCCGCATGTCTCGGATCGTGCCCCGCGCCTCGGCGACAGGCATAAGGTAGCCCGCGTCCACGGCCGCGATCACGGTATGGCCCCTGGCGTTGTGCAGGCTCGCGCCGGTGACCCAGCCCTCGCAGATCAGGAGAGGGCCGCCAGGCTCCGCGAGCGGTCCCGGCTCGCGCCCACCACCGCAAAATGGCCCTTCTTCGCCCCGCCGGCGAGGAAGCGCTTGGCCCCGTCCGGGGCGATGGTCTCGAGACAGTGGATCCGGCCGCCGATGTCCTTCCGCGGTACGACGAGGCCGCGGCCCGCGTCCATGCGCAGGGCGGGCGGCTCAGCCTGCTTGGCAGCGAGATAGGGATGATCGTCCGGGGCGGGACGCGCCCTTGTCCATGTCCGGGTGGCCTGATCGGCCGCTTCGTCCGACTGATTTGGCGCGGGCGCGGCATCGTGATCGGGGTTGCTCTCGGGCGGTGCCGTGGCCGATACCGTTGGCGGCTCGCCCGGCGTTGATGATGTGACCGCCGCCCGACGGCATCAATGTGCCAAGGTGGGTCTGCGATGATCCACAAAGGAGGACGGTCATGTCGGAGATTATCACGGTCGGGCTCGACCTTGCGAAGAATGTGTTTCAGGTGCATGGAGCTGACGGCGCGGGGCGAGCAGTTTTGCGCAAGAAGCTTCGCCGATCCAGTCTGCGATGTTAACCTTACGTCATGCGATTTCGATTCGGGGGTGTTCATGCGCGTCGCGGTGGCATCGTGCTTGCTTTTCTTTGCCTACGCCGCCGACGCGGCAACGCTGCCGGTGGTGCCTGGGCCGGTCACGCCCGGTCCAACCTTCCAGGCATTCACGCTGCGCCACACGCTCGATAACCCGCTCGCCTCCGCCAGTAACGGCTTCGGATCGGAGGTCGCGACCGACGGCACCCGCGTGCTGGTCGGCGCTCCGCGCGCGTCGAACAACACGCTACAGCAGGGCTCCGCGGCGCTGTTCGACGCTGCGACGGGCGCGCTGCTCCAAAGCTTCGCCAGTCCGCTGGCGCCGACCAGCGGGCGGTTCGGATCCTCCGTCGCCATCGGCGGCGGGCGTCTGGTGATCGGGGCCGAGGTCTCGTCGCGGGCGTTCGTCTACGACGCGCAGAGTTTTCAGCTTTCACAGACGCTCCAGTCCCCGCTAACACAGTCGTCTGAGCAGTTCGGAGCAGGCGTCGCTGCGGGCGACGGCGAGGTCTTCGTCGGCGCGCCCCGGCGTGACGTTGGTTCGACGCCCGACGCGGGGCAGACGTACCGCTTCCTCCCCCCGATCCCCCAGCCGATCCGGATTTTCGACAATCCCAGCCCGCGACAGTTCGGCGGACTCGGGGCCGATCTCGCCTACGACGACGGCCTGCTGCTCGCGAGCGAAGCGGGCTCCCTCGGCGGGTTCGTTCAGGGATCGGCGTTTCTCTTCGACGTCTCGACGGGGGGCGTCTCCCAGGTCCTGGCGGACCCCGCACCGGGGGCACCGAGCCTGATGAACGAGAACCGCTTCGGCGACTCGGTCGCGCTCGCGGGAAACTTCGCCGTGGTCGGCGACCCGGGCGACGATCAGAACGGGCTGAATGCGGGTTCGGTCGTAGTCTTTAACAAGTCGACCGGCGCGGTGGTGCGGAGCTTCCAGAGCCCAGATCTGCAGGTCGGCGACCAGTTCGGCGAGGCGGTGGCCACCGACGGGACGATCCTCGCAGTCGGCGAGCCGGGTCATCAGGGCGCGCTCGGTCAGGTGCATATCTTCGACATCCTGACCGGCGCGCTGTTGCAGACGATCGCAAACCCGGATCCACTCGCGGGCTCAAACCCTTTGGTATCAAGGAGCGGCTCGTTCGGGGCCGCTCTCGCATTCGCTGGGGATACGCTGGTCGTCGGGGCCTCGGGGCTGAAGACCGCTATCCCGTCGGGACCGAGCTCGGTCATCATTCCGCAAAACGGTGGCCGCGCGTTCATCTACTCGCGCGCCGCGCCGGTCACACCGCCACCGCCGGTTCCGCTGCCTGCGCCCGTAGCGCTGCTCGGCGCCGCGCTGATGGGGGTCCTCGGGGCCGCACGGAAACGACACTGATCGCGCTCCGCCTCGGGGAACTCAGCCCACACGCGCTGGTGCCATTTTCGTATGCCGCGCGCTCAGGACGGTACTGGGCTTCACTCGGTCGGCAATCCTGCACGGCCAAGACTACGCGTCGTGGCATTACACGACTGTGCTGGCGAACAGTCGCATAAGCGGTAGCTTCCGACCCAAGGACGAAGCCGCTCGCGCGGCAGGGGCGCTGGTGGGAATTGGCGCGCGCTGATCTGACTCGTGTGCATTTGGGAATGGGCGCACCTGCCTGACGATTGAGGC
Organism: Meridianimarinicoccus roseus; assembly: GCF_003172915.1. Lineage (GTDB taxonomy): Bacteria > Pseudomonadota > Alphaproteobacteria > Rhodobacterales > Rhodobacteraceae > Meridianimarinicoccus > Meridianimarinicoccus roseus. The sequence goes on from NZ_QGKU01000054.1 coordinate 14,364, forward strand.
CTCTCAATCGACAGACAGGAGGTTCCCATGGCCGAAGAGAGGATTTCGCCGCTGCGGGCGCGGATGATCGAGGACATGCGCATCCGTGGCATGGGCGAAAAAGCCCAGAAGGCGCATATTCGGGCGATCAAGGATTTCGCTGCATTCCTTGGGCGTTCGCCGGACACGGCCTCGCCGGAGGACCTGCGCGCCTACCAGTTGCACATGACAGACACCGGGGTCACGCCATCGACTTTCAATGCGCGCATCGTGGCGCTTAGGTTTTTCTTCGGCATGACTTGCGGGCGCGAGGACATGAAGCGCTACATGCAGTTCCGCACGCAGCCGCCGAAGCTGCCAGTGGTGTTCAGCGTCGAGGAGGTGTCCGACATCCTGATGGCGGCGACCGGGCCAGGCCTGAAGTATCGCGCCGCGCTCAGCATCTCATACGGGGCGGGGCTCAGGGCTGCCGAGGTTTGCAATCTCGAGATCGGCGACAGCGCCAGCATGCTGATCCATGTCGAGCAGGGCAAGGGGCGGAAGGACCGCAAGGTCATGCTGTCCCCCAGCCTGCTGAACCTGCTGCATGACTGGTGGCTGGAAGCGCGCCCGTAGGGCTGGCTGTTTCCGGGCAAACCCAAGATCAACCCGATCTCGCCGCGGCAGTTGAACCGTGCATTCACTTCGGCCAAGCACATGGCCGGGATCAGCAAGCCGCCGACATTGCACGCGCTGAGGCACAGCTTTGCGACCCATCTGCTGGGGGCCAACACGGATGTGCGGGTTATCCAAGTCCTGCTTGGACATGCAAAGCTCACGACGACAGCACAATATACGCATGTCGCCACCAAGAAGATCCGTAGCACCGTCAGCCCCTACGAGATGCTGGCGAAGTTGCAGGACCAGACCGTGAAGCGAAGTCTGGAGTGAGCGGCCACGGCTTTGCCCCGGCCGAAGCTGGAGATCGCTGACATCTTCCGCGCCCATGGTCCTGCGTGGCGGCGGGCCAATGCGGGGCGGGTCGGCCTCTCGCAGCTCAAGGTGATGTCGGCGATCGAGGCCTGCCCGACCAAGGCGCTCGGCGGGCATGTGGCGGGCTGTGCCAAGTGCGGCCACCATCACATCAGCTACAATTCCTGCAAGAACCGGCACTGCCCGTCGCGCTGAAAGCGCGCCTCCGGCGCGACGTGCCAAGGCCCGGCGGTGCGGGACTGAATGGCGGCACGCGCCGAGGATCTGCTGCCCGTGGAGTATTTCCACGTCGTCTTCACCCTCCCGGCGCAGATCGCCCGGATCGCCTATTGGAACAAGACGGCGGTCTACGGCCTGCTGTTCAAGGCGTCTGCGGAAACGGTGATGACCATCGCAGCCGATCCGAAGCGCCTCGGTGCCCGGATTGGCATGACCAGCGTCCTGCACACCTGGGGATCGGCCCTGACGCATCGCCCTCACGTCCACATGATCGTGCCGGGCGGAGGCCTGTCACCGGACGGCACCCGGTGGGTTGCCTGCAAGCCCGGGTTCTTTCTGCATGTCCGCGTGCTGTCCCGCCTGTTCCGGCGGCTGTTTCCGGACGGGCTGATGGATCTGCATCGCGCCGGGCAACTTGCCTTCTTCGGCGATCTCGAACGGCTGGCGCAAACGGATGCTTTCGCCGTCTGGCTCGCGCCGTTCCGCAAGAGCGAGTGGGTGGTCTACGCTAAGCCACCCTTCGGCGGCCCGGAGGCCGTGCTCGCCTATTTGAGCCGCTACACCCACCGGGTGGCGATCTCGAACAATCGCCTGATCAGCGCCGACGCCAGATCGGTGGCGTTCCGCTGGAAGGATTACCGCATCAAGCACGGAAACCGGCAGAAGGTGATGCGCCTCGGCACAGACGAGTTCATCCGCCGGTTCGTGATCCACGTCCTCCCGGACGGTTTCCACCGCATCCGGCACTATCGCTTCCTCGCCTCTGCACAGCGCAAGGCCAGCATCGCCAGGATCCGAGACCTGCTCGGCGAGGCACCGCCGGAACCGGAGCCGCAAGTCGGTGCAGAGAGCGTCCCGCTCACCCTGCGCGAACCGTGCCCCTGCTGCGACGGCCCGATGCGCATCCTCGAAATCTTCCGCCGGGGACAAAGGCCGATGTCCCGCGCGCCACCGGGGGAACAGGCAGCATGACGAGATGCCCGTCATTCCGAAACCATCGTCCACGGATGTCCGCATGCAACCGCCGGCAGTGCTGTGCGCCCGGCGCATCGGAGCACAAAATCACCACTCCGGAGCGACCGCCATCACTGGAACATCCGGCAGGTCCATGCATCCCGGAACACGCGGAAAAGGGCCAAAAGCCCCTCCGGCACGGCGCCGGACGAACCCGCAGAACCGTCGGCCAGCACGCTTTCCCCATAGACACCGCCTGGCCCCACGCGGCTTCCTCCTTGGGAGGATTTCCAACGCGGGCCGACCACGCACCAGGCTCCGCCATCACACCGCGGCCCGCATCGGAAATCCTTCACCAAACGTTTGGTCTGGCCCTTGTGTGAGGCCGCTTCGGGTCGATCTCGACGACTAGCCTGGTAGGCTGAGGCGCCAGCGGCGCCGCATCGCCGCAGGCGGCTTCGAGCCCATATTATTCTCGTTCTGCGGCGAAGCTATAGTTTGCTATTGACATAACACTTTGAGGGGCTGCTTCTCATTTTGTGAAATTTGATGTTTTAGGCTCCGTTGCAACCAAGCCGTATTCTTGTCCCTTCTTGTACCGAGACAGTGGCAGTAGTGCCTTGTGGCTGTGGTGCCGTACGGATATGGTTATTTTTCAGCAACGCGCAGCACGTGCAGGCTTTCAACGGGGTTGAACCAGGTCGCTACCTCCTTGCTAGAGGAAGCGCGCAAGACGCATCTTGCTCCGTTGACAGCGCGACAATATTGATACTAACGTTAAGTTAATGGCGGTGGTTTAGTTAATGGTGGTGGTATGAGAATTGATCCAAGAATGCTATCTGCGGCACTTGTTGCAATGGCTTTTTGTAGCCAGGGTTCAGCGAGCACTATGGATGGGTCCAGCGCCTCAAATGCCGCCACGTCAGGGCTTCAGATAACAACGCTGAATCCGGCGGCTTCTTTTGGCTTTTATTGGATTGATCCAGATGGACCGGGCGGCAACGATCCGTTTGAGACACTTATAGATCCTACGACTGCAGGCGGGGGTTGGACACTTGGCATAAGCTGTTTCGGCTGCGGGTCGGGTATTCCGTCGGAATTGTCGCTTGAAGCAAATGTGAGTTCGGCGTCTTGGGAGTCTTTTGACCTTTCGGCACTGGTCACAGATCGTGAGGCTGACTACCGTGTCAGAACATTTAACCCGTTCTTTTCAGAAAAGTTCTTCGACAACCAGACATTTTCCGACCCAACGGCAAGCATCTATAGTGCTTTCGGTGAGGTGACACTTGGCAATGCGGACACCTGGGAAATCTGGGTTCGCGAAACCGTAACACCCGATTACAGCGCTGCAGTAGTTCCTCTACCTGCGGCCCTTCCTTTGTTCCTGGGGGCTCTTGGCTTAATTGGGTTGATAGAGCGTCGCCAACGAAAGAGTGCCTGAATAGATCAGGTCATACTTTTTGGGTCCATGGTGAGTACGGCCTGCTATTTATAAGGCAGGAGCTTACCCTAAATTGCCGTCCATGTACGGTTTGTCCGCTCTACCGACCTTCACCCACCGAAAATGCTGCACGATGGGCGAATGGCCGGTCTGCTGAAGCTGCATTGCAGCATCGAACTCGTCAGTGAGCGGCTTCGTCCTTGGGAAATTAATAGATGTTGCATAGACGAAGCCTTGACGTGAAGTGGCTTAAAGCGTCAGCTAGGGTTCGGCAAAGTCATGGCTGGTCTTCGCCATTCAAGACCGCTTCGAAGGAAGACAGCGTCACTTGGGAGACGTGATGTTCGATGCCTTCCGCGTCGAGTTCAGCGATGTCTTCGGGCACTCCCATCTTGATCAAGAACGCGACCAAGGTGCGATGCCGGTCGCGGACGCGGTCTGCAAGGCGCGCTCCTTCCTCTGTCAGAAAGACCCCGCGATAGGGGCGTGACGTGGCAAGCCCCTCGCGCTTGAGTCGGGCAATAGACTTGGTCGCCGTGGGCTGCGAGACATTCATCCGTTCGGCGATATCGGCGACCCGCGCCTCGCCCAACTGAGTCGTCAGGTCGCCGATCATCTCGACGTAATCTTCGAGCAGAGCCGCCGCTTGCGCCTCGCGGGCGCGGTCAAAGCGGTTTGAGGGCTTTTCCTTGTCGAGGAACGTGTCGGGCATGGGCGCGGGTCCTTCGTCGCAGGGGTTCACGTAGTGAGCATCGCACAAAATTATGCCAGAAGACGCGGGGCGACAAGGTATGGCGATATCTCTTTGCCTCTTGCGGAATGTATAGCAATGGCTATTTGCGGCAACAGTATTCGTAAAGCACCCATGCAGCCAAGGCCCCCATGCAGACCCTTTCTGAGCGCACCCGATCCGGAATTTCCGCCGTCCTGAGCGGTGATGCGCGCGGCTGGCGTAGTCGCCTGCTGTTTGCCGGACCCGCGATCATCGCCTCTGTGGCCTATATGGACCCAGGCAACTATGCGACGAATATCCAGGCTGGGGCGGGCTATGGCTATCGACTGCTTTGGGTAGTTCTGCTGGCCAACTTGATCGCCATGTTGTTTCAGGCGCTTTCAGCGCGGCTGGGTATCGTGACGGGCCGCAACCTTGCCGAGGTGTCGCGTGATCATTTTCCGCTTCCTCTGGTCTGGGTAATGTGGGCGATTTCCGAAGTCGCCGCCATGGCCACCGATCTGGCCGAGTTCCTTGGCGGCGCTATCGGCCTGTCGCTATTGTTCGGCCTGCCGCTGGTGGTCGGCATGGCAATCACCGCCGTCGTGACCTACGGCATACTGATCGTCGAGGGTCGTGGCTTTCGCCCGATGGAGCTGATAATCGGCGCGATGGTCGGCGTGATCGGGTTGTGCTACCTCGCTGAGGTCCTTATCGCTCCTGTCGACTGGACCGCTGCGGGCATTGGCATCATGACGCGCGCGCTGCCCGACAGCGCGGCATTGACCATCACTGTCGGCATCATCGGGGCCACCGTTATGCCGCACGCCATCTATCTGCACTCTGGGCTAACGCAGTCGCGCGCGGTGGCGCGGGACAACGCCGACCGTCGCAAACTGCTGCGCTTTTCCAATACCGAAGTCGTGCTGGCCCTTGCCGTAGCAGGCATGGTCAACATGGCAATGGTGATGATGGCCGCCAGTGCCTTTCATCAAGGCCATTCCGATGTCGCCGAGATCGAGACCGCCTACCACACCCTGACGCCCCTGCTGGGCGCGGCGGCGGCGGGGATATTCCTGACATCGCTGATCGCCTCCGGTGTCTCAAGCTCAGTGGTTGGCACGATGGCCGGGCAGATGATCATGCAAGGCTTCCTGCACTTCCACGTGCCGATCTGGCTGCGCCGTCTCGTGACCATGGTACCGGCCTTCGCCGTGATCGCCGCTGGCGTAAACGCCACCGACGCTTTGGTGATGTCGCAGGTCGTGCTATCCATCGCGCTGCCAGTACCAATGCTGGCGTTGCTGCATTTCTCATCCAGGCAGGACGTAATGGGTGAATTCAGGATCGGGCCGATCTTGCGCGTGCTGGCGGTGCTGGGCGCCTGCACGGTGCTGGGTCTGAATTTCGTGCTGTTGGCAGATTTCTTCGATGTGCCGATACCGTTTCTTAGGTGACATTCGGCGGTAGCGCAGTGAACGTCGGCTTCCCTGAAGGTTTTTCGATGCGGGCCGCGGCGCAACGTGGGCGGCCGGGAGGTGGCGGCTCGCGTTGACAAACCTCGGAGGGAGGAAGCCGCAGGGGTCTTGGATCAGGCTATGGGGAAAGTGCGCGGACGGGCGGAGCAACGGCAGCAGGCGGGGTGCTGCCGATGGCGAGCCAGGTGCCTGATATGGTCGCAAACCCGGCCGGTGATCTCGACAAGGCTGCGCGTTTCGGGTTTTTTGCCGCCTTGTGCCGCGCAGGAATTGAATGGGCGCACTGTGTTCGATCCGGGTCTGCGGATTGCGGCCGGTGGTGTTCCGAGATGGATGACGGGCGATATGTCATGCGGCCTGATCTCTCGGTTGCGCGCGTGACATCGGTTTTTGCCCGCGCCGGAAGATTTCGATGATGCGCATGGGGCCGCCGCAGCAGGGGCATGGTTCGCGCAGGGTGAATGGGATGATCTCGGCGTCGGATCCTGACACGGTGGCCTGTTCCGGGCGCTGGACACACGCAAGGTGCGGATCTTGGTAATGTTGGCCTTGCGGGCCGAGCTGGCCAGCAGGCCGTAGTGTCGGATGCGGTGAAAGCCGACCTTGGGCACCAAGGGGTTCCAGTTTGTTCCATGAGGAACCGGCAACAGATTGATCGAAATTCATTTTTTCGGTCATCTTGTGTCATGCCGTTCCATGCCGGTTTAGGCCAGCCCGCCGCCTTTTGTTACCTTTCGATCGTCTGTTACCGAGGATCGATCGAACATGCCGCTCACCGTGAAGGAAATCGAGGCCGCCCGTTTCGGGGTGCAGAAGGAACGACTGGGAGATGGAGCGGGCCTCTTCGTGCGGCTCTACCCGTCAGGGCGGAAGTCTTTCCAGGTGCTGGTCAGCAAGGGCGATGGCGCGCCGGGGCGCGTCTGGGTGGCATTGGGTGATTTTCCGGACATCACCCTGAAAGCCGCTCGCGGGAGGGCTGTCACCGTACGGGGCTGGTCGTCGGAAGGGCTTGGGGCGGCCGCGATCCGGCGCCGCCTGACCGACCATCCCGAAATCGTCTCGCCAAAAAGAACGACCGCCACCAATGAGGTGAACGGGGTGCCCGGGAAACGGGCCGCAACTTTTCGACAGGTTGCCCAGGTCTGGTTCGACCGCAAGCGCCTTGGCCTGAAGAACGGCAAGCACATCGCCCAGAACTGGAGCACAATCGAGACCTATGTCCTGCCGACTCTCGGAGACCGGTGCATCGACGACATCAAGGTGCTCGATGTCGTCGAGGTCTTCCGCCCGATCTGGCACGTGAAGAACGAGACGGCGCGCCGCACGCTTGGGCGGGTTCGGGAAGTCTTCGAGCTTGCCAAGCTGGAGCACGGGTTGCAGTCCAACCCGGCGGATTTCTCGGTCGACGTGGCGTATGGAAAGCTGCGCCGCCGGACAAAGCATTTCGGTGCGCTTGATCCCGAGAGCGTGCCCACGTTCTGGGAGTGGCTGCAGGATGTACATTGCGACGAGGATACACGGCATCTCGTTGGCCTGATGCTGCTCAGCGCCAAGCGCACCGGGGAGGTGCGGTTCGCCGAGTGGCGGTTCTTCTCTCAAGAGGACCTGATTTGGACGACGCCCGCCGAGCTGATGAAGATGGGCCGCGCGCATCGCGCGCCGGTCAGCCGACAGGCGCGGGTTCTGCTGGACAACATGCGCATGCTCAACGGCGAAAAGGAGCATGTCTTCGCCAAGCCCCGCAACAGGAGCGGCGTGATCTGCGAGAACGCCGCGCGGTTGCTCGTGAAGCGCTTCGAAGCGGGCGCGACCGGTCACGGGTTCCGGGCCGCGTTCAAGACATGGGCGCGGGGCCAGCGCCGGTATCTTCCCGACGCGATCGAAATGGCGCTGGCGCATGAACCGGCCAAGCTGGAAGCCGCCTATCAACGTGCTGACCTGCTCGAGGAACGGGTCGCGCTGATGCAGGACTGGGCGGATTTCGTGACGGGCGGAGCGGATCCACGGTCTCTTGGCGACCTGTCTACGACTACTGAATCGCCATAATGTACTTGGGGTCCGCAGAGGCGCTGTTTGCAGGCGTCTTTCCCAAGCCACCCTGATGTCTTGATCTGGGGAGTTCTTTGCAGGGACACGCAGGGTCGCCGGTCGGGCGCCGCGATTACTGCAAGCGACGGCCGCGCCGGAGATCGGCGCGGCCGGGTGCGGGCTCGGCAGCGTTTACGTGCGGGCGGTGCCGAGCGGGTGGGTCTCGGGAGCGGTCGCATCCGCCTCGACGATGCGATCAGCGTAGGTAATGCGGAAGCCGTCAGCGAGAAGTTGGGAGGCGACGCGGTCGAAGGGCCCGTCAGGCACGATGTAGTGGGTCATGCTGAGCCCTGTTTGATTTCCCCCCGGCTTGCCGGTGTGCGATGGCACCAGTCCCACGCGCAGCATCCAGTCGGCCCACTGCCGATTGTGATCGCCGTTCTGCGAGGGCGACCCAAAGTGGTGCTGCTCAAGATGCACCATTTCATGGACAAGCGTCGAGAGAATGTCCTTCTGCGATCGGTTCTCGAAGTGGTGCGGATTCATGGCGATCTCGTCGGCGACGGTTCCGCTGGACGAGGCCCATCGGTTTCCATGAAAGTAGCCCAAGGCCCCCTTGCACCGGGTGAAGGTGATCATGCAGGGCGGCAGACGTCCCTCGAACAGGCTGCGGTTGAACAGGTTGAAGGCCTGCTCCAGTTCGCCATAAGCTTGCCCGGTTGGCGACGCGTTGGCAAACCCCGGCGTTGGCTCCTCGACCGTTGCGAAGCCGACGCGTTCGGCCAAGGCACGTTCGAGGGCCCGGAGCTTGCCCTTCCGGTCACGGCACAGGCGCCAGGAATCGCCACCGTTCTGCGAAAGTCGGCGCAGCACGCTCGGCTCGACGAGGGCCTCCTCGGGACTCTGGCCGACGAGACCAATGGGCAGCTCCTCCAGCTGAAGCCTCGCGGCCAGGTTAATCGCTGCGTCAGCGTCCGGGCCGTTCTCCGGAGCGGCGAAGTAGTCCGTTTTTCCGGAACGGATCGAGTACGAACGGACGATGCGCAGGAGGTGCGCGCATTGGCGCCGCTCGGCAGGATCGATCGCCGCGTCATGCAGGATAACGCCGCTCGGCAGCGGCCGCGGCCTCGTGTTCGGGCCGACCGAGGCGTAGCCGCGTTGTGCCGCCAGCAGCGCGCAGACGGCTTCGAGCAACGCGGCGATGCACCACAGCGGTGCAGCGTCCGTAAACTGCGGATCCGAGGTAAGCGCACGGATCGCTTCTTGATCGTCGCCGAGCAAGGTGAAGAGCGTTTCAAGCATCATCAGCAAGTTGGTCTGCACTGCGCTGACGGGGGTCACCTCTGTGGGCAGGATCGGGTTGATTTCGACGGTGGAGGCCACATCCAGCGCGCCGAGGGCTTCCTCGAGCCGCCGCTCGAAGCCGGGGTCGGTGCAAGAGATCTCGCGCATTCCGTACTTTGGACTGTTGTAGGTGAAGCCGTTCTGGAAGCCGTCCTTCTGCGTCTGCAACCAGCGCCGAAGCTCGTCGCTGCTGCGGTCATGCTTGAGGTCAAGAAGGGCCGCGAAGATGTCCGCGGTGGCCTTGCGGTCCGCCCGCGCCGCGCGAGCTTCGATTCGGATGGCGCGGGAAGCCAGGCCGTCTGCCTTTTCGGAGAGTTCCTGCGCACTCTGCGCCTGCTGCTTGCGGAACTCGCAGACAGGCCCGCACTTATGCCCGAGCTGAACTCCGCAGGAGCCGCCTCGCTGCTCCTCGATCTCTGCCTGGGTGGTTGCGTGGGCACTGAGCGCGGACAGGGCAGCACGAACGTCTGCCGAGGCAGTGCCCATCCTGCGTGCGGCCTCCATCGCCGGCTTTGCGGCCTCCTCCCAGGCGCGATCTTCCAAAATGCCCAAGTTGATAGCATAGACCAGCGACCCAGAAGAAAGGCTCCCGGAAACGCTGCTGAAGAACAGCGCAGGAAGGAGAAGCGTTACCGCGAAGACAAAGTCGCTGAACCGCCTCTGAGCCAACCTACCTCCGAACGCGCCCCAGAGGGCGCCGAGCCCGGCCTGGATCACGGCCGAAAAGATCAGACCGCCCACGATGCGACCGGCGAGGTCGACTTCTGGGGGCAGGATGCCCTCAGGCAGAGCGAAGGCGGCACCGAGACCGGTCGAGAGCCACGAGGTCGCCATCGCGGTCACAAACAGGAAGTTCCGGAAGGTAAAGCGGGGACGGGTCCGGGCCTTCAGCCGTTTGTTGTCGGCGCCCGGATGGTTCCGGTATATCTGGTTATCTATCGACATTGCGAAGCTCTCCTCTGCAGGCGTGGGTGTCAGGGCGCGGTCGCCCCGGCGATCAACCGGGCGGCGATGGTGGTAGTGAGGCGGGAACTCACGCCTTGGATGGCAACACCGTCAGGCCCTGCGATCCGGACGATCGCGACCAGGCTCCGACCGGAGCATGTTGCCGCCATTACGGCGAGCTTGGCCGAAACACCGTCTGGTGGCGTGACGCTGTCGACTGTACCCGTCTTCGCGATGCCCGAGGTGCACTCGGCCCGATCGAGGATCGGCGGGGCGTGCCGCGCGGTGCCGTGGGCATGGCGGAGCGGTGCTTCAAGGTCGCGGCGCGCCTTGGCCACCGCGTCGGGTGACGTCAGTTCAGCGACGGAAAGGCGTTCCGAGCGCGGCTGAGTCGATATCTGCAGTGGCCCAACGGGCCGCCCTGACTGGATCGAGGCCGCGACGCGCATCAGCCCGGCTGGCGTTGGTGTTGCGCCATAGCCGAGCACGATCCCGGCGATGTCGAGGCGCTCATCTTCCGCGGAGAACACGGCGTAGCCCGCAGCCTCGAGATAGCTCACGATGTCCGTCGGCGGCAGACGCCGAGCCGCGTCGATGAAGACGAGATTGTCTGAGACCGCTGTCGCCGTTTCAAGGTCGACTTCGTCCGCCGGTTCTCGGCAGGCAGCTCCCTTGAAGCCGTCGTAGTTCTGCAGGCCACGGAATGGTGCCGCGCAAGCGGTTTCGATGCCGTGCAGCGCCAGAAGCGGCAGAAGGGCCGCCTTGTTCGTGGACCCGGCTGAAGGGCGCGCCGAGGGCAGACCCGGACCGAACAAGAGGCCTTGGCGGGACTCGGACAGGCCCCGCACGCGGAAGCCCCCGTCGTCTCCGATCTCGCCCAAGGCCAGGAGCACCTCGATGCGCCGATCAGCTGGACAGGTCGCACCGAAGCAGAGTTTGGCTTTTTCGGCGGCAGACGCGAGCGTCTTTTCGACCTCATCCGCGAGTGCACGCGCAGCGGCCTGCGATGCCGCGGCGAGCGTGACCGCCTGCGCCGCACCACCACTATCCTGCGCGATACCGGCGAAGGCACCCCCGAGATTTCCGACGCGCATGGCAGTCCCGCGCCCGGCCGCGGGCTCGAGCGGGCGGATGGCGTCGACGCGGGCGAGGAAGCCGTTCAGCGTCTCGTCCGAGTAACCGCGCGCCTCCGCCAGACGTGCGAGGCACATTTTAGCACGCCCCTGGAGGTAGGCATGGCGGCTATCCCGCTCCTCCCGCGCCTTCTCGTCGAACCGACGCCCCGGGGCAAGAGCCGGTCTCCGGGCGGTGGCAGCGATGAAACAGGCTTCGGGCAGGGTCAGCTCCTCCAGGCTTTCGCGACCCAGCAGTACGGCGCAGAATTCACCGCCGAGCGCCGGGCCGAAGCGCGCATCCGTGTAACGCTGGCCGGCGACGCAGGCGAAACTTTCGGCAACGAATCGATCGCGACTCGCCTTGTCAGGAAGGTTGTGAGCGGTGAAGATCGCCGTGCGCGCGTAAGAACCGAGCTTCTTCGGGATGTTTTGCAGGCTGGTTTTGCCGCTCCCCTCTGTGTGCCCGGTCACCATCTCGAGGCCGCTCACGAGCGGCGGTGAACCACCAATGAGGTGAACCGGCGCATCGAACGGACTCATCCCTACCGGGCGAAGGATCCGGTCGACGAGATAGGATGGCACGTTCACCATCGCACGGGCCGGGCCGCGCAGGTCGATGCCTGTCAGGGTCCACTGGCCCAGCGTCCGACCTTCGAGCGGTTCCATGGCCGACGCGATCTTGGTCACAGCATCTTCCGAGTTGATCGGCGCAACGGCAAGACCCCGACGGGATGCGCATTCCGATGTCTGGTAGCCAAGCCGCCGACCCGCTTCGTCTCGCACCTCGACGAGCGAGGAACACAGCGCTTCTCCTTCCGAGAAGGCGTCCTCCGGCGCGCTCATGGCGCGCACCGCGTTCGTAGCCAGCCTATCCGTGGTCGCCGGCGCGAAGGTCAACGCGGCTCCAGATGCCGCGAGCGCGATCACCAAAACCCCGGTGACCAGACGAAGCGGGCGCATCCGAGAACTTGAACGCGCCTTGCGAGGCATCTTGCCCGGCAAGTCGGTGGACCCGACGTGTGTCGGCTGTTCAGCTTCGGTCCGCGCCCCCCGACCCAATGCCCGGCGGGCACGCTCTCGGCGGTAGGCCGCAAGAGCGATGTCAATGTAGTCGGTCCCTTGTTGCGCGATGCTTGCGTCGAGATTGCGCGCGCGCGCGCCGTCTCGCATACCTTTGCGCGCCGCACCCTCGACGGTCGGGCTGGCCTTGAAGGCGTCATTGCGATCGTAAGACATGTGGACCTCATCCAGAAAGGCTCCGGGAAAGGTCTCTTAATTTCGGCCGGAATAGAATCGGAACTAATTCGGAAAAGTTCCTGTTCGGATTTTTTCGGTGGAGATCCGAGTCCCAGATCCGAAATGATCCGAATTAAATTAGGCCAACCGCCGCTTCAATAATGAACGCGCTGGAGCGAGAATGGAATCGCGCATCGTCGTGGGTAGTGCGCAACCCAACCTCGTGGATCGGAAATAAAATGTCGCTTATACTTGCCCCCTTCAAGTGGGCGCTACGCCGACTTGGACGAGTCTTTTCCAGCAAGGGCGCTCTCGGCATCCTGCTGCTCGCGGTCTTCCTCAACCTCGACCAGATCTTCCCGCAACTCGGAGGAAAGCTGACCACTGCAGCGCTGGTCCTCGGCCCGGCGATCGCGATGGGCTTCTATGCCCAGGTGCTGTCCCGCTGGGACGGCGGACCCAACGACTTCGCCGTCCTCGCGCTCTACATGGCCGCCTGCGGCCTCTATGGCTTGTTGCGCGCATGGTCTGCCGCCGCTGGCTCGGATGTTCCGGACTATGTCGCATCGCTCGGGCTCTGGCTCTTCGGACCGCTGGTCAATCTCCTTGTCGGTGCCATCGCCGCCTTTTTCGGCCACGATCGCTATGCCCCAATGCCGATTCTGCACCCCGAGGGCCTCGCGGTCCAACTCAGCGAGCTCAATATTCTGCTGACGCTGGTCAGTCTTTTCGTAATCGGCTGGGCCTTGGCGATGATGAATGCCACCGTGCGCCGCTGGGGCGGCGGCGCCCCGCCGCTGCAACCCGAGGACCGGGCCAGGGCGCGCAACCGCTTGGTGCCCCCCCACCGGGCGGCCCGCCGCCTGCTGGGCCTGCGGCGCAACCTCGTCAGCCAGATCCGTCCAATTCTCGGCCGTCCCCGGCTCGCGCTCGATGAGTTCGTGGTCGGCATGGCGCCTGCCTTGAAAAACCGGCCTTGGCGTCTGCCTTTGGTCCTAATCGGCCGTCTGCTGATCATGCTTGGAGGGCGCCCGGAAGGCACGATGCTCGATCCCCGGCCGATCATCGCGGCCCCCTTCGAGACCTTGGCGCTGATCGTGGGCGGACCCGGCTCCGGCAAGACCTTGATCCAGCAAGCTAACCTGATCTGCGGCCAGGGCCCGAGGCTTCTCGTCGAGACGCAGGGAAACGCCGGCGACAAAGACAAGCCGCTGATCGAGGCTAACGGGCGCACCTGTCTTGTCATCGCTCCCGAACTGGGCAGGGCCAGCGCGGGCTTCAACCTGCTCGAGCGCCTGGAGCCCGCAGGCGAGACGTTTCCGGGCGACGTGGAGCGCATCGCGGGCTACATCATCGAGGTCCGCGGCGAGCACCTCACCTTGAAGCGCTGCGCCTTCGAGCTGGTCGCCGCGGTCATCGCCAATGTCGCCCTCCTCGCACGGTCCCAAGGCCACGTCCCCAGCCTTATGCTGGTCTACGAATGCCTGTCCGACCCGGCGCTGGCCGACTATCTTGCCGACTGGACGACCGAGGGGCATCCCGCCTATCGCCGCTGGTGTGCTACGCTGGCCGCCCGCCTCTCCGATCCAGAGTTCGCCAACTCCCTCGCCGCCTTCTGGAGCCCCGAACTCAGCTTTCTCGCCGACCCGTCCAAGGCGGCCTTGATCTGCGGGGCAACCGAACAGGTCTTCGACCCTGCCTGGTTGCTCGACGACCCGGAATTCGACGTTGTCGTCCAGATCAACCAGCAGGACCTGTCCGGATCGGGCGCGCTTCTGCGCTTGCTGATGATCGGCGTCATGGCCCCCCGCATCGCGCTCAACATGGATCAGGCAGGCCGCACCCGCGCCAGGGGCCTGATGCTATGGATCGACGAACTGGCTGCCTTGGGTGGCTCGAAGATCCTCGACGACACGGTGCAATTCTACCGTCAGAAGGGGATCAGGCCCGTCTACAGTATGCAGAGCCCGAAGCAGGCGGATGAACTCCACGGGCCGGGGACCTATGCCAAGTGGAGTGCGGCGGCGGACATCCGTATCTACGCCAAGCCGGGAGGCGAGCAGGAGTTGGCGGAGCATGTTTCGCACGAATTGGGCGAAACGGTACGGCTGGTGCGCAGCAAGATGTTCTCCGGCGACCGAGGCTTCGCCACCAACGGCGCGGAGTGGCGCCCTGCCCCGCTGCTTTCTCGCGACCAGCTCGCCGAGCTTCCTGCACTGAAGGTGGTGGTGCTGGTGCGCACGAGGCGCCGCGGCATGGTGAAGATCCTCTGTGATGTTCCAGCGTGGTTCTCCCATCCCGGGCTGCGCGCATTCCGCAAGCGCGCCCTGCGCCGCCATGGCGGCCTTGACGCGAAGCCGTGGGGCGGCTGGCCGCAATACAAGGTGCAGGCCCTTCCGCCTAAGAACGAGGACTTGCGCCGGATCCCGAATGCGCATGCCTCCGAGGGGGACGCGGTTCCCGGAAATCCGCCTGACCGATCCTGATCCTCGCTTGGACGGGACCCCGCCGAAGAAACCCGAAGCGCCGCTTCTGGCATGGCTCCGTGCCCGGCGCGCTTGCCCAGAAAGACCGCCCAGACTACCAATCTCAAATGCTCTGCCCCCTGAAAACTGGACCGTTTGAAGCTGGAGTTTTCGGCTAATCTTTCCTGGCTGGGAGAGGAGCGGAAACGCATGAAGGCATCGAAGTTCACGGAGGCGCAGAAGGCGTTCATCCTGAAGCAGGGGGAGCAGGGAACGCCGGTCGCGGAGATCTGTCGCAAGGCGGGGATCAGCCAGGCGACCTATTTCAATTGGAAGAAGAAATATGGCGGGTTGCTGCCAGACGAGATGCGCCGGCTGAAGGCGCTTGAGGACGAGAACACACGGCTGAAGAAGATCGTCGCCGATCTGACCCTCGATCGGGAGATGTTGCAGGACGTGATCCGCCGAAAGCTCTGAAGCCTGGGCGTCTGCGAGAGATCGTGACCGGGATGTGCGTCGACTGGGGCGTGTCGATCCGGAAGGCCTGTGGGGCCATCTGCCTTGACACGTCCAGCTACCACTACAAGTCCCGGCGGACGCATCAGGCTGCCGTCGAAAGGCGGATCAGGGAGATCTGCGAGACGCGTGTGCGGTATGGCTATCGCCGTGTGCATGTCTTGCTTCGGCGAGAAGGTTGGATCATCAACATGAAGAAGACGCGCAGGATTTACAACGAATTGGGGCTTCAGCTGCGGAACAAGCACCCGAAACGCCGGGTGAAAGCGAAGCTGCGCGAGGACCGCCAGGAAGCGGTCGGCCCGAACGATGTCTGGGCGATGGACTTCGTTCACGACCAACTCGCCATGGGCAAGAAGCTCCGCATCCTGACCGTGGTGGACACCCATTCCCGGCTCTGTCCAGCGGCTGATGCCCGCTTCGCCTACCGCGGCGAAGACGTCGTGCAAACACTGGAGAAGGTCTGCGCCAAGATCGGCTACCCGAAGACCATTCGGGTCGATAATGGCAGCGAGTTCATCTCCCGTGACCTCGACCTCTGGGCCTATGCCAACGACGTCACGTTGGACTTCTCGCGACCGGGAAAACCGACCGACAACGGGTTCATCGAGGCGTTCAATTCGAAGCTCCGCGCGGAATGCCTGAACGCGCACTGGTTCATGAGCCTTGCCGACGCCCGCGAAAAGCTGGAAGATTGGCGTAGACACTACAACGAAGACCGACCTCACAGCGCGATCGGATACAACATCCCGATGGCCATGCATTATCCCGATGGCGTCACCAGCCCGTCATCGTGAGACAGCCGGAAAAATCCAGCTTCCGGCGGTCCAAGGTCGGGGAGCAGTGCA
>NZ_QGKU01000055.1 GCF_003172915.1 Meridianimarinicoccus roseus
CGCCTCACCCTCCTCGTCCGATGCTCCTCCACGGACAGCACCCGGAAGAAGAGCCTCGCGGCGGAAGCTGCGTTCGATGTCGAGGAGTTGCGCCTGAAGCCTCACCGCGTCGATCTCCGAGGTGCCGTCCGTTACCATCCGCGCGAGATCCTCAAGACGACGCTCGGCCCCGATCAGCGCGCCGACAACCTTGGCCCTGGCCAGATCGCGCCAGGGTGTCTCGTCGCGATGCAGACTCACAAGGTAGCGGCTCACCGACAGGTCCGCCGCCTGCGCCGCAGCCTTGATCTTGGCGCGATCGGCGGCGGTGACGTAGAGCGCGTCCCACCTGACGGCTCGCTCCTGATCCGATTTGCGGGGGCGTGGCATGCGGGTCCTCCAGGCGTCGCGGTCGGTTTTACCCCGGCGGTGCGAGGCATCTTGCTGAGAGGATAGAAAGCGCGGGGTGCATTTGCCCGCACGAGAGGCGCATGGAGCCGCCCCGGAACCGCATCCCTGCCGCATGGCGGTGCATGACGCTGCGGGTCCCCGCATCGGCAATGCATGACGGCAGCATGAAATCGCCCCGTCCCAGTGACGGAAACCATGTCGCCGGAAGCCTCGGTCTTATGAAATCGAAAAGACCTGAATTCAGGGCGCTACCGACTGAGTTCGGTTTTTTCGCAGACCTGTTTTATCTTGCGGGCAGCAAAGAAAATGATGAGGCAGGATCATGAAGGACACAGTCTTTGGCGACACTTCCGAGGCAAAGCCGCTCGGTGCGCGACTGAAAGAACGTGCGAAATCCGTTCCGGCGCAGAAGTCGCGGCCGATCATCCGTGATGTCATCGAGGCCCGTGAAGAACTCGCAGATCTGCGACGAGAAGGATACACGAGCGAGGACTTGGCGGACCTTCTCCGAGCACAGGGAATTCACCTCGCGCCGGGAACGCTGCGCAACTACATGGCGCAGATTGCTCGCGCGGTCGCAGTACTCGATACCCGCGGCAACCATGACCCCTCCGTCGATGACATCCACCGCGTGGTCATTCGCATGCCGAAAACAGGCAACGGTGGAACACCCTCGAAAGTCGGCAGCCAGGAAGACAGGACATCCACGGCAAGGCCATGCGCGACGGATCAGGACGACGAGAAGCGGAAGCTGTTCCACGAGCATCGCTACCAGGACACGCTGCGCAGGATGGTGACCGACATCGTCGATGGGCACGGGCCGATCTTGCGATCGCACCTGGTGCTCGAGATCGCCAGAAAGCATGGGTTCACGAGGGCCGGTTCCGAAATCCGCAAGACGCTGGAGCCGCTCCTGAGCGATCTTCGGGCAACGCCCCATGGGGATGAAGACATGCTTTTCTGGCCCGACGAGCGCGAACCGGTAGAACGGATAGCGTTCCGGGGCTTGCAGGTGAACGGCAACCCGCGGGAATGGCACCAAGTGCCGGACCCCGAGAAACTCCACCTGATGGCCGAAATCCAGGACAGCGGCTGTGCAGACCCGTTCGAGGAATTCCGCCGACGGGTGGGCCGCAAGAAAATCACCAGGAAGTTCAGAGCCGAACTCGAAGCATTGCGCGCTCGGGTCACGTCGCGCGAGCTTTAAGGCCTGAGGGAGAGCCTCGTTCATCACTCAGTCAACGCGCGAATTCGCGTGTCGATCCCCGCGGGTGCGCGATCCGCACCGCATCAGCCCGGAATTCATCCGTCCGTTTCAGTCCATAGTCAGTCTCCTTTGCTGCAATAAATGCTATCAAAGGAAGGGCATCAAACCGCGACAGGTCCACAGAGGGTCTTTTCGATTATCCGGATCGTGCCGGTATCAAGGCAACGCTACAGGTATCCAAAGCTTTATTCAGCGGTCCGCCCAACGCCTTGGTACGCGACGGGCGCTTTCGCTCAGGATCACCGCCACGCCCAAAAAGGCCGCGCCTGTCAGATCCTCTTCGAACAGCGGGCTGGCGCGGTTCGCGGCACCGGCGTGGCTCGCCGCACTCACGCCGCCGAACGCCGTGAACCGCTGCGTCAGATCGTAGGACAGGCTGACGACAAGGTCAGTGCCGAGGTATCCGCCCTGCGCCTCGTAGGCAGGTCGCCCTGCCCGCACGAACCTCGGCCTCACGTCGTAGAAGTACGCCTGCAGTGCCTCGGTCGCGAAGACCGGCCCGACCGAGGCGCGCAACTCCGTTCCCGCCCCAAGCGCATCAGGCCACCGCGCGGCCAGTTCCGGTTCAACGACCAGCCCGCGATACGCGACCGACCCGGTGTCGACATCAAGCGACGCGACCACACGCGCCTGCAGCGCCAGATCGATCCGGCCGCGCCGCGTCTCAGGCCCGAAGCCCGGGCCGCGGAAGATGACCTGCGGACCGAGTTCGATGAGCGGGTCGAGGTCGGGCATGCCCTCCCGGACGCCGCGCCCTTCGCTTCGCGCCCCGAAGGCCGCACCCGCCGACAAGCTCAGCTCGTAGGCCTGCGTCTCCACCGGCACCACGCGCGCGCCGTCCTCGTCATCCACGCGCAGCACCTCGCCGCGATAGATGCCGTAGGGAAGCGCAAGCCCGTTGAACGCACTTTCGCCTGAGGCCGGGTAGTCGGGTGCGACAAGCCCGAAGGCGCCGATGCCGATTTCCCACAAAGGGTCGGTTTCAGGTTGAGCCAGCGCAGTCTGGGCAGCCCAGCCGACAGCAGAAAGCACCGCTAGTGAGCAACATACCGAACAACACCTCATGCCACCTCCCCTGCGCGACCGACCGGCTTGTTGTCGCGTTGCTCTTAAATCGGCTCGGGCCGGTCCAGAATTGTTGCGGGCGAGAATGCTCCCGTTCCGCAACACAGATTGAAGCATAGCCCTTTAATCTGTTGCACTGCTCCCCGACCTTGGACCGCCGGAAGCTGGATTTTTCCGGCTGTCTCACGATGACGGGCTGGTGACGCCATCGGGATAATGCATGGCCATCGGGATGTTGTATCCGATCGCGCTGTGAGGTCGGTCTTCGTTGTAGTGTCTACGCCAATCTTCCAGCTTTTCGCGGGCGTCGGCAAGGCTCATGAACCAGTGCGCGTTCAGGCATTCCGCGCGGAGCTTCGAATTGAACGCCTCGATGAACCCGTTGTCGGTCGGTTTTCCCGGTCGCGAGAAGTCCAACGTGACGTCGTTGGCATAGGCCCAGAGGTCGAGGTCACGGGAGATGAACTCGCTGCCATTATCGACCCGAATGGTCTTCGGGTAGCCGATCTTGGCGCAGACCTTCTCCAGTGTTTGCACGACGTCTTCGCCGCGGTAGGCGAAGCGGGCATCAGCCGCTGGACAGAGCCGGGAATGGGTGTCCACCACGGTCAGGATGCGGAGCTTCTTGCCCATGGCGAGTTGGTCGTGAACGAAGTCCATCGCCCAGACATCGTTCGGGCCGACCGCTTCCTGGCGGTCCTCGCGCAGCTTCGCTTTCACCCGGCGTTTCGGGTGCTTGTTCCGCAGCTGAAGCCCCAATTCGTTGTAAATCCTGCGCGTCTTCTTCATGTTGATGATCCAACCTTCTCGCCGAAGCAAGACATGCACACGGCGATAGCCATACCGCACACGCGTCTCGCAGATCTCCCTGATCCGCCTTTCGACGGCAGCCTGATGCGTCCGCCGGGACTTGTAGTGGTAGCTGGACGTGTCAAGGCAGATGGCCCCACAGGCCTTCCGGATCGACACGCCCCAGTCGACGCACATCCCGGTCACGATCTCTCGCAGACGCCCAGGCTTCAGAGCTTTCGGCGGATCACGTCCTGCAACATCTCCCGATCGAGGGTCAGATCGGCGACGATCTTCTTCAGCCGTGTGTTCTCGTCCTCAAGCGCCTTCAGCCGGCGCATCTCGTCTGGCAGCAACCCGCCATATTTCTTCTTCCAATTGAAATAGGTCGCCTGGCTGATCCCCGCCTTGCGACAGATCTCCGCGACCGGCGTTCCCTGCTCCCCCTGCTTCAGGATGAACGCCTTCTGCGCCTCCGTGAACTTCGATGCCTTCATGCGTTTCCGCTCCTCTCCCAGCCAGGAAAGATTAGCCGAAAACTCCAGCTTCAAACGGTCCAGTTTTCAGGGGGCAG
>NZ_QGKU01000056.1 GCF_003172915.1 Meridianimarinicoccus roseus
GTCCCAGATCGCGGCCCTCAGCAGAAGGTGCCTGCCAGACGCCGCTTACGCAACAGCTGAACCGCCCGCAGATTTCCTTTCTTGCGATAGATCTGCGCGACCTTGGTCCGCCGCATGGAATGGGTCCCGTAGGCGCTCGGCTAAAGGCCGATCGAACACACCCAGTCGCGCACGAGCCGGGTGTACTGGCGCGTCGAAATGTGCGGCCGCTCGTGGAAGCGGCCGGGCCAGAGGTACCCAGAACCTCGCCCCGCATGACACCTCCGCACATAAGACACGTCGTTTGCGACGTCGCTAAGCACGTGTCTTAGGCCATCGCGCCGCCACCGAGCAGGCGGTGACAACCGGGCGCTTACGAACAAAGGGCGTCGTTGAAGGGTGTTCAATACTCCGGGCCCTATCGTTCGTTCATGGCCCGAGCCCTGCAGGAGAATGGAAAGCACTTCATTTTCCAACCAGGCCCATCAATTTGGCGTAGTCGGTCACCACATCATATTTCACAATATCCGCCGTGACGCGCTCGCTGATCTCATCGAAGAACTTACGTGCGCATTCGATCTTCGTCTTCTCGATCTCGCGCAACTTCATCGTGGACATCGTGCCTTTGGTCTCGGCGACGAAGTATATGTGCCGCACACTGCCAACCTTGAAGGATATCGCCCAATCGGGGTTGTAGTCCCCGACCGGAGTCGGGATCAAAAATCCACGCGGGAGTTTGGCATATACAACGACCTCGCTGCTTGTATCCAGCTCTTTCACGAAATCTCTTTCGACATCGGAGTCGGTGATCGCATAGTCGTAGACGTGGTTCTTGAGCTTCGCCGTGGCTCGGGAGAAATCCTGGCCGGTCTGGTTCGCAGTGAAAATGTCGACGTCGTACCGCTCATAAACTTCGTCGTAGGCCAGACGCTCGATCACCATGGCCGCCTTCTGCTCGGCAATGATACGCGAGGCCTCGGAGATAAAGTGCTCGGGGTTCTTCGTGAACTGCTCGAAAACCGCAGGCGCGATCTGGCCCAAGATGCTCGCCGTCGTGTCTCGCGTCAGCTGTGCGTTCTCAGCTACCTTCCCCACGAGGTCGTACTTCACGAGCGAATGGATTGAGTCCCCGCGCTCGGTCGTCGTGTTCGTGACCGAGAAGCCGTCGCCGCTGCGAAGCTGGCCGTCGGTCAACCCGTCATTCTGTACGCCGACCTGAACGGTGTACTGCAAGGGGGTGACCCGCAGCTGACTGTCCAGCGCGCTGATGCACTTGCGGATCAGCTCCTCTGAATCGAACTCCACCCGATAGACCGCCTTGCGGTTGATCCGCGCCCAAAGCTCCTGGAACTCCTTCTTCTCGAAATTGGCATTGAGGGGGTTGGTCTTGGGCTTGCGGCCGTCATCGACCTTGGGCAGTTGCGCGTCGCTGAAGACGCTGTCGATGAGCTGGAACACCTGCTCGGCGTGCGGCTTCAGTTCCTCGGGCAAGTCGGCCAGTTTTCCCGCCGCCTTGGCCTCGTGGTAGGCGTCTGCGATCTGGTCCGCATCGTCGGAATAGTCATTCTTCACCAGATAGCGGTAGATCTGCTTGGCCATGGCGGCAGTCACCTCAACCGGGCCATGCTCGGTCGCGAGTGTCTTGCCCGTGAAGTAGTCCTCTGTTGCCTGCCGAGGACGCGATGAGAGGGTCTCCGCGATCTCTTTCTGTAGCCCGGCCACGAAGTCTTTATAGCTCTCGCTCGCCACCACGGTGAGTACGTTGATGTCGTGCACCACCGCCGGGTGGTCCATCCTGTCCCCGTGCTGATCGACGCTCAGCCGCAGGCCACGCCCCACCTCCTGGCGGCGGGAAATGGTGTTGTCGCTGTGCTTCAGCATGCACATGACAAAGACGTTCGGGTTGTCCCACCCCTCGCGCAGCGCCGAGTGTGAGAAGATGAACCGGGTGGGTTCGGCGAAGGAAAGCAGGCGCTCCTTGTCCTTCAGGATCAGGTCGTAGGCGTCCACGTCGTCGGAATCGACCGAGCGGGCGCCAACGGCAGGGTCTTTGAGGCGGTTTGTCTTCTTATCGATCGAGAAATAGCCGTTGTGCGTCTTCGCGGAGTCGATGCTGGCGAGATATTCCCGGTACGCCTCGTTATCGATTGCGAGCTCCGACAGGTATTCGGCTTTCAGTAGCTCGTACTCTTCCTCAAAGACCCGCGCATACTCGCCTTTCTCGTCGGCCTGGCCGTAGTCCCGGTACTTCACCACCTCGTCGATGAAGAACAGCGACAGGACCTTGATGCCCTGTGCGAACAGCTGCTTTTCCTTGTCTAGATGCGCCTTGATCGTCTCGCGGATCTGGATGCGGCGGATATCGCGTTCCGAGACATCGCCGTTCGCCTCGCCAGCCCTCAGCATTTCCCCGTTGGTGAATTCGACCGTGTCGTTGACGGCGTCGATCTGACTGATCGTGAAGCCGCGATATTGGTCCAGCTCGCCCGACACCACGAACAGGTCATCGCGGAACTCGAACCGCCTAAGCTGGCGCTTGATCTCGCCCGACTTCAGCTTCACCTCCATCTCGATCCGCGCCATGGGTGCCTTCTTCGAGATTTCGATGCCCTCGAGGTAGAGATAAGCGTTGGTGCCGGCCAGCCCGCGGGTCTGGATGCCGCGTACTGCGATCTTCTTGACCAGCTTCTGGTTGTAGGCGTCCAGCGCGTCCAGCCGATGAACGCGGTTGTGCTGGGTCCGGTGGGTGGCCGAATAGCGCATGATGAACAGCGGCTTGAACTTTGGCAGCGCCTCCATCGTCGCTGCGCCTTCCATCTTCTGCGGTTCGTCCAGGATCAGGATCGGCCGGTTCGAAGCGATCACATCGATGGGCCTGCGCGACTGGAAGTCGTCCAACTCCTCGTAGATGCGCCGGTTGTCGGCCCCGCGCGCGTTGAACGCCTGGATGTTGATCACCATCACGTTGATCCCGGCGTCGGACGAAAAGCTCTCTAGCTCGTGCAGGCGCTTGGAATTGTAGATGAAGAACCGCGCCTTCTTGCCGTAGCTTTCGGTGAAATGGTCGGCCGTGATCTGCAGCGACTTGTAAACCCCTTCGCGGATCGCGATCGACGGCACCATGATGATGAACTTCGACCAGCCATACCGCTTGTTCATCTCGAAGATGGTCTTGATGTAGCAGTAGGTCTTTCCCGTGCCGGTCTCCATCTCGACGTCGAGGTGAACGCGGGTCGCGGCCAGCGCGTCGCGCTTGTAGGTGGCAGCGACGGGCACGCGCTCGCCCCGAGCGTTGAAGGTCGTGAAGTCCGTCAACGACTGCGAGACGGGCAGGTTCTGGCGCCGCTGGACCTTCTGGATGTTCTCCAGGATCTGCACGTCGGTCAGGACGAGGTCGGCGTTCTTGAAGCCTTCCTCGAAGGCGCTGGCTTGCGCCTTGCGGCCGGGGTCGATGCGGTAGGTTAGGCCAGAGGTCATGGGCTGGCCGGCGAAACAGTCGACCACGTCGTTGACGGTGTTGGTCTGGTAGGGCTGGACCTTGAACTTGAGCTTCATGCGGCCGTCTTTCTGCATTCTTTCTGCAAAGCGCGCCCGCGAACGGCGGTGCAGAAAGGGTTGCGCCGAAAAAAGTCTTTTCTTTTCAGGCGGCTAAGAGCTGCATTCATTCTGCAAGCCTCCATTCCGGCTTGCTGCGCGAGCCAGCGTTGAAAATTCGCTCCTGCCGTCTGAGCTTCGTCAGAAGGTTGCTGATCTTGTCCTGCTTTTGCTCCGGAGAGAGTGCGTCGCTCAACTTGTCCGTCAAAAGGCGGTCAATCTCTGCCCGGTCCGCTTTGCCGAACTTTCCTAGGTAGTCGCAGAGCAAGCGAGCGTAGTGCTCATCGTCCTGCGCACGCGTCCGAATATATTCGGCCTTACTCTCAGTGGCCGCGGCAATTTTGGCTGAGACATGTATGTTGGGCTTTCGCCCCTCGACCAAATTGCGCCTGCGCAGGTGCCTGAGCGCATCTTCTGCCACGGGGAGACGTTTCTGAATGCGGTCTAGAGCTAGCACATCCACCAGCGGCAGCCCTGTCTCCTTCATTAACAATCGACTGTATGCGGGATCCACGACCCGCCCATGGATTATCAGTCGCACCACATCAGCTTCGCTGAGATCGTAGTCTGGTAACGGAAAGAAGCGCTGCCGCTGTCGTTGGTAAATGTCGAGGATGCCATACCCCATGTGATCGATCATGTTGAGCTCTGTCATCGACTGCGCCAGGAATGGATTTCGATACCGTCGTGGGACGCGTTCGTGCAGAATGTAATCCTCTGGCTGTCCTTCGTAGAATGCCCCCTCATTCTCCAGCACCAACCGATCAGGTAACTCAGTTACGACGACCCGACCTGACCGACTGTAGTCCTGATGAGCGATGCAGTTGTGCAATGCCTCGAGCACGACCTTTTGATCGTACTTGGATACCTCATGTGCAAGCAGCTCGTTCTCAGGTAGCAGCCGAAGCTGCACATTCCGGATCCGTGAAAAAACTTGCGACGTAGCTAGCAGGAACGGAGGACCAAAATGCTCGTAAGCCCGTTCTTCCCCCTCAAGCCTCCAGGTGATCTCCGCTGGGTGAGGACTGAGCCGCCACGCCGCTTCAGGTTTGCCCAGCAATAGAAGCGCAGCACGCGAGATCTGGCCGTTTTGGGTGAGCTTTGCACGGTCCAGCAGCGCAGTGTCACTCCATCGTTCGATGTCTTCTGGCGGGAAACGGTTTGCATGTTTTGCAATGAAGCGTTCCCGCGCGATTTTGATTGCTCGCGGGTCAAGGTCTGCCAAGCTGGCTTCGGGAACCACCTGCGCCGTCCAGTCCGTTGCGAGGGTCTGCGACCTGATCTCGTCGAGCTTGTCCTGCCCCAGAGCGACGAGACTTTCGCCGGCGCGGCCAAAATAGTGTCCGTTCCAGCTGATAGGCATACCGCGAGGCGCGGTAGGTATCTCGAACAGAATGACCCGGCCGTCTTCATGGTTCAGGACATGGATCTCCCGAACGGTGAAGCTGCCGGTTCCGTTCATGATCTGAAGCTTGTCGGCGTTAAGATGCGTGAGGTCCTCCTTGTAGGAGGTCCCGACGATCGCGCGAGTTTTGTTCTCTACCCCGAAAACGAGCCAAGCGCGGTCCTGTCCGCGCAGGTTCGCCTCATTCGCCAACGCTGAGACGTACTTGCCAAGGTCACTGCTCGAGAATCCGTCCTTCCCGCGCTTGAATTCGACCACCTCGCTCTCCCAATCGGAGATAAGTCTGGCAAGCAGGACGGACAGCGCGGTCTGATCCATGGTTGGCCTCAGATCGACTTGACGTCGGTGGTGGGTGAGAGCTGGCGGAAGATCTGTTCGACGTTGATCTTCACCGCGTCCGAGACGAATCCGTTGTCGCGGAAGACCACGCGCAGGGGCTCGTGACCTGCCAGCTCCTTCACCAGATCCTCGGTGACGCCGCGGTCGAAGCAGGCGACAAGGGCGTTGTCGTCGACGAAGAACACGGTCTTGCTCTGCACCGTTTCGCGGCGGATGGGCAGTGTCAGGTCCACGCCCCAATCGACCAGCACCTGGAAGAGCAGGTCCTCGGCCGTGCGGCCCTCTTTCACGTTGTCGACCATATCGAGCAGGTCGGACTGCTTCAGCTCGTCCGGACGGTAGTAGACGTCCTTCATGTTTGAGGTGTCCACCTTGAGCACCCGGAAGCCGACATCGCGGTTCCAATCTGGGTGGCATTCACCTTCGAGGATTTTCTTGCCGGCGCGCCGGATGCGTTCCTTGGAAACCTCAGCGATAGTTTTGTAACCCGCTTTGTGGGCTTCAGAGTCTTCGTTCGTCGCCTCTGGAAGTTGAACCATTATGAACCGGCGACTGCCGCCGTCTTCAGAATTCTTCTTGAGCACCGCATGGGCCGTGGTACCCGACCCAGCAAAGAAATCCATGACCAAGGCATCCGAAGAAGCGCCGAGATCCACGATATGCTCCAACAGACCGATGGGCTTCGGATTCTCAAATAGGACCGAATTTCCAAAAATGTCCCGCATCTCATTCGTCCCGGATGTGTTAAACGGAGCAAAGTCCCACAATGTAGTCCATGTTGCGCCATCCTTAACATCACATAGGAAACGTTTAAGTTTGGGGGAAGACGTTCCGTCTTTCCCAAAGTAAATCTCGTCGCTTGCAATAAGCCGCTCAATTCTATCCTTATTGAAGCGCCAGTTGCCATTATTCGGCGGATAGAACTCTTCCCCAGTGTTCGGATTAGTGATCGGGTAGTAAAGGGCATTTGAGAATCTTCCTCCTTTCACGTTGGCTGTAAGGTCGCCAACAACCCAAGGACCTTTAGGATGGTCATCAGGATTTTTGTAACGGGCAATCTGGTCATCCGTCCGCGGTCGAAGATTAATCCCGGCGAGGTCATTTTTGAAATAAACAAGAATATAGTCGTGTTGCGCGCCGATGACGCGATCATTCGGTGGGGTATTCCTTTTCTTCCAGATAATCTGTGCAGCGAAGTGGTTTTCGCCAAAAATTTCATCGCAAATTTTTCTGATGTTGGACACTTCACCATCGTCAATTGATGTGAGAAAAACGCCATCTTCTGAGAGTAGGGTCTTTGCCAGCCGAATTCTGGAATACATCATCGTCAGCCAATCTGAGTGGAAACGGCCGTTCGACTCAGGGTTGGCAACCAGCCTATCTCCGCTGGCCGAGGTCTGCATAGACCGCACCATGAAGCTCTCAGCGTTTTCCGCAAAGTCGTCATCATACACGAAATCTCTTCCGGTATTGTACGGCGGATCGACATAGATGAGCTTTACTTTTCCGAGGTAAGTTTCTTGGATAACCTTCAGCGCCTCAAGGTTGTCGCCTTCGATAAAGAGGTTGTGGGTACCTAGGAAATCCACGCTGTCGGACTCACTCGGCCGCAATGTTTTCGCGATGGGGGCGTTGGAGGCAAGAAGTGCCTCGCGCTTCCCCGGCCAGTCCAGCCGATAACGCTCCTGTGGCCCTTCCACGATGTGGTCGCTCAACTCCTGACGCAGCTGATCGAAGTCCACCGCCAGACGCACCGCTCCTGTCGCCTCGTCCCGCGCCTCGGTCACGCAGCCGGGGAACAGCGCGCGGATCTTCGCGATGTTGTCCTGGCTCAGGTCGGGGCTGTGCATCTTCAGCTTGTCCATGCTCGTCCTCTCAATCGTTCGTGACGGCGGCGCTGGGGTGTGCCCCTGTCAGCCGCTCCAATTCCTTTTTGGCCGCCCGCAGCTCGGCATTGATCGCCACGCGCTTGTTGAATTGCCTCTCGCGCCCCAGCCGCGCCTTGATCCGCTCGACCTCACGCGTCTGCGCCTTGATCGCCTCGGCCTGCGCGATGCGCTCTTCCAGCGGCACGGAGCGGTCCGGCTCGGCAGGGGTGAAGGGCGTCTGCGGCGCCTCGCCCATGCCGGGGACCAGCTTTGCCGTCTGCCCGGCCACCAGCGGCTCGAGTAGCCGCTCATACAGCGCGCCCATGGTCAGCGCCACGGGAAGCGGGGTACGCGGCGCATCCTCGGGCAGCCTGTCTCCCTGGAAGTAGTCGCCCACCACCCAGCGGGCGCTGTCGGCTTCACTCGGCCGCTTATAGGCCGCGGCCAACCTAACGCGGCCACCATGGGTCACCTCGAAGATCAGCGGAAAGGGGATGGCCTTGTCGACGGCGCGCAGCACGGCTGCGTCCAGCGTCGCGGTGCGTGCGGTGATGCGGAAGACCTGTATCTCGGCCACCTGCTTCGTCGCCCCCAGATTGACCGTCTCGGGCGACAGCTTGTGCGACCAGACGATCTGGTCGACCTCACGCACGAAGAGGTCTTTCAGTGCCGTGTTCGCCCCGGCGTGCTCGTAGATCTTGTTCTTTGGGATCACACGGCCGAAGGCGGCGGCGCGCGGCCAGTCATAAAGGGTCATGCGCCGCCCCCTTCGATGACCAGGAAGGCGATCAGTTCGAAATCGTCCAGCCCCTTGATGGTGTGGGTCAGCGCCGTCGTCCGCCCACCGCTGAACAGGCTGTCGATATCCTTCTCTTCCTTCACCTCGATCATCGAGCGGATCGCGCTGGAGAGCAGATCGGAATAGCGGCCCATCTTCCGCCCGTCTTCGGTGCGCTCGTTGAAGATGCGGCAGACGTCGCGGATGGGCTCGATCCGCCCCTTGCAGCTGGATCGTATCAGGTCGAGCAGGCGCTTGACCTCGGTGTGGTCGGCGCCGATCTGCCCGTCGTCATCGATGTAGACGAGGTAGAAGGGGTGCAGCCGGTTCTGCTGGTTGACGTTCACGCTGTCGTGGATGTTCTTCAGCGCGAAGATGACGCCGGGCTGAAGCCCCAGCTCCGGCTGCGCGGGGACGACGGCGTGCATGCCGAAGGGCACGTTGTCTAGCTCACCATGCTGCTTCACGTAATTGAGCAGGTCCATCCGGAAGTCGTTCAGCCCGAGATCGGTGATCGAAATGCCGGCCTTTGCGTCCTCCAGCTCGATCACCTCCTCCTGCATTCGCCTCAGTTGTTCTTTGCGGTAGGCGATGTCGTTGGACTTGGCGGTTAGGACGTTGTCGTCGCCTGTCGCCGTGACGTCTGCGATCACCATCCGGTTCTCGACGCGTTCCTTGAGGTTGATGTACTCGTCGAGCGAGATATCGGGCCAATAGTTGACCAGCTGGATCTGACTGTTGGGGGAGCCAATCCGGTCGATCCGGCCGAACCTCTGGATGATGCGCACCGGGTTCCAGTGGATGTCGTAGTTGATCAAGAAGTCGCAGTCCTGAAGGTTCTGGCCTTCCGAGATGCAATCGGTGCCGATGAGGATGTCCAGCTCTCCAGGCTCGTTCGGGAGGATAATGGCCTTCTCCTTCGACCTCGGAGAGAACAGGGTGAGGACGCTCTGGAAGTCGTAGGACTTTTTGAGCGTGGTCTTGGGCGCGTCCGACCCGGTGACCTTGCCGACGTGCAACCCGAGCTGTGCGGCGAAGGGAGCCAGGTTGTCGAAGAGGTAGTTGGCTGTATCGGCAAAGGCCGTGAAGACCAGAACCTTCCTGTTTCCGGGGTTCAGCGGCTCGTCGATCTTCTGCCTAATGAGGGCGAGCAGATGCTGGAGCTTGGCGTCGTCCGCAGGTTCGACCTTTTCCATCGAGGCGACCAGATCTTCGATCAGGACGAGGTCCGCCGCCAGGTCATGCTTCCACGATGGCAAGTCCATGTCGGCGAGGCTGATCTGCACCTTTTTCCCGACCGTGAATTCGTCGAGACCCGAGAGGTCGTCATCCTCAGTGTCGAAATCACTCATTTCCGCGAGGTAGTCGCTGACGCTCTCGCTGCGTCCGGTTTTCTCGAATTCGTTTATCGCATCGAGCGTGCGCGAGATGTTGGCGCCGAGAGACCGAAGCGTGAGACGGAACGCAGCGACCGAGCTCTCCAGGCGTTTAAGCAGGTTGGTCGTCATCAGCGCCTGAAGGCTGCGCTCACGATCGGCCTGTCTGAGCTTGCCTCGTCCGCCCTCGACCTGCGTGTCGTAGATCTCCTCATACTTCCGCAGACGGCTGGGCAGGATGTAGCTGATCGGGGCGTAGACCGCGAGCTTCAGCACCGAAAGCTGGGTGAAGATGTCGTTGAACCCCATCACGTCCGACCGCTCGGTGATCGGGCGGTGATAAGAGAGCGGCTTGCGCCTTTGGGGGAACTTCCCGATGTCCTTCGTGTCGTAGAAGGTCTCGATGTGCTTTCGTGACCGGGCGATGGTGACGGCATCGAGAAGCTCGAAAAAATCGAAGTCGAGCGCTTTCAGGATCGACGCGGCGGTCCTCTCCTCTGGCGGCAGAGACGACCACTCATTGAAGGCCTTCTGGGCCCGGCGGAAAATCTCTTCGACGCTGGCCTGTGTATTCAGGTTCTTGCTGAGCGCTTCGGACTGCCCTTCGTAGGCAAGAGCCAGCTGGTTCCGAAGATCGTTGAACCTGTTGTTCACCGGGGTCGCGGAAAGCATCAGAACCTTGGTCTTCACGCCGGCGCGGATGACCTTGTTCATCAGTTTCTGGTAGCGGGTCTCCCGGTCCTTATAGACATCGTTGTTGCGGAAGTTGTGCGACTCGTCGATCACGACCAGATCATAGTTTCCCCAGTTCACTCGATTGAGGGGGATACCGAAGGACTCGCCGGAGGTGCGGGAAAGGTCGGTGTGGCAGAGGACGTCGTAGTTGAACCGGTCCCTGGCGAAAATATTGGTTGTCAGGTTCGTGTTGTAGTTCCGCCAGTTGTCCGCGAGCTTTTTAGGGCAGAGAACGAGAACGGAGCGGTTCCGCAACTCAAAATATTTGACCACCGCCAAGGCGGTGAATGTTTTTCCGAGACCAACCGAGTCCGCGAGAATGCACCCATTGTAGGTCTCGAGCTTATTAATGATGCCCGTTGCGGCGTCCTTCTGGTAGTTGAATAGTTTGTTCCAGACCAAGCTATCCTGGTAGCCTGTCAGATCGTTTGGCAGGACGTCTTCGTCGACCTCCTCGAGGAAGTCGTGGAAGATGTTGTAGAGCATCATGAAATAGATGCGCTCGGGAGAGTTTTCCTGGTAGACGGACTCGATGTGCTCGCAAATGGCGGTGGTGACGTCCTTCACTTTGTCCGGGTCCGACCAAATCTGATCGAATAGCTGAAGGTACACCGTGGCGTGCCCGGGATCATTGAAGCGGGTCACGAAGTTTGAGACGGCATCACCCTTTTGGTACCCAAGATCGACTGCTGTGAAGCCGCTGATCGGCATATAGGCCACTTCGCCTTCAGACCCGGCAACATGCATGAATTGCTGCATCGGCGCCTTGGTCGTGTTGGACCGGAATCTGGCCTTCTTGCGTATCCAGTCAGCGCATTCCCGAGCGACGGCGCGTTGAGTAAGCTTGTTGCGGAGCTGGATCTCGAATTCCGTACCATACAGGCCGCTTTCTCGCCGCGCCTTGGGAATGAAAAACTCCCTACGTTCCTTCCGTAGGCGGTCGGTTACCTCGGTGGGCACGAAGGTTGGAGCCGTAAAAATGAACTGCAGGCTGTCGACCTTCGAGAGTTCGGACCTCAGAGCTTCGAACGCGTAGATCGAGAAGCAGGACGCAGCAATCCGCAAACGCGTACCCCGACCGACTGACGCTTTCAGGTCATCCCCGAGAAGGTGGGAGGTGTTATCGATGATCTGCATCGATAACCTCCCTGTTGAAAAGCACGATCTGCTGATCCTGCGGACTGCGGGCTGCCGGATCGGTATCAAGCCCGAGCCGCCTGAGCGCGTGGTAGAGGAGCGCGCGCCTCACCTTGATATTCGCCTTGCCGCCTCGCATCCCGTAGTCGAGCGCGATGACCTTGGCCTGCGTCTCCGAGATCTCAGGATGAGGTCCGACCTCCAGCGTGACCTCGGAATGCCAGTCGCGGTCGTCGTCGGCGGACGTTTCGCTCTCCCGAGATCCGCGGATATCGAGGATCCGTGAAAGCAGGAACTCCTTGAAGCAATCATCGGTTTGGCAGAACGCCCTTGTATGCCAGCGGGACCCGTAGAACCCGATGGCGTGCGGAGCGATCCAGCGCCAGCGGGGCTCGGGCCCCGAAAGTGACCGGTACTTCACTTCGATCGCCTCGGAGCGGCGGATGGCGCCGACGACCGAACGGAGCGTCACCGGATCGACGCCGCGCACAGGCGTCGGGGCGGATCCATATGGTGGCAGGTCAGAGATCCAACAGTCGTCGCGCTCCAGTACATCGTCGACAACCAGGCGGAGCTGGGAGAGGTAATGCGCTGCGTCTGGCCGGCGGAACTTGCAGTCGAAGTCCGGGCCACGGAGATAGGTGCGCGCGCTTTTGTCGTAGACCATATTGTCCGGTGCCAGCGCGATGTATCGGTTCAGGTCCGAGGAAGCCTGGTTCACCGAAACGCCGAACTGCTGCATCACGTCAATGCGATTGACATATCCCTCCCAGAACAGGTGGAACTCAATGTACTCGAGCCGCTGCTCGACGCCCCAACGAAGCTCCGACCTGCCGTTCTCCATCACGCTCCTCGGCTCGGGCGGTGCGCATGATAACTATACGCGTCCCTTTTCTAGGCCTAAGCCGAGGCTAGCTGAGCCCGGGTTGTGGCGCAATCGAAATGCGTCTCAAATCAAAGCTTTGGAGCAACGCGTGGCGTCGGGAGGGCGAGACCGACGCCAGTAGGCTGGGACGATCTATCAGACGTTGCATTAATTACGTGGCATTCTAGGCAGCCCGCTTGGTTCTGTCAGAGGTCGCGCAGCACCCTCGGTGCCATGCCCGCCGTCACATGCGCGGCCCATTCGGCCATCAGGACCCGGCGGGCTTCCAACATGTCGCTGCGCTGGTAGGCGGCCTCCAGACCTTGCTGCCTGTGGTCGAGGGCGAACTCCGTTGCCGTGTGGCTCTTGTCCGTCTCCGCGCTCCAGGTCTTGAAGCTCGCCCGAAACCCGTGGGTCGTGATCGCCGGATCGAACTTCTTGAAAAGCGCCAGAAGGGTGTTCTCGCTGATCACGCCGCTTTTTGTGGGTCGCGCGAAGAAGTACCCGCAATCCCGCCCGAGCATCGCCATGTTGTCGAAGATGACCGCCATTTCCCGCGTGATCGGGATGCGGTGGGGTCGACGGGATTTCATCAGGCCCGCCTCGGTCGTCCAGATCGCCGTCTCCAGATCGAGATGATCGGAATGCAGGAAGCGGATCTCCTTCGTGCGTTTCGCGCTGAGTATTGTAAGCATCGCTGCCTGGCGCACGTCCTCGTCGCAAGAGACGTCCTGCAGCCAGCACCAGGCCTCGTGCATGCGGCTCGGGTCGAGAAAGCCGTGGTGACCCTTCGCGATCCTTGGGTCGCCGAACGCGACACCGGCATCGAACTGCGCCGGGTTCACGTCGATGATCTCCTCGAGAAGTGCAAGCTCCATGATCGCGCGCACCCGGCCGAGGGTTCGCTGTGCCGTCTCGTGCTTCTCCACCCAGATCTTCCGCAACGCCGTAATGATGTGCTTGCGGCGCACTTCGGTCACCGGCAGCGCGCCGAACTCGGGCAGGATGTAGGTCTCCAGCGTGTTCCAGTTCTGCTGAACGTGCTTTCCATTCGACCAGCTGCCCCGTTTCTGACGATACCAGCGCGTAGCCATCTCGGCGAAGCTCGGGACGACGACAGCGGTGTCCGGCGCAGCCGCGGGCGCGTTCGCCGGATCGGTCAGCAGGTCCGGCACTTTCAGTGGATCGCAACTCAGTTTGAGCACCGCGTTGACCCGGCTCAGCGGCGTTCCCTGCGAGATGGCGCTGCGCACGACGCCTGCCAGCGTCCGCGCATCGGCCAGTGACAGCTTCGGGAACCGGCCGAGCGAGATCCAAGCGCGCTTGCCGTCGACCTCGGTCCGCACTTGGAAGGTCTTCGCATCCTTCGATCCGAGGCGTAGGTAGAGGTTGTTCCCGTCAACCATGCGGTCGCCATTCCTGGCCCTTGTGGCGGCCTCGATCTTCTTCACTGTCAAACCCATACCGCGGTACCTTTCGTGACGGGGACGCCGGAAAAAGGTACCGATCGGGTCTGAACTGCTCCAGCGGCTGCTGAGGCCACCTGACGCCAGATGGAGGTTTTCGAATAATTATAACAGTGGGTTAGGCCCCAGGTTTGAGGCCTTGTGGGGTGTGCTGCGCGGCTGATGGAGCTTTCACCCGCTCCGCCACCTTACCCTTCGATCATCTTCATTTCGTTTGGTTTTCTCTGGCGCGCCGGTCGCTGGGTAGCAAATGGGGTAACAAACGGCGTTTGCGGCCCGTTCGAGGCCCGTCCGGCACGGATGTTTTGGTATCCCATCAGACTCACCACGCCAAGGGGTGTGGTGTTCCCGGCGCGGCGGTTTGGTGCTTTCGCTACCTGAGCGGGACGATGGTGGCCTTGCGCGTGGTCGGCTCTGGCTCCGGCGGCGGGGTCGGGTCGAAGTCCTGCAGCAGTTCTTCGAGGTCGGCGCGGTCGAGGCTGCGTTCGGTGGCGAGGGCCTTCGCGATACGGGCGAGGTGCGTCTTGTGGGCGATCAGCGCATCAAGCGCGATGTCCTCGGCCTCGTGCAGGAGCACGCTGACCTTGTGGCGCAGGGCGTCCGGCAGCCAGGCGCGGCGGTCCGGCGGGACCGGGGCGTGCAGCAGGCCGCAATCGCCGAGGCCCCATTCCAGCTCCATCCGGACCAGCAGGTCGGTTGCGCGGTCGAGATCGCTGCCCTCTCCGGCGCCCGCCGCCGAAGAGGCCGCGCCGAGCAGCACGTGTTCGGCCGCGCGGCCGCCGAGCAGCATCGCCGTCCAGTCGAGCGTCGCCTCGGCCGTCAGGAAGCGCGGCATCGGCAGCTCCGCCGCCCCGCCAGTGGCGCCGATGGTGACGCGCTTGGGCATCGGCAGGACGCGGGCGGCGGCCAGCAGGATATGGCCCGCCTCGTGGACCGCCATGCGCCAGAGGTCCCCGGGCGGGAGTGCGGGCGCGTGGCGCGCGGTGGCGGCGGCGAGATGTGCAGGGCCGATCGGCGCGGTGTCGTCGCGGGCCAGCCCCAGCGCCTCACGCGCGACCGCCGCGGCCGTGGCGCCGGTCTGGCCGAGAAGCGCGCGCGCCGCCTCGATCAGCGCTTTCGCGTCCGGGGCCGCCGCGCCGAGATGGGCCGCCAGGATCGCGCGCAGCCCGGCGAGGTCGGGCGGGCCGATCTCGAGCGTCAGGTCGAACCGCCCGGCGCGGCGCAGCGCGGGGTCGACAAGCTCCGGCGCGTTGGTCGCGGCCAGCACGACGACGCCCGGCGCGTCGTGCAGGCGGGTCAGCTGCTGCAACATGTCGTTCACCACTTGCCGGGTATAGTGGCCGCCATGATCGCCCGTGCTCCGCCGCCCGAAACTGTCGAACTCGTCGAGGAAGAACACCGACGGCGCCCGGGCGATCGCCGCGTCCACGGCGCCGTGCATGGCGGCGAGGTAGTCGCCCAGGTGCCCCGCCGCCTGGCAGGCGGTGTAGGAGGTGGCGATCAGCGGCACGCCCATGGTGCCCGCGAGCGCCCCGGCCAGCATGGTCTTGCCGGTGCCGGGCGGACCCCAGAGGAGCGCGGA
>NZ_QGKU01000057.1 GCF_003172915.1 Meridianimarinicoccus roseus
AGCGCAGCGCGCGGCCGGCGGTGACGCTGGCGGCCATCGCCGGTCTTCGGAGAAGGTTCGGGTTGCGAAACCTGGAACCGAACCGGAGACGACGATGACCGACGATAGAATGACCCTGATGGAGCTGGTGGAGAAGTCCGCCGACGAGGATCTCGTCCGCGACATGCTCGCCTATGCCGCCGAGCGGCTGATGGAGATGGAGGTCGAGGCTGCGACGGGCGCGCCAAAAGGAACGCGCACACCGGCGCGCACCACGCAGCGCAATGGATACCGCGAGAGAGGCTGGGAGACCCGCGCCGGCCGGATCGACCTGGCGATCCCGAAGCTGCGCAAGGGCAGCTACTTCCCGAGCTTTCTCGAACCGCGCAGGACGGCGGAGAAGGCCCTCGTGGCCGTCATCCAGGAAGCCTATGTGCACGGCGTCTCGACGCGCGCCGTGGACGATCTGGTGCGTGCCATGGGCGGGAGTGGCGTGTCTAAGAGCCAGGTGAGTCGGCTCTGCGCCGAGATCGACGAGCGCGTGCTGGCATTCCTCACCCGGCCTCTCGAGGGCGCCTGGCCCTATCTCTGGCTCGATGCAACCTACATCCGGGTGCGCGAGAACGGCCGGATCATCAGCCGTGCCGTAATAATCGCGGTGGCGGTCAACGGGGACGGCCGACGCGAGGTGCTCGGCGTCGCCACCGGCCCCTCCGAGGCGGAGACGTTCTGGACTGGCTTCCTGCGCTCTCTCGCCGATCGCGGCCTGCGCGGCGTGAAGCTCGTCGTGGCCGACGATCACAAGGGGCTCAGGGCCGCAGCCCGCCGAGTGTTCGATGCGACCCACCAACGGTGTCGCGTGCACTGGCTCAGAAACGCGCTCGCCCATGCCCCGGCCAAGAGCCGCACCGCCGTGGCCGCAATGCTCAAGACGATCTTCGCCCAGGAGACCAAGGCCGAGGCGGAGACCCAGTGGGACGCCATCGCCGACGCCCTCCGTGAGAAGAATGACCGGCTCGGCGCCATGATGGACGCCTCCCGCGACGACGTGCTCGCCTACATGGACTTCCCCAGGGAGCACTGGGCGCAGATCAGCTCGACCAACCCGCTTGAGCGCGTCAACAAGGAGATCAAGCGCCGTTCCAATGTCGTCGGGATCTTTCCGAACGACGCGGCCATCATCCGTCTGGTCGGCGCGCTGATGATCGAAACCAACGACGAGTGGGCCGTCGCGCGCCGTTACATGGGGCTGGAGTCGCTGGCCCGCATCACCGATACTCACAACGTCAGACTGCCCGCCGTGGCGACCTGACCAACTCGAGCCTCTCCGAAGGCCGGCCCTCTTACACCACGCCGCGGGGCACTACCCTCGCACGCGGGAGGCCCTGCACAACAGCTGGGATAAGAACGACCCGAAGGACGCCCAGGTCATCCTGCACATGCTGGAGATCGGCGCCGTGCAGTTCTTTCGCGATCCGATAGTGGTCGGGACCGCCGACATCCAGGAGCTGTCGAAGACCCACGAGATTGTTTCACGCTCGAAGACCGAGTTCTGGCACCGCATCCTGACCCACTATCTGCCGCTGTACTTCCCCGAGGCCGAACGATTTCATCGGAGCGCGCGGACGGATTGGGTCCTGGCCTTCTTGGAGAAGTACCCATCGCCGCACATGATCTCGGCCATGGGCCGGGGCGCCTTCATCGCGGATGCCTGGGACGTCGTTGGCCGGAAGGTGTCCAAAGAGCAATTTTTTTCAGATGTTTATGCGACGGCCGCTGGTTCGGTTTGACTTCCAGTCCACCCGAACTCCGACGCGGTCCGCATGTTCCGCCTCGTGCTCGCCGAGGGTCGGAGCCTTGTCCGCCAGCGTGACGAGATTGATGCTCGAGCCGTCGAACTCCTCTCCGACTTGCCCGACTATCAGTTGCTGACGACCATTCCCGGCATCGGCCCGATCAACGCCCTGACCATCCTGGCCGAAGCTGGCGATCTGCGCCGTTTCCGCCATCACCGCCAATTCCTGAAGTTCTGCGGTATGGATCTCGCCACCGTGCAATCCGGCATGTTCCGCGGCCAGAGCCGGATCTCGAAGTATGGCAATGCCCGGCTCCGCCGAACCTTCTGGATGGCTGGTCAGGTCGCCGTCCTCAAACGCACCAACAGCTTCCGCGACACGTTCGAACGCTACATCTCGAAAGACCGACACAACGCACATCTGCGCCGCAAGGCCTACACCGCGATCGCGGCCAAGATGGCGCGCACCGTGCACGCCGTGGTCAATCACGGCGAACCCTATCGCCCCTTCTTCGAGGGGGTGAGCCCAGGCGGAAGGACCTCTCTCTGACGAGCCGTGGACGCAGCTTGCTGACCTCGTAGATAATGTTCAGGTCTTCCGCTTGGGATTTTGGATCTCGTCTTAAGGACGGTGAGGGCCGCTACGCTGCGTACCCTGTGTTTGCTATGGGAGAGACCGCTTCTTGACGGCGGAGACCGCTTGGGCAACCATATAAGGGCATTCGGGACACCGGATGCCCCATGACCTGCTGACCTAAGCAGCCAAATCTTCCCGTCATAGGACGGCTCGCCTTACATCGCGAAAGACACGCGGATCTTCGCAAACCAACTTGGCCTGAAGTCCTGCTTCACGCCAGTTCAGAGCCCGCAAAG
Organism: Meridianimarinicoccus roseus; assembly: GCF_003172915.1. GTDB lineage: Bacteria > Pseudomonadota > Alphaproteobacteria > Rhodobacterales > Rhodobacteraceae > Meridianimarinicoccus > Meridianimarinicoccus roseus. Next base: position 2,648 of record NZ_QGKU01000057.1, read on the forward strand.
CAACGGGATCTCAGAGGCTTTAGTGAAGACCCTGAAACGCGACTACGTCCAGGTGACGCCGTTGCCAGACGCACAGACTGTTCTCGGATTGATCGGCTGCTGGATCGAGGACTACAACGAGAACCACCCGCAATCAGGGCTGAAAATGCGCTCGCCCCGCGAGTTCATCGCTGCTCAAACCGCAACTGCCTGAGTGTCCGGTGAAAAAGGGGGGCAAGACCAATGAGTCCTTCCGGGGCGTTGATGATGTGACCGCCCCCCGACGGCATCAATGTTCCAAGGTGGGTCTGCGATTATCCACAAAGGAGGACGGTCATGTCGGAGATTATCACGGTCGGGCTCGACCTTGCGAAGAATGTGTTTCAGGTGCATGGAGCTGACGGCGCGGGGCGCGCAGTTTGGCGCAAGAAGCTTCGGCGCGGCCAGGTTCTGGAATTCTTCAGCCGGCTGCCGTCGTGCGTTGTCGCGATGGAAGCGTGCGGCGGCGCCCACTTCTGGGGCCGGGAGATCGGCAAGCTCGGCCACGATGTGCGACTGATCCCGCCCGCCTATGTGAAGCCTTTCGTAAAGCGGCAAAAGAATGACGCCGCTGATGCTGAGGCGATCTGTGAAGCGGCGACCCGTCCGACAATGCGCTTCGTGCCCGTGAAGAGCGAAGAGACCCAGGGGCGGCCATGGTGTTCCGCATCCGCGAACTCCTCATCCGGCAACGTATGCAAGCGATCAATGCCTTGCGCGGACATCTGGGTGAGTTCGGGCAGGTCGTGCCGCAAGGCGCAGCCAATCCGTCGAAACTGATTGCGATCGTCGAAGACTCGGGAAGTGGCTTGCCCGCCGATGCCATCCCGACACTCAAGGTCCTGATCGCGGCGCTGGCGCAGTTGGAGGCCGAGATCGGCACGCTCGATGCCGAGATCGCCCGTCGCGCCAAGGAGAACGAGGTCGCGCGACGGCTGATGACGGTTCCGGGCATCGGGCCACTGATCGCCACGGCCATCGCGATCCTCGCCCCGCCGCCCGAGCATTTCCGCAAGGCCCGGGATTTTGCCGCCTGGCTGGGTCTGGTGCCGCGGCAGCATTCGACCGGCGGCAAGCAGCGGCTCGGGGCCACGACGAA
>NZ_QGKU01000058.1 GCF_003172915.1 Meridianimarinicoccus roseus
GGTAGTGCCCCGCGGCGTGGTGTAAGAGGGCCGGCCTTCGGAGAGGCTCGAGTTGGTCAGGTCGCCACGGCGGGCAGTCTGACGTTGTGAGTATCGGTGATGCGGGCCAGCGACTCCAGCCCCATGTAACGGCGCGCGACGGCCCACTCGTCGTTGGTTTCGATCATCAGCGCGCCGACCAGACGGATGATGGCCGCGTCGTTCGGAAAGATCCCGACGACATTGGAACGGCGCTTGATCTCCTTGTTGACGCGCTCAAGCGGGTTGGTCGAGCTGATCTGCGCCCAGTGCTCCCTGGGGAAGTCCATGTAGGCGAGCACGTCGTCGCGGGAGGCGTCCATCATGGCGCCGAGCCGGTCATTCTTCTCACGGAGGGCGTCGGCGATGGCGTCCCACTGGGTCTCCGCCTCGGCCTTGGTCTCCTGGGCGAAGATCGTCTTGAGCATTGCGGCCACGGCGGTGCGGCTCTTGGCCGGGGCATGGGCGAGCGCGTTTCTGAGCCAGTGCACGCGACACCGTTGGTGGGTCGCATCGAACACTCGGCGGGCTGCGGCCCTGAGCCCCTTGTGATCGTCGGCCACGACGAGCTTCACGCCGCGCAGGCCGCGATCGGCGAGAGAGCGCAGGAAGCCAGTCCAGAACGTCTCCGCCTCGGAGGGGCCGGTGGCGACGCCGAGCACCTCGCGTCGGCCGTCCCCGTTGACCGCCACCGCGATTATTACGGCACGGCTGATGATCCGGCCGTTCTCGCGCACCCGGATGTAGGTTGCATCGAGCCAGAGATAGGGCCAGGCGCCCTCGAGAGGCCGGGTGAGGAATGCCAGCACGCGCTCGTCGATCTCGGCGCAGAGCCGACTCACCTGGCTCTTAGACACGCCACTCCCGCCCATGGCACGCACCAGATCGTCCACGGCGCGCGTCGAGACGCCGTGCACATAGGCTTCCTGGATGACGGCCACGAGGGCCTTCTCCGCCGTCCTGCGCGGTTCGAGAAAGCTCGGGAAGTAGCTGCCCTTGCGCAGCTTCGGGATCGCCAGGTCGATCCGGCCGGCGCGGGTCTCCCAGCCTCTCTCGCGGTATCCATTGCGCTGCGTGGTGCGCGCCGGTGTGCGCGTTCCTTTTGGCGCGCCCGTCGCAGCCTCGACCTCCATCTCCATCAGCCGCTCGGCGGCATAGGCGAGCATGTCGCGGACGAGATCCTCGTCGGCGGACTTCTCCACCAGCTCCATCAGGGTCATTCTATCGTCGGTCATCGTCGTCTCCGGTTCGGTTCCAGGTTTCGCAACCCGAACCTTCTCCGAAGACCGGCGATGGCCGCCAGCGTCACCGCCGGCCGCGCGCTGCGCTNCGCCGGAGGCTCCGCGCGCGGCCTCCTCCTACACCACGTCCGGGGGCACTGCTGCACATGTTGCGGCCGGACGAGCGAAGACCAGATCAAGCTCCTTGATGAACCCGGCGTCGGGTTGCAGGATCTTTCCGTTGCGGCCGCCGTGGCGGTGCGAGCCATCGCACGGGGCGTGGGCATCAGGGGAGAGATCCGACACGAGCATTTGCTGTTTCCGCGCGTGTCGGGGGTCGTCATCGGCGGCACCCATTGCCCTTCGTGCGCAACGATAGCCGCTACTGCGCTACCGCCAGTCGCGCAGGGTATCACCCAAGACCCGGCCCATCATCGACAGAATCCGGCTTTCGCGGGCAGTTTGACGCTCAACGAAACGCGAACTCCGGTGAATGCCCGTGACCAAGATCGACCAGATCGAGACCCTGATCCTCGATATCCCGACCATCCGGGGACACGTGCTGTCCATGGCCACGATGCGGGCCCAGTCCGCCGTTCTGGTCACGATCCGGTTCTCGGACGGCTCCGTCGGGATTGGCGAAGGGACGACCATCGGCGGCCTCAGCTACGGCGCCGAAAGCCCCGAAAGCATCCGGTCCGCCATCGACACCTATGTCACGCCCGCTTTGACGGGGTGGAACGGCGACGATGTCAACGGTGCGATCCAGCATATCGACCGGCTGGTGAAGGGCAACCGCATCGCCAAGGCGGCTGTGGAGATCGCGCTGTGGGATGGACTTGGCAAGCGGCTCGGTGTGCCGGTGGCGCAGCTCTTCGGCGGCGCGGTACACGAGCGGCTGCCAGTGGCCTGGACCCTCGCTTCGGGCAATTCCGAGACCGATATCGCCGAGGCCTTGGAGATGATCGAGATGCGCCGCCACAACATCTTCAAGCTGAAGATCGGCAAACGGTCCGTGGCCGAGGATGTGGCTCATGTCGCCCGCATCAAGCAGGCCGTGGGCGCCGCCGCCAGCGTGCGGGTCGATGTCAACACCGCCTGGTCGTTGCAGGACGCCCGCTGGGGCCTGCGCGGATTGCAGGATGCGGGTTGCGAGTTGGTCGAACAGCCGCTGCCGGCGCGCTACCGCCGCGCCATGGCCGAACTGACCGCGGGCTACGAGATTGCCGTGATGGCCGACGAGGCCTTGAACGGCCCCGAGGATGCGCTTGAGGTGGCCAAGGCCCGGGCGGCGGATGTCTTTGCGGTCAAGGTCGCGCAGTCCGGCGGGTTGAAGAAGGCGGCCGAGGTCATCGCTATCGGGCAGGCCGCGGGCTTTAGCCTTTATGGCGGCACGATGCTGGAAACCGGCCTTGGCACTGCTGCCGCGCTGCAGCTTTTCGCAACGGTCGAACGGCTGGACTGGGGAACGGAGTTCTTCGGCCCGCTGCTCCTGACCGACGAGATCCTCGCCGAACCTATCGCCTATCGGGACTTCTGCGTCGAAATCCCGAAAGGCCCCGGCATCGGCGCCACGCTCGACCCCGACAAGATCAGATTTTTCCGCCGCGACGGTGGAAGGACCCTGAAAGCCGTCGCCGGGGAGTGACCGGCGGCACCCAGTGAACCCGCCCGGCCGCGCGACAGGCCGGGACGCCAGGAGGAGTACAGACATGTTCACGCAAGCCAATCTCGACGGGTTCGAGGCACGCCTCGCCGGAGCAATCCAGGAAGATCCCGAAAACGGCATATTCCGCTGCCGCCGGGATATCTTCACCGACGAGGAGCTGTTCGAGCTCGAGATCAAGCACATCTTCGAAGGAAACTGGATCTACATGGCCCATGAAAGCCAGATCCCGAACCCCGGCGATTATTTCACCCTCACCATGGGCCGCACGCCGGTTGTCATCACCCGCGACAAGGACGGAGCGCTGCACGCGCTGGTCAATGCCTGTTCGCACCGGGGGGCGCAGCTCTGCCGCTTCAAGCGCCGCAACCAGAAGACCTTTACCTGCCCGTTCCATGGGTGGACCTTCTCGAACACCGGCAAGCTGCTCAAGGTCAAGGACCCCAAGGGTGCCGGATATCCCGAGCAGTTCAACTCCGACGGCAGCCACGACCTGACCAGGGTCGCCCGCTTCGAGAACTACCGCGGCTTCCTCTTCGGATCGCTAAACGCAGACGTGCAGTCCCTTCAGGACTACCTCGGCGAAGCGCGCAAAATGATCGACATGATCGTCGATCAGGCCGACGAGGGACTGGAGGTTCTGCGCGGTTCGTCCACTTACACCTATGACGGCAACTGGAAGCTTCAGGCCGAGAACGGCGCCGATGGCTACCACGTATCGGCCGTGCACTGGAACTATGTGGCGACCACCGCGCACCGCACCGAAGACGGCAAGGAAGACAACATCAAGGCGACCGACGCCTCGAAATGGGCCAAGCAGCGCGGCGGCTTTCATGCCTACGAGAACGGGCACATCCTGCTCTGGACGCAATGGGCCGATGCGACGAACCGCCCGGGCTATCCGCGCCTGGAAGAGTGGACCGAGCGGTACGGCAAGACCAAGGCAGAGTGGATGGTGGGCGTTCTGCGCAACCTTTGCCTTTATCCGAACGTCTTCCTGATGGATCAGTTCTCCAGCCAGATCCGGGTGTTCCGCCCCATCAGTGTCGATCAGACCGAGGTGACGATCTACTGCATCGCGCCCAGGGGCGAGAGCCAGGAGGCCCGCACCCGCCGCATCCGCCAGTACGAGGATTTCTTCAACGCCTCCGGCATGGCGACGCCGGACGACACCGAAGAGTTCCGGGCGACGCAGCGTGGCTACGCCGGCGCCGCCCACGCGAAGTGGAACGACCTGACCCGCGGCGCGACCCAGTGGATCGAAGGGCCGGACGAGGACGCCAAGGCCCTGGGCATCGCCCCGGTTCTGTCGGGCGCCCGCACCGAGGACGAGGGCCTCTTCGTCATTCAGCACAGCAATTGGTCCCAGCGCATGGGCCAGGCCATCGCCAGGGAGCGTGAAACCGCGCCCGCGGCCCCCGTCGCGGCCGAATGAGGAGGAAAGACCATGAGCACCGCAACGCTTGAACGCCCCGCCGACACCACGATGGGTTTCAAGGAGATCCAGGCCTTCCTCCATGCCGAGGCCCGCGCGCTGGACGACCGCGAATGGGACACCTGGCTGGGCTTCTATCACAAGGACTGTCCGTTCTGGATGCCGGCCTGGGATGACTTCGACACTCTGACCGAAGATCCGGCCAACGAGATGTCGCTCATGTATTACCCCAACAAGCAGGGGATCGAGGACCGGGTGTTCCGGATCAAGACCGACCGGTCCTCGGCGACATCGCTGCCCGAACCGCGTACGAACCACTATATCTCGGGCATCGAAGTCCTGGCCCGCGACGGCAGCGAGATCCGGCTGCGGTTCAACTGGCACACGCTGAGCTATCGCTACGCCAAGACGGATCAGCACTGGGGTACCTCGTTCTACACGATCGATACCTCCGGACCGCGTCCGCTGATCACCGACAAGAAGGTGATCCTCAAGAACGATCACATCCATCACGTGATCGACATCTACCACATCTGATCCCGTCCCGCCGGACCGGAGCCATATCCCCGCGCGCCGCATGGCCGGCGCGCGGACAAGGGAGGAGCATGCCATGACGAGCTACAACGTTGCCCTGAACTTCGAGGACGGTGTCACCCGCGTCATCCAGTGCGATGACGACGAGAAGGTGACGGATGCCGCCTTCCGCCAGAAGATCAACCTTCCGATGGATTGCCGCGATGGCGTCTGCGGGACCTGCAAGTGCTTCGCCGAGAAGGGCGAGTACGAGCTTGAATTCTACATGGACGAGTCGATGAGCGAGGAGGAGGCCGAACAGGGCTTTGTCCTCACTTGCCAGATGATCCCGGAAAGCGATTGCGTTTTGCGCGTCCCCGCCTCGTCGGCCGTTTGCAAGACCGCGCCCGAGAGCGTCGAAGGCGAGGTTCTGGGCGTCGATCGGCTGTCCGAGACAGCCTTCGGCCTGCGCGTAAAACTGGCCAAGCCTGTGGGGTTCTTGCCGGGACAATACGTGAATGTCACCGTTCCGGGCACCGATGTGCACCGGTCCTATTCATTCTCCTCCGCGACGGGCGCGGAGGAAGCGACCTTTCTGATCCGCAACCTGCCCGGCGGCGTGATGAGCGGCTACCTGGGCGGACGCGCCGCGCCGGGCGACGCGGTCACGCTGACCGGCCCGATGGGAACCTTCTACCTTCGGCCTGTCGAGCGTGCACAGCTCTGGCTGGCCGGAGGCACGGGCCTTGCGCCGTTCCTGTCGATGTTCGAGCAGATGGCGCATAAGCCCAGCGAACACCCTATCACGCTTTACTATGCCGTGACCCGCGCAGCCGACCTGGTGGAACTGGAGCGCGTGACGGCTCTGGCCGACCGCATCGGCAATGTCACGGTCGTTACCGTTTTGGCTGAGGGGGCGCACGCACGCACCGGTTTCGTAACCGATCACCTGACCGCGGAGGACCTCCACGGCGGCGATTGCGATGTCTACCTTTGCGGTCCGCCGCCGATGGTGGACGCGGTGCGCGCGCATTTCGGCAAGCTCGGGGTCGAGCCTGTCAGCTTCCACTTCGAAAAGTTCAACCCGACCGAAACCGGGGCGGTCGCGGCATGACCCGCCGCTTCGACGACAAGGTCATGGTCGTGACCGGCGCGGCCCAGGGCATCGGCCGCCGCGTCGCGGAACGCGCCGCTGCCGAGGGCGCAAGCGTGCTGGTCGTCGACCGCTCGCCCGCGCGAAAGGACGCCGTCAAGGCGATCCGAGACGCGGGCGGCAAGGCCGAGGCTATCTCGGTCAACCTCGAGACGTGGGGGGGGTGCAAGAAGGCCATGCAGAAGGCCATCGAACTTTGGGGCCGCATCGACATCCTGATCAACAACGTCGGCGGCACGATCTGGGCAAAACCCTTTGAGCATTACGAGGCAAGGCAGATCGATGCCGAGCTGCGCCGTTCGCTGTTCCCGACGCTCTACTGTTGCCGTGCCGCGCTGGACCACATGCTGCCGCATGAAAACGGCGTGATCGTCAATGTCTCGTCCATCGCCACGCGCGGGCTGAACCGCGTGCCCTACGCGGCGGCCAAGGGTGGGGTGAACGCGCTGACCGCGAGCCTCGCCTGGGAAGTCGCCGAACGCGGCATCCGCGTCGTGGCCACCGCGCCGGGCGGCACCGAGGCGCCGCCGCGCATCGTGCCCCGCAACCCCAACGCGGCAGAGGAGCAACGCGAGGACTGGTACAAGACCATCGTCGACCAGACGATCCAGTCCTCGCTGATGAAACGCTACGGAACGCTCGACGAGCAGGCAGGCCCGATCCTGTTTCTCGCATCGGAAGACGCGTCCTACATCACCGGCGTTACCGTGCCGGTCGGTGGGGGCGACCTGGGATAGGCCCGGAGGGGGCCGTCCAACCAACTGGAGGAGATCCAAAAATGAAACGTGCAATCCTGGCGGCCCTCGGGCTCGCCACCAGTCTCTCTGTGCCTGCGGCCGCGACGGACATCAAGGTCGGCTTGCTGCTGCCCTTCTCGGGCGTCTACGCGGCGCTCGGCAACGACATCGAGGCGGGCTTCAACCTTGGGCTGGAACGCTTCGGCGATCAGACCAGCGCCGCCTTCGAGGTCGTCCGCGAGGACACCGAGGTCAAGCCGCCGGTCGCTCTCGGCAAGGCCAAGAAGCTGATCCTGCAGGACAAGGTCGACGTCATGGTCGGGATTGTGAGCTCGGGTGTGCTGGGTGCGGTGCGCGACATGGTGCATGGCGCAGGCGTGCCGCTGATCGTCGCCAATGCCGGCAATGACGAGGCTACGGGCGCTGCCTGCTCGCCCTTCATCACGCGCATGTCCTTTTCCAATGGGCAGGTGAACCGCCCGATGGGCACATGGCTACACGGACAGGGTGTACAGAAAGTCTATACCCTGGCGCCCGATTACGCGGCCGGGCGCCAGATGATCGACGGTTTCGTGCAAAGCTTCACCGCCGCGGGCGGTGAGATCGTCGGGCAGGACTTCACGCCATTCCAGAAGACACAGGATTTTGGGCCCTACCTTGCGCAGGCCAAGGCCAGCGGCGCGGACGCGGTATATGTCTTCTATGCCGGGGGTGAGGCGATTTCCTTTGTCAAACAGTATGACAGCTTCGGATTGAAGACCGATCTGCCGCTTTACGGGTCGGGCTTCCTGACCTCGGCACTTTACGTGGATGCCGAAGGTCCCGCGGCCGAGGGTGTCGTCACGGCGCTGCACTACGTGCCCACGATCGACAACCCGGCGAACAAGGCCTTCGCCGAGGCGTTCACCGGCGCCACCGGCCGCGTGCCCTCGGAATACGCAGTGCACGGCTATGACGCCGCCCGCGCGCTGATCGAGGCGACGAAGGCCGGCGCAACCGACCGCGCCTCGCTCGCGAATGCGCTGCGCAAAGTCAGCTTCGACGGACCGCGCGGCACGTTGTCGATCGACCCGGCGACCAACAACCTGGTTCAGCCGATCTACGTGTACGAGACCGTGGCAGGGGCCGATGGCCTGACCCAGACGGTGCTGGCCGAGCTTCCGGCCGAAAAGGATCCGGTGAACGGCTGCGTGATGGCGCCGGTCTCGAACTGATCCCCCCCGCCCGGTCGCGGAGGAGCGGCCGGGCCCCTCTCGGAGGAGACCTCTCATGACACACGACCTCGGCTTCTGGACCCTTCAAACGCTGAACGCGCTGCAGCTGTCCATGCTCCTGTTCCTGCTATCCATCGGACTGACCGTGATCTTCGGGCTCATGCACTTCGTCAATCTTGCGCATGGGTCGCTCTACGCAATGGGCGCGTATTTCGGCGCCTCTCTGGCCGCGGTCGGCGGCTACTGGTTGGGCTTCTTCCTGGCACCCGTCGCGGTCGCAGGAGTGGGTGTTCTGCTTTATTCCGGGCTCATCAAGCGGATGCGGAGATCCGGGCCGATGGCCCAGGTCCTGGTGACCTTCGGGCTGATCTTCGCGCTCCTCGACCTGACACGCATCTTTTGGGGCGATCTTGCGCTGGCGCTGGATGCGCCCGCGCTGCTGGACGGGCGCGTGGCCTTCCTTGGCGTCGAATACCCGATCTACCGCCTGTTCGTGATCGTGCTGGGACTTGCCATCTTCGGTGCGCTCGCTTTCGTTCTGGGCCGTACCCAGATCGGCGCGATGATCCGGGCCGGTGTCGACAATGATGCCATGGCCGCATGCCTGGGCATCAACGTGGAGCGGCTCTTCTTCGTGGTCTTCTGTGTCGGCTGCGCGCTTGCGGGTCTGGCCGGCGTCGTTGCCGCGCCATTGCTGAGCGTGACCCCCGAAATGGGCCTGCAAATCCTGATCCCGACCCTGATCGTCATCGTGATCGGAGGCCTCGGCTCGCTCAAGGGCGCCATCGCCGGGTCGATGATCTACGGCTTCGTGCAGACCTTCGGTGCGGTGCTCGCGCCGCAACTCGCTTCCATTCTCATCTACGCCCTGCTGGCCGCAGTCCTTGTGATCAAGCCGGTCGGGCTGTTTCCGGCGAAAGGATAGACCGATGTTTCGTCATTCGACTCTTCGCTACATCACGCTTGCCCTTCTGACCTCTCTGGCGTTGTTTCAGGCCTTCACCGCAGCGTATTTCGGGCTGGAGGTCCTGACCGAGATCCTGATCCTTGCCATGCTGGTGGTCGCGCTGGACCTCGTGGCCGGCTTCGGTGGCATGGTCTCGCTTTGCCACGGGGCATTGATGGGGGTCGGCGCCTATGCCTACACCACCGTTTCGGTCACGCTGGGGATCTCGCCGCTTGTTGCGATGGCCGGGGCGGTGGCCCTGACCGGGGCGGCGGCCTGGATCATCGGCGCGATCTGTTCGCGCAGCCACGGCATCTATTTCATCATGGCGACACTGGCCTTCGGACAGATGGCCTATTCCTGGGTATTCGAGGCGCCGATCTTTGGCGGCGACGACGGGCTTGGGGGCATTCCCCGGCTGGATCTGGGTTTTCTTGGCATCGATCTGAACGACAGCCGCAGTTTTGCGCTTTTCTGCCTTGCGGCACTGGGCGCGGTCTATGGTGCGGCGGTGCTGATCCTGCGCTCCGGCCTCGGCCGGTCGCTGTCGGGTGTCATGCACAACGAGCAGCGGATGCGGGCACTGGGACTGACCGTCTGGCGGGTCAAGGCGGACGTTTTCGGCCTTTCAGGCATGATTGCGGGGCTGGCAGGCGCGCTGGCCGCGCAGCACATCATGTATATCTCCCCCGGCCTGCTGGCGTGGACTGTGTCCGGAGAGGCGCTGGTCGTGGTGATCCTTGGCGGTCTCGGCACGCTGGTCGGCCCGCTGGTGGGCGCCGCCGCCTTCGTCCTGCTGAAGCACGAGCTGAGCGCAATTACCACCTACTGGCATCTTGTCGTCGGCCTTGTGCTGATCGGCGTGGTGATGAGCCGTGCCAATGGCATCTTCGGCTGGATCGAGGCGCGCTGGGGCGCCCGGTTGGACCGACGTCTTGCAGATGCCACCCGCAAATCCGCGCCCGAGGAGGTTCTGAACGATGCTTGAGACACGCAACCTGGACAAGAGTTTCGGCGCAGTTCACGTCACCCGTGACGTCTCGCTGAAGCTGGAGCGCGGGGAACGCCGCGTGATCCTTGGCCCCAATGGCGCGGGCAAGACGACGCTCTTTAACCTGCTGGTGGGCGAACTGACCCCGGACAGCGGGTCCGTGCATCTTGCCGGAGAGGACGTGACGGCCTTGCCGGTCTCGCGACGCGCCCGTCGGGGCCTGTCGCGGAGCTACCAGAAGAACACGCTCTTCGACGGTCTTACAGTCGAGGAGAACCTCGGACTGGCCGCCGCCGTTCACGCCGGTCACGCAACGCAGCTGTGGTCAGACAGTCTTGCGAAACCGGAGGTGCGCGAGATCGTCAGGGAGGTGGCCGAGCAGGTCAATCTGGTGCCGCACATCCACGCACGGGTCTCCGAGATCAGCTATGGCATGCGTCGCCAACTGGAGGTGGGCGTCGCGCTGGCGACCCGGCCGCTTGTTTTGCTGATGGACGAACCCACAAGCGGCGTCGGTCCCGAGATGTCGAAGGGGTTTCACGACCTGCTAAACAACCTGCCGCGAGACCTGACCATGCTAATCATCGAGCATGACATGGACCTCGCCTTCGATGTTGCCGACACGATCACCGTGCTGAATTACGGCGAAGTGGTCTTCGACGGGCTTCCCGAAGCGGCGCGTGGATCGAAACTGCTGAAGGAAATCTATCTGGGGAGCTGGGAAGATGCTTGAAGTCACAGGAGTAGCCTCCGGATACGGAGAGACCCAGGTTTTGCACGGCTTGTCGTTGGAGGCATGGGCAGGGCGGGTGCTGGCTATCCTCGGCCGCAACGGCGCGGGAAAATCCACCACGCTCAAGACGATCATGGGGCTCTTGCCGCTGAAATCGGGGCAGATCATGTTCGATGGCAAGCCGATCCCGGCCCGCCCCTTTGACGTGGCCAAGAGCGGCATCGCCTATGTGCCCGAGACGCGAGACATCTTTCCATCGCTCAGCGTGCGCGAGAACCTCGAGATCACGGAAAGGCGGTTCGGCGGAGACACGCCGGACTGGACGTTAGAGCGCGTGCTGGACCTTTTTCCGCGCCTGGGCGAAAGGATGAACAACGGCGGCACGCAACTGTCGGGCGGTGAGCAGCAGATGCTGGCCATCGCGCGAGCATTGTTGATGAACCCGCGTCTGCTGATCCTCGACGAGCCGACCGAAGGATTGGCCCCGATCATCGTCAAGATGATCCACGACAAGCTGCAGGAACTGAAGTCCGATGGTCTGTCGATGATCATCGTTGAGCAGAACTTCGGCTTCGCCACCTCGCTGGCCGATGACGTGGTGGTCGTGGGCAAGGGCCAGGTGGTGTGGACCGGCAGCGCCGAAGAGATCAAGTGCGACGAGCACGCGCAGCATACATGGCTGGGTGTCTGAGCTCATGAGGCGCGCGGGACGGTTTCAAAACGTCTTGCGCGCCACTTTCTGTGCAATGGCGACGAAGTTCCTCGTGTGTACGCCTTGATCATCGAGACGATAGTTCACTGACAGTTCCGTGCGGGCGATTTCTGGTTCGATCCTGAGAAATTTCATGCCCTTGCGAGGGGCATTGGCCACCGATTCCGGCACGATGCAGACACCTTCGCCGACAGCGACAAGGCTCAGCGCCGTCTGTAGATCCATGCACCAGATCCGCATGGGCGCCTTGAACCCCGCATCCTCCACCGCCTTGAGGACGAAGTCGGCATAGCTCGGCCTGGGACGCTCCGGGTAGAGGATCAGGTTGTGCGTCATCAGCCTTTCCAACCTTGCCACCGTCCGCCCCTCGGTATCGATGACGTCCGGCAAGGCCAGGATCAGCTTTTCTTCGACCAGTTGTTTCGACAGGAGCTCCGCATCCTTGAGCGTCGGTCGGGCAAACACGACGTCCAACTCTCGCGACACCAGGGCGCGATGCAGGTCGGCGTTGTTCATCGGGTTGAGGCTGAGATTCACCTCGGGATGGTTGGCACGGTACGAGCGGATGATGTTGGGAAAGATGCCGAAGGTCGCCGATCCCACAAAACCGATGCGCAACCGCCCTTCGGCCCCCTGGCCGAGCCTTCGCACCTCGAGGCAGGTGTCTTCCAGCTGGGCCATGATGTTGTTGCCGCGCACCAGCAACCTCTCGCCCGCCTGTGTCAACGTGATGGTGCTGCGCCCGCGATTGAACAGGATCGCACCAAGTTCCTCTTCAAGCTGCTTGATCGCGCGGCTGAGCGGGGGTTGCGCCATGTCGAGCCGCTCGGCCGCCCGGCCGAAATGCAGCTCCTCCGCGACCGCGATGAAGTAGGTCAATTGCCTGAAGTTCATGTTTTCTTCTCCCCCGGGTTTCACGTTAGGCGATCCCGCAAAACGAAAAAAGGCCCCCGAAGAGCGGGGGCCAGGTTACAGGGAGGTTGGTGGATCACTCGGCGGCGACGGCCTGCGCAACGGGTTCGGCCTTCAGCACGAAGTCGAACTCGAAATGCAGGTCGGTGCCCAGTTCCTTCGCCGCCGGCTTGAACTGACTGATCAGGCTTTCCTTGACGGCGAAGACGCTGTCCTCGTCCAGCCAAGCGCTGTCGGCGTCGTAGATCTGGCTGATGAGCGGGCGGTAGCCGTCCTTTGCGATGATGAAGTGCATGTGGCCGGGACGGTTCGGATGATGGCCCATGAAGCGCAGGAGTTCGCCCGCAGTTTCGTCGTCCGGGATCGGATAGGGCACCGGGCGAACCGCGACGAAGGCGTAGTGGCCGTTCTCGTCGGTTTCGAACCGGCCGCGCAGATTGTAATCGGGCTGGTCGGGATCAAGGTTCTCGTAAATGCCGTTCGGAGCATCCTCCCAGACGTCGAGCGTGACACCGGCGATGCCGTTGCCTGCCTCGTCCTTGATGTAGCCTTCGAAATAGGCCGTTTCCTCGCCGTCGAAATGCTTCTGGATGGTCGAGGCCCCCTTGGGCAGGACCGGCGGGTTCTCGCGGTAGAACGGACCGAGCACGGTGGACTCGCTCTCTGCGCCCTCGACCGGATTGGTCATCATGTCTACGAGGACCTCGATCCCGAGGATGTCGGCCAGAAGGATGAACTCCTGGCGGTTGTCATTGCAGAGCTTGCCGGCGCGGGCGAGGTAGTCGCAGGCGGCCATGAACTCGCTGTGCTGCAGCTTCACGTCTTTGACAAAGGCGTGCATGTGCCGGATCAGACCGGTCGCGATTTCGCGCTCGCGGTCAGTGATCTCGCCGTGCTTGCCGAGACTGTCGATCACCACGTCGGTGATGTTGTCCTGATTGACGATGCCCATGGGTTCTCTCCTCCTGGCGGTCCGTTTTCTGATCCGGGAAGCGGCCTTGCCTCCCGTGTCTTTCTGAAATTCCCCGAATCCGGTCCTTGCGGAATGCCTCGGGCGGTATTGGTTCATACCGTTCTTGTGTGCCTTGGCGCAGCCAATGGATTTCGCGGCATGTTTCCGGCGCGGGATCGCGGTCCGCCGCGAAAGTATCGCGCCATACCTGCGCGGGCATGGCCCGGGCATCCCGTATCGTGGCACGACCATGGCCAGACATCACAGACCGGGAGGCGCAGGTGATCGACACCTTCAAGACAATCCAATCGAGGCTCGACGCGACGCCGCACCTGTTGCGTATCGGGCGCCTGTTCTCCGAAACGGTTCTGATCGACGTGGACGGCGCCGAGTATTACCTTTCCTTCGAAAAGGGCCGTCTGGTGACGATCGCACCGGGACCGAGCCGCAAGACGCCCTGGCGCTTCGCCCTTCGCACGGATGCCGAGGCGCTGCGCAGGTTCTGGCAGCCGCGCCCCGAGCCCGGCTTTCACGACATCTTCGGGCTGGTAAAGATCGGCCGCGGCCGGATCGACGGCGACATCCTCAGCCTCGTCAAGAACCTGCGCTTCTTCAAGGAGGTCCTGGGCCTCGCACGCGAGACAAGGGAGGTTGAAGCATGACCTTTGAACTCATCACCGGACGTTACCTGGCCGTCACCGTCGAAGGCGTCCCACGCCGGATCTATGTCGAGGAAGCGGGGCAGGGCCGCCCCGTGCTTTGCCTGCATACCGCCGGGGCCGACACCCGCCAGTGGCGGCACCTGATGAACGATCCCGAAATTACCGCGTCCAACCGTCTGATCGCCTTCGACATGCCGTGGCACGGCAAATCGCTGCCGCCCGAGGGGTTCGAAGCTCAGGAATATCTGCTGACGACCGAAGCCTATGTGGAGACAGTGCTCGCCGTGATCGAGGGGCTGGGGCTGGATCGCCCTGTCCTTGCGGGCTGCTCCATGGGTGGACGGATCGCGCTCCAACTGGCGGCGCTGCACCCGGAGAAATTCAGCGGCTTCATCGCCATCGAAGCCTCGGATTTCCAGCCCGCCTGGTATGACATCGACTGGTTTCACCGGCCCGACGCCCATGGCGGCGAGATGGGAGCGTCGCTGGTCTCGGCCAATATCTCGCCCCACGCGCCCGATGCCGAGCGCTGGAACACGCTCTGGATGTTCATGCAAAGCGGCCCTGGTGTCTTTCGTGGCGATCTGAGCTTCTACACTCAGGATGACAGCCTGATTGCGCGCCTGCCTGACATCGACACGAGCCAGACGCCGGTCCACATCCTCGTCGGCGCCTACGACCTGACCTGCACGCCCGAGGATGCCGCGCGAACTGCCCGCGCGATCCCGGGTGCGACGCTCACGGTGATGGACGAGCTTGGCCATTTCCCGATGAGCGAACACCCCGAAGGCTTCCGGCCGTTCTTCGTCGAAGCGCTGGGGAAAATGCCCGATACCGCCTCCAAGGCGGCCTGACCGCCAGCACGGGAGGAGGAGCCATGTGCAAGAACGCCGACAATCC
Organism: Meridianimarinicoccus roseus; assembly: GCF_003172915.1. Classification (GTDB taxonomy): domain Bacteria; phylum Pseudomonadota; class Alphaproteobacteria; order Rhodobacterales; family Rhodobacteraceae; genus Meridianimarinicoccus; species Meridianimarinicoccus roseus. Next base: position 14,765 of record NZ_QGKU01000058.1, read on the forward strand.
CTGTCCAGGGTGCAAGAAGCACGACCCGGCCGAGTCCGCCTGGATTTTCTTCACCGACGAAGACCGCGCCAAGCCCGCGCGCGAGGGCCAGACCGAGGGCGCGCGTGCCTGAGAGCGAAAGAAACCTTGCGTGCCTGGCAAGGCGTAAAAAATACGGAAATTGACATGACAGAGCCCTGCATCATCTGCGTTGCCATCACCGGCAGTCTGCCCACCAAGGCCAATAATCCGGCCGTTCCGGTCACCGTGTCGGAGCAGATCGAATCCACCCACGAGGCCTTCGAGGCCGGCGCGAGCATCGTGCACGCCCATGTACGCAATGACGACCAGACGCCTTCCTCGGACCCCGACAAGTTCGCGGCCTTGAAAGAGGGGGTTGAACAGCATTGCCCCGGCATGATCGTCCAGTTCTCAACCGGGGGCCGATCGGGTGCGGGTCTGACACGCGGTGGCATGCTGCCGCTGCGCCCGGACATGGCCTCGCTGTCGGTCGGGTCGAACAATTTTCCGAACCGCGTTTACGAGAATCCGCCAGACTTGGTCGACTGGCTGGCTGCCGAAATGCTGGCCCATGACGTGAAACCGGAGATCGAGGCCTTCGATCTGAGCCATATCTTCAAAGCGAAGGACATGGCTGACAAGGGACAGTTGGCGGGCACTCCCTACATCCAGTTCGTGATGGGCGTGAAGAACGCGATGCCCGTCGACCGCGACGTGTTCGATTATTACATCCACACCGTTCGGCGGCTGTTCGGACCCGACACGCCGTGGTGTGCGGCCGGGATCGGCGTCCATCAGATCACCCTGAATGAATGGGCAATCGCCGCAGGTGGTCACGTCCGCACCGGGCTCGAGGATAACGTGCGCCTCGACCGGGATCGGCTCGCGCCATCCAACGGGGCGCTGGTGCAGCGGGCGGCCGATATCTGCCAAAGGCAGGGCCGTCCGGTTGCGACATGCGCCGAAGCGCGGCGCATCCTCGGGTTACGGATGCCCGCAATGACAGAGAAGGGACAGGCGGCATGAAAAAGGTGTACGGCAGCGCGTCGGAGGCTCTTGACGGGCTTTTGTCGGACGGGATGCTCATCGCGGCGGGGGGCTTTGGTCTTTGCGGCATTCCTGAGCTTCTGATCGACGCCATTGTCGAAAGCGGCGTCAAGGACCTGACCGTCGCCTCGAACAACGCGGGCGTCGATGACTTCGGGCTCGGCAAGCTGCTGGCCACCCGCCAGATCAAGAAGATGATGTCGTCCTATGTCGGCGAGAACGCGGAATTCATGCGCCAGTACCTGTCGGGCGAGCTGGAGCTAGAATTCAATCCGCAGGGCACGCTCGCCGAACGCATGCGCGCGGGCGGCTGCGGCATCCCGGGCTTCTACACCAAGACCGGCGTCGGCACGATGATCGCCGAGGGCAAAGAAGTGAAGCAGTTCGACGGCGAGGATTTCATCCTCGAGCGCGGCATCTTCGCGGACCTGAGCATCGTGAAGGCGTGGAAGGCAGACGACACCGGCAACCTCGTCTTCCGCAAGACCGCGCGCAACTTCAACCCGCCCGCCGCGATGTGCGGCAAGGTCTGCGTTGCCGAGGTCGAGGAAATCGTGCCGCGCGGCGCGCTCGACCCCGACGCCATCCACCTGCCCGGCATCTACGTGCACCGGATCGTGCAGGGCGACCACGAGAAACGGATCGAACAGCGCACGACGCGCAAGCGGGAGGAAGCCTGATGCCCTGGGACCGCAACCAGATGGCCGCGCGCGCGGCACAGGAACTCGAAGACGGCTGGTACGTGAACCTCGGGATCGGCATTCCGACGCTGGTGGCCAATTACGTCGGCGACAAGGACATCACACTGCAATCCGAGAACGGGATGCTCGGCATGGGGCCCTTCCCCTACGAGGGCGAGGAAGACCCCGACCTGATCAACGCGGGCAAGCAGACGATCACCGAGTTGAACCGCACGTCGTATTTCGACAGCGCGACCAGCTTCGGGATGATCCGGGGCGGCAAGATCGCGGCGGCGATCCTGGGCGCGATGGAAGTGGCCGAGAACGGCGATCTGGCGAACTGGATGATCCCCGGCAAGCTGGTGAAGGGCATGGGCGGCGCGATGGATCTCGTGGCCGGGGTCGGCCGGGTCATCGTGGTGATGGACCACCAGAACAAGGCGGGCGAGAGCAAGGTGCTGAAGGCCTGCACGCTGCCGCTGACCGGCACCGGCGTGGTGGACCGGATCATCACCAATCTCGGGGTGCTCGACGTGGTCGAGGGCGGGCTGAAGATCGTCGAGACCGCCGACGGCGTCACCGAAGACGACATCCGCGCCGCAACCGAGGCGACAATCGT
>NZ_QGKU01000059.1 GCF_003172915.1 Meridianimarinicoccus roseus
GGACGAGCAATTCCCGGACGCGGAAGACGCTGGCCGCCCCCTGCGTTTCTTCGCTCTTCACGGGCACGAAGCGCATGTTCGGTCTCTGCGCAGCTTCGCGGATCGCCTCCGCGTCAGCTGCATCGTTCTTTTGCCGGTTGACGAACGGCTTCACGTAGGCAGGCGGGATCAGTCTGATGTCATGGCCGAGCCGTGCCAGCTCCCGCCCCCAGAAATGGGCGCCACCGCAGGCTTCCATCGCCACGAGACAGGGCGGTAACTTGGCGAAGAACTCAATCACTTGAGCTCTTCTGAGCTTCTTTCGTAAAACAGCTCTGCCTTCGCTGTCTGCGCCGTGGACCTGGAACACATTCTTCGCCAGATCCAGTCCGACCGTGATAATCTCCGACATGACCGCCTCCCAATACGGATTGTTGCGATCCCACCTCGGCACATCGATGCCGCCGGGGGGCGGTTACAGCATCAAAGTCGGCCAGCTCAGCCAGATCGCCGAAGAAGGCCAGCTGACCGGCGCGGTGCAGATCCCTCAGCCCGTCCAGAAACAGGCGTCGAAACAGCCGCGATAGAACCCGCACATGCAGGAAGAACCCCGGCTTGCAGGCAACCCACCTGGTGCCGTCGGGCGACAGGCCGCCACCCGGGACGATCATGTGGATGTGCGGGTGGTGCGTCAGCGCCGATCCCCAGGTGTGCAGCACGCTGGTCATGCCCACCCGTGCGCCCATGCGCTTGGGGTCGGCGGCGATGGTTATCACCGTTTGCGCCGATACCTTGAAAAGCAGCCCGTAGACCGCCCGTTTGTTCGAGTAGGCGATCCGCGCGATCTCCGCCGGAAGGGTGAAGACGACGTGGAAGTATTCCACGGGCAGCAGGTCTTCGGCCCGCGGCGCCATCCAGTCGCGGGCCGCCGGTCCCTGACACTTCGGGCAGTGCCGGTTCTTGCAGGAATTGTAGGCGATGTGGTGATGGCCGCATTCTGCGCAGCCCGCCACATGCCCACCGAGCGCCTCGGTTCGGCAGGCTTCAATCGCCGACATCACCTTGAGCTGAGAGAGGCTGACATGACCGGCATTGGCCTGCCACCAAGCAGGACCATGGGCGCGGAAGATGTCAGCGATCTCCAGCTTCTGACGGGTCACCCCGGCGTCCGGTCACTCTAGGCTTCGCTTCACGGTCTGGTCCTGCAACTTCGCCAACATCTCGTAGGGACTGACCGTGTCGCGGATCGTCTTGGTGGCCACGTGGGTGTATCGCGCGGTGGTTGTCAGCTTGGCGTGGACGAGCAGCACCTGGATCACCCGCACGTAGGTGTTGGCCTCGAGCAGGTGGGTGGCGAAGCTGTGTCGCAGCGTGTGCAGCGTCGCGGGCTTCTTGATGCCCGCCATGTGCTTGGCCGAGGTGAAGGCGCGGTTCAACTGGCGCGGTGAGATCGGGTTGATCTTGGGCTTGCCTGGAAACAGCCAGCCTTCCGGACGCGCCTCGTGCCACCAGGCACGCAGCAACTCCAGCAATCCGGGTGACAGCATCACCTTGCGGTCCTTCTGACCCTTGCCCTCCTCGACGTGGATCAGCATCCGGTCGCTGTCGATGTCGCCGATCTTGAGGTTGCAGACCTCGGCCGCCCGGAGCCCCGCGCCGTGGGAGATGCTGAGCGCGGCACGATACTTGAGCCCAGGCCCCGGTGCTGCCATCAGGATGTCTGACACTTCCTCGACGCTGAAGACTACAGGCAGCTTGCGCGGTTCGGTGCGGGACTGCATGTAGCGCTTCATCTCCTCCCGCCCGCAGGTCATGCCGAAGAAAAACCGCAGTGCCACGATCCGCACGTTGAACGTCGATGGTGTGACCCCGGTGTCGGTCATGTGGAGCTGATAGGCGCGCAGATCCTCCGGCGTCGCCGTGTCGGGTGATCGCCCGAGAAAGGCCGCAAAATCCTTGATTGCCCGGATGTGCGACTTCTGTGCCTTGTCGCCCATCCCGCGGATACGCATGTCTTCGATCATCCGCTGACGAAGCGGGCTTACTCTCTCCTCTGTCATGGGAACCTCCTGTCTGGTGATTGAGAAGGTCCCAATCGTCAGCCAGGTCGGTCAGATCGCATAATGCGCACCGCTGTGGGCGGCTCACTCCATCAGCCAAATGCGCCAATGCCGCGGAGCGGCTTCGTCCTTGGGCCGAATGTTCAACTGAATGACGTCGATCGCGCGGCTCCATCGGCACACAGAGCGGGTCTCGCCTTCGAAGGCTTGCGGCGCGGGTCTTCGCTTCGGTGTCCTCAGGTGGATCCGCCGCCTGGGCTGGGCCGTCGGCTTTAGCTTTCGGGCCGACGGCACGGGCCCCGACCGCAGATCACCTCTCACGGACCCAGGCGGACACCGCGCGGGCCGTATCGGTGAGGAGGTCCTTCAGCGTCTTTCCCGTGACCCGCTTGCGCGGCTTCAGGTCGTGGTCGCCGTCCTTGAGCCAGTGCAGGTGGACAGCCGGCGAGAGCGCGTAGGTCTCGACCGCGTCGCGCGCGCCGAACGGGTCGCGCGTGCCCTGGCAGATCAGCGTCGGGCAGGCGGTCATGGCGAGGGTTTCGCCGCGGCGGCGCTCCGGTTTGCCGGGCGGGTGGAAGGGGAAGCCGAGGCAGAGCAGGCCGGCGATCCGTCCCGCAGCGGGCAGGTCGTCGGCGATCAGGCTGGCGACGCGGCCGCCCATGCTCTTGCCGCCGATGATCAGCGAACCCGCGCAGGCCAGCGCGTCCATGGCATCACGGAATTCCGGCGCGTAGATCTCCGCCTTCCCAGGCGGGCGGCGGGACCCGCCCGCGCGGCGGGCCGCCATGTAGCTGAACTCGAAGCGGGCGACGCGGAGGCCCTCGCTGGCCAGCGTCTCGGCCATGGCCGTCATCCAGGGCGTGTCCATCGGGGCCCCGGCCCCATGCGCGAGCATGAGCGTGGTCTCCGCGGTCTCCGCGCCGGTCAGCAGGACATGCTGACGCTGCCCCGGGGATCACGCGGCGCCGGGGGTGCGCTCAGCCTCGGCGACGGCTAGTTCGGCCATTTTCATGGCGGCCTCGCGCGTCGCGGCCACGGCGATAAAGCGGCCGTTGTGGCAGAACTTCGCCCCCTCGACCCCGCAAACCGCCTCGAGCGCCGCGTCGGTCAGGCCCGCCCAGGGCTCCGGCAGGTCGGCGCGCTGCTCGAAGCTGCCCTCGCGGACGCGGATGCCGCCGATAGCCCAGTCGGTGTCGCGCGGGTTGACCACGAAGAGCAGGTGATCCGCGCCCGCCGCCTCGATGGCCGAGCGGAAGGGCATGCCCATCGGCAGCTCGAGGATACGCGAGGCGCCCGCGTCGCGGATCGCCTGCGTCACCACGGCCTCGGCGCGGCGCTTGGCGGCCTTCCGGGCAAGTGTCGCCTCGACGAAGGCCCGCGCGATGGGCAGCGCGTCCGCGAAGGCTCGGTCGGCGGCCCCGGGGCTGCGATTGTCGAAGACGGGCTTCAGGCTTTCCAGCAACTCCGGCAGCGTCAGCGGCGCGAGCGCTCCCGCGACGCCGGGGTCCATCACGCCGTTATCCACGAGGTCAATTGGCAGCACGAAGCTGCGCTCGAAGCTGGCATGGAGCGCGTCGAGATCGGCCTCCGGCACATCCAGCGCGCGCAGATAGTCGCGGCCGTAATGCCGCCAGATCAGGCCGAAGGCGCTCAGGGGCTGGCCGTCGTCGCGCAGCGGTGCGGGGCGCTGGTGGTGGTCGAAGACGCGCGCCTCGGGATCGTAGGCGCGACCGACGTCGTAGACGACCTTGCCCGCGCCGGGGGCGGTCCAACCGGCGTCGCGGGTTCGGACGATCTCGGCATCGGGGAAGAGCTGGGTGAGGATGACCGAGGACAGCAGCTCATCCGCGTGGAACCCGCCGTCATGCGTGACGAGGTGAGTGATGCAGTCATCTGCAAGCATGGCGGGCGCTCCCCCGGCGCTGGAAATGCAAGAGGCGACCGGTGTGGTCGCCCGCAAAGGTTACACTCGGGAGGCGTGAGGCAGGAGCACTCGCGGAGTCAACATGCTGGGGGCGATAGCCGCTTACCCACCCAATCTTGATCTTCGTGGAAACCTTGACCCAGTTCCGAAGGAACCTAACCCGGATTTACAAACCTTCAGTGCGTCCAGGCGCCGCGCCGGTCGGGGGCGAAATTCTCGCCATAGCCGCGCGGGCGGACGTTTGCCTTGCGGGCCTTGGGTTCCAGCACGGTAGCCTCGATGCCGTTATCCTCGGCATAGCGCATGGCGGCTTCCTTTGTCTCGAAACGGATGCGCACCTGGCTGTTCATGTCCGACGATCCGGTCCAGCCCATCAGCGGATCCACGTCGCGCGGGCTTTCCGGCGCGTATTCCAGCACCCATTCCTTCGTTTTGGCGGTGCCCGACGACATCGCCGTCTTGGCGGGGCGGTAAATTCTGGCCTGCATCCCGAAACTCCTTTTGCGCTGTCGCTAGCATAGCGCGCCGCGCGTGGGAAAGCGACAAAACGCTCAGGCCCCGTTCAGGCCCGGTATCACGCGGCCGGGGCTTGCCCCTTGAAGGCGGGGCGGGCAAAAGCATCTTCTAGAGCCGCGAAAGGAACCCGCCATGGCCCTGACCGACCTCGACCACGCCCACCAGCCCGCGCCCGCGCGCGAGAAGCTTGAAGGGGGCAAGCGCTTCGTGATGCAGACCGAATATTCCGCCGCCGGTGACCAGCCCACCGCCATCGCGGAGCTGTCTTCGGGCGTGATGGCCGGGGAGCAAAACCAGGTGCTGCTGGGTGCGACGGGGACCGGCAAGACCTTCACCATGGCCAAGGTCATCGAGGAAACGCAGCGCCCCGCAATCATCCTCGCGCCGAACAAGACGCTGGCGGCCCAGCTTTACGGTGAGTTCAAGAGCTTCTTTCCTGACAACGCGGTGGAGTATTTCGTCAGCTATTACGACTACTACCAGCCCGAAGCCTATGTGCCCCGGTCGGATACCTATATCGAGAAGGAAAGCCAGATAAACGAACAGATCGACCGGATGCGCCACTCGGCCACCCGTGCGCTTCTGGAGCGGGACGACGTGATCATCGTCGCCTCCGTGTCGTGCATCTACGGCATCGGTTCGGTGGAGACCTATTCCGCGATGACGCAGGACATCATCGTCGGCAACGACTACGACCAGCGCCAGATGATGGCGGATCTCGTGGCGCAGCAGTACCGGCGCAACGACGCCGCCTTCCAGCGCGGCAGCTTCCGGGTGCGCGGCGATGTTCTGGAAGTGTTCCCGGCCCACCTCGAAGACCGCGCGTGGCGCTTTTCATTCTTCGGCGAAGAACTCGAATCGATCACCGAATTCGATCCGCTGACGGGCGAGAAGACCGGAAGCTTCGACAAGATCCGCATCTATGCCAACAGCCACTACGTTACGCCGCGCCCGACGATGCAGCAGGCGGTCCAGCAGATCAAGAAGGAGCTGCGCCAGCGGCTTGACCAGCTTGTCGCCGACGGCCGCTTGCTGGAAGCGCAGCGGCTGGAGCAGCGTACCAATTTCGACATCGAGATGCTGGAAGCCACCGGCGTGTGCAACGGGATCGAGAACTACTCGCGCTACCTGACGGGCCGCGCGCCGGGTGAGCCGCCGCCGACGCTGTTCGAATTCATCCCCGACAACGCCATCGTCTTCGCGGACGAGTCCCACGTTTCGGTTCCGCAGATCGGCGCGATGTACAAGGGCGACTACCGGCGCAAGTTCACCCTTGCCGAACACGGGTTCCGCCTGCCGTCCTGCATGGACAACCGCCCCCTCAAGTTCGAGGAATGGGACGCGATGCGCCCGCAGTCGGTGTTCGTCTCGGCCACGCCTGCCGCGTGGGAGATCGAACAGGCCGGCGGCGTGTTCACCGAACAGGTCATCCGTCCCACCGGCCTGATCGACCCGCAGGTCGAAATCCGCCCGGTCACCATGCAGGTGGACGACCTGCTGGACGAGATCCGAAAGACCGCCGCCAACGGCTACCGCGTGCTGGCCACGGTCCTCACCAAACGCATGGCCGAGGATCTGACCGAATACCTGCACGAACAGGGCGTGCGCGTGCGCTACATGCATTCCGACATCGACACGATCGAACGGATCGAGATCCTGCGCGACCTGCGACTTGGCGCCTTCGACGTGCTGGTCGGCATCAACCTGCTGCGCGAGGGGCTCGACATTCCCGAATGCGGGCTGGTGGCCATCCTCGACGCCGACAAGGAAGGCTTCCTGCGTTCGGAAACCTCGCTGATCCAGACCATCGGGCGCGCGGCGCGGAACTCTGAAGGCAAGGTCATCATGTATGCCGACCGGATCACCGGCAGCATGGAACGCGCCATCGGCGAGACGGACCGCCGCCGCGCAAAGCAGATCGACTACAACGAGGAACACGGCATCACGCCAGAAACGATCCGCAAGAATATCGGCGACGTGATGGCGGGCGTCTACAAGGGCGACACCGACATGGCGCGCGTGACCGCCAAGGTGGACAAGCCGATGGTCGGCGCAAATTTGCAGGCCCATCTCGACGCGCTGCGCGTGGACATGCGCAAGGCGGCCGAGAACCTCGAATTCGAGGAAGCCGCCCGCCTGCGGGACGAGGTCAAGCGGCTTGAGGCAGTGGACCTTGCCGTCCATGACGACCCGCTCGCACGGCAGCAGGCGGTGGAAAAGGCCGCCGAAGAGGCCACCAACGCCTCTGGTCGCTCCACGGCGGGCCGTCCGGGCCAGCGCGGCGGGGTGAAACGGCGCGGCAAGGGGCGCTGACCCCGGCCTTCCGGAACGTAAAGAATCCTTGCGCGCCGCAGCGCTGCGCCACACCGTTCAGGTCAGTCCGTCCGGTTGGCCGGCGGCTTTCAGGAGGGCGGGACATGACACTTTGGATCGGCACCAATCAGGTCGGGTGGGATGCCAACTCTATCGGCTTTCATTCCCTCAACGGCTGCACGGCACTTGTGCTTATGACCGATCATTGGCTCGCCGGGTGGCACGTCGGCGGCGGCAGCGGAACGGGTACCTATCCGAACACCACGAGCAGCAAGGTCACCCATCTGGGCACGGAGTTCCTCACTTATATCCGGGCGATCGGCGCCCACCCATGGCCGGGCGCGGGGCTTGGTGTGATGGCCGGAAACCTGAAAATATGGATCATCTACAACGGTGGCGGCGCTGCGTACTGGCAGGCGGAAATCACCGATTTCGCAAATCTTCTGGGCTTTCATGGCCAAGGGTATGGGTTTGATCTTCTGCCGCATGTCGGCTTGGGCACCAGCTGCGATGTCATTTTCGACAAGGTCGGCAACACCTGTCAGATCCGATACAAGAAAACCGCGAAGATGGCTCATGTCAAACAAACCACCGCACAGATGAATGGATCTCTCCTCAGGACCGTTTACGGCTCGAACCCGATTTCCAAGGATTCCATTGTGCGCCAGCCTGCCACCAAGAATATCGTAAATGAAGAATCGGATTCCGCCGCGATTATCGACACCGGATTCTTCGCAAACCGCGGGCAGATGCACACCGCCGATCAGAACCAGTGGGTGGCGCACAACGTCTAGGCGCGTGACACGGGCCCACGGCAGGGTTGCTTGCGGCATCAGTGCTGCCTCAGACAGCTCCAGTAGTCCATCGGGTCCTTGTAGCGTTCGCAGGCATCCGCCTTGTGCGACCGCCAGAACTTGATCGGGTATGCCCAGAAATTGGCCGGATGCGAAACCGTGGCCGGATCCACGACATTCAGGAACTTTCCGTCGTATCGTGCGCCGTACGTGTAGGGGGCGCCGAAATCGCTATCCAGCGTAAGAGCCTCGTTCCCTGACCAGTAAATTGCGCCCCTGTCTTGTGGCTGTCCGTTGAAATACGCGACGTAACGGTTGCCGTCGACGACATATGCAAGCCCGCTCCTGTCGGTCTTCGACACCCATGTCCCGTCAAGATTTCCTGCCAGCGCGGCTTGGCAACAAAGCAACGCCGCGCTGACCGCCGTCAAGAAACCTTTCATGTCCGCCTCCCTTGATGATGATACAGATTACACCATTTCCGGTAGTGACCCAAGGTAAGGAAGATCGCCGGGGTACTACGACGACAGCTTCATGTGCCTTGTGCGACCCGGGCGCCGGGCACATTCCTGCATGCAGCCGGCGCGTCGAGGCGCCGCACGGCCGCCGCAAAGGTTTCCCCAGACCATCCCTCATACCATGAAGCCGCACGCTGATCCGTATTCTGATCGCCGCCGCTGCCGTTCTGGCCGCTATGCCTATCCTTGCGACAGCCGATGACACCACCGGAACCGTCGTTGCCTTCGATCCTGCCAGCAACGTGCTCCTGCTTCCCGCTCGCACCGTCTGGTTGCTGCCTGCAGGCACCGCCATTCCGTACATCGTCCGGCCGCGCGAGAAGATCCGCTTGCCGTCGGGTCAAATGCCGACAACGGTCGGGGCACTATTGCGCGGGTGGAACGCGCCACGATCCGCCCGGCGGGTTGACACCGCCCGCCCCGTCGCCACCGTGGAACCGGATCGGCCTCCGCGGGTTGGTCCGCACACCATGGAAACGGAGCGCTTTAAATGGAATTCATCCTCGGCCTGATCATCTTCATCGCCGACATCTACGCCATCGTGAAGGTCATCAATTCGGGCGCCGATACCGGCAAGAAGGTGCTTTGGGTGCTGCTCATCGCCATTCTGCCCGTGGTCGGCTTCATCGCGTGGTATCTCGCGGGGCCGAAGTGATGGGCGCGGGACCGCGCCTTGCGCTGGTTCTGGCGCTGCTGGCGGCGCTTGCGGGCTGCGCCGGGTCGGTCTACCGCGACCGGGGTGTGGCGATAAGTACGCAGGCCATCGACCCCGCCCGCTATTCCGGCCTCTGGTATGAAATGGGCCGCTTCCCGGTTCCGTTCCAGCGCGGCTGCGCGGCGACCACGGCGGAATATGCCGTGACCGGGCCGGGCACGCTCAGTGTGGTGAACACCTGCCGCGAAGGCACGCCCTCGGGTCCGGTCCAGCAGATCGTCGGGAGCGCCGAGGTCGTAGGTCCCGGCAAGCTCAGCGTGGAGTTCGACAGCGTGCCCTTCGTCAGCGCGCCCTACTGGGTGCTGTGGGTCGACGAGAGCTATACAACCGCCGTGGTCGGTGTCCCGTCAGGCCGCGCGGGCTGGGTGCTGGCGCGCACGCCGGAAATGTCCCAGTCGCGCTGGATCTCGGCGCTCAACGTGCTGCGGGCGAACGGCTACGATACGTCCAAACTGCTGCGCACGGAACACGGGCCCGCCCGCTGACCGAGCGGTGCCGGGGCTTGCGCGGGTCGGCTGCTCTTACAGCTCCGCCGCACCGGGTGTCCGCCCCGGCCCCTCAGCGCGTTTAGGCCGTTACGCGCGCAGCCGAAGCGCCAGCCGCAATGCCGATCGCTGCCCTTCGACGCTGCGGCCCGACGGCGCCCGCACCGCGCCCAGCCCGCTGCATCCGATGCGGAACCCGGCACACTGACGTGACGGGGCGATTGTCATGCTCAGCCGAGATCTGCGGCCTTGGAAGAACCCCAGCGTCGCGGAACGACGACGCGAACGGTGTCGGCGCCTGTCTTCGGCTGGATCCACTGTCCGTGTGCGGAGCGCGCCGCTTGCCGCCCGTGGGCCGATGCTGCGTGCCAAACCGCGCGCGGGACGACTGCGGAATTCCTGCAAGGCTCCTACAGCTCCACCCCGCAGGCACCTGCGCACAAATGTCGACGGGGCGCAAATGCGCCCCGCTTGTCCGTTCAATAGTATGATTGCAGTTCAGGAAATCAGCTTTCCCATCGCCAGTGCGGTGTCCGCCATGCGGTTCGAGAAGCCCCATTCGTTGTCGTACCAGCTCAGGATCCGGCAATTCCGCCCTCCCATCACCTTCGTCTGGTCCGTCGCGAAAATCGACGAATGCGCGTCATGGTTGAAGTCCATCGACACCAGCTTGTCGTCGGTCGCGCCGAGGATGCCTTTGAGAGGGCCGTCCGCCGCGGCGGCGCGGATCGCGTCATTGATCTCGTCCGGGGTGGTGTCGCGGCTGGCCGCGAAGGTCAGGTCGACCACCGACACGTTGGGCGTCGGTACGCGGATCGCGACGCCGTCCAGCTTGCCGTTCAGATCGGGCAGAACCAGCCCGACCGCCTTCGCCGCGCCGGTCGAGGTCGGGATCATGCTCATCGCCGCCGCGCGCGCGCGATAGAGATCCTTGTGCATCGTGTCCAGCGTGGGCTGATCGCCCGTGTAGCTGTGGATGGTGGTCATGAACCCCCATTCGATGCCGACGAGGTCGTGCAGCACCTTGGCGACGGGCGACAGGCAGTTTGTGGTGCAGGACGCGTTCGACACCACCGTGTCCTCCGCCGTGAGCGTGTCATGGTTCACACCGTAAACGATGGTCTTGTCCGCGCCCGATGCCGGAGCCGAGACGAGCACCCGCGCCGACCCGTTCTCAAGGTGCAACGCGGCCTTGTCGCGCGCGGTGAAGATGCCGGTGCATTCCAGCGCCACATCCACGCCCGCCCAGGGCAACTCGCGCGGGTCGCGCAGCGCGGTGACCTTGATCGGGCCGCGTCCCACGTCGATCCAGTCCTCGCCGGTCTTGACCTCGCCGGGATAGCGACCGTGCACGCTGTCATAGCGTAGAAGATGTGCATTCGTCTCTACCGGGCCGAGGTCATTGATCGCAACGACCTCCACATCGGTCCGCCCGCTTTCGGCGATTGCGCGCAGAACATTCCGTCCAATCCGCCCGAACCCGTTGATCGCAAGTTTGATGGTCATGAAGCCCTCCATGCCTGTGTGGCGCTGTTATCGCTAACTCCCGCAAATGAGGCTTCAGGTCAAGGCTCGCGATCCGCGGACCGTCGGATCGGCGGATTTGCCCTCTGCCGCAATGCCCTTCGGGCTGCAGACCGGGCCTTGTCGCGTTACAGCGTGCCGAACGGGCAGGTCCGGCGCAGGGCGACGTCCACATCGTCCATCGTGACCGGCAGCCCGAGGTCCACAAGGCTCGTGACGCCGTGGTCGCGGATGCCGCAGGGCACGATGCCGTCGAAATGGGTCAGGTCCGGGTCCACGTTGATCGACACGCCGTGAAAACTCACCCATTTGCGCAGTCGCAGGCCTATGGCGGCGATCTTGTCCTCGCGCGGGGTGCCATCGGGCAGGGGCGGCTTGTCGTGACGCACCACCCAGACGCCCACCCGCCCGCGGCGCCTTTCACCCTTGACGTTGAATTCGGCCAGCGTGGCGATCACCCAGTCTTCGACCTCGGCCACGAATGCGCGCACGTCGCGGCCCCGCGCGCTGATGTCCAGCATGACGTAGGCCACGCGTTGTCCCGGCCCGTGATAGGTGTACTGCCCGCCGCGCCCGGCGTCATAAACCGGGAAACGGTCCGGATCGGTCAGGTCAGCCGGGTTTGCGCTGGTCCCGGCGGTATAGAGCGGTGGATGTTCCAGCAGCCAGATCTGTTCGGAAGCGGTGCCCGCACGGATTGCGGCGGCACGCGCTTCCATGTGCGCCAGCGCGTCGGGGTAGGGCACTCGGATGTCCGAAACGGTCCAGTCCACCATGGGGGTTCCTTCGTATGATGCGCACGGACGGCGCTTGCCCGGCCCGGCGGCGTTGCGGGGCATGCTTGTGTGTGCCTCGCCGGGCCCGCTTGTTTCACCGGTCACACATACGCCAGACTGGCGGAACGGGGACAGGGCAAAATCGCTGAAAAAAGCACTTCACAACCCGGAAGCGGCCGGCTAAACCCCGCGCACTGTCAGGCAAGTGCGGTCGTGGCGGAATTGGTAGACGCGCAGCGTTGAGGTCGCTGTGGGGTAACTCCCGTGGAAGTTCGAGTCTTCTCGACCGCACCAGACAGACCCCCGAAAATGTTTGGTGGACGACGCGCAGCGCCCGAGGGCGACTGCGCCGCCGTGCCTGGCACTGACCTCTCTGACCTTCTGGACTTTCGGCAGGACATGGCCTGAGATTGACAGAGCGGAAGAACCCGTGGTTTCTTTTCACGCGTAAACGCGCGGCGGCGCACGGTGGGTCGGAGAGGGCGGATGGGACAGCAACGGGTACGAACGATGGAGGAGCTGGCATCGGTCAGCGGCATATCGCGCCCGACCTTGTCCAAGTACTTCAACGACCCGAATTCAGTCAGGCAGACCACCCGTGCGCGGATCGAAACGGCGCTGGAGCGATACGACTACACCCCCAACGTGTACGCGATCAATCAGAACCGCAACCTGACGCGTAATATCGGGATCGTTGTGCCGTTCCTTGCCGACCCGTTCTTCGCCGAGGTCGCGCGCAACCTGGAACTGCTCTGCGGCGGGTCCGGCTTCAACCCCATCCTGCTGAGCTCGCACGGCGATCCGGATCGCGAGGTCGCCAATCTGGAGAGCTTGAGGGGAATTCGTCCGGCGGGCGTGCTGCTTGCCCCAATGGGTCGCCGGTCGCATCACGACGCGCTGGATGCGTTCTGCCGGGATGTGCCGACGGTCCTTTTTGACTGCGACGTGGACAGCGTCGGCGATGCGATGTTCGGCACAGACCACTTCCAAAGCACTGGTATGATTGTGGAATATCTTGCCCGGACAGGTGAGCCTCCGGCCCTGTTCGAGATGGGCAACGCGCCGAACCCCAACGCGAACAAGCGCAGGGCCGCCTATGAGGCGGCGATGCGCAAGTTGGGGCACGCACCGATGCTGCTGGTCGCCGACGGGGTCGGCTGGGCGTTCGAGGAAATCGCGCACCGGGAAGCTAGCCGGATGATCGCGGCGCGAAGCCTGCCGACCGATACGGTGTTCTGCAGCAACGACCGGCTTGCCATCGGTTTTCTGGCGGCCGCCTATGAGCAGGGTCTGCGGGTCGGTGTGGGCACCGGTTGCGCGCTGCGTGTGGCGGGCCACGACGACCATCCATTCTCGCGGTTCACCTGTCCGTCGTTGACGACGGTCTCGCAGGCTTATGACCAGATCGCCGGCCGCAGCCTAGACCTTTTGCTGTCGATCATCGCGTCAGGCGAGCGGCCCGGCACCAAGGCAACGACCCTGTTCGATGGATCGCTTGTCATGCGGACATCGGCATAAATTATCGCGCGTAAAATTTATTGTTGACGCGAATCTGTGCTTCGGCGTAGACCGAGTGCACTACATCCAAGCTCAGGGAGGATACGGATGTCACTCAAGCGCGTTCTCGGCGCCACCACGGCGCTTACCTTGTGCACGGCTGCGGCCGTCGCTCAGGACACGACGATCACGATCGCTACCGTCAACAACGGCGACATGATCCGCATGCAGGGCTACACCGACACGTTCACGTCCCAGACCGGGATCGGCGTCGAGTGGGTCACGCTTGAAGAAAACGTGCTTCGGCAGCGCGTCACCACCGACATCACGACCCGCGGCGGCCAGTTCGACATCATGACCATCGGCATGTATGAAACCCCGATCTGGGGCGCCAACGGCTGGCTGGTGCCGCTCGACGATCTGTCTGCCGAATACGACGTACAAGATATCCTGCCCGCCATGCGTGACGGCTTGAGCCATGACGGCACACTGTATGCCGCGCCGTTCTACGGCGAAAGCTCCATGGTGATGTACCGCACCGATCTGATGGAAAAGGCCGGGCTTGAAATGCCCGATGCGCCGACCTGGCAGTTCATCCGCGAAGCCGCGGCGGCGATGGACAACGATGCCGAGGACATCAACGGGATCTGCCTGCGCGGCAAGGCCGGCTGGGGCGAGGGCGGAGCCTTCATCACCGTGACAGCCAATTCTTTCGGCGCACGCTGGTTCGACGAGGACTGGACCCCGCAGTTCGATCAGCCCGAGTGGAACGAGGCGCTGAGCTTCTTCGTAAATCTGATGAACGACTATGGCCCCGCAGGCTACGCGACCAATGGCTTCAACGAGAACCTTTCGTTGTTCCAGCAAGGCAAGTGCGGCATGTGGATCGACGCGACGGTCGCGGCCTCCTTCGTGACCAACCCGGCCGATTCCACTGTCGCGGACCATGTCGGCTTCGCGCTTGCGCCGAACGCCGAGGGCGTCGACAAGCGCGCGAACTGGCTCTGGGCATGGGCGCTGGCGATCCCGGCGGGCACGCAGAAGGCCGATGCCGCCAAGCAGTTCATCGAGTGGGCCACCTCGAAGGACTACATCGAGCTGGTCGCGGAGAACGAAGGCTGGGCCAATGTGCCGCCGGGTGCGCGCACGTCGCTCTACGAGACGCCGGAATATCAGGAAGTGCCGTTCGCGGAAAAGACGCTGCAGTCGATCAATGCGGCCGACCCGACCAATCCGACCGTCGATCCGGTGCCCTATGTCGGTATCCAGTTCGTCGCGATCCCCGAATTCGCCGGTCTGGCCACGCAGGTCAGCCAGGAATTCTCGGCGGTCTATGCCGGCCAGCAGACGGTGGAACAGGCGCTTGAAAAGGCGCAGGCCATCGCCACCGAGGAAATGGAAGCCGCAGGCTACTGACGCCGTTCCTCCCTGCGGGCGGCCATGTGCCGCCCGCGACTTCTTCGCCATTCCCCGTCACGCGACTGAACAGGCCACGCGCCTGACCAGAAAGGCTTTGGCTCATGGCCACTCAGCATTCCCGCTCCGCCGCGCGCTTCATGATGGCACCCGCCGTGATCCTGCTCCTCGGCTGGATGCTGGTGCCCCTGACGATGACCCTGTGGTTTTCGTTCCGCAACTACTTCCCGCTTCGTCCCGACCGCGTGCCGGGCTGGGCCGGCTTTTCCAACTTCGAACGGTTCATTTCATCCAGCGCCTTCTGGCCCAGCGTGCAGACCACGCTTGTGATCGTGGGCGGCGTGCTGGTGATCACCATCGTTTTAGGTGTGGCGCTTGCGCTGCTGCTCGACCAGCCCATGTGGGGGCAGGGCATCGTGCGGATCCTCGTCATTGCGCCCTTTTTCGTCATGCCGACCGTGTCCGCGTTGGTTTGGAAGAACATGTTCATGGATCCGACGAACGGCCTTCTGGCACATTTGTGGCGCTTTTTCGGGGCAGAACCGCTGGCCTGGCTGTCCGAAGCGCCCACCGTGTCCATCGTGATGATCGTGTCGTGGCAATGGCTGCCCTTCGCTACGCTGATCCTTCTGACTGCGGTGCAGTCGCTGGACGGTGAGCAACTCGAAGCGTCCGAAATGGACGGCGCAAGCCCGCTCTCGCGCTTCTACCACATCATCCTGCCCCATCTCAGCCGAGCGATCACGATCGTGGTGCTGATCCAGACAATTTTCCTTCTGTCGATCTTTGCGGAGATCTACGTGACCACCGGCGGCGCCTTCGGCACCCGGACGCTGACCTACCTGATCTTCCAGCGCGTTCTCGAAAGCCAGAATGTCGGGCTGGGAAGCGCTGGCGGGGTCTATGCCATCATCCTTGCAAACATCGTTGCCATCTTCCTGATGCGCATCGTCGGCAAGAACCTGGACCGCTGAGGAGCCCATCATGGCACGCGCTGTCACCCCCCGCCGCAAGGCCCTGAACACCGCCATCTCCTGGGCCGTGGGTCTGCTGATCTTCTTCCCGATCCTGTGGACTATCCTCACCAGCTTCAAGACAGAGGCGGAGGCCATCGCCGACCCGCCCCTGTTCCTGAACTTCAGCTGGACGCTCGAAAACTACGCCGTGGTGCAGGAGCGTTCCGACTATATGCGCTTCCTTTGGAACTCGGTTATCATTGCGGGCGGATCCACCGTTCTCGGCGTGATGATCGCGGTCCCCGCCGCGTGGTCGATGGCTTTCGTGCCCTCGCGGCGCACAAAGGACATCCTGCTCTGGATGCTGTCGACCAAGATGCTGCCCGCAGTCGGTGTGCTTTATCCGATCTACCTGATCTGCATCGAATTCGGTCTGCTTGATAGCCGCGCGGCGCTTGTCGTGATCCTGATGCTGATCAACCTTCCGATCATCGTGTGGATGCTATACACATATTTCCGCGAAATTCCTGGCGAGATCCTGGAAGCTTCGCGGATGGACGGCGCCGGCCTCAAGGAAGAAATCCTCTACGTGCTGACGCCCATGGCGATACCCGGCATCGCCTCCACGCTGCTTCTGAACTTTATCCTCGCGTGGAACGAAGCCTTCTGGACGCTGAACCTGACGGCTGCGAACGCGGCCCCGCTGACAGCTTTCATCGCCAGTTATTCCAGCCCCGAAGGCCTGTTCTACGCCAAACTCAGCGCGGCCTCGACCATGGCCATCGCTCCGATCCTCATCCTCGGCTGGTTCAGCCAGAAACAACTCGTGCGCGGCCTCACCTTCGGCGCGGTCAAGTAAAGGAAACAGACCCATGGGACAGATCACGCTTGAGAAGGTGACGAAACGGTTCGGAGACGTGGAGGTGATCCCGCCGCTGGACCTGACCATCGAAGACGGCGAATTCTGCGTCTTCGTCGGCCCGTCCGGTTGCGGAAAATCCACGCTTCTGCGGCTGATTGCAGGACTGGAGGACATCACGTCGGGTGTTATCGGCATCGATGGCAACGACGCATCGAGAACGCCGCCCGCAAAGCGCGGTCTGGCAATGGTTTTCCAGTCCTACGCGCTTTATCCGCACATGTCGGTCCGCAAGAACATCGCGTTCCCCATGAAGATGGCGGGCGTGCCCCAGGACGAGCAGGCGCGGCGGATCGACTCTGCGGCCAAGGCGCTCAACCTGACAGACTATCTCGACCGGCGGCCGGGCCAATTGTCCGGTGGCCAGCGCCAGCGCGTCGCCATCGGGCGCGCCATCGTGCGCGAACCGGCCGCGTTCCTGTTCGACGAACCGCTCTCCAACCTCGATGCCGCGCTGCGCGTCGGCATGCGGCTGGAGATCAGTGAACTGCACGAGCGGCTCAAGACGACCATGATCTACGTCACCCACGACCAGGTGGAGGCGATGACCATGGCCGACAAGATCGTCGTGCTGCGGGCCGGGCACATCGAACAGGTCGGCACGCCGCTCGAACTCTATCGGGCGCCGCGCAACCTGTTCGTGGCCGGTTTCATCGGGTCGCCCAAGATGAACCTCATAGAAGGCGACGCAGCGCGGCAGCATGATGCCGCAACCATCGGTGTCCGGCCCGAACATATCGATGTTGTCGACGACGGGCCGTGGCAAGGCAAAGTCGGCGTGGCCGAGCATCTGGGATCCGACACGTTCCTGCATGTGCACGGCACCGGGCTTGCGGATATCGTGACCGTGCGCGCCACGGGCGAGGTCGGGTTGCGGCATGGCGATACCGTGTCGTTGGCCCCGCGCGCCGAGCACATTCACCGCTTCGACGCGTCCGGCCTGCGGATCGCGTGATGCGTCTGTCGGGAAAAACGGCCCTTATCACCGGCGCGGCCCGCGGCATCGGGCTGGCCTTCGCCCGGGCCTACGTGGCCGAAGGCGCCCGCGTCGCGATTGCGGACATCGATCTGGCCCGCGCCCGAAATGCCGCAAGCGAGATCGGCGAGGCGGCTGTGGCGGTGGAAATGGATGTTGCGACGGAAACCGGGGTCGATGCGGGTGTCAGCGCGGCGATCGCCGCGCTGGGGCGGATAGACATTCTGATCAACAACGCCGCGATCTTCACCGCCGCCCCCATCGTCGAGATCGACAGGGATGCGTATCGCCGCGTCTTTGACATCAACTTCGGCGGCACGTTGTTCACGCTGCAGGCGGTCGCGCGCCACATGATCGATCGGGGCATCAAGGGCCGGATCATCAACATGGCCAGTCAGGCCGGGCGCCGCGGCGAACCGCTGGTGGCGGTCTACTGCGCATCGAAGGCGGCCGTCATCTCGCTCACGCAGTCGGCCGGGCTTGACCTGATCCGGCACGGCATCAACGTGAACGCGATTTCGCCCGGCGTGGTGGATGGCGAACACTGGGACGGCGTGGATGCGTTCTTTGCCCGCTACGAAGGCAAGGCTCCGGGCCAGAAGAAGGCCGAGGTCGGCGCCGCCGTCCCCTTCGGCCGCATGGGCGTTCCCGAGGATCTGACCGGCATGGCCGTCTTCCTGGCCAGCGACGAAGCTCGCTACGTGGTTGCCCAGACTTATAATGTGGATGGCGGACAATGGATGAGCTGATGACCAAAGACCCCGTTCCGCTGCGGCGCGCCGCGCTTGGCGATCTTCCCGGCACCATCGCACGCCCCGACTACGATGCAGCGCACCTGTCGCCGGGGATCGTTCATATCGGCGTGGGCAATTTTCACCGGGCTCACCAGGCCTGGTACTTGCACCGGCTGATGCAGCAGGGCCTCGCGCGGGACTGGGCAATCGTTGGCGCGGGCGTGCGCCCGGACGATGCGGCGATGCGTGACCGTCTGCGCGCGCAGGACTGCCTGACGACGCTGATCGAACTTGGGCCGGATCACTCCAAGGCCGAGGTTTGCGGATCGATGATCGATTTCCTGCCGGTTGAGCCGGACAATGCCGCACTGATCGCGCAGATGGCTGATCCGGCGATCCGCATCGTGTCGCTGACGGTGACCGAAGGCGGGTATTTCGTGAACCCGGCGACAGGGGCTTTCGATCCGGGCCATCCCGACATCGCGCATGACGCGGCCAATCCGGCCACGCCGCGCACCGCGTTCGGCGCCATCGTGGCTGCGCTGCGGCTGCGCCGCGATGCGGGGGCGGGCCCGTTCACTGTGCAGAGTTGTGACAATTTGCGGGGCAACGGGGCGATCACGCGCGATGCCGTCGTCGGTCTTGCGCGGCTTGGCGACCCCGATCTGGGTGACTGGATCGCTGCGCATTGCACGTTCCCGAACTCGATGGTCGATTGCATCGTACCGGCCACCGGCCCGGCCGAGATCGCCGCAGTGCGCGCCCTGGGCGTCGACGATGCTGCGCCGGTCACGCACGAGAACTTCCGCCAATGGGTCATAGAGGACGCTTTCTGCGCTGGGCGGCCCGACTGGGACAAGGTGGGGGCCACCTTCTCGGACAATGTGCATGACTACGAGACCATGAAGATCCGAATCCTGAATGCCGGGCACCAGGTCCTTGCCAATGCAGGCGAGTTACTGGGTGTGGCGACCATCGCCGACTGCATGGCCCATCCGCAGATCCGGCCGTTCTGGCGCCGGGTCGAACAGGATGAGATCGTGCCTCATGTCGTGCCGGTTCCTGACATGGCCCCTGCGGACTATGCCGACTTGATCGAAACCCGCTTCGCCAACCCGAACATCCGCGACACCACGCGGCGGGTGGCGTTCGACGGCTCCTCGCGCCATGCGGGGTTCGTGCTTCCAGTCCTGCGCGAGGCGCTCGCCGCGGATGCGCCGGTGGACGGGATTGCGCTTGTCGAAGCGCTCTGGGCGCGGATGTGCGCGGGCACGCGGGAGGACGGTTCGAAGATCGCCGCCAACGATCCGCACTGGGACGCGCTGCGCGCCGCCGCGGTGGCTGCGCGCGACACCCCGGCAAGTTGGCTGGCGCAGACCAGTATCTATGGGGATCTCGGGCAGGCACCGCGTTTCGCCGATGCGTTCGATCGCTGGTTGCGGATGATCTGGGATCAAGGCACCGCCGCGGCGCTGGAGGCCTACGCCCGCTCGTAGGCCGGTTGCCGGGTCACCCATTCCAGAGAACAGTGCCCGGCGCATTCAAAGCATACCCGCCAAGCGCGGCAGCACGCGCGGCGAAATTCTCGCCGCGCAGGAACCCGAGAAGGGTCTGCAGCGCGGGGTCGAACCACGCCTTGCGATCTACCAGCAGCGCGAATTCCTCGTCCATCAGCGGCAGAAAGTCGAGACCATAGGCCCGCGCCACAGCCTCCAGACCGAAGGCGACATCGGCCGTGCCGCGCCGCACGCTTTCCACCGCGTCGTCTTCAGTTCGTGCGACAGGGGCAAGCGGCACATCTGCGAGGTCCAGTCCCGCCTGCGCCGCCAGATCGCGGAACAGTCCGCTGGTGCCTGATTCCGCTTGCCGTGGTGCCAGCCGCAGGCCGGCCACATCCGCAAGGCTGGCCGGGGCAGGGCCATCGGGCCGGAACACAAGACCGCGCATCCGCCGACTGAATGTCACCAGGACCGCGTTCTGCCCCGCCGCCGCGCGCGATACCGCGGTGACATTCCATGTGCCGCTGGCAGGGTCGTGCACATGCAGACCGCAGGCCACGCCTTCGCCGCGTGTGAAGCGTTCCAGCCCGTCCAGCGAACCATCGAAGTATGTGGCAAGCCCGCAACGCGAGTCGCGTATCGCCCAGTCCAGAAGTGGGTCGTGACTGCCGAGAAAGATGGGCGGGCGGGCTGGGTTGGCCACGGTTCCCCCGCTCTTCGCGCTTTCGATCCACGCCCGGATCTCGCGTGCGGGAAAAAGCAGCTTGCCGGTCGCTCGGGAGCAGGGCACCTCGCCCGAGGCGGCCAGATCGTAGATCTTGCGCTCTTTCAGGCGGAGGAGTTCCGCCAGTTCCCGTACCGTGAGAAATTCGTGATCGGAAAACGCCGTGTTCGCCATACTGCCTTCGTCCGGGCGGCCGAGCGCCGCTTGATATAGTCTATCAGCTTTCCGCTGCGTTCGGAAAGAAGTTGCGGTCCGCCAAAGGTGCAGCCGTCGAGCGCGCCAAGGTGTGGCGGCGGACAAAGACCCCGGGGGCGCCCCTGTCCAAATCCGAACTGCGCGCCTTGAGGTTACGCCGGTTTTGCGGCGCGGGGGCGATCAGGATGCTGCGTTTGCGCTTCGAAGGCCTGCACCGCGTCCGAGGTGCCGGGGTTGCTGCGTGACAGCGGATGCCTTGAGCGGTCGCCTGCCGGGGACTGGACAGCGATGCCAGGCTGAGAAATGCTTCACGTGCGGTGGCGCGGACCATTGCCCGGTCGGGGCATCGGGACGTCAGCAAGGGTGGGGTAGGAAAAATCGCAGACGACTCTGGCATCGAGACTTCGACTCAAGCCCTGCGCCTGAACGAGCAGGTAGTGCAACTCGCGCCGCCCGACGATGCGCGGCTGCGCTTTATCGGTCGCATCCGCACGCCTTGGCCCGATCGGGCGGCCTGCCCGCGTCAGGGCAGCCCGGACGGTCCGGAATGTCGACTTGAACTGGATCCTTGCTGGCATGCCGCGCTGGCCGGTCTGGCGGCATATCCAGCGATCGAGGTTCTGTATTGGCTGGACCGGAGCCGCCGCGACCTTGTCGTGCAGTGTCCGGCTTCTGACGGGCGCGGGTTTGGCACTTTCGCGCTCCGTTCTCCGGTGCGGCCCAATCCGATCGGAACGGCGCTGGTGCGGCTGGTCGGGATCGCGGGCGGGGTGGTCACGGTGCGTGGCCTCGACTGCGTGGACGGCACACCCCTGCTGGACCTGAAACCGGACCGCGCGCTTTTCACACCCAAGGCGCCGCCGAAAGCCGCGCCATGAGGGGATTGATGGCCCGATGGTCTGCTGAACAAGACAGATCGCCTTCCCGCGCTTTCTTGGTTTGCGACAGATCACTGTCGGCGCCGGTGCATCGGGGATGTCGCGGATAACGCGAGCCGCGTGAATGCGGTTGGGGCCATTCGCGTGAACGTCATCGCCCGGAAGTCGGCGCACTGTTCGGCCGACGGAAGGCGTGCACCACAAGGAACAGAACGGTTTGCGGAAAACGGCCTCTGGCAGGGAGCCAAACTTTGGCGGCACATACCGCTCGACACCTCTGTCTCGACGCGAGGGCGCAGGCGCGGGCCGGTATCCTTCTCGCCGGACTGGTGGCATGTTCGTAGGTGGCGCGCAACTTGCCAGCGATCGTCATGCACGAGCGGTGGGCAGTCTCTCGGCGAACATCCAATCGGTTCGGGCTTTGCGCCAAGACTGGCGCGAATTCCGCCAAAGGACGGACGAAAACGCGCCGAACGATACGCAATCCCCCTCTGGCCCGGGCCGTATTGACCTGCCGCGCGCCGGAAGAACGACGGTGAGCAGAGGCCGCACCTTCGCGACCGACCGTTGTCGTGCGCCGTTCCGCATCGGTGCGCGATACTTCCGCGATGAATGCAAAGAGCATCATCCGGTCGGCGGGTCTGAGAGCCTCCGTTTCGACGGGTTTCTGGACATCGGCAGGGTTGCGTGCCGGACGCGATGGTTTAAGACTTCGTTCGCACCGCGCGCCGAATACGGCGTGTCGCACAAGGCGCGGCCCCGTGGCTCAATCGGATAGAGCAGCCCCCTCCTAAGGGGCAGGTTGCAGGTTCGAATCCTGCCGGGGTCGCCACCATTGCCATATTGTAAACGGATCATAAGTGTGCACGAAAAGCGGTTTTTTCGTGCACACCGTGTCAAGTACTTTTTGCTCAGGCTTCGAGAGTTTCTTCTAAGTTCAATTTGAGGAACGAAGTTTCTGCTTCGATACTGTGTGCTGGATGTCTTCGACAGCCTTCGTCATTCCACGTCTCGTTGTCCTGTCGCGCTCGGCGCCAACGCCGAGAATGCCTCCGTTCTGAGGTAGACCGTACCGTCTGAGCATTCTCCGTGGGTGAAGGGCGTTACCCCGAAGGCCAGAAGCCGCGTCTTTAGTGTGTTCCGATGCAGGTTTGTGGCCGCTGACAGAGACGTCAGTGTCACGAACCTGTCGTGGAATGCCGCGATGTCCGCCGGGCGAAACCGGTACCTGTTGCGGCCAGTGGACGGAGACACGACAGGCAGCGCCGGGGTGTGGCCGGCCTCGACCAGCGAGACGAGATCGCCGGTGTCGCGCAAACCGATGGACCGTCCGAAGCCTGATACGGACAACGAGCCCAGAAGATCGCTCCGTGGTGATAGCTCGTCCGGCGACGCCTCGCTGAACGCCTCGATGCGCGCTATCGGCACCACGATCGCGTGGAAACCGTGGTTTCCCGCGCGCCGACCGACCGGAAGGCCACCGTCGCGAAT
>NZ_QGKU01000006.1 GCF_003172915.1 Meridianimarinicoccus roseus
CAGACATGCGAACACGCGCCGCTGTTGCCGTTGAGGCAGGCAAGCCGCTTGAAATCATGGACGTGGAGCTTGACGGCCCGCGGGCCGGGGAGGTTCTTGTGGAGGTGAAGGCCACGGGTCTTTGCCACACGGACGAGTTCACGCGTTCGGGCGCGGACCCCGAGGGGATCTTTCCGGCGATCCTGGGTCACGAGGGCGCGGGCGTTGTCGTGGAGGTCGGCCCCGGCGTGACGAGCCTTGCGGTGGGGGACCACGTGATCCCGCTCTACACGCCGGAGTGCCGCGAATGCGAGTACTGCCTGAACCCGAAGACGAACCTGTGCCAGAAGGTGCGCGCGACGCAGGGCCAGGGTCTTCTGCCGGATGGCACGACGCGGTTCTCGATGCTCGACGGCACGCCGATCCACCACTACATGGGCTGCTCGACCTTCGCCAACCACACGGTCGTGCCTGAGATCGCGCTGGCGAAGATCCGCCCGGACGCGCCGTTCGACAAGGTGTGCTACATCGGCTGCGGCGTGACGACGGGGATCGGCGCGGTGATCAACACCGCCAAGGCCGAGATCGGCTGCCGGGGCGTGGTGTTCGGGCTTGGCGGGATCGGTCTGAACGTGATCCAGGGGCTGCGGCTTGCGGGCGCGGACCAGATCGTGGGCGTGGACCTGAACGACGACAAGGCCGAGATGGCGCGGCGCTTCGGGATGACCGATTTCGTGAACCCGTCGAAGGTCGACGGCGACCTGGTGGCGCATCTTGTGGCGCTGACCGGGGGCGGGGCGGACTACACGTTCGACGCGACGGGCAATGTGGGCGTGATGCGCACGGCGCTGGAATGCGCGCACAAGGGCTGGGGCGAGAGCATCATCATCGGGGTGGCGCCTGCGGGTGCCGAGATCGCGACGCGGCCGTTCCAGCTGGTGACGGGGCGTGTGTGGAAGGGCACGGCCTTCGGCGGGGCGCGCGGGCGCACCGACGTGCCGAGGATCGTGGACTGGTACATGGACGGCAAGATCGAGATCGACCCGATGATCACCCACAAGCTGACCCTCGACGAGATCAACCACGGGTTCGACCTGATGCACGAAGGCAAATCCATCCGCGCCGTCGTCGAATTCTGAGGACGCGATGCAAACCATATCGGAAAACCGCAGTTTCGGGGGGGTCCAGGGGGTTTATTCTCATGCCTCTGAAGCTTGCGGCTGCGAGATGACTTTCGCGGTCTACATGCCGCCGCAGGCCAGGCAGATGCCGGTACCCGTCCTTTGGTACCTGTCGGGGCTGACCTGCACCCACGAGAACGCCATGACCAAGGCGGGTCTTCAGGAGCACGCCGCGCTGCACGGCCTTGCCGTCGTGTTCCCCGACACCTCGCCCCGCGGAGAGGGTGTGGCCAACGACGAGGCCTATGATCTGGGACAGGGCGCAGGTTTCTATGTGAACGCGACACGCACCCCGTGGCGGCCGCATTACCGGATGTACGATTATGTCGTATCTGAATTACGGGCGTTGGTGCTGGACGCCTTCGACGTCGAGGACCGGCACGGCATAACCGGCCATTCCATGGGCGGGCATGGTGCGCTGACCATCGCCATGCAGAACCCGGATCTTTACGACTCGTTGTCGGCCTTCGCTCCGATCGCCAACCCGACGCAAAGCGACTGGGGCCGCAAGCAGCTCAGCGCGTATCTGGGTGATGACGAAGCGGCCTGGGGCATCCACGACTCCGTCCTGCTGATGGGCGAGAAGGGCTGGAAAGGCGATGTGCTGGTGGATCAGGGCGCGTCGGACCAGTTTCTCGATCTGCTCAAGCCCGAAACTCTGTCCGAGGCGATGGCGCGCCGTCGTCAGCCCGGGGTGTTCCGGATGCAGGAGGGATACGATCATTCGTATTTCTTCGTGAACTCGTTCGCCGGCGACCATGTCGCCTGGCATGCGGAACGCCTGATCTGAACTGCTACGTAAGGAAAAAGACCACCATGATCAGATATCTTACAGCCGCTGTCCTGGCCGCCATCGTCCCCTGCGCCGCGCTTGCGCAGGATGGAGATGCGGCCGCCGGTGAAAAGGTGTTCCGCAAGTGCCAGGCCTGCCATGCCGTGGGCGAGGGCGCTGAAAACAAGGTCGGCCCGGCACTGAACGGTATTGTTGGCCGGACCATCGCCTCGGGCGAGGGGTTCGACTACTCCGATGTGCTGGCCGAGATGGGAAGCGCGGGAAAGACGTGGACTCCAGAGGAGCTCGGTGCTTTCCTTACAAAACCACGCGACTACGCGAAAGGAACGAAGATGTCCTTCGCCGGTCTGCGCAAGGAGGACGAGCGGGCAGACGTTATTGCCTATCTCGCGACCTTCGCGGGTTCCTGACTTCGGACCCGAAAAGGCCTGCGACATGGGCTTCTACCGCGCGCGAGGGAGGAGAGACCTTGGTGGCGCGGCGATCAATGGCAAGGGGCGGCCCTGTCGGCCCTGTCTTGGCAACCGTGCGGTATGACCCGCACATCTTGGGAGGAACGACATGAAAAGACTGACGATGTTGACATCGGGGATCGCCATTTGCTGCGCCGGAATGGCGATGGCGAACGACGATCTGATCTCGCTGATGGATGACCCGACGCAGTGGGCGATCCAGACCGGCGACTACAAGAACCAGCGGTACTCCGAGCTCGACCAGATCAACAAGGACAACGTTGGCGATCTGCAGGTGGCGTGGACCTTCTCGACCGGCGTTTTGCGCGGGCACGAAGGCTCGCCGCTCGTGATCGGCGACGTGATGTACGTCCATACGCCCTTCCCGAATATCGTCTATGCGCTCGACCTGAAGAACGAGGGCAAGATCATCTGGAAGTACGAGCCGAAGCAGGATCCGGACGTGATCCCAGTGATGTGCTGCGATACCGTGAACCGCGGTGTGGCCTATGCCAACGGTAAGATCTTCCTGCACCAGGCTGACACGAAGGTCGTCGCGCTTGACGCCGAAAGCGGCGCGGTCGTGTGGGAAGCCCAGAATGGCGATCCGTCGATCGGCGAGACGAACACCGCGACGGTCCTGCCGATCAAGGACAAGGTCATCGTCGGCATCTCGGGCGGTGAATTCGGTGTGCGGGGCCATGTTACCGCGTACAACATGGAAACCGGTGAGCAGGAATGGCGTGCCTATTCCATGGGACCGGATTCCGACATCCTGATGGACCCCGAGAACACTACCCATCTTGGAACGCCGGTCGGCGAGAACTCGGGCACCAACACCTGGGAAGGCGACCAGTGGATGATCGGCGGCGGCACCACCTGGGGCTGGTATTCGGCTGACATGGACGAGAACCTGTTCTACTACGGCACAGGCAACCCTTCGACCTGGAACCCCGCGCAGCGCCCCGGTGACAACCGCTGGTCCATGACGATCATGGCCCGTGACATCGACACTGGCGTCGCCAAGTGGGTCTACCAGATGACGCCCCATGACGAATGGGACTATGACGGCGTCAACGAGATGATCCTGACGGAACAGGAGATCGACGGCGAGCAGCGCAAGCTGCTGACCCACTTCGACCGCAACGGCCTTGCCTACACAATGGATCGCGTTTCCGGCGAACTCCTGGTGGCGGAAAAGTACGACCCGGTGGTGAACTGGACCACGGGTGTCGACATGGATCCGAACTCGGAAACCTACGGCCGTCCCGCCGTGGTGGCCCAGTACTCGACCGAGCAGAACGGCGAGGACGTCAACTCCACCGGCATCTGCCCGGCGGCGCTTGGCACCAAGGACCAGCAGCCGGCGGCCTATTCGCCCAAGACGGAGCTGATGTACGTCCCAACCAACCACGTGTGCATGGACTATGAACCGTTCCGCGTGTCCTACACCGCCGGTCAGCCCTACGTTGGCGCAACGCTCGCGATGTATCCGGCACCGGACAGCCACGGCGGCATGGGCAACTTCATCGCCTGGGATAACATCAGCGGCGAGATCAAGTGGTCCATCCCCGAGCAGTTCTCGGTCTGGTCCGGTGCTCTGGCTACTGCGGGTGACGTGGTGTTCTACGGCACGCTCGAAGGTCACCTTAAGGCTGTGGACGCTGCAACCGGCGATGAGCTTTATCGCTTCAAGACACCGTCGGGCGTCATCGGCAACGTGATGACCTACGAATCCGACGGCAAGCAGTATGTCGGCATCCTCTCGGGCATCGGCGGCTGGGCAGGGATCGGTCTTGCGGCCGGTCTGACCAACCCGAACGATGGCCTTGGCGCCGTGGGTGGCTATGCCGCGCTCAGTGACTACACCGCCCTCGGCGGCCAACTGACCGTGTTCGCCCTTCCGGACTGACGACAACGTGCAAGCTGGGGCCGGTGCGGCGTGATCCGCGCCGGCCCCATTTTTCCAGACACAGCCCAAAAGGTGATCCTAGATGATGCGCACCGCATCCCGACTTCTCGCCGCAGCGGCCGCGACCGCGCTGCTTCCCGCCGCTGTCACCGCCAGCAACTGGGACGATCAGCCGGTTAATCCCGCAGAGCATGCCGATGATGTCACCGTAGCCTATGAAGATGGCGGGCGGTACTACAACGAAGAAGATCTGCTGACCTACAACGTGGCCGAGGACGGCACGGTGGACTGGCTTACCTTCTCCGGTTTCCGGCGCTACCATTCGGAATGCCATGTCTGCCACGGGCCCGATGGCGAAGGGTCGTCCTACGCGCCCAAGATCAAGAACTCTGCCGTGCACATGGGCTATTACGACTTCTACGACGTGGTCGTGAACGGCCGCCAGAACGGCAATTCGGTGATGCCCCATTTTGGCGACAACCCGAACGTGATGTGCTACCTTGATGATATCTATGTCTATCTGAAGGCCCGTGGGATGGATGCGGTTCCGCGCGGCCGCCCGGCCAAGAAAGAAGCCAAGTCCGACGTGATCCGCGAGGACGAAGATGCCTGCATGGGCTGATCACGCCGCCCGGGTGCGGGGCGGTGCCGCAGGTGCGCTTGCGGCCTTTGCCCTGGGCCTGATGACGGCGCCGGGTGGCGCGCAGACTTCCGACCTTGTGTCGACCAGCGCGCTGCGCGTCTGCGCCGATCCGGCGAATGATCCGATGTCCAGCGAAGACGGCAGCGGTTACGAGAACGAACTGGCCGAACTTATTGCAGGCAAGCTTGATCTGCCGGTGGAGTACACTTGGTTTCCGATGGCGACAGGATTCGTTCGCCAGACCTTGATGGCCAAGCGCTGCGACGTGATCATGGCCTATGCCCAGGGTCACGAACTGGTGTTGAACACCAATCACTACCTCACGTCAGTGTATGCGCTGATCGTACCGGCGGACGGCCCGCTGGCCGACGTGGAAACCCTGTCTGATCCGCGGCTGAACCCGCTCAGAATCGGGGTGATCGCTGGCAGTCCTCCCGCGACCCACATGGCGCGCAACGGTTTGATCGGGAAGGCCAAGGGATACAACCTGTTCGTCGACAGGCGCCATGAAAGCCCCGCGCCGAACATGCTGGCCGACCTCGAAGCCGGTGAGATCGACGCTGCCATCTTGTGGGGGCCGTTGGGCGGTCCGCTGGTCAAGCGGGACCATCCGAACCTGAAGGTCATCCCGCTGGTCAAGGAAACGCTGCCGCCGAAGCTGCATTACCGTATCACTATGGGTGTGCGGCAGGGCGAGAAGGTCTGGCAACGCCAGCTCAATTCGCTGATTCGCCGCAACCAGGATGAGATCAATGCCTTGCTCCATGACGCCGGAGTGCCGTTGGTCACCGATCTGGGCGATGCCGTGATGGACCTTTCCCAATGATCCGGGCGCTGGCGGTCCTCGTGCTTGCGGGGCTGCCAGCGGGCGGGGTGGCCGAAGAGCGTCCGGTCGAACCAAGTGACTACCGCATGGATCATTACCGCGCGCCCGTGCCGATGACCCTGCGGGGCGGAACCGTGATCGGCCCGGAAGAGGCGCACGCACTCTGGGCGGATGGCGCAGCAGGGTTCATAGACGTGTTGCCGCAGGCACCTCGTCCCGCCAATCTGCCCGAAGGCACGATCTGGCGCGACAAGCCGCGCTTATCAATTCCCGGTGCAATCTGGCTGCCCAATGTCGGGTATGGACGGATCGCGGACGTGACCGCTGATTATTTTCGGCGCGGGCTGGAACTGGCGACCGACGGTGATCCTGCGCAGCCGGTGGTGCTGTTCTGTCTCGAAGACTGCTGGATGAGCTGGAACGCCGCCAAACGCGCCATCGAGTGGGGCTATTCCGCCGTCCATTGGCTGCCCGAGGGTACTGATGGCTGGCAGCTCTGGGACTACCCGCTGGAGCAGATCCTGCCGCAGGAACCGCAACCCGGCACGCCCTGAGCGGGGCGTCAGAACCCGGCCAGCTCCTTGTGCTGCTTGGTGCGGGTGCCGCGTGTATCCGTCATGGTGACATCGACGGAACGGGCTGCGCGCGGTACGGACAGCCCGATGCGCGGGTTCTCCGAAAGTGAAATGGACCCGGTCACATCGACATAGCCTCCGCCATCGAGGTCGATTTCGACCGTTTCGACATACCGCATCGGGATATACAGCAGCGAGATCTGGTCCATCTGCATCCCTGAATGGGACGGGTGCGAAATGTCCACGTCTAGCTTGGAAAGCCGACCGGTCAGCGCGGCTTCCAGCCCGCCCGCAGTGCCGGGCTGGGCGCCAAGCCGACCGACCTCCAGCACCATATCGCCCAGCGTGGCGAGCGCGGCGTCCGGGTCGCTGCCCGGCGGTGCCGCACAGGCGCCTTGGCCCGAGGTCTTCACGAAGCCCTCCGTCACCCAGAGGCGGCCATCCGTCGTCTCGGCGATCACGTGGAGTCCGGTCGGGCCGTTCACCCGCATGGTCACGTCGAAGAAGAAACCCTGCTGCGGCGCATCAAGCGCGAACACCGCCGAGACCGGCATTGGGTTTTCATCCAGCACAAGCGTAACCTTGCCAAGCCACTGCCCCTTTGGGGCGTGGACCATCGCCGCGATCTGTGTGCGCGCGTCGTCGGCGGTTCGGTATGGGGCGTCCAACGCGATCAGGTCGCTGCCGTCCAGAAGCGGGCGGTCGCCGAAAAGCTGCGCGCGCACGCTGTCCCAGGCGTCACCGGCAACAGCGGGCAGGGCGGTGACGCTGCACAGCAGCGCCGCGGCAAGGGCTGAAATTCTCATTTTTCTCCTCCCACGAGAAAGGCACCGAAGGCGCGGGGGCCGTCGCATGTCGCAATCTCTTCTACCACGCCAAGTGACGTTGCGTCGATCACCGACAGGGTGTTGCCGAACCAGTTCGCCACGGCGACGTACCGACCGTCCGCCGTGGCGTCGATGCCTTCGGGGTACTCGCCCACCTCTATCAGCCCGTTCGGGTCCAGCGTGGCAAGGTCGATCACGCTGACCGTGTCGGCGTACTGGTTGCTCACGAAGGCGCGTCCAGCGGCGAAGGCGATGCCGTAGGGCCGTTCGCCCACCGGGACGGTGGCGGTCACTCGGCCCGCCGTCGGGTCGATAACGCTGACATCGTTGCTGCCCACATTGCCGACAAACAGACGGCCGCCGGGGTCGAAGCGCAACCCGAACGGTCGCGTGCCAACTGTGACAGTCCGGTGCAGGGCCAGCGTCGCGGCGTCGAAGATCGTCACTCGGTCCGCGTCCCGGTCGGCGGAGGCAAGCCAGCGCCCGTCCCCTGACAGCGCCAGCCCGGCAGGCGCGGCACCGGTCGCAAGCTCGGCCTGCGTCGCCAGGGCAATATCGTCCAGGACCCAGATCCGGGCATTGTACCAGTCCGACACGAACAGCCGACCGCGCGCAGCGTCATGTGCAACCCCGATAGGGCCGCCGTCGGACAGCACGGTTTGCGCAAGTAGCGTTCCTTGCCGCGACCAGCGCCGCACCGCCTTACTTCCCGCGGACACGGTGAACACCGTTTCCGGCCCGGCGGCCACACCGGCGGGCTGGCCCGGCACGGCCCAGCGGTCGGTTTCCGCAGCCGCAGTCAGGTCGATCACCGACAGCGCATCTCCGTTCTGGCAGGTCACATGGGCGATTTCCGCCTCGGCAGGCACAGCCAGCAGAACCAGCGCGAGTGCCGCGTCAGCTACCCGCCGCACCGAACCGCTCGACCAACGCATCGAGCCCGGCCTGGTACACGCCCGTCACCGCGGCTATCGCGGCTTCGTCGTTCAGATGTTCGGGTGGATCATTGTTCGGATAGCCGCGGTAGAACGCGCCGCGCCATTCCACCAGCGACCCGCCGCCATCAAGCGGCGTCACCGTCAGGTGCGAGGAATAATTGGTGACCGGAAGGACCGCCACGTCGACATCCGTGATCCTGTAGGAATAGCTCATCTTCTCGGCGCTGTATTTGTAGAGCACTTCGGCGATGGTCGGCCCGTCCGGGGCGCCCAGTGACAGAACGCGCGTCGCGTCGATCTCGTTTCCGCCGGTGCCGGTCGTGGCCGCAATTGCCGGATGCCACGACATGTCCTGGAAATCGCCGACAACGGCCCAGACATCGGCGGGCGCAGCTGCCAGCTTCGTGGTCAGCGTCACCTTCTGGCGGGTTGGTCCGTGGGCCAGGGCCAGCGTCGGCACCAGCGCGGCCATGATACCTGTCTGCAGAAAGACACGTCTTTTCATTTTTTCTCCTCCGTGAAAAAGGCCGACTTCAGGATGTAGCGTATCCCGCGCGACCAGGCTTCGTCGGTGTTCGACCGGATATCAACGACCCGGCCCTTCACCGTTTCTCCGTTTTCGGCATCCCGAAGTTGCAGGTTCATCGTCAGGATCAGGTTCGATACTTTCTGCACTTCCCCGACAAGCGCGTAGTCGGCCCCGAGAGCCTTGGCCATGCGGGCATCACAGCCATAGCATTTCGCCGGATTAACGGTGCGCTCCAGATCGGCCTGAACCGGTTCAAGATTGACCAGTTCGAACCCCTCCGCCGCGAACCGCTCGGCCACCATCATTTCGATCATCCGGATCCGTGCCGTCTCCGCCGGGTCCCGGCCCAGCGTCGCGGTCTGCAGCGACTGATCGAGAAACGTTATCCCAAAAAATGCCACTCGGTCTCCGGCACGGGCGGGAGCGACCGTGGCGACCAGCGCTGCGATGATCAGGATCGGAACAAAGGACATGGCATCTCTTAGAAAATAAGAGTCGAACCCAAGTGTGGAGCCAGTAACGTCTTTCGAGCAACCGGCCCAAAAGTATCGGTTGCCACAGCCCCCGGATTTCCGAGGGTTAGCGCGATAAAACCGCCAACAAAGCGCGGTCGTGGGAGGACAACTTGAAACAGATATTGGCTGCGCTTCTGGCGGCGATGATCGGTGCCGTGTGGGCGGGTGGAGCGGTCGCGCTCGACGTTCGGGCGGCGGTGCTGCGCGTGGACTACCAGACCCTGCTACCGATTTCGCGGTACGATTTGATACCGGAAGATCTGGGCTTCGCGGGCGCGTCGGTGGGCGACAGTGACAACGCGACCACCGGTTCGTTTCTTGGTCACACCTACGAGACGCGGACCGTTGCCACCGACCCTGACGGAGCCGAGGCGGCGATGCGGTCTTTGCTGGACGAGGGGATCAGGCTGTTCGTCGTCCTTGCCCGCAGTGCCGAGTTGGCAAGCCTTTCGGATCTGGCGGCGCGGCAAGGGGCACTGGTGATCAACGCACAGTCGCCCGACGTGGCGCTGCGCAGCGACGCGTGCCGGGCGAACCTGCTTCATGTCGCGCCGTCCAGCTACATGCTGGCGGACGCAGTGGCACAGTTCGCGATCTGGAAAAAATGGGATCGCTGGTTCCTCGTGTCCGGGTCCAACGTGGAAGACACCGCGCTGGCTGACGCCTATCGCCGCGCGGCGCGCAAATTCGGCGCGCGCATCGTCGAAGAACGGGTGTTCGTGGATACTGGTGGCTCGCGCCGCACGGACTCCGGCCATGTCTTGGTGCAGCGGCAATTGCCGACCTTCATGCAGGGCGCGCGGGAACATGACGTCGTGATCGCAGCGGACGGGACTGACTATTTCGGCCGTTATCTGACCTATCATCTTTGGACGCCGCGCCCCGTCATGGGGTCGGCCGGGCTTGAACCGACATCTTTTCACGCTGCGCACGAGGCCTGGGGCGCGACCCAGTTCCAGACCCGGTTCGAAGAACTGACCGGCCGCTATGCCCGCCCGGAGGACTACAATACCTGGCTGGCCCTGCGGGTGATCGGCGAAGGGGTGACCCGTGCAAACACGGTCGATCCCGAGGAGCTGCGCGCCTACGCGCTGTCCGACGCATTCGAACTGGCCGCCTTTAAGGGCCAAAAGGTGACCTTCCGCGACTGGAACGGTCAGCTGCGCCAGCCCGTGCTGCTGTATGACGGGTCGATAACGGTCAGTGTCAGCCCGCAGGACGGCTTCCTGCACCAGTTCTCGCCGCTCGACACGCTGGGGCTGGACCGCCCCGAAACCGAATGCACCGCTTTCAACTGAGGAACTAGCCATGACGCAACACACGTTCTCTTCCTTGCTGGCCGGTCTTGTAGTCGGTGTCCTGACACCTTTCGTGGCTGCGGCTCCTGCCCTTGCCGGCAAGGCCTTCGTATCCAATGAGCGGGGCAACACGATCACCGTTCTCGATACGGAAACGTGGGAGGTGCTGGACGAGTTCTTCGGCGGCAACCGTCCGCGCGGCATCACGATAAGCCCAGACGGAACAAAGCTTTATGTCTGTGCGTCCGACGACAACCTCGTGCGCGTGTTCGATACTACCACCTATGAAGAGCTTGAAAGCCTGCCCTCCGGACCCGACCCTGAGTTGTTCATCATCGAACCATCGGGCAAGCGGCTTTACATCGCGAACGAGGACGACAACCTCGTCACCGTGACCGACACCGAAACCCGCACGATCCTTGCCGAGGTTCCGGTCGGCGTTGAACCCGAGGGGATGGGCATGAGCCCCGACGCCAAGTGGGTGGTCAACACGTCCGAAACCACCAACATGGCGCACTTCATCTCGACCGAGGACTACAAGATCAAGCACAACGTGCTGGTCGATCAGCGCCCGCGCTACGCACAGTACACAGCTGACGGAACCCGGCTCTTCGTGTCGTCTGAGATCGGGGGGACGGTGTCGGTCATGGACATCGCCGAGGATGGCACCCCGACGTTGATCAAGAAGATCGGTTTCGAAGTGCCGGGCGTCCTTCCGGAATGGCTTCAGCCGGTGGGCGTGAAGGTGACCGAAGACGGCAGCCGCGTGTTTGTGGCACTCGGACCGGCCAACCGCGTTGCGGTAGTGGACGGCGAAACGCTGGAGGTGCTCGACTACATCATCGTCGGGCAGCGGGTCTGGCAACTCGCCTTCACACCCGGCGAGGAATACCTGCTGACGACCAACGGCAATTCCAACGACATCACCATCATCGACGTGGCCAGTGAACGCGCCATCAAGTCGGTGCAGGTCGGCCAGCAGCCCTGGGGCGTGGTCGTTACACCGGACAGCTAAGACCTCATAAGGAGAGAAGACATGAAATCACCGTTTCTTGCCGTGGCGCTGACATGCGGTCTTGCCGTTCCGGCCATTGCCGCACCGCTTTGCGACGACCTGGGCTTCGCGGGGCTTCTCGCGGCATGCAACCGCGGCGATCCGATCGAGGTAACGCTGGCATCCGGCAAGCCTCTGGGCGAAGACGTGACGCTGCAATCAGGCGCCTACTACAAGATGAACATCACCGCGGACGGCTCCGCCGAACTCGCGCTTGTCGGACCGGAGTTTTTTCGGGCCATCTGGATGAACGAGATCGTCATCAACAAGATCGAAATTCGACCGATGGCTATCGACTCGCTGGAATTCGACGACGCGGGAACGGCCGAGCTTTCGTTCATTGCGATCAAGCCGGGCACGCACGTTCTTCGGATTCCCGGCTCGACCGGCGAAACGCAGCAGATCAAGATTTCAATCCAGTGACATCTAAAAGGGAAGACCAGATGAAACGACTTGCAACCGCGTGCGCGGCGCTCTTGATCGCGGCACCCGCCATGGCGCAGGACATCGCGCAGGAAACCGTCGACCAGATCATGTCTATGCTGACAGACATGAATTGCCAGATGGCTCCCGATGACATCGAACTCGAGGATGACGGCGGATACGAACTGGACGACGTGATTTGCGAGGGCGGCAACCAGTTCGACATTACCCTCGATGCCGACCTGAACGAAACCGGCCGCCGGGCCGAATAGCTCTATACTTAGCTCTGCATGGGGACTGCCGCGCGGGAGAACCCCTGCGCAGATCCCTAGTCGCGGGCGGCGCCGATGCGCTTGCCCGCAACGACATTTGAACGGGAGACCACCATGTTCGACGTCATCGCCCGCCCTGCCGCAGCCGCCCTGCTGGCACTGTTCCTCGTGTTGCCTGCCGCGGCACAGGACCTGCCGGTGATCCGTGCGGCGGTCCTCAAGATCGGCACGGTCAACTGGGAATTGTCCACCATTGCCGAGAACGGATTTGATACGGGACATGGGTTCCGGCTCGAGGTCGTGCCCTATGCCGACAACGGCGCGACACGGGTCGCGGTAGAAGGAGGCGAGGCTGACATGGCCGTCGCGGACTGGATCTGGGTCGCCCGGCAGCGCGCGGCAGGCAAAGACTACGTCTTCGTGCCTTATAGCCGCGCCGTGGGCGGGCTGGTTGCGCCCGCGGACAGCGGCGCAAAAAGCCTGAAAGATCTGGCCGGAGGAAAGATCGGTATAGCGGGCGGACCTCTGGACAAGTCGTGGCTGATCCTGCGCGCCTATGCGCAACAGGAATACGGAATGGACCTGCAGGCCGAAACCGAACAGGTCTTCGGTGCGCCGCCGCTGATCTTCAAGACGGCCCTTGGCGGCGATCTGGATGGGGCGATCAACTTCTGGCACTTTCTGGCGAAAATGAAAGCCGCGGGCATGACCGAGGTGATCTCGGTTGAAGATGCGGGCATGGCGCTTGGCCTCGATACGGACACGCCGCTGCTGGGCTACTACCTGAAGGAAAGCTTCCTTGACGCGCATCCCGGGCTCGCGCAGGCGCTGTACGCCGCCAGCCGCGATGCCAAGGACCTTCTTGCAACGGACCCCGCCGCCTGGGATGCGATCCGCCCACAGATGAATGCCGGTTCGGACGCTCAGTTCGATCAACTCAAGGCGGACTGGTTGGCCGGCACGCCCAACCGCGGTCCCGTCGACATCGACGGTGCCACCCGAATGTTGGAACTGATGAACACACTTGGCGGGGCGGACCTGGTGGGCGAAGCGACATCGGTGCCGGCGGGTCTGTTCGCCGACGTGGAATGAAGCGGAGGCACCGATGACGCAGGCGGCGGCGGGTATGGCTCCAGCCAAGGTGACGGCGCTTTCGCTGCTTTCGCTGCTGGGGCTTTGGGTCGTCGCGGCGGCGCTGAGTGCGGATCCTCAGGTGTTGCCGCAACCTTGGCAGCTTGTCCCGCCGTTCGCGCGCGAGCTTGCATCGGGCACGCTGCCCTATCACCTGGGCGCGACGCTGATGCGCGTGATCTGGGCGTTCACTCTGGCAATGGGCATCGGGCTGGCGCTCGGGTTGGCGATGGGCCGGTCCGAGCGGCTGAACCGCTGGCTTGACCCGTGGCTCGTGATCTTCCTGAACCTGCCCGCTCTTGTGCTGATCGTTTTGTGCTACCTCTGGATCGGACTGAACGAGACTGCCGCGATCCTGGCGGTGACGCTTAACAAGATCCCCAATGTGGCGACGGTGATCCGCGAAGGCGCGCGGGCGCTCTCGCCGGACCTTGACGCAATGGCTCATGTCTATCGGCTGTCGCCAGCTGCGCGTCTGCGCCACGTGGTGCTGCCGCAACTTGCCCCCTTCGTGGCCGGCGCAGCGCGGTCGGGCGTTGCCGTCATCTGGAAGATCGTGCTGGTGGTGGAGTTCCTCGGGCGCTCAAACGGTGTCGGCTTCCAGATCCACTTGTATTTCCAGTTGTTCGACGTGGCGATGGTGCTGGTCTACGCGCTGTCCTTCATAGCTGTCATGCTCGCGGTGGAATGGCTGCTGCTGCAACCCTGGGAACGCCGCGTGCGGCGCTGGAGGACCGCATGATCGAGGTGCGGATCACGGGCAAGCGGTTCGGCGACCGCCATGTGCTTGGCCCGGTCCGCTTCGATGTCGCGGCGGGCGAGACGGTTGCGCTGCTGGGGCCCTCCGGGATCGGCAAGTCCACACTGCTGCGGATCGTTGCCGGGATCGACGCCGATTTCGATGGTTTCGTCAGCCATGCCGACCCGCTGGCGATCGTTTTCCAGGAACCCACATTGCTGCCGTGGCGCAGCGCGCTCGACAACCTGTGCATTCCGCATCCCGCGCTTTGCCGATCGGCCGGCATCGCGGCGCTGGACAAGGTCGGGCTGGAAGGGCGCGGGGATGCGTTTCCCGGGCAGTTGTCGCTGGGCCAGCAGCGGCGGCTTGCGCTGGCGCGCGCCTTCGCGGGAAACCCGGCCGTCCTGGTGATGGACGAGCCTTTCGTTTCGCTGGATGCGGCCCTGACGGCGCAGATGCTCGCGCTGACCGAAGCTCTGATTGCCGAAGCGCGGCCCGCTACACTGTTCGTCACCCATGCCCGCCCCGAAGCGGAGCGACTGGCCGACCGCATCCTCGAATTGCATGGCACGCCGGCAGAGCTGGTGGCGCCGTGACAGGGCCCGGACGCAGCCCCTTGCGCCGCTCGGCGCGGCCCGCCATCCTGACCTTCCGCCGGGGCGCGGGCACAGCGAGGCGTGCGGCATGACGGACGGACTTTCGGTCAGGGACCTGGCCTTCAGCTACGGCAGCAAGGATGCGCTGAAGGGCGTATCGTTCGATCTGCCACGGGGACGGTTCTGCGCGCTGCTGGGGCCGAACGGCGCGGGCAAGTCGACGTTGGTGTCGCTGCTTACGCGGCTGCTTGTCTCGCCAGGTGGTGAGATCAGTATCGCCGGGCAGGACCTGCGGCGGACGCCCGGCCGGGCGCTGGCGCGGCTCGGTGTGGTGTTCCAGCAGCCGACGCTCGATCTCGATCTGACCGTCCGGCAGAACCTTTCCTATTTCGCGGCTTTGCACGGGCTACCCCGAAATGGCCTGCCCGCCCGGATCGAGGCCGCGTTGCGTCGGCTCGATATGGCCGAACGGGCTGACGAGAAGGTGAGGGCGTTGAACGGCGGGCACCGTCGCCGCACCGAACTTGCGCGCGCCCTGCTGCACGAACCACAGGTCTTGTTGCTGGATGAGCCGACTGTCGGGCTGGACGCTGCGTCACGAGCGGGGATCGTTGCACATGTGCACGACCTGGCGGAACAGGGTCTGTGCGTGCTTTGGACCACCCACCTGACCGACGAGGTGCGCGACACCGATCACCTTCTCGTGCTGCACCGGGGCGGCATCCTGGCCGAAGGCAGCACCGGCGACATCCGTGGTGAGCAGTCCCTGTCAGACTGGTTCCTGCAAAAGACGGGGGGCAACGCATGAGCGCTTGGCTGAACGTGCTGCGCGCCATCGTCGGCCGCGAATTCCTGCGCTTCGTGCACCAGCGCGAACGCTTCCTGTCGGCGCTGGTGCGCCCGTTGGTGTGGCTGCTGATCTTCGCGGCGGGATTTCGTGCTGCGCTTGGCGTGTCGATAATCCCGCCCTACCAGACCTACATTACCTACGAGACCTACATCGTTCCCGGCCTATGCGCGATGATCCTGCTGTTCAACGGGATGCAAAGCTCTCTCAGCCTTGTCTACGACCGCGAGATGGGGTCGATGCGGCTGCTGCTGACCAGCCCGTTCCCGCGCTGGTGGCTGTTGCTGTGTCGTCTTCTGGGGTCGAGCGCGATTTCGGTGCTTCAGGTCTATGCATTTCTTGCCATCGCCGCGCTGTTCGACATCACCATGCCGCTTATGGG
This sequence comes from Meridianimarinicoccus roseus, assembly GCF_003172915.1. GTDB lineage: Bacteria > Pseudomonadota > Alphaproteobacteria > Rhodobacterales > Rhodobacteraceae > Meridianimarinicoccus > Meridianimarinicoccus roseus. Next base: position 15,913 of record NZ_QGKU01000006.1, read on the forward strand.
CTATGTCGCGGCTGTGCCTGGCGTGTTCCTCGGTGGGATCATGCTGGGCGCGCTGGGACTGGTGCTGTCGAGCTTCATCAAGCAGCTGGAGAACTTCGCCGGGGTGATGAACTTCGTCATCTTCCCGATGTTCTTCCTGTCCTCGGCGCTCTACCCGCTGTGGAAAATGGCGGAAAGTTCGGAACTGCTGCACGACATCTGTGCGCTGAACCCTTTCACCTACGTGGTGGAACTGATCCGTTTCCTGCTCTACCTGCAGTTCAACGGTGTCGCGCTGTTGTGGGTTCTCGGTTCCACACTAGTCTTCGGGGCTGCCGCGCTTTGGGGGTATGACCCGTCGCGCGGACTGATGAAGCGCAAGTCGTAACGGCGCGGGCCGAGCTCAGGCCTCGTGTTCAGCGAAGGACACCACCCGGCATTTCCAACTCTTGATGGTCTGACCCGGATGCGTGTTGATCCATTTGGCAAGTTCCGGCTGTGCGCCCATCATGCAGGTCATCGGCGTGATGTCGGTAAACAGGAGGCTGCGTTCGCGGCATGGCCCGTCGTCGGCGGCTGCGGTTGCAAGGCATGTGACAAAGAGAAGTTCGATCATTTTACTTGTCCGATCGGCTGCTTGAGGGAATGAAATGACCATACGGCATAGGAGTCAATTTCGGATAAACCATGCTGCAACGCAGCAAATAGGTCGTGAATACTGCCATTAGATCGAGCATTTTGAGGGCATATGCACATAAAAAATGCGCTGAGTGACTGGGTTGGGCGCCGCGCAGGGCGCAGCCTGTCATTGCGGGCGCGACTCGCCGGCGGCGCCGCACTTCTGGCTGCCGGCACGCTGCTGACCGCGCTGACGCTCTATCTCGGCATGACGCGCGTTGCGGACCGACTCGATACCGCGCTTCAGGCCGAGGCGCGCATGGCCCGCTATGCGACGCTGTCCACACAGGTCTCCACCTTCCTCGTGATCGCCACGGAAGCCGTGCAAAGCGGGCTCGACCCGTTGGCGCGAGCGGATCGTGTGGCCCCTGTGGTGGACGATTTGCGCGACACTTTCCTCGCGCTTCGGGCCGATCTCGAAATTGCGGTGGCGCGGGCCGAGTCGCTGGGGCTCGACGCGCAGTCGCGCCACGCGACCCAGTCGCTGGGTCTCGCGCGGATGGAGGCGCTGCTGAACAGCGCGGTCACCGGCCTGTCGTCGCCCACCGACGACCGCGACCGTCTCAGGGCAGAGATCAACACCTTCGCGTCAAGTTTCGACCCGCTGCTGAACCACGCCGTGAATTCCGAGGCGCTGTTCCGCAATCGCAGCCTTGCGCAGATCGACCAGCTGCGTGGTAGCCTGAGCCGCGCAGCCGTGGCCATCGCGCTGCTATCGCTTGTGCTGGCGCTGGTATTCTATGTCGGTCTGATCCGTCCCCAGTTCGGGCGTCTCGACCGGCTGCGGGCCGCTGCACGACAGATCGGTCACGAAGATTTCTCGGTGTCCTTGCCGGACACCCAGGATGACGAAATCGGGCAGCTTTATACAGAAACCAACCGAATGGCCCGCGCGCTGTCCCTGCGAGAGGCGCGCCTTCGCGAGGATCGGGCGCAACTCAGTCAGACCATAGACACGCGGACTCGCGAGTTGCGCGCCGCAAACAGCGAACTGGCCCGCATCGACGAGAACCGGCGCCGTTTCTTCGCCGATGTGAGCCATGAACTCCGCACCCCGCTGACCGTCATCCTGATGGAGGCGCAACTTGGCCGAAAGGGGATGCCCGACCACGAAGCGGCCTTCGCCACGATCGAAGCGCGCGCGGCGCGGCTGAACCGCCGGATCGACGATCTGCTGCGCGTGTCGCGGTCCGACAGCGGCGTGCTTGAGCTTGACCCTGTGCCGCTCGCGCTTGGCCCACTTCTGGACGAGGTGGTTGAGGACGTCGCCGCTGAGGTCGCCACGGCCGGTCTGAATCTGACCTGTGATCCGGTGCCGAGTTGCACGATGGTGCGGGCCGACCCGAACTGGCTTAGGCAGGTGCTGGCCGGGCTTGTGCGCAATGCCGTCCGCCACGCACGTGCGGGCGGGCAGGTCCGGCTGGCACCGCTACCGGACGGTACTGGCGTCGCGGTGATCGACAATGGGCCCGGCATTCCCGCGGCGGTCCAGCCGCGTATCTTCGACCGGTTCGCGCGGGCTGGCAGCGCCAAGGACAAGGGGTTCGGTATCGGGCTCGCGCTGGCAAAGTGGGTTGTGGAGGAACACGGAGGGTCCATCGCCGTGCAAAGCCCTGTTCCGCGCGACACCGCGCTTGGTCAAGCGCCCGGCACGAAAGTTTCGGTTCGCCTTCCGGTCCCAAACGCATAAGCTCGCGCCATGACACCGCGGCTTCTCATCGTGGACGACGATCCGGGCATCACCTCGGCTCTGGCGCGGGGGCTGGCGCTGCACGGCTATTCCGCCGTGACCGAGAACCGGGCCGACCGCGCGCTTGCCCTGCTGCGGAGTGAGGCCTTTGACGGGGCGATCGTCGACGTGATGCTGGGCGACGACAGCGGGATCGACATGGTGCGCGCGGCGCGCGCGGCGGGGCTGGTCATCCCCGTGCTGATGCTGTCGGCGCTATCGGAAGTCGCGCATCGCACCGCCGGGCTGGAAGCGGGTGCCGATGATTACGTCGTCAAGCCGTTCTCGTTCGATGAACTGGTCGCGCGGCTGCGGGTGCAGGAACAGCGCGCGCGCGCGCATCGACCTGCCCCGGCCCGGCTTTGCGCCGTGGCGCGGCGACTTGAAGGGCGCGACAAGTCGGTTTCTCTGACCGAGAGGGAGTTTGACCTGCTGGCGCTGCTGGCCGAATGTCCCGGTACGCCCCGGCCAAGAGGCGAGATCTTCGATGCCCTCTGGGCGGCGGACGGATCGAGTACCGAGAACGTCGTCGACGTGTACATCGGCTACTTGCGCAAGAAGCTCGCGGGGTGCGATGCTGGCTTCCAGATACGGACGTTGCGCAATCGGGGCTTCTGTCTTGACGGCTTGCCGCCGGTACGTATCTGACGGCGCGCCACTCTCATAAAATAAGAATTCTCATGCCCGCCCCGGTCGGCTTATACCCGGTGCAGGCGGGCCGCGCGTCCGCCCCTCCCGCATCGGTGCCATGCCCGGCGCACACGGCCTCTCTCCGGTTTTCCGGTCGGGCCGGGCTTGGCACCGGCGCGCCCATCCGGCAAGGATCGGGCGGCCGCGCCAAGCCGTGATCAAGCCGCGCGGCGGCGCAGAAACCCTAGCACAGCAAGCCCGCTGAGCGCGAGCGGAAGGCCCGCGGGAAGTGGGACCGGAGTGGTCGGCACTGTGCCAAGCGTCGTGATGCTGTTCGGCAGGCCGCTGTTGCCGTTCGCGTTCCAGAATCCGTAGTTCTGGGAATACCCGTTATATCCATTCCTCACGGGAAAACCTAACTGCGTTTCATTGCACAGCATCTGCAGACGGCGCACCTGATAGGCCGGTGTGCCGTTCGGGCCGGCTCCGTCCACCACCTGGAACCGCACGTTCATGAGGAACGGATAGAGCGTCGCATCGTTGGGGTCGTAATACACCATGTTGGGCGGCTGTGGGCCGAAGCGGGTGTCGAACAGGAACTGTTGGTAGATGTTGAGCAGAACGGCCGTGGCCATGTTGCCGACCCCACCGGACGGGGTCATCGTCAGGCTCGCTGTCGGGCCGGGGTTCGGGTACCCTGCACTGGGATAAAGCGCGGCATAGCCGGTTGGCAGATCGTGTGGCAGGATCACGTCGAGCACGTAGCCCAAGATCACCGGCACTGCCCCGGACAGGTCTAGATCGAGCGTCCCCGGCACATTGGCGACTGTGCCGTTATACGTGCCCGCGCCCGTCCGTCGCCTTGGAAAGCGGTAGAGCTCCCCCCCTCGGCAGGCGCAGTCGCCGACACGTGTCGGGCACGGCAAAGGAATGGCTTGGCACACGGCGCGTGCCATTACGGCAGTCTCGGGATTGTGAGGCAGGGTCCCCGGCGTGTCGATGAGGGCGACGCTGCCGCCCTGCGTGACTGCCACGCGGTTGGCGATGGCCTGCGGCTCAGCTTGGTCGTGGGTCACGAAGATGGCTATAATGGCGAACTGGCGCAGCGGCGGGGCCAGATCGTCGCGGAGTCGGTCGCGCAGCGCAGGCCAGAGTGACGCGCAGCAGCTGACCGCTGGACAGCGATGTGACCGGCTGCGCGACGAACGGTTTCTGTCGGCACGGCGTCAGCACCTCGTCCATGCGGGTCGCTATTCCTGCCTTCGGTGGCGCTGCATCTTCAACCCATCGGCAATGTTGCCGCGCACCGACATGGTCGGGAACAGCCCGAAGGACAGCAACACCATGCCAATCCTGTTCCGTGCGCCGGGGTCGGGTTGTTCAAGCCCCGCCGCGATGCGCAGGAGCTTCGTCTTGCCAAAGCGGGACCAACAGTGTCTTCAGATACGGGGTGTGCGGCATCCAGATCAGGTTGAAATCGCCGTTTGACAGCGTCACCACCGTCAGCGCCCCGGCAAGGATGCCGGGCGGCGCAATGGGCACGATCAGCTCGTTCTCGGCCAGCGTGCTTCAGTGGTCGATGGCCGGATTGAAATTCCCGAGATCGCCGTCATTGGCCAGGTTCCTTGCGGCGGCAACGGCAAAACCCGCGAAGCTCTAGGACTGATCAAGATACCCGGCCATCCCGCAGTATTCCGGCTGTGCAAGGTCGGCGAAGAACTGTGGCACCGGTGCACCGACGAGCTATCACGCCCGAAGTGGCCGAGCGAGCCGTAAGGGATCGCGAACCGGCGGCCTTCGGGTTCTTCAGCAAGCGGGCGATGTCCCCAATGCCCTCGGGATTTTATGTTGCGGCGACGCCTTGTTTGCCGGTCTTGATGCCGGGCAGTCACGCCGTAAGATGCAACATACGCCACAGGGCTTGCTCATTGGGCCAGAGGCTGGCTCAGCGTCCGGCCGTTTCTTGGGTGTCGTGGGACATACAGGTGTCCGGCGTGTCGTCAATGGTGGCCAGCATCGACGCGCATTCGGCCCATTAAGGCGGGCAGTTTTGGCAGCTGGCACCCTCAGCCAGCGCGGAAAGCGCGATCGCGGGTGCGAGAAGCGACAGATGGCATTATGTTCCATGAGAGCATATTTGTTGGGATCGGTCTTGATAGGGTCGGACAGATAGCGGCCCGGCGGCGACCCGGTCGTTGTCAACGGGTTCCGAGCGCGGCAACGCCAGCGTGGCACCAGCACGAAAGTCGAACGGCGGGGCCGGGCGCCGCCCCGCGCACAAGGTCCGGCATGCTGCGCGCGACATTCTTGATGATGATTTTTGACTTGTGCAGCACGCGCACGATCCTTCCGGAACCAATTGCAGCCGTGCGCTACCCGCGATCCCAGAAGCCTTTTGACACCGAGGCGGTTGGTTCAGGGGGTGCGCCGCTGTACCAGCCGCCAGACCCGCAGCCCGATCAGTACCCGGCCCGTCGCCGCAACAGCCAGAAGGCAGAGCGTGGCCTTGCTGAGCGGGCCCATCGTGCCGTCGATCAGCAGCGCATGGCCAGCGCTGGCACCCACCGCGATGCCCACCGCCGTGCTGTGCCCGGCCCGCCACGCGCGCGCGGACAGGCGAGGGCGCAGCAGTGCCAGAAGCCCCGCCGTGCTCAGCGCCCACATGGCGATAACGCCAAGATGGGAAAACGCGGTTGGCGCTGCGAACGTCATCGCATCAATCATGTCGGGCGGACTGGTGATCCATAGCCCGGCGATGTGCAACGCCACAGCACCGATCAACAGCACGCCGACTGCACGGTGCACGCGCCGTCCCCGGCGCGGGGGAAGACCCGGCAGGTATCCACCGGCCAGCAACGGCTGTACCAACAGCAGCGCCAGCGCCGCGACCCCGGACAGGCCTGCCGCGATGTAGACAGGCTGTCGCCATGCGAGAAGAGGGCTTTGCGCGGCAACGACCAGCGGCACGCCCACGGCCGCCGTCAGCATGGCCCAGATCAGGATCGCCCGTGTCCGCGCCATTACTCAGACGGGCTGCAACACGAAATCCGCACTCAGGCGGGTGTCCCGCGGACTCGACATCACCGGACGCAGGAAAACAGTCTCGAAGCCCTCGCTGTCGAAGGCGAGATGTCCATGCGCTTGCCCGAAGGCCGGGACGATCTGCGGCATCTCCATCCGGAAGACGCCGTTCGCGTCAGTCAGTGTCGCACCGTGGCTGTGCGGGTCGCGTTCGTGCCCTTCGGTTGTATGGGCCCAGATCTGGATGCGTTGTCCCGGTAGGGGCGCGCCGTCGCCCGCGCGCCGCACGGTGCCGGTCATCAAGAAACCACCGCTGCCGATGCGCGAGACGATTGGCGCGCCGGGGCGGTAGTTGTTCGAACCACCCCGCATGGACCGGGTGGGGGGAAGCCCCGCTGCCCGGGCCGGAACCACGAGGCCCGCGGCACCGGTTGCAAGCGCGGCACTGCCTGCTGCGAGCAGCAGGCGGCGTGATGGCGTGGCTGTCAGCATGTCGATCCCTCCTGTTGATCCGGCGGGCGGCAACGCGCCGCGCCGCACTTCGCAATATACCTAGATGCGCCCGCTTGAGGAGCGATGCGCGCGCACGGCTTCGTGACCGTGTTTCCGAAAAGGCTTGGCGGTCGGCGGCTTGGCCTGGACCCGCGCCCAGTCAACGCCCAGATCGGGTTCAGGCCGGGCGCAGGCCGGCGCGGCGTGCCCGGCGCAGTACGGTGGACCGGTTAACTCCCAGCCGCCGGGCTGCCAGTGACATGTTGCCGTTGCAGGCCTCCAGCACGTCGGCCAGCGGGGGCGGCGCCCCCGCTGCGATCTCCTTGCCAGCCCCGCAGGGCTGCGGGCCGCAAGCTGCCGGGGCCAGCGCGGGTGCGGGCAGGTCAGGCAGGTCGATCACTGAACCCTCGGCCTGCACCAGCGCCGCTTCCAGCACCCCGGCAAGCTCGCGAAGGTTGCCCGGCCAGTCGCGGCTTTTCAGTTCAGCCCGCGCGGCGGGCGACAGCCGGAAGCTGCCCGGGCGGTGATGCGCCGCCATTCGCAGCACTCGGTCCAGCAACCAGTCGAAATCCGTGCGGCGGCGCAGCGGCGGCACGTCCAGTATGGCAGTGGCGATGCGGAAGAACAGGTCCTGCCGGAACCGCCCGGCCTGCACCGCGACGCCCGGGTCGGCGCTTGCGGCGGCGATGATCCGGGGTCGCTGGCGGGCCGGGCAGGCGGCAATGCGGTCCAGCAGGCACAGCAGCCGGGCCTGGCCCTCGGGATCAAGGTCATGGAGATTGTCCAGGAACAGCGTCCCGCCTTCGGGCAAGGTGTCGAAGCCGGGCGCGCCGATGCAGTTGACCGCCATGAATGGCCGTGGCCGCACATCGCAATCGTGGATCGCGCGGGCCAGCCGGTCCTTGCCGGTACCTGTTTCGCCCCGGATCAGCAGGGGCAGGCGGGTGGGAGCCAGCCGCGCCGCGCGGTCCAGCAGCACCGACATCGCCGGATCGCTCCCCGCCAGCGACCGCAGCGCGGCGGGCAGGCCGCTGTCGGGCAGCGCGCGCGCCTTGCGCGGGCGCTGAGGGGCGATGGCATGGCCGAACGCAGCCTGACCGTCGCGCAGGCCGATCACCCGGTCCTCGGTGGGCACGCCTCGCATGAGGTCGGGCAGGTTGTCGATGCCCAGTTCGAAGAACTGTTCGATCGGGGCGCCGAGCACCGGGCCGCCCTGCCGCGACAGCGCTTCGCCCGCGCCGCGTGTCATGCCTATGATCCGGCCCGACCCGTCCAGCGCAACGGCCGCATCCGGGTCCACGTCCAGAAGTTCGGGGCTGGACGAGAACCGAAGCACCCATTCGCCGCGATGCATCGCCATCAGGTTGGCCATTTCCACCCGCCGCGCGCTGGTCTTGACAAGATTCAGGGCAAGCGTCTGGCTGATCTTCGGCTGGGGCGAGCGCAGCAGCGAGATATCGAGCACCGCAGTCAACTCACCCACCGTGTCGAAGATCGGTGCGGCGGTGCAGGACAGCGGTGTGTGCGTCATGTCGAAATGGTCGGTCTGATGGATCGTGACCGCCTCACGCGTGGTGATGCAACTGCCGACGCCGCAGGTTCCGGCAAGATCTTCGGACCAGTCCGACCCGAGATAGAGCCCGGCCCGGCGCAACTCGTCCTCGAAGCGGGGATCGCCGAAGAAGTCCACGGTGACGCCTTTGGCGTCGGCCAACAACAGCACATAGTTCTGCCCGGCGATCTGGCGGAACAGCGCCTGGAGCCCGCTGCGGGCAATGGCGATCAGTCGTTCGGACTGTTCGCGATGCTCGCGCAGGCGGCTCGCTTCGACGATATGCGCGGGCGACGGCTTGGCCGGATCCAGCCCGTACTGTTCCACGCAGCGCCGCCACGATTGCGCCACGACGGCATCACGTCCGCTGGCGCGGCCGTTCAGGACCTGGTCGATCTCGCGCAGATGCTCCCTGTCGCTCATGCGGACCCTCCCTTCCGCGTGCGGGACAAGCTTGCCGCAGACCGGCCCGCCGCACAAGCGCGGCGGGCCGGTCTGCGGGCGGCGGCCCGGGGCGCGCGGACCCGGGCCGCGACCCCTCAGCCCAGAAGATGGGTTTCGGGCAGTCCGTAGACCGGGGTGTCCAGCCCTTCCATGCGGGCTTTCAACTGCAGCGACAGGAACTGGGAATAGTGCCGCGACTGGTGCAGGTTGCCGCCGTGGAACCACAGCGCTTCCTGCTGCGTGGGTTTCCACATGTTGCGCTGCTCGCCGACCCAGGGGCCGGGGTCCTTAGGGGTGTCGGACCCGAGGCCCCAGCACTTGCCCACCTTGTCGGCCACGTCCTGACCGATCAGGTCGGCCGCCCAGCCGTTCATCGACCCGTAGCCGGTGGCATAGACGATCACGTCCGCCTCCAGCATGGTGCCGTCCTCGAGCTGCACGCCCTCGGGCACGATCCGGTCCACATTGCCATGGGCCAGCTTGATCTTGCCATCGATGATCAGCTGGCTGGCGCCCACGTCGATGTAGTAGCCCGACCCGCGGCGCAGGTACTTCATGAACAGGCCAGACCCGTCGGCGCCCCAGTCCAGCCAGAAGCCCGCCTTTTCAAGCCCTTCATAGAATTCTTTGTCCCGTTCGCGCATCTGCTCGTAGAGCGGGATCTGAAATTCGTGCAGGATTCCATAGGGGATAGAGGCGAAGATCAGGTCGGCCTTCTCGGTCGTCATGCCCGCCCGGACGGCCTCTTCGGAGTAAAGCGCGCCAAGGCCGATTTCCATCAGACTGTCCGAGCGCACGATATGGGTGGAGGACCGCTGGACCATCGTCACGTCGGCGCCGTTCTCCCAGAGCGCGGCACAGATGTCGTGGGCCGAGTTGTTGGACCCGATCACCACGGCCTTCTTGCCCCGGTAGGCATCCGGGCCGGGGTGCTTGCTGGAATGATGCTGGTCGCCCTTGAAGCTGTCCATGCCCGGAAACTCCGGCACGTTGGCCTTGCCCGACATCCCCGTCGCCAGCACGAGCTGCTTCGGACGCAGCGTCACCTCCTGCCCGTCGCGGTCGATGACGACAGTCCATTCCCCTGTATTTTCATCAAATTTCGCGGACTTGCAGGTGGTGCGGGACCAATAGTTCAGTTCCATCACCTTGGTGTACATTTCCAGCCAGTCGCCGATCTTGTCCTTGGGCGCGAAGACCGGCCAGTTTTCGGGAAACTTGATGTAGGGCAGGTGGTCGTACCAGACCGGATCGTGCAGGCAGAGTGATTTGTAGCGGTTGCGCCAACTGTCTCCGGGACGGTCGTTCTTTTCGATGATGATGGTGGGCACGCCCAGTTGGCGCAGCCGCGCGCCAAGCGCGATGCCGCCCTGTCCGCCGCCGACGATCAGCACGTAGGGCTGCCTTTCATAGCCCAGCTCGCGCGCCTCTGCCTCGCGTTCTTCTTTCCAGGTCAACTGGTTGGGGGCGGCGCCATGTTTGGCGCCGAGCGGCCGGTCGAAGCCCTTGGGTTCCTCGAATCCTTTCAGTTCGACAAGGCTGGTCAGCAGCGTCCAGATCTGCCCGTCGCGCAGCCGCACAAGCCCGTAACCGCGCCCAACGGCGGTTTCGAAGCTGATCCAGGCGGTGGTCACGCCGCCGTCTGCGGTGGCGACCTCGCCCTCGGCGAGACGCCAGCCGGTTGGGCGCACGCCGGACAACTGCGCGCCCAGCATGTCCGCGATCTGGTCACGGCCTTCGCTGGTGTGGATGTTCCAGGTGAAGGTGACGAGGTCGCGCCAGTAACACTCCTCGACAAAACATTGGGTCGCGGCTTCGATGTCACCGGCTTCAAGGGCTTGTCCGAAGCGGGACAGGACTTCCGTCACCTCGGCGTCTGCGGTCGTGTCGAGCATTCTCTCCTCCGTTTGTTGTTGTGCTCCTCCGCCCACAGGCTGAACCCGGCGTCATCTTGCTGTCACGCGCTATCCGTGGGTGCGCGGGCGGGCCGGGCAAAAAAGCGCGGCCAGTGTTGCGCCGCGCAACACTGGCGCAACAGCACTGCGCGCGGTGCCTTGATACCGTTGCAGGCCGTACAAAACGCCGTTGGAGAGGTGTCGGAAAATTGTAGGGGTCCTGCAGCAGTCCAGTAAGGTCGCGGCGCTGCGCCGCCAGTGCCTTCAAGCGGCTTGCCCGCGCCCTGACGGATCGGGTAACCGGCACGGAAAAGCGCCCAGTCCTGCGCCATAAACGCGCCAGAACCCCTGTTCGCACACCGCCCGCGTGCCGATCCCGAAAAGGAGCCACCCTGTGCAGCCATGGATCCCCCTCGCCACGGCGACCGCCCCGCAGGGCGGCTTGCTGCGCCTTCTGCGGCGCGGCGACGAATTCTCGATCCGGCTGGAAGGCGGCAACGAGTTGATGAACAGCCGCCTCGGCGGTTCGGAGGAGGCGCTGGCGACGCTGGCGCTGACCCGGTTGGGCGTGCGGCCGTGCCCCGTTCTGCTGATCGGCGGGCTGGGAATGGGCTTCACGCTCCGGGCGGCGCAGTCGGCGCTGACGGGCCCGGCGCGACTGGTGGTGTCGGAGATCGTGCCCGAGCTTGCGGACTGGGCGGCGGGGCTGATGGCGCCGGTGTTCGGGGACTGCCTGTCTGACCCGCGCGCCGAGATCCGGATCGGCGATGTCGCGGCCGAGATCCGGGCGACGCCGGGTGGGTTCGACGCGATCCTGCTGGACGTGGATAACGGGCCGGACGGACTGACCCGCGACGCCAACGGTGCGCTTTATGGAGAGGTCGGGTTGCGGGAGGCGCGGCGCGCGCTGCGGCCGGGAGGCGTGCTAGCGGTTTGGTCGGCTGCGCCTGACGCGGGCTTTACCCGGCGCCTGACCCGCGCCGGGTTCGAAACCGAGACGCACGCGGTGCCCGCCGGGCGCGGCAGACGGGGGCCGAGGCACACCATCTGGACGGCGCGCGCGCCGGGTTCCTGACCAGGCGCCTCGCACACCGCTTTCCCTTGCGGCCGGGAGGCTTGCACGGCTAGATCGGCGGGCGGCCGCCGGCCCCGTGCGCGGGCACGGGAGGGCCGGATCATCCGGGGTGCGCCCCGCAGCCGAAGGACAGTGCCATGCGCAGCACCAAGGTCATTCATGTCGTTTCCTGCCATGCGGAGGGCGAGGTGGGCGATGTCATCACCGGGGGCGTCACGCCGCCGCCGGGCGACACGATCTGGGACCAGCGCGCGTGGATCGCGCAGGACGACGCGCTGCGCAACTTCGTGCTGAACGAGCCGCGCGGCGGTGTCTTTCGCCACGTGAACCTGCTGGTGCCGCCGCGCCACCCCGAGGCGCAGGCCGCCTTCATCATCATGGAACCCGAGGACACGCCGCCGATGTCCGGGTCGAACTCCATCTGCGTGTCCACCGTGCTGCTGGACAGCGGGATCATCCCCATGCAGGAACCGGTCACCCACATGGTGCTGGAGGCGCCCGGCGGACTGGTGCAGGTCCGTGCCGACTGCGCGGGAGGCAAGGCCGAGCGTATCCACGTGGAGAACCTGCCCTCCTTCGCCACCCGCCTGGGCGTGCCGCTGGATGTGCCGGGCCTTGGCCGCCTGACTGTTGATACGGCCTTCGGCGGGGACAGTTTCGTTGTGGTCGACGCGGCGGCGGCGGGGGTCGCGCTGCACCCGGACAACGCACGCGCCATTGCCGAAGCCGGGGTGCGGATTACCAACGCGGCGAACGCGGCTTTCCGGTTCGAGCATCCCGAGCGGCCGGACTGGACGCACCACTCCTTTTGCCTTTTCGCCGGGCCGATCACCCGCGACGGCACGGCTCTGCGGGCACAGTCGGTGGTGGCGATCCAGCCCGGCAAGCTGGACCGCTCGCCCACCGGCACGGCGGTGTCGGCGCGCATGGCGATCCTTGCGGCGCGCGGCGAGATGGGGCCGGAGGACCGGTTCACCGGCGTGTCGATCATTGGGTCCGAATTCGAAGGCCGCATCCTTGGCGCGGCGAAGGTCGGCCCGCTGGACGCGATCCGCCCCGAGATCAGCGGTCGGGCCTGGATCACCGGCACGCACCAGCACATGCTGGACCCGTCCGACCCATGGCCGGGCGGCTACCGGTTGTCGGACACCTGGCCGCGCCTTGGCTGAGGCGCGTCAGAACCGGTTCGGCGCGTAGGGCGCAAGCGGCAGCGCTGGGGTGCGTCCGGCGGCCAGGGCTGCCACCAGTTCGGCGGTGCCCGCCGACTGGGTCAGCCCGAGATGCCCATGCCCGAAGGCATAGATCACCCGGTCCGCACGGGGCGCCTTGCCGATCACCGGCAGGCTGTCGGGCAGTGAGGGGCGAAAGCCCATCCACTGGGAGCCGCCCGTCGTGTTCAGCCCGGGCAGGAAGTCCGCCGCCTTGGCGACCAGCGTTGCGGCGCGCCGCATGTTCGGCGGCAGGTCGAGCCCGCCCAGTTCCACCGCCCCGCCGACGCGCAGCCCGTCGCCGATGCGGCTGACCACGAAGCCGTGTTCGGCAAAGGTCAGATGAGTGCGGACATCGACGCTGGCGGTGGGAAAGGTCGTGTTGTAGCCGCGTTCGGTTTCCAGCGGGATGCGGTCGCCAAGACCGGCGGCCAGCCGGTGCGACCACGCGCCCGCGGCCAGCACGACCTGACTCGCGTGCAGCGGCCCGGTGGCGGTTGCGATCTCGACCCCGTCCGCGGTCTGGCGCAGGCCAAGCACCTCGGAGGTGTCGATCCGCCCGCCCGCCGCGCGCAGCCGCGCGGCCAGATGTTCGGTCCAGCGGGCGGGATCTGTGGTGTTCATCCAGTCGGGGGTGAAGCCAGCGCGCACGAAGCGGGGGCTGAGGCCGGGCTGGATTTCGGCAATGGCGCCCGGGGACTCCAGCAGCTCGAACCGGATGCCGTGCGTGCGGCGCAATTCCCACGCGGGCAGGCTTGCGCGGAAGGCTGCGGTGCCCTGATATAGTTGCAGCTGCCCTTCACGGCGCATCATCGGTTCGCCGTCGACCCGGACGATCAGCCGGTCCAGTGCCGCGCGCGACAGGTGCATCAGCCCGGCCTGCGCGGCGACCGCGGCTTCGTAGCGGGCGGGCCTGCTGGCGCGCCAGAAATGCCACATCCAGGGCGCGATGCGCGGCGCGTAGGCCAGCGGCACCGACAGGGGCCCCAACGGATCGAGCAGCCAGCCCGGCGCCTTGCGCATGACGCCGGGCGTGGCCAGCGGCTCTACGTCGCTGAAGGCGAAGGCGCCGGCGTTCCCGCGCGAGGTTTCTGCGGCCACGCCGCGCCGGTCGATCAGCCGGACCTGCCGACCCTCGGCCTGCAGCGCGAGCGCGGCGGTCACGCCGATGATGCCCGCGCCGATCACGACGATATCCGCCTTGTCGGGGCTGCTGGTCATTGCGGGATGCCGTTGCGGAACGGATCGTCCGCGTCGAACAGCAGCGTCGCCTCTGCCATGACATGAGCCTTTCCGGTGATTGACGGGATCACTCCGCCCTGTGTGCCCGCCTTCCACGACAGGGTGTAGGCGCTGCCGATAATGCTGTGCTGCACGATCTGCGCGCCCTCCGCGAGGCGGCCGTCGGCGGCGAGGCAGGCCAGCATCGCCGAACAGCCGGTGCCGCAGGGTGAGCGGTCATAGGCGTCATCGGGACAAAGCACGAAGTTGCGGCCATGAACGCCAGGCGCGTCCGGGGGACCCTGGAGGATCACGTGGTCGATGTCTGACCCGGCGGCGTGCGCGGCGGTGCGGATCGCAATGGCGGTGTCGGTGAGCGTGCGGATCGCCCCGCGATGCAGCGGCACCGGGCTGGGATCGACGATGAAGAAGCGGTTGCCGCCCCATGCGACGTCACCGGTCACCGGGCCCAGCCCGGGCACCTGCAGTGTCACGGCTGCTTCAAGGCGGTGGCTTTCGACATTGGTGACCGTAACCGTGGCGGCGTCGTGGACCTGCACGCCGACGATGCCGACCGGCGTTTCGATGCGGTGTTCACCGGGGCCGATGCGCCCCATATGCACCAGCGTCGCGGCCAGCCCGATGGTGCCGTGCCCGCACATGCCCAGCACCTCGGCCGCGTCGAAATAGATCACGCCCGCGGCGCAGCCGGGGTCCACCGGTTCGGTCAGCAGCGCACAGACCATGGCCACCTGCCCTCGCGGTTCGGCGCACACCGCTTGGGTGAAGGTGCCGTGTTCGGCAGCCAGCCTGCGGGCCCGGTCGGCCAGCGGCCCGGTGCCGAGGTCTGGTCCGCCCGACAGGATCACGCGGGTCGGCTCCCCCCCGGTGTGGCTGTCGATCACATGCATTCAGCGATCACCCCGCCCTGCTGCGACCACGCCGCGAACCACGCGTTGAACTGGTGGAACTGCGCCTCGCAAAACCGCGCCTGCGACGGCGACAGCATGTCGGTTTCGTAGATATTCAGGCGATACTCTTCCTCGCCCTTCAGAGTCATCATGTGCTTGAAATAGAGTACCAGATCGACGCCTTCGTCGAATTTCGCCAGCACGGCGAAGGCGCTTTCAAGTTCGCGGGCGCGCATGTCGGCCTCGGGGTCGCCCTGCGCCGCGCGGCGCGACAGCGCCACCTGGAGCAGCGTCTCGCGCGGGAAGATCGTGCCCACCCCGGTGATCGCGCCCACCGCGCCGCATTTGACAAATCCGTGGTACACCTCGGTGTCGACGCCGACCATCAGGATCACCTCGTCGTCGCGGGAGGTAATGTGCTCTGCCGCGTAGCTGAGATCAGCCTTGCCGCCGAATTCCTTGAACCCGATCAGGTTCGGGTGCTCGTCGCGCAGGGCGAAGAACAGGTCTGCCTTGGTGGTGTAGCCGTAATAGGGGCTGTTGTAGATGATCGCGGGCACGTCCGGCGCGGCATCGAGGATCGCCTTGAAATGCGCGCGCTGTGCGGCCACTGACAGGCCGCGCGACAGCACGCGTGGGATCACCATGAGCCCGGCTGCGCCGACCTTCTGGGCATGGGCGGCATGAGCTACCGCCGCACGCGAGTTCAGCGCGCCGGTGCCCACGACGACGGGCACGCCCGCCTCGGTCAGCCGTTCCACGCCGGTCATGCGGTCGGCATCGGTCAGCAGCGGCCAGTCCCCGCAGGATCCGCAATAGACCACTCCGGACATACCGGCCGCGACCAGTTCCTGCCCCTTGCGCACCAGCGCGTCGAAATCCGGGCTGCGATCCGCCTTGCAAGGGGTCAGCAGGGCCGGGATGGTGCCGTGAAACACGTCTTTCTTCATGGGGTGGTCCTTTCGGGTGGGTCCGTCGGGGGCGGTGTTGGTGGGAATAGTGGCAGGGGCGGGCTCTAGCGCGCGGCGGCAAGCCAGCCGGGCGGGTCGGAAGGAGCGGTGCCGGTGCGGGCGGCTTCGGAGCAATGGTCGAGCGGGCCGAAGCGCACGGCGCGGTTGCTGAGGCCCGGCGCGTAATGGGCATATTTGCCTGAATTGGTCATCAGCACCCGCGCTGCGGGTGGGAACACCGGTTCCGAGATCGAGCACCAGCACAGGTCCGGTACCAGCGTCACGCCTGCCGCGCGCAGCCTGTCGGCCACGCCGTTTGCGGTGATCGTGTCCAGCGTGCCGCGCCCCAGCGTGACGATCGCGGTCACATCCGGGTGCACGTGTCCGCCATCCATCCGCGCGGCGAAGGCGGCGCATTCGTCGGCCGAGAAATGCGGACTGCCAAGCGCCACAAGATCCACTTGCGCGGGCGCGGTGTTGAACCCGGCCCAGGCGCGCGAAAAATCGGCCGGGCCGATCGCTTTTATATCGGCGTCCGGAGCCGGGGACATGTCCGCCTCGGGCGTGTGCCCGGCGATGTGCAGCATCGGCGCCGCAGAGGTCGTGCCATAGGCCGCGCAGAGCGCCTTGAGATCGTCCTGCGAGGGGGCGAGTCCCTCCAGCCCGCGCAGCAACGGGATGCGGTCCGGCGCGGCTTGCCCTGCAAGCCAGCCCAGCATCGGCCAGAACGCATCGTCGATGGCGTCTGGCACTGCCACATCGAGGATGCGGCGCGGCGCGCGCTGGTCCTGAAGGTAGACGCCTGCCTGCGCCGCGCGCCCGGTCAGCGCGATGCACAGGTCCATGAAATCCGCATGTTTGACTGTGCGTGCGCCCAGCACGGAATTGGCGTATATCACCGCGTTGCTTTCGGCCCAGGCGATATCCTCGCCCCGTTCGGGGCCGTCCGGCAGCAGGTAGGGCGCGCAGGTGAATGACGGGCGCGCGCCCATTTCCACGTAGGCGTCCGCAAGCTGGCTGGCGGGAAGGCCGAATGCGGCATCCACGCCCTGAGTGCGCCAGTTCGCGTGGTCGACCGAGATCGCGTTCATCGTGGTCGGCACGCGCACTCGCGCGCCGGTATCGGCCATCTTGCGGGCGAAGGTCAGGAAGGCGGGACTGGCGTAGATGCAGCCGTCGATATGCACGCGCGTCACGTCGGTCAGGCGGCCCGCGCCCTGCGCGGCGGCCATCGTAGCGATGATGTCCATGGCGATGCGGGCGGCCTCGCCCTTTGCGCCGTCCAGCATGGCGCGGTCGCGGTCCTCCAGCGCGAGCGCGTCGGGATCGACCGCGCGCAGCGGCAAATCGAGCGTGCCCGCGACCAGCCGGTCCGGAGTGATAGCGGCGTGGGGTTCGCGGGCGAGCCGGTCGTAGTCGGCGGGCGCGAGGCGCAGCACCGCGATGGCGTGGCCGAACAGTCGCTGCGCCACCAGCGCGCCGAGGGTCAGAATGTCCTCGGCTTCGCGGAAGACGAGCGCACGGGGAGCGGTCCCGGCGAAGGCGAGACCCAGAAGCACCCCGCTGCCGGTGCACGAGCCGCGGCTGGTGGGCATCAGCACGATACGTCCGGCAAGGTCCTGCCCGCGCTGGGGGTGGTGTGCGTCCATGATCTGCCCGGTGGCCGGATCGACGCCGCCCCACACGCTGAGTCCTTCGGTGCACACGAGCACCGGGCCCTCCACCGTCGCGGGGACGATCACGTCGGACATGCTCGGTCCTTTCGGCCTTTGGCGGGTCGTGGCGGGCTGTGCCGGGAAATTCGCGGGCGCGATATTCCCACTCTACCTGCGCGATCCCGGTTGCTAGTGTTGTGCTTCACGCAAATATGTGCTTAAACAATCATGGTTGGTAAGAAAAGAAAAATATGGCCCGAACAGAAAAAACCTCGCGGCCCGCAGCGGTCGTTCCGGTGGCCGAGGACTGGGATGCGGAGCGGCAGCAATTGCGCGCAGAGCTTGGCGCCCGGATGAAGACGGTGCGCCAAGCCTGCGGTTTCACGCTGGAGGTCGCCGCGCAGCGCACCGGGCTTGCGGTGTCCACGATCCACAAGATCGAGAACGGGCGCGTCTCGCCCAGCTACGAGAATCTCGTGAAGATCGCGCGCGCCTACGAGATCGGGATCGAACGGCTGTTCTCGTCCGATCACGAGCAGGCCCAGACCACGCGGATGACCGTGACGCGGGCCGGGCAGGGGCGCAAGGTACGCAGCAAGAACTTCGAATACGAGGTGCTGTGCAACGCGCTGGCCGAGAAGAAGATCGTACCGCTGGTCACGCGAGTGGAACGCCGCGCGCCGCTGGCCCCGGCCGATCTCGAAGCACATACCGGCGAGGAGACGCTGTTCGTACTGTCCGGCCGGGTGGAGCTGACGGTTGAGCATTACGAACCCGTCGTGCTGGAGCCGGGCGACTGTGCCTATTTCGACAGCACCCTGAAGCACGGACTGCGGGCGATGGACGATACCGATACGCGGGTCTTCTGGGCCTGCACCTATACAGACGTGGCGGGCTGACCCCGCACGCGTTCCGACCTTTCCGACAGGAGGCCCCCGATGCCGGACCAGACCCCCGTTTCCGTGGACGCGCTTCAGGAGCGCGTGACCGCCATCTTCACCCGGTGCGGGGTGCGTGCGCCAAGCGCGGAGGCGGTGGCGAAGGTCATCGTCGCGGGAGAGCGGGACAACTGCAAGTCGCACGGGATCTACCGGATCGAGGGGTGCCTGCGGGTGCTGGCGGCGGGCAAGGTCGAAGGCGGCGCGGTGCCGCGAGTGCATGACAGCGGCAAGGCGGTGATCGAGGTGGACGCGGGCGGCGGCTTTTCCAACCCGGCCTTCGACGCTGCTGTGGACGTGCTGGCCGCGCGGGCGCGCGAGACTGGGCTGGCTGCGCTGGTGATCCGCGACTGCCTTCATTTCTCGGCGCTGTGGCACGACGTGGAGGCGCTGGCGGCTCGGGGGCTGGCGGGGCTGTCGATGTGCCCGAGCTATTCCTTCGTGGCGCCCGCGGGCGGCAAGGACCCGCTGCTGGGCACGAACCCGTTCGCCTTCGGCTGGCCGCGCGCCGGGGCGCATCCCTACGTGTTCGATTTCGCCACCTCGGTCGCGGCGCGCGGCGAGATCGAGTTGCATCGCCGCGCGGGCACACCGATCCCGGAGGACTGGGCGATCGACGCGCAGGGGCAGCCGACGACTGACCCGGAGGCGGCGCTGGCGGGGGCGATGCTGACCTTCGGCGGGCACAAGGGATCGGCGCTGTCCACGATGATCGAGTTGCTGGCCGGCGCGATGCTGGGCGAGTTCATGAGCCGCGAGGCGCTGGATTTCATGGGCCGCACCGATCTGCTGCCGCGCCATGGCGCGTTGGTGGTGGCATTTGACCCGGAAACCTTTTCCGCGCGCAGCGGGCGCGACCCTGTCGCCGAGGGCGAGAAGCTGCTGGACGCGATCGCAGGGCAGGGCGCGCGGCTGCCTTCGCAGCGGCGGTTCCAGGCCCGCGAGGTGGCGCTGGACAGCGGCATACTGCTGAGCGCGGCGGAATTGGAGCAGCTTGCCCGGTTCGAGGCCGAGGGTCTAGCCGCGCTGGACGGCTGATCCGCGACCGGCCTAGTTCCGCGCAGGGATGCTCGCGACAAGCGACGCGGTCACAAGATCGGTCAGCGTGCGCGCCACGCAAGCGCCAGAATGCTGCGCGTCACCCGATGTCGGCACGCGGCCGAGCGCGCGCCGCGCTCGTTGCGTCTCGTGCGCGGCGCTGAGGCGCCGCAGGAACCCGGCATAGGGATCGGTGCCGTCGCGCCTCGGACGGTAGTCGAGAAGCCCCTCCCGCTGGTCGGCCCGGTAGATCGTGCGGCCTTCCTTGATCGTCTCCAGCACCGCGATCGTATCGAGCGCTTCGGGGTCGATCGCGGTCGGATCCTCCGACAGGATCACGAGGTCTGCCAGTTTGCCGGTTTCGAGCGATCCTTTCCGGTCCTCTTCGAAGTGCTGATAGGCGGGCCAGATCGTCAGGGATTTCAGCGCGGTCATCACGTCGACCCGCTGGTCCGGTCCCATGATGTCGCCCGACCGCGATCGCCGTGTCACCGTAGCATCGAGGATGCGCATGCTGTCGGGAAACGCGACCGGCGCGTCGTGGTGGCTGGAAAACATCATACCGCGGGCCCTTACCCAACCGGTCGGAGAGATGTTGTCGGCCAGCGCCGGGCCGACGGTGCGGTCGCGGTGCCAGTCACCCCAGTAGAAGGTGTGCATCGGAAACAGCGAGGGGAACACGTTCAGCCGGTGATAGGCGTCCACCTGGTCCTCGCGCAGGAACTGCCCGTGGATCAGCACCGGGCGCCGGTCGGCGGGGCCATGTGCTCGCGTGGCGGTATCAATGGCGGCGATCAGCATGTCCGACGCGCCTTCGCCATTGGCGTGGGTCAGGATCTGCACGCCATTCGCGAAGGCCCAGTCGATGGCGTCGAACACCTGGGTGCCGGTCGCGGAGGCATAGCCGACGTAGTCGGCGCGCTTGCCTTCGGGCGGCTTGTAGTAAGGCCGGTCGCGCAGCGCGGTAAAGCCCTGCGGCGAGCCGTCGATCGTCAGTTTCGCGCCGCCGACGCGGAACCTGTCGGTGTAGTCACGCGCGGCGGCCTGCAGGATGAAATCGCGGTCCACCAGCACGTCGGGATAGGTTACCACGTCGATGTCCAGACCTTCATCGCTGGCTACCGACTGCATCAGCCGCGCGACCGCTGGGATGGAACGGCCCTCCTGCGCCGTAGTGTAGCCGTAGGATGCGATGAGTTCCGTGCCCGCACGGAACAGCGCGCGGTTTGCCGCCTCGTCCAGACCTCCAAGCAGCTTGCCGATGACGAGGTTGGCAGCGTTCTCCTCGAGCACGCCATCGGGTTCGGACCCGTCCGCCTTGCGGCGGATCACCCCGCCGCTGGGATCGGGCGTGTCCGCCGTGATGTCGGCCAGTTCAAGCGCGCGAGAATTGGCCACGCCGAGATGCCCGGACTGGTGGATCACGTAGACCGGCAGATCGGTGGACACTGCATCGAGTTCGTCGCGCGTCGGGTGGCGCTGTTCGGCCAGTTGCGCGTCGTCATAGCCGAAACCGAGGATCAGCCCCGCGTCGGCAACCCGGTCGGGATGCGTTTCGGCGAAGCTGCGCAGAACCTGCTGAAGGGCGGGAATGTCGTTGACGGGTCCGTCCGGCGCGGGCAGCAGGTTGGCGGACAGCGCCTGGATCCCGATCATGAACACGTGTCCATGCGCGTCCACGAAGCCCGGGACCATCGTGCGTCCGGCAAGGTCGATCACCTCGGTCCTCGGTCCGCGCAGGGCAAGCACCGTTTCCGCGTCGCCCACACGGGCGATCAGCCCGTTCCGCACGGCCAGCGCCTCGGCCCGGATGGCGCCGTCGGCCATCGTCAGGATTGGCCCGCCCAGCCAGATGCGGTCGGCTGGGTCAGTCGCGGGCTGCGGGCCCTCCGCGGTGTGCCCGGCGCGGAAATGGTCCCACGCATCGAGGATGCGTCCGTCCGGCAGGGTGCAGATCCCTCGTCGACCTTCCGGCGAGCTTTCGATGTCGTAGGCGCCGCCTTCGTCCGTGCAGAAGACTGCGGCAGGGTTCGTCTTTTCGGATGCCGTCGCTGTCGCCGTGGTGGGCGCGACGCCAACAAGGCTGGCGATCAGAAGGCAGGCGAGGATTGGCAGGGAACGGGGCATGTCGGTGGCCAGTGCGTTGGGGGCTGCTGCGGACCCCCGGCGCGCCGGGCAAGGTGGCGCGCCCGGAGGCGGGCCGCGTCCGCCGGTCGGTCATGGCCTCATTGAAAGGTGTATCGGGCCACCCTGTCCACGCGACACGGGGCCACCGGTGGCACCACCCCTGCACGGCCGGCCCCCCAAGGGGCCGACCGCCCGCACCGCGTCAGGCCGCGGCCAGTTTCTTGCGTGGGTCGTAGAACGGGCGTTCAACGACGGTTGCGCGAGTTGGGCCCGACGGGGTGACGACCTCGACCTCAGTGCCGATATGGGCGCAGTCCGCTGCCACCATTGCCAGCGCGATGTTCTTGTCCAGCCGTGGCGAGTATACCGCGGAGGTAACCTTGCCTACCGTGGCGCCATCGCGGAGCATCGGCCAGAAGGTCGTGTTCGGCCCGCTCAGTGGGTCGCAGTCGATCACCAGCCCGACCTGGCGGCGCTGCACGCCCGCATCGCGAATGCGCCGCAGCGCCGCCTTGCCGATGAAGTCTGCCTCCATGTCGAGATCGACAAGCCGGTCGAGGCCCAGTTCATAGGGGTTGGTGTGGATGTCGGCGTCGGCGTGATAGGACAGCATCCCGCCCTCGATCCGCCGGATCGAAGAGGTGTGGCCGGGCTTGAGCCCGTATTCCAGCCCGGTCGCCATGATCCGTTCCCACAGCGCGTCGCCATAGGCGCTGTCGCGCAGGTAGATCTCGTAGCCCAGTTCGCTAGACCAACCGGTGCGGGACACGACCAGCGGGATGCCGTCGAGGTCGACCTCGCGGAGCCAATAGTATTTCAGGTCCATGATGTCGTCGCCGAACAGGGCGCGCATGATCTCGCCCGATTTCGGACCCTGAAGCTGGAGCGGCGACACGTCAGGTTCGGTGATCATCACGTCGAGGCCGGAATGCACCGCGACGCCCTGTGCCCAGAGCAGGATGTCGCTGTCTGCCAGCGAGATCCAGAAATGGTTCTCGGCAAGGCGCAGCAGGATCGGGTCGTTCAGGATGCCGCCGTCGGCGTTGGTGATCAGCACGTATTTGCACTGGCCGACCGCCATCGTGGACAGGTTGCGCGGCGTGAGCATCTGCACGAAGCGCGCCGCGTCCGGTCCGGTGATTTCGACCTGCCGTTCAACCGCCACGTCGCACAGGATCGCGTCGTTCACGAGGGTCCAGAAGTTCTGTTCCGGGTCGCCGAAATCGCGCGGGATGTACATGTGGTTGTAGACCGAGAACGCCTTGGCGCCCCAGCGCACGGTGGCGTCGAAATAGGGGGATTTCCGGATCTGGGTGCCGAATCCGAATTCGTCTGCGTGCATTGTTTCCTCCCTTGCCTGTCCCGGTCCGCTTGGCCTTTGGACGATTGAACTGGCGGGCATATTGTGGCCGATCGGGTTTTCATGTGGACCAAAAAAACGGCACGCCAAGTCCGATCGGGCTGATTTATGGGCAGAGGCCGGTCCGTTCGGACGCGTGGGTCAGGGTGCGCCGCGTCCGGCCAGTTTCAGCAGGTTTGGCTGGCTGGTCTTGACGGTGCGCGTGACGATGTAGGTCATGTAGCGATCTACCCCCAGTTCGGCGTCCAGCATCGCTTCCATCAGCGTCTGGAAGGCGGCGAGCGATGGGCAGACGGAACGCAGCACGTAGTCCATGCCGCCGCCCGTTGCGATGCAGTCGGTGAATTCGTCGCGGGCGCGCACGAAGGCTTCGAAGCGGTCGAAATCCGTCTTGCGGTGGTGGGTGAGGGACACGGTGACCACGACCTGCGTGACGTCGCAGACACGGTCCAGCGCGATCTCTGCGCGGTAGCTGCGAATGAACCCCGCTGCCTTCAGCCGGTCGAGCCGGGCCCAGCAGGGAGTGGGCGAAATGTTGACGATCTCGGCAAGCTTGGTCTTGCTGAGTTGCCCATGCTGCTGGACGGCGCTGAGGATACGGATATCCGTCGCATCGAGGCCCGGTCTCTTCACGTGTTCGGCGGTCTTTCTGGGGCGATTGAATAGCGTTGCACACCAAACTAGCGCGTGGCGGCCTGCACGCGAGGCGATGTTTGCGACGCAAGGCGCCCCGTCCGCGGCGCGCGGCGCGCCCGGCGGGAGCTGCGCGTGCCGTCAGAGGCCGCGTTCAGGCGCGGGGGTGTAGGCGTTGGCGCCATGCGCACCCGCCGCCCCGAAATGGTCCAGCGTGGCCGAGAACTGTTCGTATTCGTCCTGCATCTGGCCTGCATCGACGCGGTCATAGACCGACTGCGCCGCGCGCCGTTCGATCTCGAAGTTGCGGAAGCCGCGGTTTAGATAGATGTCGTCGATATAGGATAGGGCGGTCTGGAAGTTCGGATCGTTGATGCCCATGGCGGGGTTCTGCGCCACCGCACGCAGAGCCTGCGCCTGCGCCTGTGTCGGCACGATGGAAATGCCGCGCGACAGCAGGTCCTGTTCCATGCGCTGGCGCACCGGAGCGGGCGGGTTGCCCAGCACCAGGTCGGCGGCCTCGGCAGCGATGCCGCCGGCCTGTCCGCCGGCGTTGCGGAACTGGCCGTCGAAAGCGGGCAGCCGGTCGGCCCGGTCCGACGAGGTCTGGTAATCTCCCGCGATCTCGCGCTGGCCCAAGGCGCGGGCGCGCGCGGCCAGAGCCTGCGCCTGCCGATTGGCCTGCGTGTTCAGCGGAGCCTGGTACTGCCCGCCGCCCTTGCCGCCACCGCCCCCCGCGCCGCCCGGCGGGTGTTTGGGTTTCGGCTTGGATCCGGTCTGTCCGGCATCGACCGGCATCGCGGCCATCAGGCAGGCCAGGAACGCGGTCAGGACAAGTGCAAGGGTCGGTCGGGTCATGCCTGGCCTCCTCTCATCAGGTTTTCGGGCAGATCGGCAGCGGGCGGAACGCGCCGCCATTGCCGGGCATTTGCCAGCCGGTCACCGACCAGGTTCCCTTTATTTCGTCGGTGACCTTGAACGGCCATTCGAAGGTGGTGTGCGTCGGTCCGAGTTGTTCCAGTGGTACGAGGCGCCGTTCATCGATGGACTCGTCGGTCATCAGGCTGTTCTTGAACAGGCCGCGAAACACCTTGGTCATTTTGAGAAAGCCCACGAAGCTCGATTCCGATCCACCGAGATTGCTTGCGGCGCAGAACTCCGCCGCCGTGATGATCTGCGTCTTGGGTGCGACCAGCAGCGGCAGCTTCATCTGCTTGGGCGGGTGCAGCATCGTGGACAGGTCGTCCGGCACGAGGATCGTGGGGTAAGCGCGCGACGAGGCATAGATCGTCACCGGCGTGCGCCTGCCCCAATCATCGAAACCGACCGTCACAGCCGCCGCGTCCAGATCGCTGAGATCGGGCGAGGTGAGGTCGAACACCACCTCGTCGATGCTCAGCCGGTGCACGTATGGCTCCCAGATGTCTGCGGGGTCGTCGTAGCGCGGGGCGGCCGCGGCGACAGCGCCGGTGATCGCGGCGGACAGTTCGCGCTGGACCTGTTGCACCGGCAGCGCGCGCTGGTCGGCGCCGAATACCGCGTCCTCGAAGAACACCACGTCGACAAGATCGCTGAGCGGCCGCAAGTCAAGAAAGATCGGTGCCGGGATCGACGCGCTGCCGATCTCGGTGAACGACTCGACCTGCCGTTCCAGCGAGGCGTTGGCCGACACCGACAGGTTCTCGCTGTCGGTGTATTTGCCCGAGTTTGTCCAACCCTTCACGGTGGCCGAGGCGTGCACATCGACGCTGGAGCCGTTTTCCATCAGCCCGCCGGCGGCTTCCTTGCTGTAGATCAGGCTGTTGCGGCTGCTTTGACCGCTGGTGACCGCATGGGCGTAATGGGTGCCGTAGATGTCGATCACCTCGGTCTGGTAATCGACGGTCTCGCCGCGCTTGCGCCGCATCAGGATCGACAGAAGCGTCTGCTGGAAGTCGGGATCGAGGCTCTGACGGCGCCAGTCCGACACCAGCGCATAGTCGCTCTGGAAGCTTTCGGCGAGCACGATCTGGCTGCCGGTCTCGCCGTTGGTCTTGGCGTCCTTGGTGACCTGGCTGTCGACCCCGAAGCTGAACGCCTTGTCGATGCCGGTGCTGATACCGAGCGAGGAGGCGTGCGCCTCGGAGAATTCGGAGGCGCTGCCGGTGGTCACCGTCGTGGTCGTGCTGCCCGACCTCGACGCCAGCGCGATCAGCAGGCCCTGCGGTACGATCTTCTGGAAGCGCGTGTAATAGTCCACGCTTTTGGGGCCGGGCCGCGCGAAGACGAGGTTGCGTTGTCCGCGGTTTCTGATGATGTCTCGCGGATCGACGTCGGAAATATTGTAGCCGTGGAAGCTGTAGTCGAGAACAGGCGCGGCGCCTTCCTGCGCGAAGACACCGCCAAGCGCAATGAAGTCCTGCTTGCTGCGCAAGTCGGGTCGGGGCAGCACCTTTTTCCAGGGCGTATTGCCCAGCATCATCTCGGTTTCCGACACGAAGCGCAGGATGCCACCGGTCGCGTCGGCGTAGGTGCCGTCGGGTTGCAGGCGCAGGCGGTCGGTGATGTTGCCGTATCCGATCCGGATGGTGCGGCCCCGATCCTCCATCCGCAGGCGCATGACCGAGCGGCTCACGTAGTTGCCGTGCGGGAGCCGCCCGCCACGCGAAAGCACGGTCTCGTCGCTGACCAGGATCGGCGCGTCGTTCTGGGCCTTGGGTTCCCAAAGCCCGTCCGGATTGAGTTCCGGCGGAAACACACGCGGCGTGAAATCCAGCGCATGCACGCCATCATCGTCGGACCACACCACGACAGCGTCCAGCTCGAACGCGGGAAGCGTCGTGCCGTTTGCACCGGGCCTTGGCTGCGTTGCCATTCCAATGCTCTGGAACGATACGCCGCCCGCCGTCGCCGGGTCGAAATCCGCGTTGCCGAAGCGCGGCGACACACGGCCCTCCGAAGTGGTGAAGGTCAGGTACTCCAGCGCGGCGACGTTGGTCGCGCTGATGCTGTTCGCATCCTCCTGGACCATGACGACCTTCGAGGACACCAGGGCCCTCACTTCGGCGATGGTTTCACCGTCCGCAAGTTCGAAGCTGGTCAGCGTCTGTGTGCCCGTGGCGGGCTGGGCACCGTGCCGCGCCGCGCCCGCCCGTTCTCCGAACCGGTCCTCGGTCACGAAGGTCAGCGCGTGCAGCCGGTCGCCGCCGATGCCAACGATCTTGCTGATCCGGCCGTCCTTGGGCAACAACGACACGACTGGCTCTCCCCGCTGCACGCCGATTGGCTGGCGCAGGGAGGACACGTCGTCCAGTGTCAGCGCTTCGGTGTAGAAGGCGCTGGCGCTTTCATCGGTGAATTCGCTGTACAGCCGTACGAAGGGGGCGAGATCAGGCTCATCGTCCGGAAATCCGTATTCCGACAGTGTCAGCGCCAGCGTCTGCGGATCAAGTGGCTTGTCCCAGATGCGGATGTAATGCACCTCGCCGATCAAGGGGGTGTCGCCGCGCGCGCCGCCCCCGATCTGGAGCGGTAGCCGTTCCACCGGGCCGTAGCCGATCCGCACTTCACCCAGCAGGTCCTCGCCGTCGAAGATGCGGCTGACCCCGCCGACCGTGCTGACGGCCAACTGGTAGTATCCTGGCACCGTCATATCCAGCTCCACGCGCGCCGCGCCGTCCGCGTTGCGCAATTCCAGCTGGCGGCCCTTGTCCACGATATCGAGCCGGAAGTGCGTGCGGGTGATGTCTTCGAAGGCGAAGACGGTCATGCGTTCGGGCAGGTCCTGCAGGCTCTGTTCGTCGAGATGGACCATGATTTCCACCGCGCCAACGCTTTGCGGGGTCAGGCGATCGTCGGACTCGAGCCGGATCGGCTTGCTGGCTGGTCCGAACACGACCGGCGCCCAGTCCGCCGCGCGTGCGGATGTCGCGCACAGGGCCAGCAGAAACGCGAGATAGATTGCCGTCGCTCTGGCGGGGAGACGGCCCGTCCCGCCTGCTAGATCGCGCATCAAGATCCCCTTCCCAGACGTTTGTCGCTTTGGTTAATCAAGGTCAGCATGCAGCCTGGCGCCCGGTCAACCGTTCATTGTATGGTGCCGGGTGGGAAAACCCGCCCCAGATCGGCGCGTGGTCGGCGCGCGCGGACAGGGGCGGGACGTCTTCGGCAGCCGCGCGCGCGGGCCGCCGGGGGCCATTACAGGCTGGGAAGCGGGGGCAGCGCCTGGCCCAGCCATTTCTGCGAAAGTGCGTCCAGCTCGCCGCCGAGCGTCTTGTGCAGGATGAACGTATTGGTCCAGAACAGCAGGTCGAGATTGCCCTTCTTGATCCCGATGAAGGCCGGCGATTCCTTCAGGATGAATTTGGTTTCAATGTCCATGTCGGCATCTGCCTCGCTGATCGCCGCGGCCAGCGTGTTGCCGCTGACCAGAACGTCCACTTGCCCGGATTCGAATGCCGCCCGCGTTGCGGCGTTGTCGCCGAAGCGCACGATCTCGGTTGTTTCGGGAGCCATGGCGGTCAGTTCGAGATCCTCCAGCGTGCCGCCGGTCAGGCCGACCGACATGCCGGCCAGATCCTCGACCGATGCGATGGCCTTGTCGGACGCCGCAAAGGCCCCGGAGAAGAAGGGCGCGTAGGCAGAGGAGAACCAGATCGACTTGGCGCGTTCAGGGTTCGCGCCCATCGTGGCGATCACGAGGTCAACACGGTCGGTTTCCAGGAACGGGATGCGCTGGTTGGAGGTCACTGGCACCAACTCCAGCTCGACGCCGAGATCCTCGGCGATCAATTTTGCCACGTCCACGTCGTAGCCTTCGTATTCCCCGCTTGCGCCGAGCGCGCCGAATGGCGCGAAGGATTCCGGCACGGCGATGCGTACGGTGCCGCTTTCGAGGATGTCGGACAGGTCTGCGGCGGCGGGTCCGGCAGTCAGAGGCAGCGCAAGCAGCGCGGCGGTGGCAAGGGTCTTGAAATTGAACATCGTGGTCTCCCGTTTTCTGGACATCATGCGGCTATGGGCGGTGTTTTCCTGACCGTTCCCAGCCGCTTCTCCAGGCCCAGCGAGAGCCTGGAAAGCGGAAAGCACAGCGCGAAGTAGATCAGCGCCATGAGCGGATAAATGATGAAGGGCTCCGTGCCTTCGACAGGGGCGTTGGCCCAGCGTTTGCCGACGCTCATCAGGTCGGAGAACCCGATGATATAGGCCAGCGAGGTTCCCTTTATGATCTGCACGAGGAAGCCAACGGTAGGCGCCAGCGACACACGTACGGCCTGCGGCAGCACAACAAGGCGCAATGTCTGCCAGAACCGCAGCCCCAGTGCCTCGGCGCCTTCCCACTGTCCGGTGGGGATGCTCTGCACCGCGCTGCGCCAAACCTCGGCAAGGTAAGCGCTGGTGTAGAGCGTCAGCGCCGCGCTGGCGGCGAGCCAGACATTGACGTTCACGCCCAGAAGGCGCGGCACGCCAAGGCCGAACAGGAACAGCAGCATCAGAAGCGGCGCGGACTGGAAGAACCAGATATAGGCGGTGGCGAGGCTTCGGGCGCTGCGCGCGGGCGCAATGCGCAGCAGCGTCACCAGCGCGCCGACGGTCCCGCCGCCCGCAAAGGCGATGGCCGACAGGTAGATTGTGAACTGCGTGGCGAACAGCAACTGGTAGAGGACTACACCCTCGGGCGCGCCGAGAAGTCCGGTCAGCAGGTCCTTCATCGCGCCACCTGCCAGCGGAACAGGCGGCGCTGCAGCACCGCCAGCCCGCCCTTGAAGGACAACGACATCAGGATGTAGATCAACGTCAGCGTGAAAAAGACTTCGAACGACCGGAAGGTGCGGCTGTCGATGAACTTGCCGGCCTGCGTCAGGTCATTGACCCCGATCTCGGCGATCACGCCGGTGGTCAGGAACAGGAAGATGAACTGGCTGACCAGCGACGGGTAAGTCTTTGCGACGGCCTGCGGCAGCACGATCTTGAAAAAGGTCTGGCGAGGCTTCAGACCGAGCGCCGCGGCCGCCTCGGTCTGGCCGGTGCCCACGGTGGCATAGCCCGATCGCAGGATTTCCGAGAAATACGCCGAGAAGTTCAGCGTCAGCGCCAGAAGGGCATGCGCCCAGAATGGCCATTGGTAGCCCAGCAGCGTCGGCAGGCCGAAGGCTACGAAGAACAGCTGCACGATCAGAGGCGTGTTGCGGATGAACTCCACATAGGCGGCGGCAACGTGGCGCAGAACCGACAGCCGGGCATAGCGCGCGCCGGACAGCGCCAGCGCCAGCGCCATCCCGGTCAGCGCGGCGGTGATGGTCAGCGCCGCGCTCAGCGCCGCGCCTTCGAGCAGAAGCAGCAGATAGTCGCTGCGGCGGTATATTTCGAAGAACCGAAGATCCATGTCCCGGCCATACCCGGCCCCGGCCCCGGCGTAACGCGAAGGGCGGGCCCGCCGCGTCCAGCCCCGCCGTTGCGGCAAAAGCCGCCCGCAAATCGGGCGCGATGCACATAATTCAGGCGAAACTCGGACCGTGCGACCCGGAGCTGCGGCAGATGGCGGTCAACGCACCTTGGACAGGAACGCTTGCGTTTCGGGATGCCGGGGCGCGCCGAACAACTGGTCCGGCGCGCCGATCTCGGCCATGACGCCCTTGTGAAAGAACGCCACCCGATCGGACACATCTCGCGCGAAGCTCATCTCGTGGGTGACGAGGATCATCGTCATGCCTTCCTCGGCCAGCATCTTCAGCGTCTCCAGCACCTCGCCCACAAGCTGCGGATCGAGCGCTGAGGTCACTTCGTCGAACAGCATGTAGCCGGGCGACATGGCCAGCGCGCGCGCGATTGCCATGCGCTGCTGCTGCCCGCCCGACAACCGCGAGGGATAGGTGGACAGCTTGTCGGCCAGCCCGACATGGCGCAATTGCTTCTCGGCGATCGCCTCGGCTTCGGCGCGGCCCATGCCCAGGACCTTGCGCGGGGCCAGCGTGACGTTCTCCATCACCGTCAGATGCGGGAAGGCATTGAACTGCTGGAACACGATCCCGACCTTGGTCCGCAGTTTGTTCAGGTCGGTTGAGCGGGCGTGAACCTCGGTTCCGTCGATGGTGATCTTGCCGCCGTTGATCGGCTCCAGCCCGTTGATGCAGGTCAGAAGGGTCGATTTGCCCGACCCCGACCCGCCGATCACGGTCACCACCTCGCCGCGTTCGACGGTCAGGTCGATCCCTTTGAGGACCTCCAAATCGCCAAAGGATTTGCGGACGTTCTGGATGTCAATCATTGGACCACCGTCTTTCGAGATAGCCGCCGAAACGGGCCAGCGGGAAACTGATGATGAAGTAGAACGCGCCGCAGATCAGCAGCAGGAACAGAGGCTCCTGCAGGCGCGTGATGAGGATCTGGGTGGACTTCAGAAGCTCGGTGACCTGCACCACGTACACGAGCGCGCTGTCCTTCATCACACCGAGCGCGAGGCCGATCCAGGACGGCAGCGCGACGCGGGTGGCCAGCGGCATCACGATGTAGCGCATGTCCTGGCCCCAGGTCATGCCGAGCGAGCGCGCCGCTCGGCGGGTGGTTTCAGGCACGGCCTCGATCCCGCCGCGCACGATTTCGGCGCAGTAGGCGGAGGTATAGAGCGACAGCACCATGCAGGCGACGGTGAAACCAGAAATCTGGATCTGTAGCACCATTCCGACGAAGGCGTTACCCAACACAAGCTGGATCAGCAGCGGCACGGACCGGAATATGTCCAGCACGAAAGTGAGCGGCGCGGACAGCACCGGGCCGAGTTGCGTGCGGATCACGCCGAAGAGGATGCCGAGGAGCGTGCCGATCACGACCGAGATCGCGGTCACGAGGATGGTCACGCCCGCGCCTTCGGCCAGGAACATGAGGTCGCGCAGGGTCAGCGAGGTGTCGAACATCGCGCGCTCCTCAATACCGGAAGAGGCGGGAGGCGATCAGGCGTCCGCCAAGGGTGATTGTCTTGGTAATCACGTAGAAGATCACGGCGGCGATGGCGAACAGCTCGAACGTGCGGAAGGTCAGCGCGTTCAGATCCTGCGTGACACCGTAAAGGTCGCTGTTCATGCCCACCGTCACCCCGAGCGAGGTCATCAAGATGGCCCATACCATCTGGTTCGTCATCGGCAGGAACGAGATGCGCAGCATCTGCGGCATGACGATATAGCGGAAGGCTTGTATCTGGCTCATGCCGAGCGACCGGCCTGCGCGCGACTGCGTGTCGGGTATCGCCTTCAGCGCGCCGCGGAAATTCTCGGTCAGGTAGCCAGCGTTGTTGAACGTGATGCCGACAAGAATGGATGCGAACGGACTGAGATAGAGCCCGAAACTGGCGACGCCGAAATGCGCCATGTAGATCTGGAACAGCGCGGGTGTGTTGCGGGCGATCTCGACCCAGGTCGTGGCAACGGCCATAAGCGGGCGCGAGCCCGACAGCCGCAGGACCGTCAGCAGGATTGCAAGCGCGATCCCCAGCGCCATGGACAGGACCGCGATCTGCATGGTGACCACGGCCCCGTCCAGCATCCGCGGCAAGCGGGCCATCGCCTGCCCCCATTGGAAGGTGTAATCGAACATGTGGTGTCGCGTCCGTTGCGGTGAATGAAAACGGCGGCGCGGCAGTGTCCGCGCCGCCGGGCAGAATGGCGGTCGATCAGCGGTGCGCGTTGGGGATGGTCAGGCGCGGCACCTCGCCGCCGACCCACTTCTCGTAAAGCTCCTCATAGCGGCCGGTGCGGATCTGCTGGTTCACGAACAGGTCGAGGTAGTTCAGCAGCCCGTATTCGTCGCGGCGCGCGAACAGCGCGACATAGTCGGTGTCGAACGGCGCGAAGCCGACGACTTGGATGTTCTCGAAATTGCCGGACTGCACGTTGGCCTGCGCCACGGTGGAGGTGGACACGGTGGCATCAAGCTGCCCCTGGCTGAGAGCGAGGAACACGTCGGCCTGCGTCTGGTACGGACGGAACGTGCCCTCGCCCCATTCGTTGACCTGCGCTTCCAGCGCGATCGCTTCGTAGGTGCCGGCCACGGCGCCAACGGTGAAGCCCTTCATTCCCTCGTACGAGGAAATACCGGTGCCGGTGTTCGCGGTGACCGCCATCTCGAACGCGAAATAGGGGATCGAGAAGCCGACGGTCTTCGCCCGCTCCAGCGTGTCCGAGGTGGATGCGACGCCCACATCCACGCGGCCGGACATCAGCGCCGGGATCCGTTCGGGGAAGGGGGTTTCCACGATCTCGGCCTCGACCCCAAGCGCGGCGGCGAGGTCGCGGCAGTAATCCACGTCGAAGCCGATCGGTTCGTTGTTCTCGTCGCGCATGCCCATGGGCGGGAAGTCCAGCACCACGGCGCAGCGCAGCGTGCCCGAGGCCATGATGTCGTCGAGCTTGTCCGCCTGCGCCGTTCCGGCGATGCCGACAAGGCCCGCCAGTGCGGCGAGCAGAGTGAGTTTCTTCATTGGAGTGACCTCTCTGTTGATTCTGATTCGAGCATGGGGCCGCTGGTTCTTTTTTGCAATAATTTTCCTATAAGAAAAATGCTGGCACATCAGGAAAAATGTCGCTAAGCCCGCTGCACGTGCAGGCGCCCGCCCGTTCAAGCCGTGCCGACGCGGCGGAAGGGCTGGCCGAGGCCCTGAGCGCGGCCTGGCAAGGGACCGGCAGCGCAGTACGACGACCGGGACGGACCCGGATAGGAAAGGATACGCCATGACCTTCACTCCCCACGGCCAACATCTGATCGGCGGCACTTGGACAGGCGCTGCGCAGACCGTCACCTCGACGCCGGCGCAGGGGCCCGGCCATTCTGTCAGTGTCGGCACGCCCGAGCTTGTGGCGAAGGCCGCCGCCGCCGCTGAAGAGGCATTCTGGGATTACGGCTACGGTACGCGTCAGGGCCGTGCCGCCTTCCTGACCGCCATCGCCGACGAGATCGACGCGCGTGGCGCCGAGATCACTGATATCGGAACGCGCGAGACTGGTCTGCCGCCGGCGCGCTTGGAGGGCGAGCGCGGGCGCACCACCGGTCAGCTTCGCCTGTTCGCGCAGCACGTGGCGGCAGGCGATTACCTTGACCGGCGGCACGACCCGGCGCTGCCGGACAGAGCGCCGCTGCCCCGGCCCGACCTGCGGATGATGCAGCGCCCGGTCGGTCCGGTCGCGGTCTTCGGTGCGTCGAACTTCCCGCTGGCCTTCTCGACCGCGGGCGGTGATACGGCGGCGGCGCTGGCGGCGGGCTGCCCGGTCATCGTGAAGGGCCATGAAGCACATCCCGGTACCGGTGAGATCGTGGCCGAGGCGGTTCTGGCCGCGATCCGGTCCTGCGGGGTCCCGGCAGGCGTGTTCTCGTTCGTGCAGGGCGGCAGCCGTGATGTCGGGCAGGCGCTGGTGCAGCACCCGCTGGTGCGCGCGGTCGGCTTTACGGGCTCGCTGGCCGGGGGGCGGGCGCTGTTCGACCTGTGCGTCGCGCGTCCAGATCCGATCCCTTTCTACGGAGAGCTTGGATCGGTGAACCCGATGTTTCTGCTCCCCGGTGCGCTGGCCGCACGGGCGGAGGATCTAGGCCGCGGCTGGGCCGGGTCGCTTACGATGGGGGCGGGGCAGTTCTGCACCAATCCCGGTATTGTCGTTGTCACGGACGGCACTGATGCCGAGGCATTCGTTCAGGCGGCGCTGGATGCGCTTGGAGAGACCGGACCGCAGGTGATGCTGACCGACGGCATCGCGGAGGCCTATGCCGACGGCGCGGCGACGCTGGGTAAACAGGCCGGGGTGCAGTCGGTGCTTACGTCGGTCTGCGACCGTCGCGAGGCACGACCATTCCTGTTCCGGGTCGCTGCGCGGGACTGGTTGGCCAACCACGCGCTGTCAGAAGAGGTGTTCGGCCCGCTCGGGCTGGTTGTCGTAGCGCAGGACGCTGACGAGATGGACGCGGTGGCGCGCAGCCTGGACGGGCAGTTGACCGCGACGTTGCACATGGACGAAGGCGGGAAGGACGCTGCGCTGGCGCAACGCCTCCTGCCGGTGTTGGAACGCAAGGCCGGGCGAGTGCTGGCCAACGGCTTTCCCACCGGTGTGGAGGTCTGCGACAGCATGGTGCATGGCGGGCCTTACCCGGCCTCCACCAATTTCGGCGCGACCTCGGTCGGCACGCTGTCGATCCGGCGTTTCCTGCGCCCGGTCTGCTACCAGAACATCCCGTCGGCGCTTCTGCCGGTCGATCTGGCCTGACGCGGGCAGTCCTTCGCCCCCGCGGCGGTCAGCCGCGGTAGGGGCGGATGCGGTCGGCGGAGAGGGCATAGCCCACCTCCGCCAGCTGGGTCGAGGACGACGCGCTGCCGAACATGCCGGTGACGGTGACCGCTTCGAACAGCCCGTCCGATTCATAGGGCCGTTCTGTGGTCACCAGCACCAGCTGGTTCGGCGGTGGCGGCGGCACGTGCACGCAGGCGCCCACATAGGGTACAAGCAGGAAAGCTGTCAGCCCGGTGCCCGAGAAGTCCAGCGGCACAATGAAGCCCGACAGCCGCACCGTTTGACCGTTCCAGTCCGTGCGCACGCCGCTGGACGGCGGTTGCAGGCTGGCAAGCGGGGCGGCGCCATGCTCCACAAGGCCCTGGAGCGCGGGGGGCAGACCGACTTCGCCCTCTGGCACGAGATCGCTCCAGTCCAGATCGACCGGGTTGTCCGCGCGCGCGGGCGCTGTGCCCAATCCGAAAAACGCGGCCAGCCCGAGACAGGCGACGCGGCGCGACAGGTCAGGCGTCACCATTCATAGACCTCAATACGTTCTGCGGTGATCTGGTAGCCGATCTCGGCGATGGCGGTGGATTGCAGCCGGGCGGCCAGCCGACCAGACACCCATACAGCGTCCCACAGCATGTCGCCGGGCCAGGGCGTCTCTGTCGTAACGAACACAAGCTGGTTGGGCGGCGGGGGCGGCACATGAATGCAGGCCCCGACATAAGGCACCAGCACGAAGCTGGTCACGCCCTCCGCACCGATGTCGAGCGGAATGATGTAGCCGGGCAGCTTGACCGACGCCCCGTCGAGCGCGGTGTTGAGCCGCGTTGCGTTCTCGTCGAAGATCGGGTTCCATGTGTCGTTCTGCTCGTCGATCTCGCCTTCGCCGATGATCTCGGCATAGGGCACGCCGGGTGGGATCAGGTCGTCCCAGGTGATTTCCCGAAACGGAGTGGCGAGCGCCGCGCGCGGAAGCGCGGCACCCGCGGCTGCCAGCAGCCCGAAGGCCCGGCGCGAAAGGCGCGTGCGGCGTATCATATCCGCACCATCATGCCATCGGCGAGCGACATGCGATAGGCCCGTAGCGCCGGGAGCAAGCTGGCCAGGGCCGCCCCGCCGATCACACTTGCGAGAACCCAAACCTCGCGGGCACTTGGCGGGTCGATCGGCAGCCAGATGCCGAAGCTTGCGTCGATCCACGGCCGCGCCATCGCCAGCGCGCCGTAGAGCAGAGCCATCCCCAGCAACGCGCCAAGCGCGGCCATCAGCGCCGCTTCCAGCACCAGCAGACCTAGGATCGTCACGGGCCTTGCGCCCATGGCGCGCCAGATCGCCATTTCTCGCCGCCGTTCGTTCAGGCTCGACAGGATCATCGCCATCATGCCAAGGAGCGCGGTCACGACGACCATCGCAGACACCGCCACCAGCGCCGTTTCCGCGACACCAACGATTTGCCACAATTCCTGAAGTGCGACGCCGGGCAGGACCGCCAGAAGCGGCTCTTCGGGGTAGGTATTGATCCAGCGTTGCAAGCCGAAGATCTGCAGGCGCGACTCTGTGCCGACCAGGGCGGCGGTGATCGCTGTCGGGGTCAGGTCCATTTCGCGGATCGCCTCCACTGGGGTCCGGCGTCCGGGAACCTGCGCGCCGCCCTGCCAATCGACATGGATCGCCTCGATCGCCTCGAGGCTTACGATCACGGTACGGTCCACCGGCGTACCGGTTCGCGCGACGATCCCGGCCACCCGGAACGGCTGGTCGGCATGGTCGGTGAACGAGGCCAGCCCGTGCGACACGACGATTGGATCGCCCACGGAATAGCCCAGCGTCGCCGCTACGTCGGCCCCGATCACCGCGTCGTAGAGATCATCCAGCCCGTGGCCCTGCGCCATCTCGAGCGCGCGGCCGCCGCGGTACCTGTAGCGTTCGAAGAAGGCCTGCGTGGTGCCCATCACGCGGAACTGCCGGTGGCTGTCGCCCAGTGAGATCGGCACGATCCAGTCCACCTCGGGCCGCGCCGCGATGTCGAGATAGCTTTCCCAAGTGACGTTGTTGGTGGCATTGCCGATCCGGAACACGGAATACAGCAGCAACTGCACTGAACCGGACCGCGCTCCGACGATCAGGTCGGTTCCCGAAATGGTGTCGGCGAAACTGTCGCGCGCGCCTGTGCGGACCTTTTCCACTCCCACGAACAGCCCGACCGACAGCGCGATGGCGAGCACGGTCATTCCGACCGTGAGGCCCCGCGCCAGCAGGGATCCGATGGCGAGCCGCAGGATCATGCCGCGACCCCGCGCGCTGTCGCAGCGATTTCGTCCAGCCGCAGCACGCGGTCGAAGCGTGCGCCGAGCCGGTCGTCATGGCTGACCATCAGCAGCGAGGATCCGGCCGTCGCCGCCTGGTCGAACAGCAGCCCGAGAAATACGTCTTGCGCCGCGGCATCAAGCGCCGATGTCGGCTCGTCCGCGACGATCAGGGGCGGCTGGCCGATCAGCGCGCGCGCGACCGCGACGCGCTGCTGCTGGCCGACGCTCAAGCGCCCGGCGGGCATCGCCATCACGCCGTCGGGCAGGGTCAGTGCGGCACACAGGCGCGCGGCCTCGGCCCGTGCGCCGCCCGCGCCTGCGTTGGTGGCCCGCGCGCGCCTTGCTGGCGCGAAGCGCAGCGGCAGCAGGATGTTGTCGGCCACGCTTGCATAGGGCAACAGGTTGAACTGTTGGAAGATCAGGCCGAAGTGTTCTGCCCTGAAGCCGTCTCGTGCGCCGCTGCGCAGCGCGCCGAGATCGGTGCCGCCCACGCTTACTTTGCCGGCATCGGCGGTGACGATCCCGCAAGCCAGAGACAGGAAGGTGGACTTGCCCGACCCGCTCGGCCCGAGCAGCAGCAGGCGTTCGCCTTGCGCCAGCCGGAAGTCCGGGCAGGACAGCGTGAAGCCGCCCCGCCCGGGCCATGTGAACCGCACATCACTCAGCGTGAGGGCCGCGTCGGTCATCGTCACTCCAGCGTCAGTTCCGGCGCATCTCGCACGATCTCGGTCGCGCCAGCAAGCGTGCCGGTGACGAACTGCGCCTCTATCTCGCGGGCGTTCCCGAAGCTCTCGAAGAAAGGGAAACCGATAGTCGTCAGGTCTTCGGGATGCTCGCAGGCGAAGATGTAACGTGCATGGAACTCGCTGTGCCCGGCGCTGTCCTTGTGGTCCTCGCCATGAGCATTTTGCTCATGCTCATGCTCATGCTCATGCTCATGATTGTGGGCTGCTTCCTCGGCATGGTCATGGTGTTCGCCTTCTTCGTGCTCGAGACCTCCAGTGTGCAGATGGGCCAGAACTTCGGTCAGCCGACATTCCGCCGCGTTGGGGAGAGTGACGATGTTCTCGGGTAGAAGCATGGTGCGGATCGCCGCCTCTACGGCATCCTTGTCCGCATCGGTGCTCGCTTCGTACTCGAAGCCGACGATGTCCATGCCGGGCGAGTGCAGGTTCATCTCGACGACGCTGCCCTCCACGGCAAGTTCGAGCGTGCTGACGCCGTGGACATGGGCCTCCAGCTGGCGGGTGTCCTGTGCGAGACCGGCAACGGGAACAAGGGCGCAGGCGGCAAGCGTGGCGGACAGGGTCGGCACAAGTCCGGCGGGGGTGATACGTGTCATCTAGGGTCCTTTCAGATCGCGCCCCGCAGATCTGCCTGAGGCGGACGCCGTGATCAGGGCTGGGGCATGGCGGCGGCGTCGGGGCAGTGGGAGTGGAAGAGGAAGTGAGAGCGGACTGGCCCTGTCGCATGGGCCGTATTGGCGTTGTCGGTTCTTCCGGTGCGCGATTCCCCCTTTTGGATTGGAGACGCACACTTGTTATCGTATAACATATCATTCCGCAACGGCGTCATCGTTGATTCAGGGCACGCCTTTTTTGCTGCGTCATGCGGGCAGCCGGGCCCTCGCGCGGATGCGGGACGGTACTGATCTGGATCGGAGCCTGTATGGCCGAAGCCTTCGGAACCGTTCAGTCGGCGGGAAACCACATGGTGACGGTGGTGCCGACGCCGTCGCGGGTGTCGATGGTCAGGTTCCCATCGGACTGGCGGCAATAGCCCAGCACCATCGACAAGCCCAGACCGGACCCTTCGCCCAGCTTCTTGGTGCTGAAGAAAGGTTCGGTGACATGGGTCAGCAGGTCGGGCGCGATGCCGGTACCGGTGTCGCTGACCGCAACCGTGATGTAGGAACCCGCGTCCAGCGGTTCGCCATCGGCGAAGCGCGGCATGTCCGCGTCGTTCAGGATCGCACGCGCAAGCCGGACCCGCACGATGCCGCCCTCGGGCATGGCGTCGCGGGCGTTCAGCAGCAGGTTCAGAAGTGCCTGCCGCAGCGCTGTCGCATCGAGGGTGGCCGCGAGGCCCGGCTGGGCGACGTCCAGTTCGGCCGTCACGCCCGGCATGGCGATCCGGCGGAACATGTCCAGTGTCTGCTGCGCCACGTCGTCGATGTTGCACAGGCCGGGCGACAGTTGCGACTGCCGCCCGTAGGCAAGAAGCTGGCGGGTCAGATGGGTGCCATCCGCAACGGCTGTGGTTGCATCCTGCACGGTATCGGACGCAAAGGCTTCGGGATGGGTCCGTTCGAGGTGCTTCAGGTTCCCACCAATCACGTTCAGCAGGTTGTTGAAATCATGCGCCACGCCACCGACCAGTCGACCCAGGGTGTCCATCCGCTGGGTCCGCGCAAGATCCACTTCGTTCTTGAGGCGGCGGGTCTCGCTGCGCATCAGATCCGCCTCGGCCTGTAGTGTCTGCGCTTCGGCGGCGCGCGTGCGCCGTTCGGCTTCGTTGTTGACCCGCGCGAAATACAGCACGGCGGCGCTGATCGTGGCGATCTGCGCGAAGGCGAGGACCGACAGGCGAAAGTCCGAACTGACAAAGTTCAGATCCGTTGCCCACAGCGCCAGTCTGAACAGGATTATGGTCGTGACCACCACGACCGGCAGCATCCGGCGGGCCATCTTGCTGCCTGGGCCCTGTTCGGCAAGGATCATGACCCAGGTGCCGCGCGCGTTTCCGCACAGCATCGCCGCGAACAATGCAGCGAGGCACAGCGCGGTATGCAGCGCCATGGAGGTGTAGATGTGGTTGTTCCAAATCGAGGCGGCATTGATCACGTAAGCGATCAGCGGGATCGACATCAGACTGAGCAGGACCGTGTTAGTATGGACGCGCAGGCGACGTGTCCAGGCCTTCGGGCTAAGGTCGAGGATCAGCACGACCGCCAGCCCGACAAGCCCCAAGCGCGTGGCGAAGGACATGGCGTCACCGGGTTGCGACCCGAGAGACAGATCGCCGACAAAGGCTTCGGCGATCAACACTGCAAGCACCAGAAGTCCAAACACAAAAGAAAGACGCCGGTCGAGGCGAAGGACGTGCGCAAGCACACCGAGACCACCGAAAAGCAGCCCCAGCGCGCTTGACGGGACCATCGCCGGAAAGCTTGGGTGAAGCCGGACGACGACTTCGAAATGCCCCAGCCAACCGGCGACCAGGACAATTGCAGCGACCAGCGTCGCAGCCGCCGCGAGGATCAGGGCGATACGGTTCAGTCGCCTTGTTTCGGCATATCCGCTAATACCTGGAGCGGCGTCGGCCTTCGGCCGCGCGACTGACGCCACATCAGGTGAATCGGCACGCGTGGGCTTAATCTGCATGGCGTCTTTGTTGGCTAAGTATCATCCAAAAAGTCTGGTCACGGCGAACTGAAGGCGCGCGCCAGTAGATGAACTAGCATGCGAAGAAAATGTTTCTTTGTGTGCTGCCGAAAAAGCAAATGCCGTTTCAGTGATGGGACGGCACGTCGCACCCTGGAACAGGGGGCGCGTGGGGGTTCAGCCGAAACGGCCGCCGCGCTCCAGAACCTCGATCTGATAACCGTCAGGATCGGCGACAAAGAAGAACCGCGCGATCGTCGTGCCACCGGGCGCGAAGTCCACGATCTTCCGAGGTGCGAGTCCCTCGGCCTCGAACCGCGCGTGTTCGGTTTCCAGGTCCTCCACAACGACAGCGAGATGGCCGTACCCGTCTCCCATCTCGTAGGGGTCGGTGCGCCCCTTGTTGACGGTCAGTTCCACTTCGAAGGGGCTTTCATCGTTGCGCATGTAGACAAGTGTGAATGTGTCGAAATCCAGCCGGTCCGCCACCGTCAGCCCGAACGCGCGGTTGTAGAAATCGACCGACCGCGCCTCGTCCAGGACGCGGATCATGCTGTGGATTGTCTTGGCCATGTTGCCCTCTCCCTGATTGTGTCGCGCCATCCAGCGCAAAAGGCGCGCCCGCTGGGCAGCAGGCGCATTCGAAGCGTGCTCCGCCTGCCGTGCGGCGATCATGCGCTGGCCGACCCTTGCGCCCGCGCCGCGCCAGACAAGGCACCTGCGGCGCAGCAGCAAGGTAAAGCTGCCCGGGTTCGCCCTGCCAGTCAAACCCCTCGGACTGCGGCGGCGAGGCGAGTTGCGGCACTGGTTTGCCGTCCTCGGCGACCCGTCCGAGGATCGTCCCGGACGGCCGCTCCTGACGGATGCTGGTCCTTTGCCCGTTCATCCGCACCATCCGTATTTCCGCCTGTGATGCCGTCCGGATCCTGTCCGGCGAGCAGCCGACACATGATGCGTGTCTGCGCTGCGCCGGGCGCGCCCCTTTTCGTTCGGAGGTTGCATGGAAAAGCGTAGCGCAGGGGGCCGCTGCAGCCAAAGGGCAAATCCTTGCCACGGTGGGGTCAGGCCGGAACGGCGCGGTGATCGTCCCCCACCGGAGCGAGATGCAGCCGCTCGGGTTGCTGCCCGACCGGCAGGATCGGGCTTTGCGGATCGTCGGCGTCCTGCAGGCGTACCGGACGCGCGCGGGACGGGTCGGGCACCGGCACCGCCGACAGCAGCCGCCGCGTGTAGGGGTGCGCGGGGCTGCGGAGCACCGCATCGCGGGTGCCTTCCTCGACGACCTGACCGAGCCGCATCACCATCACCCGGTCCGCGACCTGGTCGATTACCGCCATGTCGTGGCTGATGAACAGGTAGGACAGCCCGTCCTCGTCCTGAAGTTCCTGCAGAAGGTCCAGCACTTGCGCCTGCACGGACACGTCCAGCGCCGAAACGCTTTCGTCGGCCACGATGATCCGTGGCGACACGGCCAGCGCGCGTGCGATGCAGATGCGCTGGCGCTGCCCGCCCGAGAATTCATGCGGGTAGCGGCCCATCATGTCGGGCGACAGGCCGACCCTCCGGAACAGCCACGCAATCCTGTCAGTGCGGGCCGACCCGGATTCCAGCCCGTGCACGTCCAGCGGCTCGCCCACCTGTTCGCCAACCGTCATCCGTGCATCCAGAGATGCGCCAGGATCCTGGAACACCATCTGCAATTGACGGCGCACTGTTTTCAGCCCCGTGGGACCAAGTCCGCGCGTTTCTCTGCCCAGCACCCTGACGGACCCCGTCCACGGCACCAGCCCCAGCAGCGCCTTGCCGATCGTGGACTTGCCGCAGCCGGACTCCCCGACCAGCGCCAGCGTCTCGCCCGGCTGGATGTCGAAGCTTACGCCTTCGACCGCGTGTACGCGCGCGATGGTTCTGTTCAGAAGCCCGCCTTTCACGTCGAAGCGGACGCAAAGGTCGCGCACTTCCAGCACAGGCGGTTCGCTGGCGCGCGCAGGGCGCAGAGGCGCGTCGCCAAGGCGCGGCACAGCGGCCAGCAATTCGCGTGCATAGTCGGATTTCGGCGCGGCGAACAGTGCGCCCACCGCCGCGGCTTCCACCGCCCGGCCGTGGCGCAGCACGACGACCCGGTCGGCCATTTCGGCGACCACGCCCATGTCGTGGGTGATCATGAGGATCGCGGTGCCGCGTTCGCGCTGCAAAACGCGCAGCAGATCGAGGATCTCGGCCTGCACAGTCACGTCGAGCGCGGTTGTCGGTTCGTCCGCGATGATTATGTCCGGCGCGCAGGCCAGCGCGATCGCAATGACCACGCGCTGGCGCATCCCGCCTGACAGTTCGTGCGGGTACTGTCTTAGCCGCCGCTGCGGTTCTGTCAGACGCACCGC
Source organism: Meridianimarinicoccus roseus (assembly GCF_003172915.1). GTDB lineage: Bacteria > Pseudomonadota > Alphaproteobacteria > Rhodobacterales > Rhodobacteraceae > Meridianimarinicoccus > Meridianimarinicoccus roseus. Next base: position 58,756 of record NZ_QGKU01000006.1, read on the forward strand.
AGTCAGCAACTCCAGCGCGCGGACTGGGGCCTCGGCGCGCGAACAGGCGCCGTGTTCCAGCAGCGTCTCGATGATCTGCGCCTGAACCGTCATCAGCGGATTGAGCGAGGTCATCGGTTCCTGGAAGATCATGGCGATGCGCGCGGTGCGCACCTTGCGGTAGCCCGCGTCCGAAAGGCGCGTCAGTTCCGTCTCGCCCAGCCGGACGGAGCCGTCGGTGATCCGTGCCATCGGTTTCGGCAGCAGACCCATGATCGCAAGTGCCGTCATCGACTTGCCCGACCCGCTTTCGCCCGCAAGGCATAGCGTCTCGCCCGGCATCAGATCGAAGGACAGCCCTGCCAGCACGGTCTTCGCGCCGTCCGGTGTGGCGACCTGCACGGTCAGATCGCGCACGGAAAGAACCGGGCAGGTCCCGCCCGGTTCCATGGCATCGGGCAGGCTCATTCGAAGACCACGTTGGGGAAGTAGAAGCTGACGACCCAGTTCGGCTGGTCGACGATCTCGGAAATCCGCAGATCGCCGCAGACCGAACACAGCAGGTAGGCATCTTCCGCCGACATGCCCTTGGTGCGGCAAAGGAAGTCGATCATGCCTGAAACGGCGTCGCGCGCAGCCTGCATCATGTCGGGCCCGATGCCGGTTGTCGCCTCGTATCCCTTGGCATCGAGATGCCGGGTGACCGGGCCCGGCGTCGAGAACCGCGGGAAGGCCAGAGATTCGCCTTTCACCACGTCCAGCGTCACCTCCACGTTCATCGGGCTTTCAATGGCGGTGCCGCAGACCTCGCCGTCGCCCTGTGCCGCGTGTGTATCACCGATGGAAAAGAGTGCGCCCTCGACCTCGACCGGCAGATAGAGCGTGGTGCCCGCCGCAAGATCCCGAATGTCGAGATTGCCGCCCATCCGCCGGGGCGGGACGACGGAATGAAGCCCCGCTTCGGCGGGCGCGAGCCCGATCGTGCCGGCGAAGGGTTTCAGGGGCACTTTGGCCAGATCGCCATAGAGCGATGGAGCAAGACTGTCCGGGTCGTAATCCCAGACCTTCAGGTAGGGGTCGGTAAACTGGTCGGCCAGCAGCCCGAAGCCGGGGATGTTCGCCGTCCAGCCGAAGCCTGACGGATGGAACGCCTCGATCCGGATCTTCAGCACGTCGCCCGGCTTGGCGCCGTCCACGTAGATCGGCCCGGTGACGGGATTGATCTTGCCGAAGTCGAGATCGGGAACATCGGCCGTCGTGCTGGTGCGGGTCAGTTGCCCGCCCGAACTGTCGAGGCATTCGAAATGCAGCCGCGAGCCGGGCGCAACCGTCTGCACGGGCGCGAACGAATTGTCCCAGCCGTGATGATGGTGCGCACCGTGAATGGTGTAGTCGCAGTTGGTGCACATGGCGTTCAAGCTCCTGTCGGTTGGATCAGGTCCCAGCGGTTGCCGAACGGATCGCGGAAAGCGGCGACCTTTGCTTTGGGCTCATGCCGGGTGTCCTCTTCGAAGATCGCGCCGACGCGGGAAAGGCGGCGCGGTCATGGTCCATGTCATTGCTATGCAGAAAAAAGGCGACCCGACCCCCGGTCTGGGTGCCGATGGCCGAGCGCTGCGTGTCGGTAGCGGCCTTCGCTGGCAGAGGCGCCAGCCCCAGGCGCCGGGTCGCACGACGACCCAGCGCTTGTCCGGCTCGGCGGGCAGATCCTCGATCAGTTCGAAGCTCGTCCCGCCGACGAGGACTTCGAGGGCGGCGTCGTAATCCGGCACCACGAAGGGGACGAGCGCAAGCGCCCGATTTCCGGCGACCCCGCCCTGCACGGGTTACTCCGCCTCGGTGGAGTAGATGTAGTCGTAGTTGACCGGGATATGTACCGGGTCCACGAACAGCGAGGCGTCACCGGCGATCGCATCCGACGTCAGTGTGAAGCGCTGTTCGTTGAACACAGGCACCCAGGGCGCATCAGCCATCACGTCGAGGTAGATTTGCCGCCAGGCCGCCTCGCGCGCCTCTGCGTTTTCGGGCCCGGTCATCGCGTCGGCCTCGGCCGCGCGGGCGTCGAGCGCCTCGTTGCAGTACCACGACCAGTTCCAGCCTCCTGGCACCGCGCCGGCGCAGCCGAGGATCGGCCCGTAGAAGTTTGACGGGTCGGGGAAGTCCGCGATCCAGGCCATGCCACCCGACCAGATCATCGGTGCCTGGTCCTTCTCGCCGCCCGCGGCGATGACATTGGCCTGCGCGAGGTTGCGGATCTCGACAGTGATGCCGATTTCGGACAGGTCCTGCTGGATCGCCTGCGCAATGCGTGGGTTGGGATCGACGTTCATGACGTAAAGCTCGGTCGTGAACCCGTCGGGAAAGCCTGCATCGGCCAGCATCTGGCGCGCGCCCTCGGGGTCGAACGGGTAGCCCTCGTAGTCCTCGGCGTAGCCCGGCATGGTCGGCGGCAGCGGCTGGTTGGCGGGTACCGCACGGCCGTTGATGATGCGCACGATCCGATCCTTGTTGACCGCCATGTTCACCGCCTTGCGCACGTCAAGGTTGTCGAACGGTGCCATTTCGGTGTTCAGCGTGATGTAGCCGGTGTGAAGTTGCCCGCCCTCGATCACGTTGTCGGCCTGTGCCGGGTCGTTCATGACCTGCAAGAACTGCGCGGGCGGGATTCCGTCACCGGGTACATCGGCCTGGCCCTGCTGGAGCCGCAGCAACGCGACGGTCGGCTCCAGACCGATCTCGAAGGTCACCTGGTCCAGCTTGGGCACGCCCGCGCGGTGATACCCGTCGAACCGTTCAAAGACGAGCCGCTGGCCCGGCGTCCATTCGGCCAGCGTAAACGCGCCGGACCCGACCGGGTCACGCCCGAAATCCTCGCCCTTCTCGTCAACGGCTTCCTTTGGAACGATGGAGGCGAAGTTCAGTGCCATGACATGCCCGAAGGTCGCGTCGGGCCGGCTGAGCGTGATGCGCACGGTCTTGTCGTTTACCACCTCGATGCCGGACAGCCCTTCGCCTTCGCCCGCGTTCCAAGTGTCGAAGCCGTCGATCATGCCGAAGAAGCCCGCGCCGGGGCTGCGGGTCTCGGGGTTGGTGACACGCTCCAGGGAATACTTGACGTCTGCGGCGGTAATCTCGCGGCCGTTGTGGAAGCTGATCCCGTCCTTCAGCGTGAAGGTGTGGACAAGCCCGTCGCCCGAGATGTCATAGCTTGCGGCCAATTCGTTGCGCAGCGTCGTTGTGCCGGGCTCGTAGCCCATCAGCCCGTCGAACAGCGATTTGATCATGGACCAGTTCTGCCAGTCATAGCCGATCGCGGGGTCCAGCGTCGCCACATCGTCCTTGTAGGTCACGATCATGGACCCGCCCTGCGGCGCGTCCTCGTCGACCTGGGCCAGTGCCGGAAACGCGCAGAGCGCGAGCGTCGAGGCACCGGTCAGCAGTAACTTTCTCATGGGTTCGTCTCCTGTTGGTTACTTGGTCTTGATGCGGGGATCGATGAGCGGCGCGACAAGGTCGGCCAGCAGGTTGCCCAGCACGATGGCAGTCGCGGACACCATGGTGACGCCCATGATGACCGGGATGTCCACGCGCTGGATCGCCTGCCACGCAAGCTGGCCGATCCCGGGCCAGCCGAAGACGCTTTCGACGACGACGATGCCGGACATGAAAAGTCCGATGTCGATGCCGATCATGGCGATGATGGGAAGTATCGCGTTGGGCAGCACGTGACGCAGGATGATGCGCCCCTTCGAAAGGCCCTTGGCGGCGGCGGTACGCACGAAATCCTGGCGAAGCACCTCGATCATCGAGGACCGCATCATCCTGCTGTACCAGCCCGCGCCAAGGAACCCGAGCGTCAGCGCGGGCAGGACCAGGTGCGCGAAGGTGCCGTAACCGCCGATCGGGAACCAGCCCAGTTGCACCGCGAAGACGTAGAGCAGAAGGATGCCGATCACGAATTGTGGCGCCGAGATCGACACGAAGCTGAAGATCATCAGCGTGTGGTCCACCGGTCGGTTGCGGCGCAGCGCGGCGATGATGCCGATGGTCAGCCCGATCAGAAGTTCCGTGACGATGGCCGCCAGCATCAGCAGCAGCGATGCGGGCAGCCGGGAAGCGATGAGTTCTGACACCTCGGCGCGTTGCAAGTAGCTGCGGCCCATGTCGCCCTGAAACAGGTTCCAAAGGTAACGGCCATACTGCACGAAAAGCGGGTCGTTCAGGCCAAGCTGGTCGCGGATGTTGGCCACGGTCTCGGCCGTGGCGCTGCGTCCGGCGATCTGGCGCGCGGGGTCCGCGGGCAGCAGATAGAGCAGCACGAAGGTCACCAGCGTGATCCCGAGAAGAATCAGTGCGCTTTCGAGCAGGCGCCTCAGGACATAGCTGTGCATCAGTGCCGACCCTTCAGTGTGGGATCGAGAATGTCGCGCAGCGCGTCACCGACGAGGTTGAAAGCAAGAGCCAGCAGAACGATGGCGGCGCCCGGAATGAAGACCAGCCAGGGCGCGGTGGAGAAATAGGTCTGGTTCTCGAAGATGATATTGCCCCAGGACGGGGTCGGCGGCTGCACCCCCACGCCGAGGAAGGACAGCGTCGCCTCCAGCAGAACGGTGGTCGAGATCCCGAGAGTGCCGAACACCATGATGGAAGAGGATAGATGCGGCAGCAGATGCGCGAACAGGATGCGCAGGTGCCCCGACCCCATCGCGCGCTGAACCTGGATAAAGTCGCGTTCGGCAAGGCTGCGGGTTTCAGTGTAGATCACGCGCGCCATCTGCACCCAGTTCACCATGGCGATTACCAACGCCACGATCAGCAGCGACGGCTGGAAGATCGCCGCCAGCACGATGGCCAGCAGCAGCGCGGGAAACGCCATCATCAGGTCGGTGAAGCGCATCAGAACTGCGCCGACCCATCCGCCGAAATAGCCCGCCGTCACGCCGATCCCCGCGCCAAGCGCGATTGCGATGCCGTTGGCCAGCACGCCGATGATCAGCGAGGTGCGCGTGCCCAGGATCAGCCTTGAGGCCAGATCGCGTCCAAGCAGATCGGTGCCAAGCGGAAACTCTCCGCCCGGCGGCAGCGGCGCGCCGGTCAAAGACAGCCCGTCGAAGCTCTGCTCGAACGGGTCATGCGGCATTAGCAGCGGTGCGAAGACCGCTGCGAGCACCATCAGCACGATCACGGCGAAGCCGAAGGCCGCTCGCGGGCGGCGCAGCAATTCGCGCAGCACGGCCAGCACGCGGGCCCGGCGGGTGCGCCCTGGCGGGGCGGTGTCGGCGGCGGCAGGGGTCATGCGTGGCCTGCGCGGCCTGGCGCAGCGGTATCGAGGTAACGGCGCGCCGCGTCCTCCAGCGGCAGCCGTTCGACCATCGCGAAGGCGCGCAGCTTCTTCAACGCTGTCGCCTCGTCGATGCCGCTTTCGGTCATCAGCCGCAGCACTGCGCGGACAACGTCCAGCCGCATCGCCGCGCGGCGGGCAAGGTCAGCCTCCCGGTCAGTGGTGGCCTTGCGGCGGTGTTGCTGGGCGAAGGCGATGACCAGCGCGGAATAGAGATTGCCCAAAGCCCCCAGCGGCAGGAAGGCGTCGATTCCGAACTCGATGGCCCAGCCAAGGCGCCCCGGGCTTTCCGACCCGATCAGGCCGACCACCGGCATCGGTGCGTGCCCCGCTTCCCAGGGGAACTGCGAATCCTCTGCGCGATCGATGTCGACGATGGCCAGACCGGCGTGTCGGTCCTCTTCCTCCAGCGCAGGCCAGCGCCCTTCGGCGGCCACGCCCAGCACGTCAAGGCGTCGGACGATCGCGGCGCGCACATCGGCCGACGGATGCAGGATGGCGGCGGTCATGCCGGTGAAGTTGTGGGTCAGCATCATTTCACGATCCTCAGCGGACGGGGGTCGGGCAGGGTGCGCGGTGCGCCGGACAGCTGCGTCAGGTAGGGGTCTGCGGCCACCGGACCGGGCGCGGAGTGCAGGATTTCGAAGCGCCGCCCGGAAATCCGTGCGACGTGCGGTGTCAGCGACGCGTGCCGGGTTGTCGGATCGATCCGGATCTCGCCCAGCACGGTGCGGTGCGGGCGGGCGCTGGCGGCCCGGAACACCTGCCGAGGATCGTCGGTCCCGGCCTCGGCGATCGCTTCGGCCAGAAGGCGCACGCTGGCATAGGTGGTGGCAAGAAAGGATGACACCCGTCCGTTGGGCGAGGCCGCCTGCGCAGCCTTGCGGAAGGCGGGCGGGCCCAAAGGTTCGAAATAGCTGCCCGCCGCCACAAGTCCGTCGCCATGCGCGCCCAGCGTGTCGAGATCGGCCTCGGACTGGTTGCACGACACCACCAGTGGCCGTCCCGACTCCAGCGCGGAAAGCTGCGCGAGAAAGGCCGCGTTGGATGGGCCGATCAGCGAGTTGACCACCACGTCCGGCCCGCCGTCGGCGATTTCCTGCATGGCGAGCGCGCAGTCGGTGCTGCCGAGAGGGACATATCGTTCGCCAAGGATCTCGATGCCTAGCAAGGCCAGTTGTTCGCGCGCGAGGCGCAAGGTTTCCCAGCCCCAGACATAGTTCGACCCCAGGAGGTAGGCCCGGCGCACGCCCGTCCCTGCAAGATGCCGCACCAGCGGGATCATGTGATGGTTGGGCGCCGCGCCCATATAGACCACGTGATCGTTGATCTCGAAGCCTTCGTAGGGGCAGGGATACCATAGCAGCGCCCCGTGCCGCTCAAGCACCGGGATCAGGTCCTTGCGGCTCCAGGAGGTGATCGCGCCGACGATGTGGCGTACCCGCCCGCGACTCAGAAGATCTTCCGACATTTCCTCATAGGCTTCCGGACGTCCCGCCGGATCGCGCTCCACCGCGGTGATCCGGACCACGCCCTCACGCGCCAGATCGGCGATCGCCAGCGCAGCCCCTGCGCGTGCCGCTTGTCCTAGGGCAGCATAGGGGCCAGTTGTGGAAAAGATCAGGCCGAGGTCGAAATTCATTGCGCCGTCCCTTCGCGCAGGGGGTCCAGAAACGAAAAAGCCCCGCCGCCCGGAACTGGGCGTGCGAGGCTCGATTGCCATGCCGGGCCGTGGTGCCTAGCGTTTGTTCCAGCGATACACGGCCTGCCCGGCGTGTCGAGTCCAAATGAGATCAGGCGTGCGCCTTGCCGCTGCTGCCTGTTTCGTGTGCGGGTTTGGCGCCTTTGCGCCGAAAAACGCCGCAAAGGCCCCGCAATTGCGACCGCGTGGCCTTGTCGCAGGGCAATCTGCGCATCCGTCACAAAATCATGCTGCAAATGCAGCATGATGAGGTTGCCACGAATGGAGTGTTGCGGATGAATTCGCTTTCCGGAACCAAGGCCTTGGTCGTCGGGGTCGCTAACGAGCAGTCGATCGCATGGGGCTGTGCGCGCGCACTGCGTGACGCAGGGGCAGAGCTTGCCATCACCTATCTCGACGCGCGGGCCGAACCTTTCGTGCGTCCGCTGGCCGCGCGCCTCGGGGCCCGGATCGTGGCGCCGCTCGACGTGCGCGACAACGGGCAGATGGACGCGCTGTTCGCCGAGATCGCGGCGCGGTGGGGGCGGCTCGACACGTTGGTGCATTCCATCGCGTTCGCCCCGCGCGACGACCTGCATGGCCGTGTGATCGACTGCTCGGCCGACGGCTTCGCACTGGCGATGGACATTTCCGTCCATTCCTTCCTGCGCATGATCCGCCGTGCCGAACCCCTCATGCCGGACGGCGGCACCTGCATGACGGTTTCGTTCCAAGGCTCCAGCCGGGTCGTGCACAATTACAACCTGATGGGCCCGGTCAAGGCCGCGTTGGAAAGCACCGTGCGCTATGCCGCCGCCGAGTTGGGCGAAAAGGGGATTTCGGTCCACGCGCTGTCGCCTGGGCCGCTGCAGACCCGCGCGGCCAGTGGGATCGCCGAGTTCGACGCCATGCTGAATGCCGCCGCGGCGCGCGCCCCGACCCACCAGCTTGCTTCGATCGAAGATGTCGGCGCTTTTGCCGCTTTCCTCGCCAGCCGCAATGCCGCCAACGTAACCGGCGGGGTGCATACCATTGACGGCGGCTATAGCATTGTCGCGTGACCTCGACAGCGAAAGTGACCGATGACTGCCCGCCATGCTTCCCGCAGCGCGGTGTGGACAGCCGCACCAATGGCGTCGGCGGCGCTGGACATGCCTCATGGTATCCATCAGGGTCCGGCCGAGCCGCCGCTGACATCGCACCCGTCCGGGCAGCGGCGGGTTGGCATCACGTCACCAAAGCGGGCAGCGCCATGACCTATCACAACCGGACCTATGACACGCTGCAGATCGGCGATACCGCTGCACTCACTCGTGTCTGCACGGAAGACGATTTCTATGTCTTCGCCAACAATTCCGGCAATCACAACCCTCTGCACCTTGCGACAGAGGATGGCGACGGCGACAACGTACCCGAAGCCGTCGCGCCCGCGATGTTCATCGGTGCGCTGATCTCGGCGGTGCTCGGGAATATCCTGCCTGGGGCGGGCACGCTCTACAAGGCGCAATCACTGGACTTCGTGGAACGCGCCTATGCTGGCGACGAACTGGTGGCCCGCGTCACTGTCACAGAGAAGCGCGCGGAGCGAGATGTGGTGTTGGACACCACGGTCACGCGCCCGCGCGACGGCGCCGTCATCGTGCGCGGCACGGCCGTCGTTCAGGCGCCGGCAAAGCCGATGACCTTCGACGAACTCGACCTGCCCGGCCTTATCGTTCAGAGGCACCGCCATTTCGAGCAGCTGATCGCGCGCGCCGCGCCGATGGACCCGATGCCCACTGCCGTTGTCTGCCCGGAAGAGGAACATTCCCTCGGCGGAGCGCTGCTGGCGCGCGATCGCACTATCATCGCACCGATCCTTGTCGGCAACGCGGCGTTGATCGCCGCCGCCGCCGCGTCGCTGGGCGCGTCTCTGGACGGGGTGGAAGTGATCGACGTTCCCGATCATGCCGCCGCCGCGCATGTGGCAGTGGACCTCGTGGCGGACGGACGGGCGCACGCGCTGATGAAGGGGCATCTGCACACCGACGAACTGCTGCGCGCCGCCCTGCGCAAGGACCGTGGCCTGCGCGCAGGCCGCCGTTTCACCCATGTGTTCGTGATGGACATTCCCGGTGTGCCGCATCCGGTACTGGTGACCGACGCTGCAATCAACATCGAACCCGACCTGCGCACCAAGATGGATATCGTGCAGAACGCAATCGACCTTGCAATCTCCATCGGGATCGAACTGCCCAAGGCGGGCATCCTGTCGGCTGTGGAAACGGTGAACCCGGACTTGCGATCCTCGCTCGATGGCGCGCTGCTTTCGAAGATGGCCGAGCGTGGGCAGATCCGGGGCGGACTTGTGGACGGGCCGCTGGCGATGGACAACGCCATCAATCTTGCGGCTGCAAGGACCAAGGGCATCCGGTCCGACGTCGCAGGTCGGGCAGAGATTCTCGTGGCGCCGAACCTTGACGCGGCCAATATGATCGCCAAGCAGATGACATACATCGGCCATGCCGAAGGTGCCGGAGTTGTGCTGGGGGCGAAGGTGCCGATCATCCTGACCAGCCGCGCCGACGACGATATGGCGCGCCTTGCCTCCTGCGCGGTGGCGGCACTGCACGCCGCCCGCACGGTTGGCTGAGCGCAGGGCGCGCGCTAGATGTCCCGCATCCTTACGCTCAACGCCGGGTCGTCGTCGCTGAAATTCGGCCTGTTCGACGCTTCAGTGCCGGAGCCGCCGCTGGTCGCTTCCGGACATGTGGACAGCATCGGCAGCCCCAACGCTGGGATCACGGTGAAGGCAGCCGACGGCGCGCCGCTGGCCGCCGAGGGGCCGGGTCCGGTCAAAGATCACGCAGACGCGCTCGACCGGGTGCTGAGCCTCGTGGCGCGGCTGTTTCCCGGCGCCGCTGTGGATGCCGTCGGACACCGCGTCGTGCACGGCGGGCCGGACCATGACGCTCCGGTCGCGCTGACCCCGGCCATCGCCGAGGATCTCGACCGGTTCTCGCCCTTCGCGCCGCTGCACCAGCCCCACAACCTCGCCGGAGTCCGCGCGGCGATGGCGCGCTTTCCCGGCGCGGTGCAAGTCGCCTGCTTCGACACCGCGTTCCATCGCCGCCACCCTTGGGAGAACGACACCTTCGCCCTGCCGCGGGCCTATTACGACAAGGGCGTGCGCCGCTACGGGTTTCACGGGCTGAGCTACGAGTTCATCGCGGGCCACCTTCGCGAGGCCGCGCCGCTGCTGCATTCCGGGCGCGTCGTGGTGGCGCATCTCGGCAACGGCGCGTCGATGTGCGCGCTGCTGGACGGCCGTTCTGTCGGGTCCACCATGGGTTTCTCGGCGCTTGACGGCTTGCCGATGGGCACGCGCTGCGGGCAACTCGACCCCGGTGTGCTGCTTTACCTGATGGACCAGGAGGGCATGAGCGCAGCCGAAATCACCGACCTTCTCTATCGCAAATCCGGGCTTCTGGGGCTGTCGGGCCTGTCCAACGATATGCGCAGGCTGGAGGCCGCTGACACGCCCGAGGCGCGGCAGGCGATCAGCTATTTCACCTTCCGCATCCGGCGCGAACTGGGTGCGCTTGCGGCGGTGCTGGGCGGGCTCGATGCGGTGGTGTTCACCGGGGGCATCGGCGAGAATTCGCGGCTTGTGCGCGCCCGCGTCTGCGACGGTATGCATTGGATCGGGCTCGACCTCGACCCGGACGCCAACGCCGCCAACGCGCCGGAGATCTCGGCCAAGTTGAGCCGCGTACGCGTGCTTGTCGTGCCGACCGACGAGGAACGGGTGATCGCGCGCGCCGCGGCTCGTCACCTCGAAGGCCGGCCCTATCCGACGCAGCGCAGCCTCAGGTGAAACCGACCCGGCGGCGCAGATCCGCCGCGCCCGGATCGGATAGCAGCCTGATCAGCGTGCTTGCGGCCTCGGGCTGTTCGGCGTCTTGCGCCACGGCGGCGGTATATACGGTGGACAGCGCGAATGCCTCAGGCAGATCGCCGGCATAGACGACGCCGGGAGTGTTCAGGATCTCGGTGACCTGCGTGCACCCGATCGCGCCATCCTGCGCATCGGCGACCATTGTCGCCATCGCGGTCTGCCCGTTCGGGAAGGTGCGCAGCCGGTCCGCCATTTCGGCCTCCAGCCCCAGTCGCGCGATCACGCCCGCGACATGGATCCCCGCTGTGGCGCGCTGCGTGTCCGGCACGTAGAGTGACGAGGCCCCGGCCAGCGCGGCGCGCAGCCCGTACGCTGTGGACACGTCCGGCACCTCGCTTCCCTCGCGCACGCCGACCCCGGTGACCACGTTTCCCAGATCGGTCACGCTGTCCGGCCGCACCATACCGGCATGCGCGAGATCGTCGATGATCTTGCGGGTCAGGATTACCAGGTCCACCGGCTCGCCGCCCGTGATCCGGTCGCGCATGGCACCGACGGCACCGTAGTCACCGGAAATGTCATGGCCGGTGGCGGTGGTGAAATCGGCGGTGCAGGCATTGACCAGCCCGTTGGCCGCACCGCCGCTGAGGATCTTCAGTGTCATCGTGGTTGCCTTCCTTGCAGTCGTGCCCGATCAGGTGCAGGTATTTGTCAGCGTGCCGATCCCCGAGATCGTGATCGCGACGGTGTCGCCAGGCGCAAGGAAGCACGGCGGGTCCATTCCGATACCTACACCGGCCGGCGTGCCGGTGGCGATGATGTCGCCAGGTTCCAGCGTGATACCCGCCGACAGGGTCGCGATCAGCGTGGGGATGTCGAAGATCAGGTCACGGGTGTTCGCGTCCTGCCGCAATGCGCCGTTGACGTGACACTGGACGGTCAGGTCTTCAGGATCAAGCGCGTCGGCGGTGACCGCCACCGGGCCCATCGGCGCGAAGCTGTCCAGCGACTTGCCGAGGAACCACTGCTTGTGGTTGCGCTGCAGGTCGCGCGCGGTGACGTCGTTCAGGATCGTGTAGCCCCAGATGTGATTGTAGGCGCGGTCCTTCGGAATCGCGCGTCCGCCGGTGCCGATGATGACGGCAAGTTCCGCTTCGTAATCGACTTTGGATGTAACATCGGGATGCAGGTCGATCGCGGTGCCCGGCCCGACCACCGTTGACGGCAGTTTGGAAAACAGCGCTGGGTAGTCGTCCACGTCCTTGCCCGCGACCGCGCCGGCTTCGAACCCGCTGCGGGCAAACTCGCGCGCGTGCTCCGAATAGTTCTTGCCAACGCACATGATGTTGCGGCGCGGACGCAGCGGCGCGAGAAGCTGCACTGCGCCTGCAGGGACCGTTTCCAGCCCGTCAAGGTCGGGCAGCGCATCCGCCGTGATGACCTGGTGCAGGTCCGTGATCGCGGCAGGCAGCAGGGTCAGCGACTGGTCGTCGGCGGACACGACGGCGATCCGCGTGTCGGATCCATGCCGGACGGCGGCGAATTTCATCAGGGCACCTCTTGGCTTGACGTAGACTTTGCACAGCAGTGCCCACGGTCAACCAAATTGTCAACCAATTACTATTTTTCTTGACACCAAACGAACCAATATCATACCGATTCAGCATGAGCACATCCGTCATTCCAGACCAGTCGGTACGCGCCTACATCGTCGGCGCGATCGAGGCCGGCCAGTACCCGGGCGGTGCGCGCCTGCCGACGGAGCGTGCGCTGAGCGAAAAGTTGTCCGTCAGCCGCAGCGCGGTGCGCACGGCGCTGGCCCATCTGGAAGGAGAGGGCTTGATTGTCCGGGTCGGGGGTAGCGGGACGTATGTGGCGGAAAACGCCGCTCCTCGCGCCGAAGTTGCGGACCTGACCAGCCCAGCCCAGATCATGGAGGCACGGCTGGCGATCGAGCCACCCTTCGCGCGGCTGGTGGCCGAGCATGGCACGCAGGCCAGCTTCCTCGCGATGCAGCGCTGCGTTGACGCAGGCGGGGCTGCGGACAGTTTCGAAGGGTTCGAACACTGGGACGCAGAACTGCACGCCGAGATCGCCGCCGCAACTCGCAACCCGTTGATGGTCGAGGCGTATCGCCTGATCACTGCGGCGCGGAACGGGGCAGAATGGGGGGTCATGAAACGGCGCAGCCTGACGAACGAGGTGCGCGCGGCCTATCAGGCTGATCACGAACGCATTGTCGCTGCGCTTCGGATGCGCGACGCGGACCTGGCCGAAATGGAACTGAGACAACACCTGCTGACGATCCGCGGCAACCTGCTGGGATACTGACGCACCTGCGTACCGGACCACATCGGCCGCCTACGAAAAACGGATCATGCACGCCGCATGATATTGGGGGGAAATCATGACTGTAGCCGAACTCCGGCCGACCGGCACGGCGTCAGCCGACCTGCCTGTTATCGCCGCGCGCGGCGTGACCAAGACCTTTGGAGACGGCCGTGTTGTCGCGCTGGAAGGCGCGGATTTCGACGTGCGGCCCGGCGAATTCATTTCACTGGTTGGCCCGTCTGGCTGCGGCAAATCCACGTTGCTGCGGATCGTGGCCGGGCTTCTGGGCAGCAGCGCGGGCAGCCTGTCGGTTCACGGTGAAAAGGTGACCGGGCCGCGCCACGACGTGGCGATGATGTTCCAGAAACCGACGTTGCTGGCCTGGCGCACCGCGATCGAGAACGTGCTGCTGCCAACCGAGATCGCCGGGCGTGTCACCGACAAGGACCGCCGCCGCGCGATGGACCTGCTGGAACTGACCGGCCTGAAGGATTTCGCGTTCTCATTTCCAAGCCAATTGTCGGGCGGGATGCAGCAGCGCGTCGCCTTGGCGCGGCTTCTTCAGACCGGCGCCGACATCCTGCTGCTGGACGAGCCTTTCGGCGCATTGGACGAGTTCACCCGTGAGCATCTGAACGTCGAATTGATGCGCATCGTTGGTGAGGTGGGCGCAACCACGCTGTTCGTGACACACAATATCGGCGAAGCGATCTTCCTGGCCGACCGCGTGTTCGTGATGACGCCCCGGCCCGGACGGTTGGCAAAGATCGTCGATGTGCCCTTTGCGCGTCCCCGCAGCCCCGAGTTGCAGCTGACGCCCGATTTCAACCAATTGGTCGCCGAGGTTCGCACAACGCTGGGGGCGGTGGCATGAGTGAGGCCGACGAACGCGCACTGCGCGGCGCCGTCGGGCCGACCTCGCGCCGCATCATGTTCAATCATCTCGCGATCCTGATGTCGCTGCTGACCGCGTGGGAGGTCGGTGTGCGGACCGGCACGCTCGACGCGCTGTTCTTTCCGCTTCCGACCGACATCCTCGCGGGGTTCTGGCGGCTCTATGTCGTGCAGGGTAACGTGTGGAGCCATCTTGGTCTGACGATGATGGAAGTGAGCATCGGCTTTCTTGCCGGCTCCGCGCTCGGGATCGGGCTTGCCGTAGTGGTCGGACTGGTCGAACCGCTTCGGCGCTACATGAAGCCCTATGTCATCATCACCGAGGCGACGCCCCGCATCGCCATCGGTCCCGTCATCATCGCGGCCTTCGGGTTCGGCTGGACCTCCAAGGTGGCCATAGTGATGCTGGTGTGCTTCTTCGCGCCGTTCGTCAATACGCTCAACGGCATGGTCAATGTCGATGATGACGAATTGGACATGATGCGTTCGATGCGCGCCAGCAAACTGCAGATCTTCCGCAAGCTGATGATCCCGGATGCCATGCCCGAGATCATGGGCGGGCTGCGGCTGGCGATGGCCTCTGCTCTGGGCGGGGCGCTGGTGGCCGAATTCATCGCGGCCAATGCCGGGATGGGCGTGCTCATCAACCAGTATACCGGCGTGCTGAACATGGCCTCGGCCTTCGTCTGCGTGCTGACCCTCACGGCGATCGGGTTCTTCATCCTGCGCTTCATGGAGGCCGTCGACCGCTGGCTTGTGTTCTGGGGCGACCGTGCCAGGACCGAGGCCGTCTCGCGCCGCCGCGCCTCCGCTTGGGCGCGCCGCGAAGAGGGGCGGACATGACCGGCCCGGTGTCTATCCTGCGCCACCTTGCCGTGTTCGTCGGTGTCATCACCACCTGGGAGGTGCTGGCGCTGCTGGGCTGGATCGATACGATACTGCTGCCGCGCCCGGTCGAGATCGGCGAGGGGATCGTCAAGCTCTATTTCGAGGACCGGACGATCTATCGCCATTTCGCCATCACGTTCTACGAAGCCTTCGCCGGGTTTCTGATCGGCGGCGGGCTCGGGCTGGCGCTGGCGGTCGGGTCAGCGCTGAACGACAGCTTCCGGCGCTACGTGTCGCCCTATGCTATCGTGCTGAACGTGACGCCGGGGCTGGCGCTGACGCCCATCGTGATCGCGTGGTTCGGCTTTGGCTACAGTTCCAAGATCGCGCTTGGTGCGATCGTGTGCTTCTTCCCGGTCTTCGTGAACACGTTGATCGCACTGACCCGCACCGACAGCGACACGCTGGAGATGTTCCGCTCGCTCGGTGCGTCGCGCTGGCAGACCTTCGTCAAGTTGCAGGTACCCGACAGCCTGCCGATGGTGTTCGCCGGTTTCAAGATATCGATCACCACGGCGCTCGTCGGCGCGGTGGTGGCTGAATTCTCGCAGGGCACGGCCGGCATCGGCGTACTGATGCAGCGTCTGTCCTTTGCGCTCGACATGGGCAGTGCCATAGCCGCGCTGCTCAGCATGTCACTGCTGGGACTGCTGCTTTATTACCTGATCGAAATCCTCGACGACCGGATCGTGTTCTGGCGACGGGGCCCGCGCATGGAGGCCGTTGGTCGAAGACGGCAGGCCGCTTGGACAGCTGCGCCAAGAACAAAAAAACTTACGACTTCGACACTGAAACCCAAAGGAGGAGGATAGAATGAACACGCTTGTCAAAGCCGGGCTTCTGGCCACGGCAGCCAGTCTTGCGCTGCCCGCAACGGCACAGGACCTGACGACCATCAACGCGATCATGCCCAAGCAGCGGTCGGCCAACTACTTCCCGCTGATCGTTGGCGAAGCGCTTGGCTATTTCGCTGAAGAAGGCGTGGAGGTGAACCTGCTGCCGTCCGAAACGCCGATTCCGTTCGTGAACTTCCTGCGCAACGGTCAAGCGGACATCGCGATGATGGACCCGGCCGAAGTGCTTCAGGCGGTCGCCGCGGGCATCGACATCAATGTCGTGTACGAGGTGATGCAGACGGCGCCCGACGGCATCGCGATTTCCGCTGAAAGCGCGATCACGGACGTGGCCGACCTGCGCGGTGAAACCGTGGGTCTCGTGTCGGACCGCGACCTCGTTACGCTGAAGATCGCTCTCGATGCCCGCGGCATGACCGAGAACGACGTGACCAGCGTCGTGGTGGGCGAAGCGGGCCCGACGTTGGCCGCGGCCTTCCGCGACCAGACCGTCGCGGCCATCGCCGGATCGGGTCCGGACTGGCTGGCGATCCGTGCCAACGGAATCGCGATCGACCTGATCACCCCGGCTGAAGTGTCGGACAAGCCGGGCAACGTCTTCGTCAGCATGTCGGATACGCTGGAGGACAAGGGCGAGCTGATCGAAGGCTACCTCCGCGCCTGGTCCAAGGGGATGTACGTGGCGACCTTCGCCCCCGATGTCGTGGCCGAGATCGCGCGGACGACCGTGCCCGAGGAATGGGAAGACCCGACCTTCGGCCAGCAGTATCTCGAGAACGCGATGCGCCTGAACGTGTCGGTGACCGAACTGGCGGGCGATCTTCAGACCGCGACATGGGCGTCGATACAGCCTGGAATGATGAAGTTCGACCTGATCGAGGAACAGGTTGATCCGTCCGAGTTCCTTCAGCCCGCGATGATCGCCCCGGCCAACGACTGGTCGCGCGAGGAAGTCGAGGCCGAGGTCGCTGCCTGGCGCGACGCCAACATGTGATCGGCGGTGGCGGCGCGGCTGCGCGCCGCTACAAGCCCCGTGCCGTGGTTGCAAGCCCGGCGCGGCACAGCCCAAGGTCTGCCGACAGGGCAGGGGACGGTAATGGGCGTATTGGACAGCTACGAGGCGCGTGTCGCGGCGGGTACATTGCATTCCGACGAGCGGCAACGCGCGGTCGCTGCAACGCTTGACGACTTGCGGGTGCGCCTGCTTGCAGACCCGCCACGCCGCCTCGGACTGTTCCAGCGCATGCGGAATGGCACACCGGCGGGGCTGTACATTTGGGGCAGCGTCGGCAGCGGCAAGTCGATGCTGGTCGATCTGTTCGTCACGGCGCTGGACGGCGTGCCCGCCCGTCGGCTGCACTTTCACGACTTCATGCAGCAGGTCCACCGCGCACTGCACAGCGCACGGCAGAATCGCACGGGCGATCCGCTGGCGCTGGCGGCCGCGCAGGTCTGCGGTGGGCTCCGGGTTCTTGTCCTTGACGAGATGGAGGTGCGCGATATCGCTGATGCCGCGATTCTAGACCGGCTGTTCCGTGCGGTGTTCGACGCGGGCACCGTTCTTGTCACCACATCGAACGCGGCGCCGGGTGATCTCTATCGCGACGGGCTGAAGCGCGAACTGTTCACGCCGTTCATCGAACTGATCGGGCAACAGTGCGGTGTCGTCAAACTGGCCGGGCCGCGCGACTACCGTACCGGGCGCGGCGCGAAGGACAGCCGCCTGATCTACCCGCTGGGGGCGGCCGCACGCGACTTCACATCGGGTTGGTGGGACCGTTTGGCGCAGGGCGCGCCGCGCGCCGAAACGGTTCGGGTGCAGGGCCGCCCGTTGACGCTGACGACCGACGGGGCCGACCTGGTCCGGGCGGCTTTCCACGATCTTTGCGACCGGCCACTCGGCCCCGCCGACTACCTTCACCTCGCGCAGCGCACACAGTGGCTGGTGTTGGAGGACATCCCGAAGCTCGGGGCCCGCCAGCACGACACAGCGCGCCGGTTTATCCTTCTGATCGACGCGCTTTACGAGGCGCGCACCGGGTTGGTCGCCAGCGCGGATGCGCCTCCCGACGCGCTGTGCGGCGACGACGAGAACGCCTTTGCCTTCGCGCGCGTGGTCAGTCGGCTCGCCGAAATGACGGCCCCCGGCTGGCCGTCCTGACCAGCCGGTCGCCGGAGGCTACCCGCATCAGCCGTCCGTGCGGCCCCTGCCGTGCCCTGCCATGCCACCAGACACTTCCTCGGTCGCTTCGTCGGCCAGGTCCTCCGGCAGTACGAGGTTCAGCACGATGGCGATCATAGCGGCGGGCAGCAGCCCGCTGGTCATCAGCACATGCACCGTTTCGGGCAGGTATTGAACCGCCTTCGGGTCAAGCTGGAGGCCCAGCCCGACCGACAGCGCGATGGCGAAGATGACCATGTTCCGCCGGTTCCAGTTCACGTCCGAGAGCATGGAGACGCCTGCCGCGACCACCATGCCGAACATCACGATCACGCCGCCGCCGAGCACCTCTATCGGGATGGTTCGGATCACCGCGCTGACCTTGGGCACCAGCCCGCACAGGATCAGAAAGAGCGCGCCGATGGTCACAACGTGGCGGCTCATGACGCCGGTCATGGCGATCAGGCCCACGTTCTGGCTGAACGAGGTGTTGGGAAAGCCGCCGAACACGCCGGCGACGGCCGTGCCGATTCCGTCCGCATAGGTGGCACCGGCGATCTCGCTTTCGGTGGCTTCGCGGCCCGCGCCGCCCTTGGTAATACCTGATACGTCCCCGACCGTTTCGACCGCCGAAACGAAGGCCATCAGGCAGAAACCCACGATGGCCGCAAGGCTGAACTCGATCCCGTAGCTGAACGGAACCGGGAACTGCAGCATCGCGGCGCGGCTCCAGCTCGTGGCGATCCCGTCCAGCGTGACCATGCCCATAGCCAGTGCGTAGACATATCCCACCGCGATACCGATCACGACCGCAGACACCGCGAGCATGCCGCGCGCGAAGAACTTCAGTGCCAGCGTGACGAAGATCACGACCAGCGCGGCGGACCAGTTCAGCAGCGATCCGTATTCTGGCGTGTTTATGGCTGGCACGCCGCCCGCCGCGTATTGGATGCCGACCTTGACCAGCGCGAGGCCGATCATCGTGACGACGAGCCCGGTCACCAGCGGCGGAAGCGCGAAGCGGATCCGCCCGATCACGAGCCCGAGTGCGGCATGGAACAGCCCGCCCACCAGCACGCCACCGAACAGCGCAGGCAGAGCATCCACTCCTTTGCCGGCGACAAGGGGAATCATGATCGGGATGAAGGCGAAGCTGGTGCCCTGTACGATCGGCAGGCGCGCGCCGACCGGACCCATTCCGACGGTCTGCAGCAGCGTGGCGACACCGGCAAACAGCATCGACATCTGGATAAGGTAGGTCATGTCCGGAAAGCCCTGCGCCCCGGCGTCGGAGCCGAAGCCGAAACCCGCCGCACCGGCGATGATGATCGCCGGGGTGACGTTCGACACGAACATCGCCAGCACATGCTGGATGCCAAGCGGGACCGCGCGGTGCAGCGCGGGCATGTAATCCGGATCGCGCAGCTGCGCCGCGGTGCCGATCGATGTGTCTGCCATGGTGTCTCCCTTCAAAGGTGATCCGCCCCCTGATATTGTTTGGATTATTTTGGGGTTCAGGTTTGTGTGATGGTGTAGGGGGGGTTGATGTCGTGTTCTTGCAGGTTCGCTCCGGGGCCGATGCGGTCGATGACGGCGAACAGGCCCGGGGGGTGCAGCGGGGTCAGCACGCCGTGCCAGGTGCCGCGGCGCAGGTTGATGCCCTGGCCGGGGGCCGTCACGAAGGCCAGCGGGCGGCCCGGCACCCCGCCGTCGTCGGGCGCGACCACCACAAGGAACGGCTCGGGCCCCATCGGCACGAAGGCCTGGCTGCCCTCCGGGTGCCGCTCCAGCAGGTCGAGTTCCAGCGGCAGCGTGCGCGGCACGGCCTGGAACAGGCTGATCCCCGCCCGCCCGTCGCCGAAATCCAGCCCCGCCCGGTCGTGGAACCGCCCGCACAGCCCGCGATTGATGATCCGGTCCGGCGCCCCCGCCGCCTCCAGCACCTCGCCGAAGGGCGCGAACCCGGCCTGCGTCAGCGGCTGTGCGGCGATCGTCCGGCTCATCGCGCCAGCAGGTCCCGCACCCGCAGCGCCGCGATCCGTTCCACCTGGCGGCAGGCCTCGGCGAACTCGGCCTCCGGCGCGTTGCCCAGCCGCCGCTCGAACGCGCGCAGGATCCCCGCCTTGTCGTGGTCGCGCACCGCGATGATGAACGGAAAGCCGAACCGGTCCGTGTAGGCCGCGTTCAGCCGCGTGAACGACGCCCGCTCCGTGTCGGTCAGCGCATCCAGCCCCGCCCCCGCCTGTTCCGCCGCGCTGTCCGCCGTCAGCCGCCGCGCCGCCGCCAGCTTGCCCGCGAGGTCGGGATGCGCGCGCAGCACCTCCAGCCGCTCCGCCTCCGATCCGCCGCGGAACGCCCGCACCAGCGCCGAGGACAGCCCCGTCGCCGTGTCATGCGCCGGGCCGAGTTCCAGCGCGAAGGCCCGCTCCGCCACCCAGGGCGAATGTTCGAACACGCCGCCGAAGGCCGCCACGAACCCGGCCCGGTCCATCCGCGACGGGCGCGTTCCGGCCGCCGCGGGCGGATGGGTCGCCGCCCAGTGATCCGCGATCTGCTCGCGCGTGGCGAACCACACCCCGTCATGGCCGCGCACGTGATCGAGGAACCGGCGCAGCGCAACCGCCCGCCCCGGACGCCCGGCAAGACGGCAGTGCAGCCCCACCGACATCATCTTCGGCGCGCCCGCCACCCCTTCGGCGTAAAGACAATCGAAACTGTCGCGCAGGTAGGTGAAGAACTGCTCGCCCGAATTGAAGCCCTGCGGCGTGGCGAAGCGCATGTCGTTCGCGTCCAGCGTGTAGGGCACGACCAGCTGCGCGCGCCCGCCCGCCTCGATCCAGTAGGGCAGATCGTCGGCGTAGCTGTCCGCGACATAGGCGAAGCCGCCCGTCTGCGCGGCCAGCTCCACCGTCTGCATCGAACAGCGCCCGGTGTACCAGCCGCGCGGGGCTGCGCCCGTGACCTCGGTGTGCAGGCGGATCGCCTCGGCCATGTCGGCGGCCTCCTGCGCCGGGTCCATGTCCTTGTACTCGATCCATTTCAGCCCGTGGCTGGCGATCTCCCAGCCCGCCGCCTGCATCGCCGCAACCTGTTCGGGGCCGCGCGCCAGCGCCGTGGCCACGCCGAACACCGTGACCGGAAGGTCCGCCATCATCCGGTGCAGCCGCCAGAACCCGGCCCGCGCGCCGTATTCGTAGATCGATTCCATGTTCCAGTGCCGCTGGCCCGGCCAGGCCGCCGCGCCCACGATCTCCGACAGAAACGCCTCCGACGCCGCGTCCCCGTGCAGAACGCAGTTCTCGCCCCCCTCCTCGTAGTTCAAAACGATCTGAACCGCGATCCGCGCACCCCCAGGCCAGCAAGGATCCGGAACCAAAGGCCCATGACCACAAAAATCACGAGGGTAACGAGACATAAAGAAAATCCTCCGGAAGAT
>NZ_QGKU01000060.1 GCF_003172915.1 Meridianimarinicoccus roseus
GGTTTGTGTGATGGTGTAGGGGGGGTTGATGTCGTGTTCTTGCAGGTTCGCTCCGGGGCCGATGCGGTCGATGACGGCGAACAGGCCCGGGGGGTGCAGCGGGGTCAGCACGCCGTGCCAGGTGCCGCGGCGCAGGTTGATGCCCTGGCCGGGGGCCGTCACGAAGGCCAGCGGGCGGCCCGGCACCCCGCCGTCGTCGGGCGCGACCACCACAAGGAACGGCTCGGGCCCCATCGGCACGAAGGCCTGGCTGCCCTCCGGGTGCCGCTCCAGCAGGTCGAGTTCCAGCGGCAGCGTGCGCGGCACGGCCTGGAACAGGCTGATCCCCGCCCGCCCGTCGCCGAAATCCAGCCCCGCCCGGTCGTGGAACCGCCCGCACAGCCCGCGATTGATGATCCGGTCCGGCGCCCCCGCCGCCTCCAGCACCTCGCCGAAGGGCGCGAACCCGGCCTGCGTCAGCGGCTGTGCGGCGATCGTCCGGCTCATCGCGCCAGCAGGTCCCGCACCCGCAGCGCCGCGATCCGTTCCACCTGGCGGCAGGCCTCGGCGAACTCGGCCTCCGGCGCGTTGCCCAGCCGCCGCTCGAACGCGCGCAGGATCCCCGCCTTGTCGTGGTCGCGCACCGCGATGATGAACGGAAAGCCGAACCGGTCCGTGTAGGCCGCGTTCAGCCGCGTGAACGACGCCCGCTCCGTGTCGGTCAGCGCATCCAGCCCCGCCCCCGCCTGTTCCGCCGCGCTGTCCGCCGTCAGCCGCCGCGCCGCCGCCAGCTTGCCCGCGAGGTCGGGATGCGCGCGCAGCACCTCCAGCCGCTCCGCCTCCGATCCGCCGCGGAACGCCCGCACCAGCGCCGAGGACAGCCCCGTCGCCGTGTCATGCGCCGGGCCGAGTTCCAGCGCGAAGGCCCGCTCCGCCACCCAGGGCGAATGTTCGAACACGCCGCCGAAGGCCGCCACGAACCCGGCCCGGTCCATCCGCGACGGGCGCGTTCCGGCCGCCGCGGGCGGATGGGTCGCCGCCCAGTGATCCGCGATCTGCTCGCGCGTGGCGAACCACACCCCGTCATGGCCGCGCACGTGATCGAGGAACCGGCGCAGCGCAACCGCCCGCCCCGGACGCCCGGCAAGACGGCAGTGCAGCCCCACCGACATCATCTTCGGCGCGCCCGCCACCCCTTCGGCGTAAAGACAATCGAAACTGTCGCGCAGGTAGGTGAAGAACTGCTCGCCCGAATTGAAGCCCTGCGGCGTGGCGAAGCGCATGTCGTTCGCGTCCAGCGTGTAGGGCACGACCAGCTGCGCGCGCCCGCCCGCCTCGATCCAGTAGGGCAGATCGTCGGCGTAGCTGTCCGCGACATAGGCGAAGCCGCCCGTCTGCGCGGCCAGCTCCACCGTCTGCATCGAACAGCGCCCGGTGTACCAGCCGCGCGGGGCTGCGCCCGTGACCTCGGTGTGCAGGCGGATCGCCTCGGCCATGTCGGCGGCCTCCTGCGCCGGGTCCATGTCCTTGTACTCGATCCATTTCAGCCCGTGGCTGGCGATCTCCCAGCCCGCCGCCTGCATCGCCGCAACCTGTTCGGGGCCGCGCGCCAGCGCCGTGGCCACGCCGAACACCGTGACCGGAAGGTCCGCCATCATCCGGTGCAGCCGCCAGAACCCGGCCCGCGCGCCGTATTCGTAGATCGATTCCATGTTCCAGTGCCGCTGGCCCGGCCAGGCCGCCGCGCCCACGATCTCCGACAGAAACGCCTCCGACGCCGCGTCCCCGTGCAGAACGCAGTTCTCGCCCCCCTCCTCGTAGTTCAAAACGATCTGAACCGCGATCCGCGCACCCCCAGGCCAGCAAGGATCCGGAACCAAAGGCCCATGACCACAAAAATCACGAGGGTAACGAGACATAAAGAAAATCCTCCGGAAGATGGGGCGTAACGTTACCCTTAATCCAGAACAATCCCGAAGTTTTTCAAAAAGAAATTGAAGGACTGTCGTGCCCGTGCCGCTTTGCCCCATGACCTAGATCCGGCCTATAAGGCAGCAGGCGAAAAGGAGCGGCCCCATGACCGGTTATCTGACGACCCATGTGCTCGACACGGCGCGCGGCTGCCCCGCGGCCGGACTGCGGATCGAGCTTTTCCGCATGGAAGGCGACACTCGAAGCTTGCTGGCCACGCGTGTCACCAATGACGACGGGCGCACCGACACTCCGATCCTGCCGCAGGACACCTTCGCTACCGGCAGCTACGAGCTTGTGTTTCATGTCGGCGCCTATCTCGACGCGACGGGCATTCCGCCGGAGATGCCGCGCTTCCTGGACATCGTGCCGCTGCGCTTCGGAATGTCCGAGGCGGCGCATTACCACGTGCCGCTGTTGCTGTCGCCGTTCGGCTATTCGACCTATCGGGGCAGCTGAGCGCGCAGTTCCGCGCCGATCCGGTCGATCACGAAATCCATGAACAGCCGCGTCTTGGGGTCCTGCCGCCGTCGGTGGGTGAACAGGCACGCCATTTGCACCGGCTCGGGCGGGGTGTCCACGGCCACCGGCACAAGGCGCCGGGCGGCCAGATGCTCGGCCACCTCGAACACCGGCTTGAGCGCGATGCCATTTCCTGCAAGCGCCCAGTCGGTCAGCACATCCCCGTCATCGGATTCGAACCGCCCCGTGACCGCAAAGCGGCGCGGCCCGTCGGGCGTGAGCAGCCGCCACTGGAACTCCGTCGCTCCCGGAAATCGCAGATTCAGGCAGTCATGCCCGTCCGCGATCAGGTCGGCTCCGTCGCGCGGCATCCCGCGCGAGGCGACATAGGACGGCGCAGCACACAGCACCCGGTCCACATCGGCGATCTTGCGGATGCGCAGCGTGCTGTCCTCGGGCTGGCCCAGGAAGAACGCAAGATCCAGCCCTTCGGTCGTCAGGTCCACCTTCCGGTCGGTCAGCCTCAAGCGGATGCTGACATCGGGGTAATGCTGCAGGAAGGCGGTGACTTGCGGCGCGATCAGGCGGCGCCCGACCCCCAGCGGAGCGGCGACGAATAGCGATCCGCGCGGGTTCTCGGTGATGTCGACGACCTGCGCCTCGGCCGCATCGACCGCGTCCAGAATTTCGCAGGCTCCGCCATAGAATGCCTTGCCCTGCTGCGTTGCAGTCAGGCTGCGCGTGGTGCGCTGGAACAGCCGCACGCCAAGATGCTCTTCAAGCTGCGAGATGCGCGAGGACGTGACCGCTGGCGAAATGCGCAGGTCGCGCCCGGCGGCGGACATGCTGCCCAATTCGTAGACGCGCACGAAGGTCCGGATGTTGTCCAGATATGACATCTTCTTGGTATTTTTGATGCTCCTTGGTAATTTGCGTCGATAGCAGAACATTCCACGGTCGCATAGGGTGCTCAGGACCTTCGACAATTGGGGAGAGTGCAATGTACGACCTGGCCATCATCTGGGACTGGATCGCCTTCGGCGTGCGTTGGCTGCATGTCGTCACAGCCATGGCGTGGATCGGCGCGTCGTTCTACTTCATCGCGCTGGATCTTGGCTTGCGGAAGGCTCCGGGCGCGCCGGTCGGCGTGCATGGCGAGGAATGGCAGGTGCATGGAGGCGGCTTCTACCACATCCAGAAGTACCTCGTCGCGCCGGAGCACATGCCCGAGCACCTGATCTGGCACAAATGGCAAAGTTACGTGACCTGGCTCTCGGGTGCCGCGCTTCTGATGATCGTCTACTGGGTGGGCGGAGAGCTGTTCCTGCTCGATCCGACCAAGGCGGATCTTGCGCTGTGGCAGGGCATCTTGATATCGGGCGGATCGCTGACCATCGGCTGGCTGTGCTACGACGCGCTTTGCAAGTCACGGCTGGGCGATACGCCGACGGTGCTGATGCTGTTGCTGTTCGCTCTGCTGGTGGTCATGTCCTGGGGCTATGCGCAGATCTTCACGGGACGCGCCGCGCTGCTGCACCTCGGTGCCTTCACCGCGACGATCATGACGGCGAACGTGTTCTTCATCATCATGCCGAACCAGCGCATCGTCGTGGCTGACCTGAAGGCGGGGCGCGTTCCGGATGCGAAGTATGGCAAGATCGCAAAGCTGCGGTCCACCCACAACAATTACCTGACGCTGCCGGTGATCTTTCTGATGCTGAGCAACCATTACCCGCTGGCCTTCGGCACGCAGTACGCCTGGATCATCGCGAGCCTCGTGTTCCTGACCGGCGTGACGATCCGACATTATTTCAACACGATGCACGCCAGTGGCAAGGGGCCGAACTGGACCTGGGCGGCGACGGCGATCCTTATGGTGGTGATCGCGTGGCTGTCGAGCTACCCGGCGATGGACAGCATCGAAGAGGCCGAGGCCCGCACGCTGACCGATTACGAACAGCGCCTAGTCGCCGCCGACGGATTCGAGGACGCTTATTACGCCGTGCTGGGCAATTGTTCGATGTGCCACGCGCGTGAACCGGTCTGGGCGGGCCTGCGATGGCCGCCGAAAGGTATGGTGCTGGAAACCGAGGGGGACGTGGCCCGGCACGCGCGGCAGGTCTATCTGCAGGCAGGGGCGAGCCACGCCATGCCCCCGCCCAACGCCGTGCAAATGGACCCCGAGGCGCGCGCGCAGATCGTCGCGTGGTTCCGCGCAACGCAGGGGGGCTGACGCCTGCTGAAGGTTCAGCGGCGCGGCAGCGCCATGTGCCGGTTCACGTCCTTGTAGAGCAGGTAGCGGAACGGCCCCGGGCCGCCGGCATAACACGCCTGCGGGCAGAACGCGCGTAGCCACATGAAATCGCCGGCCTCGACTTCCACCCAGTCGGTGTTCAGCCGATAGACCGCCTTGCCTTCCAGCACATAGAGCCCGTGTTCCATGACATGGGTTTCGAGGAACGGGATGACGGCACCCGGTTGAAGCGTCACGATGGTCACGTGCATGTCGTGGCGCAGGTCGGTCGGATCGACGAACCGGGTGGTCGCCCAGCGGCCTTCGGTGTCAGGCATCACCGACGGCGCGATGTCCTGTTCGTTGGTCACGATCACATCGGGCTGCGGCAGGCCCTGCACTGGCTCGTAGGCCTTGCGGATCCAGTGGAAGCGCAACGCCCTATCGCTCTCGTTGCGCAGCGTCCAGTCAGCCCCGGCGGGCAGATAGGCGTAGCCTCCCGGCGCCATGACATGCGTGGCGCCTTCGACTCGCAGCGTCGCAGACCCTTCCACCACGAACAGCACGCCCTGCGCGCCCGCGTCGGTTTCGGGGCGATCCGATCCGCCTCCGGGCGCTACTTCCATGATGTATTGCGAAAACGTTTCGGCAAAGCCGCTCATGGGGCGGGCCAAAACCCATAGACGGGTCCCTTCCCAGAAGGGAAGGAAGCTGGTGACGATGTCCTGCATCGTGCCTTTCGGGATCACGGCGAAGGCGGTCGTGAACATCGCGCGATCGGTCAGAAGCTGGGTCTGGCCGGGGTGGCCGCCGGTCGGGGCGAAATAGCTTTCGGGCATGGGGTTTCCTTCTGCGAAAGTGATACCGGCCAGAAGGCGCACGGTCGACCTGGCAACACCAGTGACATTCGTCCGACAGCACCTTTCGGGATGTTTTGACAATCCCCGCCGCCACCGCCCGGGGCGCGAGTTCCGGCTTGGCGGCGGCGGCGCGGCCCCGTATCACGGGGAACAGCGACGCAGACAAGCGAAAGGCGTGCCCGTGCAGCAGTACCACGATGCCCTGAGAACAGTCCTTTCCGAGGGCGTGGAAACCAGCGACAGGACGGGCACCGGCACGATCGCTTACTTCGGGCTGCAACAGCGTTACCGGCTGGCGGACGGCTTTCCGCTGGTGACGACCAAGAAGCTGCATCTGCGCTCGATAATCCATGAGCTTCTGTGGTTCCTCGCGGGGGATACCAATATCGCTTACCTCAAGGCCAACGGCGTTCGGATCTGGGACGAATGGGCCGACGCCAACGGCGATCTCGGCCCTGTCTACGGCAAGCAGTGGCGCAGCTTTTCTGCGCTGGAACCGGCGGGGCAGGGGCCAGACGGGGCGCCGATCTTCCTGTCGCGCGGTGTCGACCAGGTCGCCGACCTTGTCCGTGCGATCCGCGACACGCCCGACAGCCGCCGCCTGATCGTGTCTGCATGGAACCCCGGAGAGGTGCCGCAGATGGCGCTGCCGCCCTGCCATACCCTATGGCAGGTGCGCATCCTCGGCGGCAAGCTGCACCTGCAGCTCTACCAGCGCTCGGCTGACATGTTCCTCGGCGTTCCGTTCAACATCGCGTCCTACGCGCTGCTTCTGGTGATGCTAGCTCATGTCACTGGCTATGAACCGGGGGATTTCGTGCACAGCATCGGGGATGCGCACATCTATTCCAACCATATGGACCAGGTCCGCACCCAGCTTGCGCGCAGCCCCAAGCCGCTGCCGCAGCTTCGGATCATTCGGCAGGTGCCGTCGATCTTCGACTTCACCTACGAGGATTTCGAGGTGACGGGCTATGATCCCGATCCTGCGATCCGCGCCGAAGTCGCGGTCTGACCGGTGCTGAGCGTCATCGTCGCCCGCGCTCGCAACGGCGCCATCGGCAAGGAAAACACGATCCCTTGGTCCGCGCCCGAGGACCTGGCCTTCTTCCAGCGCGAAACCACGGGCGGCGCGCTGATCATGGGCCGCAACACCTGGGACAGCCTTCCGGTGAGACCGCTCAAGGGGCGTTTGAACCTGGTCGTGTCGGGAACGATGCCCGCGTCCGAAACGGTTTGCCGCAGCGTGGCCGAGGCGATCGCGCGGGCCGAGGCGCAGGGCTATCGGCGGCTTTACGGGATCGGTGGCGCGCGGATCTACCGGGACACTCTGGCGCTGGCGGACCGGCTGCTCATCACCGAGGTGGATCTGGAAGTTGCCGACGCCGACGCGCTGTTCCCGGCTGTGGACGACGCGGACTGGCGCTGCGTCGGCAGCGTGCTTCTGCGCCACGCTGACCCGAGCTGCAAGTTGCACGAATACCTGCGAAGAAACTGACGCCGGGCCTTGCCGCGCGGCTCAGGCCCTGCGTTGGAAGGCGATCATCAAAAGCGCCAGAAGGCTGGATCCAACCATCAACAGCAGCGACACCGCGTTCAGCAGGGGGGTGGACCCTTCCTTCAGCCGGTCGAACATCGCGATGGTCAATGGTGCGTCTGACCCCACCAGCATCAGCGTGGTGTTGAAGTTCTCGAAACTCATCAGAAAGCCGACCACGAAGGCCCCGACCAGCGCCGGCATCAGATAAGGGATCGTCACGGTGCGCACCGCCGTGAGCCGGTTCGCACCGAGGTTCAGTGCTGCCTCTTCCAGCGTCCGGTCGAACTTTTGCAGCCGTGCAGCGATGACAAGCGTCGTGATCGTCGTGATGAACGAGAACTGCCCAAGCACCACCAGCAGCAGGCCGGGGCGAAGGGCCTGGATGTCCCACTGCGCTAGGTCCCACGCGGTGTTGGCGACCCGCGATGAGAACACAAGGATCGAGATGCCCAGCACAATGCCCGGCACCACGAGCGGCAGCAGCATCAGAACGTAAAGCAGGCCCTTGCCGCGGAATTCGTACCGGTTGAACAGGAACGCGTTGCAGGTTCCGACCGCGACCGACAGCGCGGCGACGCACAGGCCCACGAAACCCGAGGTGCCAAGCGCGCGCAGGATCGGCCGTTCGTGGAAGACGCCGATCATCGGGCGTTCGGCGCCGAAGAACCAGGCCAGCGTGAACCCCTCCCAGGGAAGCGACGGGAACTGGCTGTCGTTGAAGGCGAACGCCGCCACTACGGTCAGCGGCAGGGCAAGGTAGACGAAGAACAGCACGACATAGGCGGTGTAAGCTGCCCGGAGCGCGCCGTTGCGGGGAATGCTGGGGATCATCGCGCCGCCCTCATCCCATCGTCTCCCGAAGCGTCTGCCCGGTCAGCCGCAGCGTGCCCCAAACGATGACCGAGGAAAGAAGCAGCAGAACGAAGCCAAAGGCGGCGCCCAGCTCCCAATTGAAGCGCAGGATGAACTGGGAATAGATCAGTTCCGTGAACCAGAGGCTGTCCTTGCCGCCCAGCATGATCGGCGTCAGATAGTTGCCGAGGCTGAGCATGAACACGACGATGCAGCCCGACACGATGCCGGGCATGGCATGGGGGATCACGATTTCGCGCAGGATCGACGGTGCGGAACCACCGAGGTCGTAACCAGCCTCGATCACCGCGTCGTCAAGACTGTCGAGCGTCGTGATCAGCGGCACGACCATGAACAGCATGGACGTATAGACCAGCCCGACCATGATCGCCGCGTCGTTGTAGAGAAGTTCCACGGGGCCAGCGGCCAATCCGGCCCATTGCAGCAACGACGATACGAGGCCGGTTTCGCGCAGCAGGATCATCCAGCCGAAGGTGCGCACCAGCTCCGACACCCAGAACGGCACGAGGCACAGCAGGAACAGCACGCTCCGGGTGCGCCCGCGCGCAAGCTTGGCGATGTAGTAGGCGACCGGAAAGCCGATCAGCAGCGTCAGCGCCGTGGCCAGAACCGACATGATCGCGGTGCGGGCGAAGGTCATCAGGTACAGAGGTTCGTCCAGAAAGGTGCCGTAGTTGGCGAAGCTGGTAGTGTATTGCCCTACCCCGATCCGTTCGCGCAGCGACACGAGGAACAGGTCTATGTGCGGGATCACGATCAGCAACGTCAGCCACAGCGCCGCCGGCGCCAGCAGCAGCACGAAGCCAAGCCGCGCGGAGGTGCCGGTCATTCCGCCGCCGCCGCCGCGAAGGCGCCGGCCTGCGCGTCGGTCCAGCCGATCCAGACATCGTCGCCGCGCGCCAGTCCGGCGAAGGCGCCCGATTGAGGCAGGGCGACTTCGATCTCGGTGTCCGCACCCGCGCCTTCGGGCCGGACCCGCACCCGGCTGGCCGCGCCGTTGAACAGCAGCGTGCTGACCTCGCCGCGGAGCATGTTGGCACATCCCTCCAGCGCGGCGGCGTCCCGAGCGGGGTGGATGGCCTCGGGCCGCACGAATACCTCGGCGCGGTCGCCCGCCGCAATGGCGCGCCCGTTGCGTGCCGCGCGCAGCGTCAGCCCGCCATCGGTTTGCAGTTCCAGCGACTCGCCGTCCACCCGCGTGACGCGGCCGCGCCAGCGGTTGCTGTCACCGACAAAGCCCGCAACGAAGGGCGTCTGCGGGCGGTAATACAGGTCTTGCGCGCTGCCGA
Source organism: Meridianimarinicoccus roseus (assembly GCF_003172915.1). Classification (GTDB taxonomy): domain Bacteria; phylum Pseudomonadota; class Alphaproteobacteria; order Rhodobacterales; family Rhodobacteraceae; genus Meridianimarinicoccus; species Meridianimarinicoccus roseus. Next base: position 9,208 of record NZ_QGKU01000060.1, read on the forward strand.
TCTGTTCGAACCGGCCGCGGTTCATCACCGCCACGGCATCGGACATGACCAGTGCCTCGCTCTGGTCGTGGGTGATATATACGAAGGTGGTGCCGAACGCGGCCTGGAGCGCCTTGAGTTCCACCTTCATGTGTTCGCGCAGCTTCAGGTCCAGTGCGCCCAGCGGTTCGTCCAGAAGAAGAACGTCCGGGTCGAGCACCATGCAACGCGCAATCGCCACGCGCTGTTTCTGCCCGCCCGAAAGCTCGTCGACGCGTCGCGTGCCGATCTCGGGCAGCCCGATCCGCTCAAGCACATCGCCGACCTTGCGCGCAATCTCCGGTTTCGAGGTTCCGCGCCGTCGCAGGCCATAGCCTATATTCTCAGCCACGTTCATCATCGGGAACAGGGCAAGATGCTGGAATACCATGTTCACAGGGCGCTTGTTGGGCGGCACCGACAGGACTGACCGGCCGCGGATCAGGATGTCGCCGCCGCTGGGTTCGAGGAATCCCGCCACCATGCGCATGATCGTCGTCTTGCCGCAGCCCGACGGGCCGAGAATGGAAAAGAACGACCCGGACGGCACAGAGAAACCGACGCCGTCCACGGCGGGCGGCGCATCGGGCGCGAACCGCTTGGTCAGCGCGCGGCATTCGAGATCAGGGGCGGTCATGTCGTGTGTCCTTGTAGAACGGCGAAGGCCCCCGCGGGCTTCGCGGGGGCCTTGCCGGCATCACGGGGCGATCAGTTGGCGGCTTTCACGCGGTCCAATACGCCGCCTTCGATCGCTTCGAGGCCTGCGGGTACCGGCGGATACCACTTGATGTTGTCCAGCGCCTCGGGCGTGAAGCTGGCCTGGTACTTGGCCTTCAGCGCATCGGGGGCGAATTCGTCAGCGCCCTTGGATGCGGTGAAGTTGCCCGCCACTTCGGTGATCATTGCGGCCACTTCGGGCTGCATCACGAAATTGATCCACGCGTACGCCGCGTCGTCGGCCTGCCCCTTGGCGGGCAAAACGAAGGTGTCCACCCAGCCGAGCGCGCCTGAGGCGGGCGCCACGAAGGTCACGTCCGGATTGTCCTCGTTCAGCTTCCAGCCGCCCGTGTCCCAGGCCATCGCTGCCACGACCTCGCCCGAGCGGACGAGGTTCATCAACTCGTCGCCTCCACCCCAATAGGTCTTCACGTTGGGTTTGCACTCGATGAGTTTGGACTCGACCTGCTCCAGGATCTCGGCATAGGCGGCCTCGTCGCCATAGGCAGCGAACGGGTCCATGCCCATCGCGAAGGCGAAACCGATCAGCGTTGGGCGACGCAGTCGGTAGGACACCTGGCCCGCGACTTCCGGCGCGCACAGATCGGTGTAATCGGCGACCATGCCGGCCTTGGCGGTATCGAGAACGAGGCCCGAGGTGCCCCAGACATGCGGCACACCGTAGACTTCACCGCCCACGGTGGTGTTGTCCTTGGTCGCTTCCAGCATGGAGGGAATGAATTGCGCCGCATCGATCCGCGACAGGTCCATCGGCTTGTAGATGCCGAACTCTTCCTGGGGGCCCGCGATGCGGTCCTGGCTGGGCTGGGCCAGATCGAAGCCGCCGCCGCCGGTCGCGCGCAGCTTGGCTATCATTTCCTCGTTGTTGGAAAGCGTGACTTCGACCGTGTGGCCGGTTTCCGCTTCGAACATCTCGATCACACCTTCAGGTGCGTAGCCGCCCCAGGTTAGCAAGCGCAGCGTGTCTGCGGCGGCGGGCTGGGCCAGCGCCAGCAGTGCGGTTGCTGCAACCGTCAGTTTCAAATGTTTCGGTGCCGTCGTCATTTCGTCATCCCCGTTGTTCAGGCCTATCCCTAGCAGCCGATGCCACAGGAATGAAACGATTTTGCAACGCCCGGCATGATCGGGCAAGGGTGCTCGTGGCGCGGCGTTGACCGCTTGCATTCCAGGACCCGGGGGCATTTGCTGGAACAGCCGAAAACAAAAAGGCTGGTGGCGGGATCATGAACCGGGGACGATGCGAATGCGGGCGTGTGGTGTTCGAGGTTAGCGAACTGCGCAAGACGGTGACGGTGTGCCACTGCAGCCAGTGTCGCCGCACCAGCGGTCACCTGTGGGCATCGACCCATGCACCGCTGGATGCCGTGCGGTTTATCGAGGATGCGGGGCTGGTCTGGTATGCCTCGTCCGACCACGCGCGGCGCGGCTTCTGCCGAAACTGCGGATCAAGCCTATTCTACCAGGAGAACGGCGAGGGTGGGATCGGCATAGCGGCAGGTTGTCTTGACGACACAGAAGGCCTGCGGATCGGGAAGCACATCTTCGTCGCGGACAAGGGGGCGTATTACCCTGAGCCGGAGGGATCCGGCGCGGGCTGAGCGCGCTCCGTGCGGTCGGGACCGCGCCGACGCCGGGCGCGCAGGCACGGTCCCTGGTTTCCGCCGGCAGAAGGCACGGGCACCGGCGGAAGGGGTTGATCAGGCGGCGACGCGCGCGGCGTCGCTGGCCGGGGTCGCGATGTCCTCGCGCGGCTTCTGTGCGGCCGGGGCGCGCTCCAGCATCGCGATCACCTCGTCCGCGATGGCACGGTCGTCCGCGGCCCGCAGCATAAGGTCAGACACCGCGTCGAACAGCGCATCGCGGCGCACGCCGATCAGCGCGAGGCGCCGGTCGGACAGCCGGTCGAGCGATGCCATGATCGCAGCGATGTCGCGCTGGAAACGCCAGTCGGCATACCCCGCGCGCATCTTGTGCAGCGCCGACCCGCCGGTGGCTTCGGCCGCTTCGGTATGGGCGGGGCGGGCCTTCTTGAAGAGACGTGCAAGCATGGTCTTTCCTCCTGTCATGGGTGATGGTGTGTTTTGGGGGTTGGTGTTTCGGGTGGTTCGGGGCACGGACGCGGCACGGGGCCGTGCCCGGATCAGACGGCCAGCACGCTGACCACTTCCTCCAGTTGCAGGATCGCGCGTTTCATGTAGAAGCCCTGGATCGCAAGGTGATTGGCGAAGATAGACCGGTCCAGATCGCCGTTCAGCACCACGAGCGGGCGCAGTTGGGAACCCTGCTCGAGGCTGGCCATCGCCTGGGCCCAGACCGCTTCAAGGTTGCTGCCCCGGATCACCGGCGCGAAGTCCTCGCCGAAGGCTTTCAGCGTGACGGAATACGCATAAAGCATGCCCTTGTTCTGGTAGAACAGGTCATCCGCCTTTCGGCTGAAGACCCACCAGCCGTCGTTTTGCGCCCGGTCCAGCTGCGCCGTCTGCGAGCCCAGATCCGCCGACACCTGCCGAAGGGTTTCGGCCAGCGTGTCGGCGCGGCGTTCGAACACGGCCTGCCCGGATGCCAGCCGCGCGTTGTAGCTGTTCAGCGCGGCGACACCAGCGCGGTACTGGTGTTCCGACGGCACCGTCGGCATCCACGACCGCGACGGGTCGATCACCCAGATATCGGGCGGGAACTGCAGGAAGCCCGACGCGCGCTCCAGGTCCGGGTCGGCGCGGGACGACCCGCGCGTGCGCGATACCTGATCCAGCATCTCGAAGGTGAAGCGCCCTACGGCCTTCACGACGCCCATCTGGAAATTCGGCATGTTGTCGAGCACGGCGCTCGGCGCGAAGAATGGATCGTTCGGGGTCCAGCCGTTTGCATTGATCTCGCGGTCCAGAAGCGCGGCGGCGGTGGCGACGGCGACACTGCCACCCTGCGGCATCTGCGCCGACCGGAAGGCCGGATCGGCGTTGATATCGTGGGTCAGCGGCCCAAGCACGCCCCAGTTGACCACCGCGCCCAACACGCCAAGAGCGGCCATCGCGCGCAGCGCTTTGCGGCCGATGCGCGGAAAGCGGCGGCGGACGCGGCCGCCCGGCAGGCCGGATGCGGTATCGTGTACCTCTGCCGGCACCGCGACGGGCACAGGCAACTGGATCGGCGTGTCGGTCATCGCGGCAGCATCGGTCACGGCGGTCGGCCTCCTCATCGGGTGTTTTGCAAGAACAACGCGTGAAAGCCCGGCTTCATCCGAAAAATCGTGCAAATTGCGCAAAGAATTTTTTTCACTGGAGCAGGGATGAAACCCGGATGTCGCGCGTATGTATGCTTGAACAACAGGAGGACTGGATGGCATTGCGCGATGAGCTGGGCGCGAGAATTCATGATTACGTGACAAGCCTTCGGCGGTATGCGCTGGTGCTGACCCGCGACCGCGAGGCGGCCGAGGATCTGGTGCAGGACACGCTGACAAAGGCGATCGGCGCGGCCGAGCAATGGACGCCGGGTACCGACCTGCGCGTGTGGTTGTTCCGCATCCAGCACAACACGTTCATGAGCGACCGGCGCAAGCACAAGGTCAGGGAAGATGCCCGCCTGCAACTGCCCGACGCGGTGGAAGACAGCGACCCCACCACCCGGATCGAGTTGCAGCAGGTGCTTGATGCACTGGAAGAGCTGCCGGAAGCGCAGCGCCAGCCCATCGTGCTCGTTGCACTGGAAGAGATGAGCTACGCCGACGCGGCGCGTACGCTCGATCTGCCGCTGGGCACATTCTACTCCCGGCTGGGACGGGGTCGCGCGGCCCTGCGCAAGTTGATGGATGGCGTGAAGAGCTCACGGATCAAGCTGGTGGTTTGACAAGATTTTTCCGCAATGACGGAGGCGAGGGATATGGAACTGAACGCATATATTGACGGCGAGCTTGGGCCCGAAGAGGCTGCGCAACTCGAGGCCCGTCTTGAAGCCGATGAGGAGGAGCGCGCCGCGTTCCTTGCGCTGACCCGGCAGAAACGCACCTTGGCCAATGCGTTGCGGGAACTGGACACCGGTCCCGAAAGTCTGCGCACCGCCGGGCTTGAGCGGAAGCTCGCCCGCGCGTTGGAACGGTCCGAACTTGCGCGGCGGCGTGGTCTGGGAGGAGCCTGGATGCTGGCCGCGACCCGCACCGCAGCTGCATGCGCACTTGTGGCGGCCGGCTGGTGGGGACACGCCGTCTGGATTCCCGGCGGAAGCGGCGTGCCCGAGTACGTGTCCGAGGCGCTTGGCGCGCACCAGGTCTTCGCCGAGGACAAGATCCATCCCGCCGAATTCACCGGACCCGCCGTGGACAGTGCGGCGGAATGGTTTTCGCGGAAACTGGGGGTGAAGATTGCCGTGCCCGCGTTGGAAGAACGTGGAATGCAGCTGGTCGGCGCCCGCCTGCTTGGCACGAAGGAAGGCCCACTGGCCCAGTTCATCTACGAGGACGGGCTTGGCAAGCGGCTGTCCTTGACCGTGGCCAAACACCCCGAGGATCAGCCGGTTCAGGCGCTCAAGACCGTGGACTATCCCGGCCAGAAGGTCGGCTACTGGAGCAGCCTGAACCTTGACTATGCACTGGTCAGCCAGGACCGCGCTATCGATCTGCAGAACCTTGCGCTGGAGTTGTCAAAGGACATCTGACCACGCTGCGGCGTTTGACCGGCCCCTTGGCCCGTCTGCTCTTGCAGACGGGCCTTTTACATGGCGGGTCAGCGCATAATCCGAGCGCTTCACGCGGAGCCGTTTTGCGCCGACCCATCCCGTGTTTCTAAAAATCGACACAAATTCGGGATGAAACCGTGGCCCCGCGCGTTTGTCCTGTAAATGCCGTGCCGCGGGCAGGGCGCATCCAGGAACAGGGAGATTACGGGTCCGGGCCCCTCTGGCAACCGCACGGCAGCCGGTTGCGATGTCGGAACCATCGTTCATCGCCACATGGCTGCCGCAGGAGACCTGATGCTGGCCCGACAAGACTTCTCAATCCGCGCGTCCGGCGTTGCGCCCGTCCGTCCGTCCCCCGGGCGGGATCCGGCGCCGCAGTTGGCCGCCACCCCGCCGCCGCCGCGTTTCGGACGGGTACGCCGTGCGACCTTGACCGGCGCTTGGATCGCCGGTTTGTGGGCTGCGCTGCACGGTGTGGCGGAGCCTGCGAGCTGGGTCGTCGGCGTCCCTGCCGTGATCGCCGGCGGGTCCGTGGCCCTGCTTCTGCCGACCGACCCCCCGCCTCACCTTTCGCCGCGCGGCGCTTTGCGCTTCGCGGGCTTCGCTGTGCGGGGCGTGCTGCGCGGCGCGGTTGATGTCGCGCTGAGCGCGCTGCGCCCCACCGGTCTTGCACCGGGGCACGTGACGCTGCGCACACGGCTGCCCGAAGGTCGGCCGCGGCGCCTGTTCGCCATCGCCATCACCATGTTGCCCGGAACGCTGACCACGCGCCTGGAAGGCGACGTGCTGTCGGTGCACGCGCTGGACCTGAACGGCCCGGTGGAGGCGGAATTGCGCGCCCTTGAGGCGCGGATCGCCGGACTCTACGGGCTGACCCTTGAAGGAGAGACGGGATGATACTCCAGACCCTTGCCTGCCTGTCGCTGCTGGCCGCGCTCGCCGCGCTGCCCCGTCTGGTGCGTGGCCCCACCGCCGCCGACCGGATCATGGCACTGCAATTCGCCGGAACCGGTATCGTCGCCACGCTGGTCATCCTTGGGGCGGCCGAAGACGCAGCCGCATATTTCGACCTCGCGCTGGTGTTCGCCTGCCTTGCAGCGCTGATCGGCGTGGCGTTCGTCGCCCTGCGCCGCGGGATGATGCTGAAATGATGGTTTTGACCCTGTTGGGACACCTGCTGATTGCTGGCGGCGTCGTGCTGCTTCTGCTGGCGGCGCTTGGCTTGTGGCGCTTTCCCGACCTGCACACGCGCCTGCATGCGCTGACAAAGGCTGACACCGCCGGGGTCGCGCTGGTCGCACTGGGCGCCGGTTTGTTGTCGGGCAGCGCTGCGACGCTGGTCCCCCTCACGCTCTGCGCGGTTCTCGTGGCGATTTCCGGCGCGACGACCGGGCATTTGATCGCACGCTCCGCGCTGGACGAGGAGCACGCGTCATGGAGGAGCACGCGCCATGATAGTGTTTGACCTCATGCTGGCCGCCGCGATCCTTGTGGCGGGCTGGTCGGCGCTGTCGGCGCCGGACCGCACTGGCGCGATCGCGGGGTTCTTGGTCTTCGGGCTTCTGGTGGCGCTATCTTGGGTTCGGCTGGACGCGCCCGACGTGGCGCTGGCAGAAGCGGCGATCGGGTCCGGCTTGACCGGCGCGCTCATGCTGCGCGCAGCCGGTCGTATGGCCCCGCCCGCCGCCGATCGCGTACCGCGCGCTCAGCGGGCCGCAGCGGCGCTGCTGGCCTGCGGGCTTGCGGGCGGCCTCGCGGTCGCCGTGATGGACCTGCCGGGAGCCACAATCGTCTACGACCCGCTGGTGCGTGCGGACCTTGGACAGAGCGGGGTAAGCAACCCGGTGACGGCGGTGCTGCTGAACTTCCGCGCCTGGGACACGCTGCTGGAAATGGCAGTGCTTCTGGCTGCGCTGGTGCTGGTTGCCGCCCTCGGCCCCCGCGGAACACCGCGACCGGCGCGGCTTGGGCCGCTGTATACCCCGTTCCTGCGGATCATGGCGCCGCTGTCGGTGCTGGTAGCGGGGCATCTGCTGTGGCTGGGCGCAACCGCGCCGGGCGGTGCATTCCAGGCCGGGGCTGTGCTGTGCGGTGGGCTGCTGGCGCTGTATTTCGGCGGCGCGCTCAGGCCCGCGGCTGTGCCTGCCGGGCCGCTTTGGGCGCTATGCGCCGCTGGCGTCGCGGTCTTCGCGGCCGCGGCGCTTGCTGCGGAGGTGCTGACAGGCACGCTGCTGGCCTATCCCGACGGCGCCGACAAGATCTGGATCCTCGCCATCGAGGGCGGGCTGACCGTGTCGATCGGGGCCACACTTCTGCTTTTGTTCACCGGCCTGCGCCAGGGAGGCGCACGAGCATGACCCCTTTTCCGTTCCCTGACCTCACCCCGCAATTGATCTATCACTTGGCCGGTGCTGCACTGGTGGGAATCGCGCTCTATCGCGGGGCCACGAGCAGCGACCTGCTGACCCGCATCCTCGCGCTCAACGTGCTGTCGGTGGGCATCGCCGCAGTCTTCGTGGCGGCCGCAAATCGCGGCGCGGGCGCAGTCCCCGACCCGGTGCCGCATGCCTTCGTGCTGACCGGCATCGTGGTACTGGTCGCGGTTACCGCCGCGCTGTTGGCGTTGGCCGAACGGATCGATCTGACCGGAGCGAAAAGCGATGACTGACACTTCGCTGCTTGTACTGCTGCCGTTCCTCGCGGCCCTGGCAGCCACCATCCACGCGCGCGGCGCGGCAGGATGGGGGCTGGCAGGAACCGTGGCAAGCGCCGGGCTTGCCGCGCATCTGGCTCTGTCTGTCCATGCCTCCGGGCCCGCGAGCATCGCCATCGGCGGGTGGGCGGCACCGCTGGGCATAACACTGCGTGCCGACGGGCTGGCCGCGCTGATGATCGCCATGACCGCGCTTGTCGGGCTCGGCGTGTGTGTGCAGGCGCTGGCTGCCTGGGGACTGCGCCCCACTGCCGTGGAGGACCCGCGCCGCGCCCGGATGCGAATGGGCTTCTGGCCGCTTTGGCTGAGCACGCTGGCCGCACTGAACGGGCTTTACCTGTCGGGCGATCTGTTCAACCTGTACGTGACCTTCGAGATCCTCGGCCTCGCGGCGGTCGGACTTACGGCGCTGTCGGGCACCCGCCGCGCCCTGCGCGCTGCCTTCGACTACCTCGTGGCCGGACTTGCCGGAAGCCTTCTGCTTCTGCTGGGCGTCGCGCTGGCCTATGCCGCCGCGGGCCGGGTCGATCTCGGGGTGCTGCCGTTGTTGGCGGACAGCGCTGCGGGGCGCATCGCCATCGCGCTGATCGTCTCCGGCGTCGGGCTGAAGGCCGCGCTCTTCCCACTGCATTTCTGGATGCCAGCGGCCCATTCCAGCGCCGCGCCCGCCGCAAGCGCGATCCTGTCGGCGCTGGTTGTCAAGGGCGCGCTCTATCTCGCGCTGCGGCTGCTGCTGGAAGGCGGGCTTGTCGCCGACGCGCTGCGCTGGGGCCTTATCTGCCTTGGCGCCGGAGGGATGGCCTGGGGTTCGGTCTGCGCGCTGCGCGCAGACCGCCTGAAGCTGCTCGTGGCCTACTCGACCGTAGCGCAGATCGGTTTGATCATGTTGGCGATCTCGGTCGCGGGTGACCCACTGACCGGCACCGCTTGGCAGGCGGCGGCGCTGCTGATGCTCAGCCACGCGCTGGCCAAGGCGGCAATGTTCCTGGCCGTCGGGCGCATCGCCGAAGAGCTGGGCCATGACCGGATCTCAGGCCTGAACCGGTCCGACCTGCGCCCAGGCGCGGCGGAATTCGCCTTTGCCATTGCCGCGATCAGCCTGATCGGTCTGCCGCCCACCGCCGGGTTCGTCGGCAAGTGGGTACTGATCGACGGGCTGATCGGGCAGGGTGCGTGGCCGGTTGTGGCGCTGGTTCTGACCGGCACGGTGCTGAGCGTGGCCTACCTGTCGCGGGTCGTCTCGCGTTGCCTGCGCGGCGGGCCGCACATCGCGCCGGGCGCGCGCCGCCCCCCGTGGCGCGCGGGCGACGTCGCCGCCATCGGCCTTGCCTTCACGGCCCTGTTCATGGGCCTGCTTTCCGCCGCGCCGCTGGCGCTTTTGAACGGACCGTTGCTGTCATGATCGAGACTTGGCTTCCCGTGGCTATCCTAATGACCTCGCTGGGCGTCGCCCCGGTGATCCTTATGATACCCGACGGCGCGCGCACGCTGCGCACCACCGTCAACCTCGCGGCGGCCAGCGTGAAGGTCTGCCTTGTCGGCTGGCTTGCCTGGCAGGTTGCGCGCGGCACCGATTTCGAGGCCCGGTTGCCGGTGGCTCCTGGGCTCGACCTTGTGCTGCAGGCCGACGCGCTGTCCGTGCTGTTCCTCGCGCTGTCGGCGGTACTGTGGTTCCTGACCACGATCTACGCCGTCGGCTACCTGGAAGGCGGGACCGACCGCAGCCGCTTCTTCGGCTTCTTCAGCCTTTGCGTTGCTGCGACCGTCGGCATCGCGATGTCCGGCAACCTGTTTACCTTCCTGATCTTCTTCGAGGTGCTGACGCTGGCCACATGGCCACTCGTGGTGCATCGCGGCAGCGCCGAGGCGCATCGCGCTGGCCGCATCTACCTTGCATACACGCTGGGTGGAGGGCTGGCGCTGACGCTGGGCACGATCTGGCTTTATGCGCTGGCGGGCGACGTGACCTTCACGCCACAGGGTACGCTGGGCAATCTGCCCGCGGAACACCCGGTGACGCTTCGGATCATCTTCCTGCTTCTGATCGCGGGCGTCGGGGTGAAGGCGGCGCTGGTTCCGCTACACGGCTGGCTGCCGATCTCGATGGTCGCCCCTGCGCCGGTCAGCGCGCTGCTGCACGCGGTCGCGGTGGTCAAGGCGGGCGCCTTCGGGATCATGCGGATCGTCTACGACGTGTTCGGGGTGGAAACGACACAGGCGCTGGGTCTTGCCATGCCTCTGGCGGCGGCGGCCGCGGTCACGATCATCTGGGGCTCGCTGCGGGCGCTGACGCAAGACGACCTCAAGAAGCGCCTCGCCTATTCGACCGTCAGCCAAGTGTCCTACATCACGCTGGGTGTCGCGCTGATCTCGCCGGTGGCGGCAATCGGAGGGCTGGCCCACCTGATCCATCAGGGGATCATGAAGATCACGCTGTTCCTTGCCGCAGGTAATTTCGCCGAAGGGCAGGGCGTGAAAAAAGTCAGTCAGATGGACGGCATGGGCCGCCTGATGCCCGGTGCCACGCTGGCCTTCACGGTCGGCGCGCTGGGAATGATCGGGGTGCCGCCACTCGCTGGGTTCGTCAGCAAGTGGTACCTCGCCGCCGGAGGGCTGGATGCGCAGGCGCCGCTGGTGATTGCGCTGCTGGCCGGATCGTCGCTGATGAACGCTGCGTATTTCCTGCCGATCCTGCACCGTGCGTGGTTCCGCCCGCCGCCGGAGACGCCAGCCCCCCGCCTGCGCCGCATCGGCTGGATGCTGGCAGTGCCGCCGGCCATCACGGCCGGACTGATCCTTGCGGCCGGCCTTCTGGCCAATGCCCCATTCAGCCCGCTCGGCTGGACCCGATTCATCGTTTCGCTGGAATACATATGATCGAGCTTCCCCTCTTCCTCGTTCCGGGCGCACCGCTTGCCCTATTGATCCTGTTCGCGCTGCCTCAGGCCCGCGCCACTGCCCGCGCGCTGGTGCCGGTGGCCCCGCTGCCCGCTCTTCTGGCTGCGCTGGCCCCGGTGGCCCCTCCGCCGCTCGCGCTCGACTGGCTTCTGCTGGGCACCCGGCTTGCGCTCACCGAAACCGGCGCCACATTCCTAGCCTTTTCGGCGCTGCTGTGGGCGCTCGCGGGATGGGGCGCGGAGCGGCTACTGGTGCGCGATCCGGCCCGCGACCGTTTCAGCGTCTGCCTGCTGCTGGCCATGACCGGCAATCTGGGGCTGCTTGTGGCGCAGGACCTTGGCAGCTTCTACGCGTTTTTCGCAATGATGAGCCTCGCGTCCTGGGGGCTGGTGCTGCATGGTGGTGGCGCGGCACAGGTCTTCGCCGGGCGCATCTACATCGCCTTCGCCATTCTAGGCGAGGTGGCGCTGTTCGCCGGTCTGGCGATGGGTGCTTTCGCCACCGGCACCTACATGCTGGCCGACCTCGCGCAACCGGGGGTGCCGCCGCTGGCGCTGGCGCTGGTCGCGGTTGGCTTTTTGATCAAATTGGGGGCGGTGCCGCTGCACCTGTGGCTGCCGCTGGCACATTCCGCAGCACCCGCCCCTGCCAGCGCGGTGCTGTCGGGGGCGATGCTCAAGGCGGGGCTGTTCGGCCTGATGACGGTGCTGCCGCTTGGCGCTGTCGTTGCCCCCGAGGCCGGCGCTCTGCTGGCCGCGATGGCGGTGGCGGGCCTGCTGATCGCGCCGCTTCTGGGGCTTGTGCAGGGCGACCCGAAGGCCGTGCTGGCCTATTCCAGCATCGGCCAGATGAGCCTCATGGCGCTGGGTCTTGGCGTGGGGCTTGCCGCGCCCGAGGCATGGCCCGCCATCGCGGTCGCGCTGGTCCTGCTGGCTGCGCACCATGCCTTCGCCAAGGCGGCCTTGTTTCTCGGTGTGCCGGTCGTCTGGGCCACCGGGATCGGCTGGCCGCGTGCGCTGGTGCTGGGCGCTATGGCGCTGCCCGCCGCCGCGCTGATCGGCCTGCCGGGCACCAGTGGCGGGCTGGCCAAGGACGCGATCAAGACAGCGGTTGCGGTCGGACCGGGGGCCTGGGCGTTCTGGCTGGCCCCAGCGCTGTTCGCCGCCAGCCTCGGGACCGCGTGCCTCATGCTGCGCGCCTTCGCGCTGCTGGCCGCCGCGCCCATTCGGGCCGAAGTGCCGCGCGGCGTCGCTCTGCCCTTCGCCGTGGCGGTAGGCCTTGGAGTGGCTGGGCTGGCGCTTATCCCCGTACCGACGCACGCGGCGAAGGCTGCGGTTCCGTCGGACCTGCTGCCGCTCGCGATGGCCGCGGCGCTGGCGGCGCTGACGCTGGCTGCCGTGCGCCTCGCCCGTGTTCGGCTGGTGCCGCCCGCGCCCGGCGGGCTGCTGGCCGCGTTCGAACAGGTGCCCGTCCCTGCACCGGTGCTGGCGTTGCCCGCCCCCGAGCGGCGCGGCCGCGCGCTGGCCCCGCGGCGGCGGCGGCGACCGGACGGGCTGGCGCAGAGCGGCGGGCTTGCGATCCTCGGTATGGCGGCGGCGCTTGCTCTGGCCGCAGTGATGCTGCCCGAACCCGCCGGGTCGGCCAACCCGACGTCCGGCGCGCCAGCACCCGCCGCCGCGCCCGCACAGTCGCCCGCCGCCGGGGACTAGGCGGCCCGGCAGGCGGCGATCAGCCCGGCCGGGCGGTCAGCACGCAGAGCATCTCGAACAGCAGGTTGGCGCCGATCAGCGCCGTGTTGCCCGACGGATCATAGGGCGGCGAGACCTCCACGAGGTCGCCTCCCACGAGGTTCAGACCCGCCATTCCGCGCACGATCTCAAGCGCCTGCCAGGTCGACAGACCGCCCGGTTCGACCGTGCCCGTGCCCGGCGCGAAGGCCGGGTCAAGGCTGTCGATATCGAAGCTGAGATAGACCGGCGCATCGCCCACCCTATCGCGGACCCTTTTCATCAGCGGCGCGAGCGAGCGGTACCAGCATTCTTCCGCCTGCACGACGGTCCAGCCTCGCTCTCGGCCCCAGTCGAAGTCTTCGGGTGCATAACCGGTGCCGCGCAGCCCGATCTGAAACACCTTGTCATCGATCAGGCAACCGTCCTCCCAGGCGCGGCGGAACGGACAACCATGCGCCACGGTTTCGCCGAACATGGTGTCGTTGATGTCCGCATGGGCATCCACATGCACCAGCGCGACCGGCCCGTGCCGGTCCTTCATCGCACGCAGGATCGGCCATGTCAGCGTGTGGTCCCCGCCCATCGTCAGCGGCACCGCGCCCGACCCAAGAAGGCCGCTGAAATGCTGCGCGATGATGGCGACCGACTTCTTCAGGTCGAAGGTGTTGATCGGAACGTCCCCGACATCGGCCACCTGCAGCGTCTCGAACGGGGCGGCCCGCGTCGCCATGTTGAAGGGCCGCAGCATCCGGCTTTCGTCGCGGATCTGGCGCGGACCGAGTCGCGTTCCCGGCCGGTTCGAAGTGCCGATATCCATCGGGATGCCGACGAAACAGGCATCGAGCCCGTCCGCCCCGTCCTGCGCGGGCAGACGCATGAAGGTGGCCGGGCCGCCGAAACGCGGCATTTCGTTACCACCGAGCGGCTGGTTCAACTGTGTCATGATTGCTCCGTTGCGATCAGGCGGGCGAGGGGGCGGGTCTGGTCCGCCACGGCGGCGCGCAACTGCGCCAGCGTCATGGCGTCGTCCTTGACGAATTCGAGGAACATCATGTTCAGGTTGTTGAACACCAGTTGACCGATCGCCGCCGGGTCGATCTCGGGCCGGACCTCGCCGCGCGCTTGCAGGCGGACGATCAGGTCCGTCACCTGCGCCGCCAGCTTTCGGTCGAGCGCGCTGTAACGCAGGCCGTTAGGCGTTTCCGGCGCGTCGATCGACAGCGCCATGGCGGAGCGCCACATCTCCTTGCTGAGATATTCCAGCGAATGGTCGTAGTAGCTGTAGATCAGCGCAAGAAGCGCCTCGGCCACGCCGTGCGGCGGGTCCGCGACAAGCCGTCGGCCCATGCCCAGCACTTCCTCGACCTCCAGAGCCACGGTGGCTATCAGGATATCGCCCTTGGTGCGGTAGTAATTGTAGACCGTCCCGACCGACACATCAGCCCGGTCCGCCAGGTCCTCCAGCCGCACCGCGTGGTAGCCGCGCGCCTTGAACAGCGTCACGGCAGCCGACAGGATGCGCTTCTCGCGGTCCGCCTTCTGCCGATCTCTTAGGCCAGCCATCCCGTTCCCCGGTAAAAGTTTCGCATCCGTTCAAGTTTTATGTTGACTGCAAAATTGAACGCACTCAACTTTTTTCTGCAAGCGGCCGTCACGCGCCGCGCAAGAAATCAACAGGGGGTTATCCGATGTCGTCACGACTGCTTTTGTGCCTTGGCACCACGGCTCTGGCGGGCCTGGCAGGCGCCGCCGCCGCGCAGGAGGAACTGAACGCACTGGTGTGGTGCGACCATACCGACGACGCGCTTATCGCACCGTTCGAGGAGGCGCATGGCGTCACCGTTAACCTGCGCGAATACGAAGGCACCGGTGCGGCGCTTGCGCTGCTGGAACAGTCCCGCCCCGGCGACTGGGATGTTCTGGTCATCGACGGCATCGACGTGTTCCGCGCAGTGGAGGCCGGGCTGCTGGCCGAACTGCCCGCGGATGCTCTTCCAACGGGCGATTTCTTTCCCGAAGTGGTGATGGCGGAAAACAACATTGTAGACGGCAAGACCTATGCCGTAACCGAGAAATTCGGTTACAACACGATCTCGTACAACGCGGCGAAGGTGGACCCGGCAGACATGAGCGACCTATCGGCGGTCTGGTCCGAGAAATACGCGGGCCGGCTGTCGATCTACGACTACTACCTGCCGGTGATGGGGTTGGCCGCAATCGCGGGCGGCATACCCACTGCCGAGATCGGCACGGACGACCTGAGCGCGATCGGCGAGACGCTGGCGACCATGCGCTCGCGCGCGGCTTCTGTTGCCGGGGTTGTCGCGGCGCAGACGGCGCTGGCCACTGGCGAAGTCGACATCGTCGTGGGCGGGGGTGAATGGCTGACCGCCGTGCTGGCCGAGGAACAGCCTGACCTGACCTGGACCATCCCGGAACAGGGCGCAGTTCGCTGGGCGCAGTCCATCGGCGTGCTCGAAGGTAGTGAGAAGCCCGATCTTGCGCTGGAATTCGTGAAGTACATCGTCAGCCCGGAAGGGCAGGCGCGGCTTGCGACGTCTTCGTGCTTTTGGGGGATGCCGGCCAACGCAAAGGCGGGTGACATCCTGACCGACGCGCAGAAGGCCGTTCTGCGCTGGGACGACCAGCCGGACTACTTGAGCCGCACGCAACTTTACCCTGCGCCCGATACCGATCTCGACATCGAGATGCAGGATCTCTGGCTGGACACGCTGCAACAGTGACTGCGGTCCGCTCCGACGCGATGGGCTGGGGCTTCGTCGCTCCGGCCCTGCTTTGGACGCTGGCTTTCTTCGTGCTGCCCTTCGCGGTGATGGGGGCCATGAGCCTGGCCACGCTGGACGGGCGCGAACTGGTCTGGGGTCTGAGCCTGTCGAACTACGCCGAACTGGCCGAGCGTGCCTACCTGCGCCGCGCCGTCATCGTGTCGCTGGAAATCACCCTGACAGTCACCGCGCTGTCGGTGCTGCTGGCCTATCCGCTGGCGTGGATCATCGCCTTCCGTGTGCCGCCGCGCTGGCAGAGGCTGGCGCTTCTTCTGGCGATCCTGCCGTTCTGGACCTCTTACGTGGTGCGGTCCTATGCGTGGCTGCTGGTGCTGGCGCGCGAAGGCTGGGTGAACGAGGCGCTGCTGATGCTGGGCCTGATCGCGGAACCAGTCACGCTGGCGAACACGCGGCTCGCGACGGTCACAGGCTTCGTGCATTTCTTCGTTATGCTGCTGACGCTGACGATCTACGCCAATCTCGTGCAGCTGTCCCCGAACTACCGCCGCGCGGCGATGGACCTTGGCGCCAGCGCATTCCAGACCTTCCGGCACGTGATCCTGCCGCTGACCCTGCCGGGCATCGTGACCGGCGCATTTCTGACTTTCGTCCTGTGCATCGGCGACTACGTGACGCCGCAGATCCTGGGCGGCAACACCGAACTGACCGTCCCGCAGGTGATCATGGTGCAGCTTGGCCGACGCGCGGACTTCCCGCTCGCCTCGGCGCTGGCGATCGTGCTGATGGGCTTGGTGACGCTGGCTTACCTTGCCGGTGCGCGCTGGCTGCGAGTGGACCGGTTATGATGCGCGTGTTGCCATGGATCTACCTCTCCGCGATGTTCTGCTTCATCTACCTGCCGGTGGCGGCCCTTGTGTTGTTCTCGTTCCAGGGGGGAGGGCTGCCGGTGCCGCCCTTCGACGGCCCGTCGCTGCGATGGTACGGCGAGGTTCTGGTCGACGACGATCTTCTGGCGGCTCTGGCGGCTTCGCTAGGCGTGGCGCTCGGGTCGTCGGCGGTGGCGGTGAGCCTGGGTTTCCTGGCCGCCTATGGGCTTGCGCGGTTCGTTCTGCCCGGCGCCGCGATGATCAGGGCGCTGCTGATCGTCCCAATGACGGTCAGCTACCTGATCGTCGGGCTGGGCCTGCTGATCGTGATCCAGCGCCTGGGCCTGCCGCTGTCGCTTTTGACCGCCGGGATCGGCCATACGGTCATCAATCTGCCGCTCGCCTTCGCGATCATCTACGCGTCGATGGGCGCACAGCAGCAAAGCGCCGAACGCGCCGCGCGCGATCTTGGCGCGTCCGAGGCAGACGTGCTGCGCCTTGTCACAGTGCCGATGCTCGCGCCCGCGATCCTTGCCGCCTTCTTCCTGTCGGTCACGCTGAGCTGGGACGAGTTCATCATCGCTTTCCTGCTGACGCGTTTCGACGTCACCCTCCCCGTGGAGATCTGGTCCATGCTGCGCTCCGGTCTGTCGCCCCGCCTCAACGCCATCGGATCGGTGGTCTTCCTCGTGTCGGTCGCCGCGGTGATCCTTGCCGAATTGCTGGTCCTGCGGAGGCGCGGATGACCGCCCCGGTCCGCATTGATGGCGTCTCGCACCGCTTCGAGGCGTTCGAAGCGCTGCGCGACATTCGGCTCGATATCGCGGCGGGCGAATACGTGACGCTGCTGGGCCCATCCGGCTGCGGCAAGACCACGCTGTTATCGGTGTTGGGCGGGTTTGTCGATCCGACCGAGGGACGCGTGCTGATCGGCGGGCGCGACGTGACGCGGCTCGCCCCGGCCCGGCGTCCGACCACCACCGTCTTCCAAGACTACGCGCTGTTCCCGCACATGACCCTGCGCGACAATGTCGGCTTCGGTCTGCGGATGGCGGGGCAGGGGCGGCGGGTACGTCATGCTCGCGCGCACGAAATGCTGGCGCTGGTCGGTCTCGAGACGGCTGCGGACAAGCGACCGCACGCGCTGTCCGGGGGTCAGCGACAGCGGGTTGCACTGGCCCGCGCGCTGGCCGTCGATCCCGAGGTCTTGCTGCTGGACGAACCGCTGGGTGCGCTGGACCTAGCGTTACGGCGCAGCATGCAGGACGAACTGAAGACGATCCAGCGCAAGATCGGCACGACCTTCATCCACGTCACCCATGACCAGGAAGAGGCGATGGCCATCGCCGACCGGATCGTGGTGATGAACCGGGGCCGGATCGAAGACGAAGGGCCGCCCGCCCGCATCTACCGCGCGCCGCGCTCGCTCTTCGCCGCTGCCTTCATGGGAGAGACGAACCGCGTGCCTGCCCGCGCTACCGGCACCGCGCTGGAAACGCCGTTCGGCACGCTGCCCCATCGCGGCCCCGCGGGCGAGGCGACGCTCTGCCTGCGGCCCGAGGCGATCGGTCCTGCGCCGGGTGGGCTGGCGCTCGGTCCCGCGCGGGTGCGCGACGCGGCCTTCTTCGGCACCCATTGCCGCGTCCACGTGTTGCCGGACGCCGCGCCGGGGCTGACGCTGATCGCGCATTTGCCGCCGGGCGAGTTGCCCGCGCCGGGCGACCTGCTGCACCTGAACGCCGCGACCGACCCGCTGACCGTCTTTGCGATGGAGTGATCCGATGCAACGTGCAAGACCCGAAGACTGGTACGCCGTAGAGCGGTGCGCCGATGACGTGACGCTGATCTCAGAACCGTTCATCAAGGAATTCTACCGCTGCAACTGCTGGCACGTGCGCGGGCGCGACCGTGACATGCTGGTCGATAGCGGCATGGGCGTCCTGCCGCTGCGCCGCTGGGTGCCACTGGTGACCGAACGTGCGCTGACCGCGGTGGCCAGCCACACGCATTTCGACCATATCGGCTGCCACCATGAGTTTCCCGACCGCGTTGTGCACCGCGCGGAGGCTCATATCCTTGCCGACCCGGTCAACACGGCGACTCTGGCCGATCCCTATGTCACCGACGACATCTTCGACGCGCTGCCGCCCGCCCCCTACGCCTCCACGACCTACGCTGTGCACGCGGCTCCTGCGAAACGGCTTGTCGACGACGGCGACGTGATCGACCTTGGTGATCGCGTGTTCGAGGTGATCCACACCCCCGGCCATTCGCCCGGCGGCATCGCACTGTGGGAAGCGGCCACGGGTATCCTGTTTTCGGGCGACATCGTCTACGACGGACCGCTGATCGAGGACACCTACCATTCCGACGCCGCGGACTATCACGCCTCCATGGTGCGGCTGCACGATCTGCCGGTGCGCGTGGTGCATGGCGGGCACTTCGCCAGCTACGGCGCGGACCGGCACCGGGCAATCATCCGCGACTGGCTCGATGCGAAGGAACAGGCATGACCGACGACTGCACCCGCTTCTACATTGGCGGCGCGTGGGTGGCGCCGCGTTCGGCCGCACGTATGGCGGTGGAGAATCCGGCGACGGAACGCGCCGTTGCCCGGATTGCGCTGGCGAACGCAGCTGACGTGGATGCCGCCGTCGCCGCGGCACGCGGCGCCTTTGCGGGCTGGTCAGCCACGCCCGTCGCCGACCGCGTGGCGGTGCTGGACCGCATCCTTGGGCTGACCCGCGCCCGCCAGATCGACCTTGCCGCCGCGATCACGGCCGAGATGGGCGCGCCGACCGACATGGCGCTGGCCGAACAGGCTGCGGTGGGGGTGATGCATCTCGAGGCGCTGCTGGACGCGCTGGAAGGTTTCGAATGGACCGAACGACTGGCCAATGGCGACACGATCCTGCGCGAGCCTGTGGGGGTTTGTGGACTGATCACGCCGTGGAACTGGCCGATCAACCAGATCGTGCTGAAGGTGCTTCCAGCGCTGGCGGCGGGCTGCACCTGCGTGCTAAAGCCGTCCGAACTGACCCCGCTCTCCGCGGCGATCTATGCCGATATCCTGCACGATGCGGGTGTTCCGGCCGGTGTGTTCAACCTTGTGAACGGCACTGGCGCCGAGGCCGGCGCGGCGCTGTCGCAGCATCCGGATGTGGACATGATGTCCTTCACCGGATCCACGCGCGGCGGCATCGCGGTGACAAGGGACGCCGCCGACACCGTGAAGCGCGTGACGCTGGAACTTGGCGGCAAGTCCCCCAACATCGTGTTCGCCGATTGCGGTGATGACCTTGCGGGCCGGGTGGAAGCGTCGGTCGCCGAGTGCTTCCTGAATTCGGGCCAGTCCTGCGACGCGCCGACCCGGATGCTGGTCGAACGTCCGATCTACGACACCGTGTGCATGCTCGCCGCGCGGACGGCGGCGCAGACCGTCGTCGGCGATCCGGCGGTCTGCGGTGCGCGGATCGGCCCGCTGGCCGGGCGGGCCCAGTGGGACCGCGTGCAGAGCTATATCGCGGGCGCGATGGCGCAGGGTGCGCGCTGCATCGCCGGAGGGTCCGGCAAGCCGGACGGACTGCAAATCGGCCACTACGCTCGCCCCACGATTTTCGCGGATGTGGCACCGGACATGACGATCTGGCGTGAGGAAGTGTTCGGCCCTGTGTTGTCGATAACCCCTTTCGACACCGAGGACGCGGCGATTGCGCTGGCCAACGACACGCCCTACGGGCTGGCCGGCTACATCCAGACCGGCGACCGGGACCGCGCGCTGCGGGTTGCGGGGCGCCTGCGCGCCGGGATGGTGCATGTCAACGGCACGCCGCTGGCGGGGGGCAGCCCGTTCGGTGGCTACCGCATGTCCGGCAACGGGCGCGAGGGCGGGCGGCTCGGCCTTGAGGAGTTCCTGGAGGTCAAGACGCTGCACCTGCCGGACGATTGGCGCTGACCCGGAAAGGGCAGGGCGGGACCGGCGGCGGGGCAGGCGACGTTTCCCGCGGGCGTTGTAAAGCGGCCAGACCAGCGGCCTTGCCCGCACCGTGACTGCTCCGATCACGAGGTTCATCGGAAACCCCGATGCTCAGGAATTCGGTGAAGCGGAAGCCGCCTGTGCAGCAGACCAGCGTGTTGCTCCGGTAGCCGATCGGGCCGAGTAACTGGCCCAGGCCGCGAACATAGCAGCAACGCCGAAAGGATGGAAATCTATCCCAAGCCTGGCTGCAAGCCCAACCGCGACTGGAGACATGAGCACCGCCACCGCCTTATGGGTGACCAGTCGGGTCTGTACCGAGGGCACGGCATAGATCAGCGCCAGAGCCAGCCACGGGTTGTTCGCCCCGGTCGGCGGCGTCAGTGCGCCCACCAGAAGCGTAACGGCGCCCAACCGATCCGGCACTCTGCCCAGCACCAGCATCGACCCGATCAGTATCAGTGCAGCACGGGCGGCAAGGAAACAGGACCAAGCAACAGCCGCGCACTCGACGGCGGAGGTTCATGGCCGCGCCCGCCCGGACTTCGCCGGAGAGCGCTGCTTGGACCCTTGTACGCCAGCACCGCGCCGGGCGCCGGTCATGCCGTTTCACGACAAGCGCGCAACATCCGCGACGCCTTGCGTGCGTGGGAAGGGAGTGCCCGGATGTCCTGGCCTGCGACGGCCCGCGCCGCCGCCGGACCGATGCGGCATGTGTCAACAGTCCTCGGCCGGCAACATCGTCACGTCGGAATAACGCCCGTTCGAGGTTGTGATCCGCGCGCAGGTGCCGGTGTCGCGGTTGAACCAGAAGGTCACGAGCCCCTCGCTTCGGATCGGCTCGAATCCGAGCGCCTGAAGTCCTAGTTCGGCCTGCCCGGCACGGGCACCCTCGAAATCGGACAAATCGGTCGCGCTGCCGACGGACGGTGTGCCGGGCGCAGTCGTCGTCTCGACGCAGCCGAAAAGGCCCGACAGCGCGCCGAGGGCGGCGGCAATAACAAGGGACGTGCGTGTCATCGGGGTGCCTTTCAATCCATATGTCCGACAAGGGCGACCAGAAAGGGTGTGCTGGCATTTGTCACTGTGCGGCTGGCGGACCGGTTTCGGCCCCCCGCGCCGCAGCCAGGCTGCATCAGTCCTCGGCGGCGACCATCACGTGCGAGGCCTTGATGACCGCGTAGGCGGTCTTGCCTTCGGTCAGTGCCAATTCCTCGACCGCGTCGTTGGTGATGACGGAGGTGATGATTGTCCCGCCACCCACGTCGATGCGGACCGTCGCGTTCACCGCGCCCTTTTCGACGCTGGCCACGGTGCCCTTGATGGTGTTGCGCGCGCTGAGTTTCATCACGATCTCCCTGCTGTGAGTGCCGCTCGCAGCCTGCGCCCTCGCAGTGCGCGATGCAAGCGGCTCAGCCGCCATCCGTCGGGGTCTGCGCCGCTTGCGCGCTCAGCACCTCGGACAGCAGCGGATTGGGAAAGCGGCGTTGCAGCGTGACCGCGCAGAAGGATTCGGTGATGCCCTCCAGCCGGGTCAACTCCAGCAGGGTCCCGGCGGCCAACTCGTCTCGCACGACAATTGGCGGGATGACCGCAAGCCCCGCATCGGCACGCGCCAGCAGGCGCATCATCGCCATGTCGTCCGCCTCGGCCATGATGCGGGGCACGACGCCAAGCCGCTGCACCAGCGCGTCGAACGCCGCACGCAGCGCCGATTCGGGCGTCGGCAGGATCAGCGGCGCCTCGGCCAGAAGGTCCGTCAATGGCAGGTCCGCAAGCGCACGGCGTCCCGGCGTACCGACAAGGCTGACCGGTTGCTCAGCGATCTGCTGCACCAGGTAGGGGCTGGACGCGTCCCGCGCCGGCACGAGGTTGGTCAGCACCACGTCGAGCGACAGCGCTTCCAGCCCGCGCAGCAGGTCGCCCTGCCCACCGGACCGAAGGATCAGTTCCACATCGGGCCGACCGATCAGCGGGCGGAGGAACTGCATCTGGAAATTGCGCGACAGCGTCGCAAGCGCACCCACCCGAAGCGCGCGCAACGCGCCGCGGCTGTCGCGTAGCGTCGCGGCCAGATCGTCCGCAGTACGAAAGATCGCCTCCGCGTGGTCGAGCGCGATGCGTCCCGCCTCGGTCAAAACGAGACCCCGCCCGCGCCGTTCGAACAGGTCGTGCCCCAGCGCCGCCTCCAGAGCCTTGACCTGGGTGGAGAGCGCCGATTGCGACAGGTTCAGCCGTCGCGCCGCACCGGTCAGCGTACCATCGCGCGCCACGGCGCGGAACAGGCGGAGATGATGAAGGTTGAGCCCAGCCATTCTTCTACAAAACAGAACAATATGCGCCATAATATGTAATTTCTTGGGCATCTGGCAAACGCTATCTGTCTCCCTACGCAGTTCGCGCCGCGCCGGACGGACAACGGAGCCGCGCAGGATACCGACACCGAAGCTGACAATGATGCGGAGTGTACATGATGATGATCCCCCCCCTGTCGATGCTTGCGCCCCTGGTGCTGCTGGCGGTCGCCGCGATGGCCGCGGCGCAGCCCGGCCGCCGCCCCGGCCATCTGCCGCGCCTTTCGGAACTTGCGGCATTGGCGTCGCTGGCGCTTGCGCTTGGCGGCGCGGCTCAGCTTGTGGCCTTCGGTCCGGTCCGTGTGGCGCTGCCCGATACCGGCGCGGGCTTCGCGCTGGGTCTTGATGCGCTCAGCGCCACGATGACGGTGCTGGTGGCCTTCATCGGCTGGGTCGTGATGCGCTATGCCCGCACCTATCTTGACGGCGAGGCGCGCGAAGGCCTGTTCCACGGCCTGATGCTGGCCGCGCTGGCCGCCGTGCTGGTGCTGGTGCAGGCCGCGAACCTGCCTGTGATGATCCTTGCCTTCGTCGCGGTCGGCATCGCGCTGCGGCACCTGCTGCTGTTCTACCCGGAACGGCCCGCGGCGCGGCGCGCGGCGGCCAAGTTCTCCATCGTGTGGCATGCTGGCGACCTGGCGCTGCTTGCGGCGACCGGGCTGCTCGCATCAGCCTTCGGTACGGTGGACCTTGCCGCGTTGGCAACCGCGGGAAGTGCTGCCGCTGCGCAGGGTGCGTTGCCGGCCACCGCGCATCTTGCTGTCGCGGCGCTGGTTCTGGCGGCCATGCTCAAGACGGCGGCCTTCCCGCTGCATGGCTGGCTGACCGAGGTGATGGAAGCGCCTACCCCGGTGTCCGCCCTGCTGCATGCCGGCATCATCAACGGCGGCGGCTACCTGCTGATCCGCACTGCGGACGTTGTGCAGGCCAGCCCTGGCGGCATGGCAGCGCTGGTGATGCTGGGCGGGCTGACTGCGCTGTTCGGTGCCGTCGTCATGCTGACCCAAAGCGCGATCAAGACGGCACTAGCCTGGTCCACCGTCGCGCAGATGGGTTTCATGCTGCTGCAATGCGGGCTTGGCCTTTGGCCACTGGCGCTGCTGCACATCGTGGCCCATTCCATGTACAAAGCGCATGCCTTCCTGGGCTCCGGCGGGGCTGTGCGCGCGGTGGCGGGCCTCAAGCGGCCCGGCCCTGTCGCGGTGCCCGATATCGGCGCGGTGATGAAATCCTTTGCGCTGGCACTGCTTCTGTATGGCGCGGTGGCGACGCTATTCTCGCTGGCAGCGGGGCCAAAATCCCCGCAGGCCCTGGCGCTTGGCGCGATGCTGATCTTCGGAGTCGCCTACCTGGTCGCGCAGGGCCTGGCCGATGCCGCGCCCGCCGCGCTGACCCGGCGCACCGGGCTGGCCGCTCTTGGGGCTGCATTGGCCTATTTCACCTTCCAGCAGGTAGCGGGCGCGCTCTGGGGCGCGCAGTTGCCGCCGGTGCCGGTGGCGGGCCCGCTCGAATGGGCGCTGATCGTGCTGGCGGTCGCATCCTTCGGGCTGGTCGCCTTCGCGCAGGCGCTGTTCCCGCTCTGGGCGCATCACCCAGCGACGGCCGGGCTGCGCGTGCACCTTGCCAACGGCCTTTACCTGAACGCGCTGCTTGACCGGTTGATCGGCGGGTTCCGCGCCCCCGCGTCCCGGTGAACATGCCCCAAGACCGCGAAGGAGACACCCAGATGTACCTGAAACATGACCAGATCACACCCGCCCGCCTTTCCGGCATCGTCGATGCTGCCGCGCACGCGGTGCCACCCGCTTTCCCGCTGGACGCGACCGTAGCGGTCAACCCCTTCCTCGGCCAGAGCGACGAGGACCTTGCCACCGCGTCGGCCCGGCTCGCGCGGGTCGCAGGCGCGCCGCTGACACCGCCGCGGGCCACCCACGCCGCCGCCATGGCCGAGGGGCGGATCACAGATGCCGACCTGCTGGCCGCGCTGGACGCCAGCACAGCACCGGACAAGCCCGCCGATCTTGCCGCGCTGAAGACCGCAGCGCAGCAGGGCGGTGCACCTGCCAAATCGCTGCCGACTCTGGCCGAGCTCGCCATGGCTGAAACCGGCACCGACTGGCCGTCGATCATCGACCGCACCTTCGGGCTGTGGGCGGCGGGGCAATTCGACCGCGGGCAGGCGCTGTGGACACCGGCACCGGGACGCGACGCCTATGCCGCGTGGCGCACCTGGGCCAGCTACGACCTGACGCCTGAAATAGCCGGGCTGGCCGGGTTCTGCGCCCACGCCGCCGACGCGCCGGACACGCCGGACCGGGCGATCCTGCGCGCGTCGGACCGGCTGGGATTGACCGAAGACGCAGCCGGCTCGGTGTTCCACCGGCTGCTGATGGATCTCGGCGGCTGGGCGCAACATGGGCGCTGGTTGTCCTGGCAGGCAGAGCTTGCGGGCGGGACCGACGACACGCCGGCGCAACTTCTGGCGATCCGGCTGGTCTGGGAAGAGGCACTGCTGGCCCATGCTCCGCAGATCGGCGCGCAATGGGCCGACACGCTGGCCGCCCATGCCCGGCCAGTGGTGCCGTCCGCCGACCAGGCCGTGGACGCGATTCTGCAGGAGGCCGCCGAACGCGCCCATCAGCGCCGCCTAGCCGCTGCTCTCGTCGGCGCGACCGAAGCGGCGCCTACCCGCCCTGCACTGCAGGCCGCTTTCTGCATCGACGTGCGGTCCGAAGTGTTCCGCCGGGCGCTGGAAAGCCAGGACCCGGCGATCGAGACAATCGGTTTTGCCGGTTTCTTCGGCCTGCCGTTGGCCCATACCGCTCACGGGTCGGACGTAGTCGAGGCGCATCTGCCGGTACTGCTGAACCCGGCGATGCACTCGACGAGTCACGGCACGGCGCAAGGTGAACACACAGCAAGGATCGCGGCCCGCGCGACGCGCGCCTGGGGCCGCTTCCGGCAAGCGGCCGTGTCATCCTTCGCCTTCGTCGAAGCGGCGGGCCCGGTCTATGGCGTTAAGCTTCTGCGCGACGCGCTTGGCGCCGACAAGACCGCGCCCGGCACGCCCAGCCCCGCACCCCGGCTTGATCCCGATCCGGGTCCCGACGCAAAGGCGGCCGCGGCCGCGGCGGCCCTCAAGGCCATGAGCCTTGCGCGCGGACACGGCCGCGTGGTTCTTCTGCTGGGCCACGGCGCGCAGGTCACCAACAACCCGCATGAAAGCGCCTATCACTGCGGCGCGTGCGGCGGCCATACCGGCGAAGTCTCGGCCCGGCTTCTGGCGGCGCTGCTGAACGACCCGGAGGTCCGCGCCGCGCTGCCCGCCCACGGCGTGGATGTTCCGGCGGATACGCTGTTCCTTGCGGGGCTGCACGACACAACGACGGACGCCGTGACGCTGTATCGTGACGCCGCCGCGCCGGACCATGCCGAAGACACCCGCCGGATCGCGCGCTGGCTGAAACGGGCCGGCGCGGCTGCGCGGGCCGAGCGGGCAGCGCGGCTTCCCGGCGCCACGGCGCAGGACATCGCCGCGCGTGCGGTGAACTGGGCCGAGTTGCGCCCGGAATGGGGCCTTGCGGGCTGCGCGGCCTTCATCGCGGCCCCCCGGGCCGCGACGGCCGGGGTGGACCTTGGCGGGCGCGCCTTCCTGCACAGCTACGACTGGCGGGCCGATGACGGCTTCGGCACGCTGGAGCTGATCCTGACCGCGCCGGTGGTCGTCGCAAGCTGGATCAGCCTGCAATACTACGGCTCCGCCGTGGCGCCGGTCGCCTTTGGCGGCGGCACGAAGCTGATCCACAACGTCGTGGGCGGTATTGGCGTGGTGCAGGGCAATGGCGGCAAGCTGCGGCCCGGCCTGCCGTGGCAGGCGGTGCATGACGGCGACGCGCTGGCCCATGATCCGCTACGCCTGTCGGTGATGATCGAGGCTCCGCAGGACCGGATCACCGCGATCCTCGAACGCCATCCAGACGTTCGGGCATTGTTCGATAACGGCTGGATGCACCTATTTGCGCTGGAGGACGGGCAGGTCGCCGCGCGCTACCGGCCCGGACTGACCTGGGCGGCGGAAGCCGCAGTTTGCAGCGGGCCGGGCCGGGCCGCTTGACCGGCAGGTCGGCCGCGCCCCGCCATTGACACGCCGCCCCGGCCGCTGTGAACTGCACGCGGCCGGGAGGATGGCCGATGATCGGGGGGAAACCGGCGGGTGAAACTTGGCTACGTGATGACACCGCAGGCCGGGCAGACCGACGCGCTGCTGACCCGCTTCGCGCAGGCTGCCGCCACGCGCGGGCTGTGCGTTCACGGCATTGTGCAGACCAACACCGACTGCGCCGGGCAAGGCAAATGCGACATGGACGTGCGTGTGCTGCCGGACGGGCCATCGTTCCGCATATCCCAGTCGCTGGGGGCAGGATCGCGAGGTTGTCGCCTTGATGCCGCGGCGCTGGAAACGGCGGTCGGCCATGTGATGGCGCGGCTCGACGCCATGGCCGATCTTCTGGTCGTGAACAAGTTCGGCAAGCAGGAAGCGGCGGGGCAGGGGATGCGCGCGCCGATCGCCGCAGCACTGGACCTGGGTGTGCCGGTGCTGCTGGGCCTGAACACGCGCAACCACGCCGCGTTCGACGCCTTCGCCTGCGGGCTGGCCGAACAGATAGCCCCGGATCTGGCCAGCCTCGAAGCGTGGCTGGCGCGCGCGCCAGCCGCCGCGTGATCCCGTGTCGCCCGTGGTCGCACGGCGGCTCAGGGACGGTTGTCGATGGTGAAGGCCTGACCCCACAGCGTGAACAACTGGTCGCGCTTGTTGCGGTCCAGCGCCACCAGCAGGGCGGGCGAAAGCGCGATGAAGCGCCGGGCGCTTGGCAACAGCCCGGTTTCAGACGGATCGCGCGTCAGCACGAGTCCAATGTCCCGCAGGATGTGCTGCGCCTCGTCCGACAGCAGGAAATCCAGCAGTCGCGCCGCCTCGGGCTTGTGCGCCGCATCGCGCGGGATCATGAAAGCACGCGACAAGATCAGCGTGTAGTCCTCGGGTAGGATCACCCCGACATTGGCGAAGGTCGCGCTGGCGACATAGGAGCCAAGCACGTTATAGGCGATAAGGTAGCGGCCTTCCGCGACGCCGCGGATAATCTCGGCCGAGCAGCAGGTCGCAACCGCCTCCATGCGGGCGAAGCCTTCCAGCACCGCGCCAAAGGTCGTCGCCTCGAGGCTGTCGCTGTGCGCGAACAAGTAGCCAAGTCCCGACGCCTCGATGTCGTAGGTGGCGATGCGGCCACGAAGATGGGGTGGATTGCTTCGCATCAGGTCCAGCAGGGTGAAGCGGTTGCGCGGGACCTCGGCGCCGCTGATCCGGTCGGTGTTGTAGACGATGACGGCGGGTTCTTCGGTGATGCCCCAAAGCTCGTCCCGCCAGCGCCGCGTCGCGGGCAACGCTGCGGTGCGCGCGGACTGGTAGCGATGCCCGCAGGCCGCGTTGACCAGCCACACCATCTGGTGAACTGCCGATGAAAACACAGCGTCAGCCTGATCGCCCTCGCCCGCGCAGGCGGCGCGGCTGGCAGCGAAAAGCGCGTTCGATCCCCATTGCTCGTACCGCACGGAAAGCTCCGGGTTGCGGGCGACGAACCGCTCCATTACCGGGCGGATGATCGCGATGTCTGTGGTGGAGCGCAGCAGGATTGCCGTCGCGCCGCTGCCGAACCGCGCCGTCGCCTCTTGCGCCGCTGACGGAACGCCCACTACCGCCGCCAGCGCGAGCAGCAGGAGTGGTAGAGTCGCTCCAAGGCACTGCCTGCGCACCATCATTTCGGCGCCTCGACCGCGGGCAAGACCAGCGAGACGCGGAATCCCTCGGGTCCGGGCACCATATCCACCCGACCGCCGAAGGCTGCCGCAACGTCGGACACGATGGACAGGCCCAGCCCGGCGCTGTCCTCGTGCGAGGCGGCGCTCCGGGCGAAACGGCGGCCGACCCGCGCCAGCAGCGCCGGATCGGGGCCAGGACCAGCATCCTGGACCCAAAGCGAGGCCTCGGTACCGTTATCGTCGGTGCCGATGCGCACCGGCGCGCGGCCATGCCTTAGCGCGTTGACCAGCAGGTTCCGGCCCGCCTGTTCCAGCGAGAAGGCGTCGGCCAACACCGGCACTGGCGCCTCGCCAATCGCCAACGTCACCTCGGCCCCGGGCGCAAGCAGTTCGTGATCACGCTTTTCCACGATGTCGAGCGCGATCTCGCGCAGGTCGATGACGACGCGCGGCGCGCTGTCGGTCCGGTGGATCACCAGCGCGCGCGACAAAAGCTGGTCCAGCAGACGGCCGAGCGAGCGGGTGCGCGCCAGCAGCCGGGCCAGCGCATGGGCGCGAAGGTGGGCGTCCTCCTCCTCCACCATGGATTCCGCCTGTACCCGGATCGCCGCCACCGGCGTGCGCAGCTGGTGCGCGGAATCAGAGATCAGATTGCGCATCGCCTGCATCTGCCGGTCAAGCCGGTCCATGAAGCGGTTCATCGCGTCCAGCGTGACCCGAAGCTCGCGCGGCAGCCCCTCGGTGCGCATCGGGGTCAGGTCGTAAGGGTCACGGTGCAACAGGTCGGCCGCCAGCAGTTCCAGCGGCCGTACCGCTGAACGAATTATGAAATATGACATCACCAGCAGCGCGATCCCCGCGACCGACACCGGCACCAGCCCCTGCAGCACAAGCCCCAGCGCCATTGCGCGGCGCGCGCGCAGCGTCTGGCCCACGATGACCGACACTTCGCCGGAAAAGTCGCGTTCGGCGAAGCGCCGCTTAACCTGAACGAAACGGGCCGCCTCGTGCTGGAGCCTTGCGTCGAAATAGACCGGTCCGATGCCCCGCGCGGGGTCGGGCGGCGCGATGCGCGTATCGTCGAGCCCCGCGATCAGCCCATCATCCGGCCCGCGCACGGAATAGTAGACCCGATCATCCGGCGCCTGCGCCAGCAACTCAAAGGCCGAAACGGGCAGGTCGGCCACCGGCACACCGTCGCGCACACTGATGGATTCGGCAATATCGCTGGCCGCGCCCAGCAGGATGCGGTCATAGGCCTGACGCGCCGCCGCGCGCCCGTTGTACCATGTAGAGCCCGAGATCAGCACCCCGCCCAGCAGCAGCAGCAGCAGCACCGCTTGAACCACACGCGCCAGCAGGCTGCGCGGCGCGTCAGCCATCCAGCGCGATCCGGTAGCCGACGCCGCGCCGGGTGATAATCGACACGCCGCTGCCCGCCAGTTTCTTGCGCAGCCGCGCGATATACAGCTCGATGGCGTTCACCCCGACATCGGCATCGTCGAAGCCGAAAAGCCCATCATAAAGCCGCGTCTTGCTCAGGTCCTGGCCGGGGTGGCGCAGCAGCATTTCCAGCAGCGTCGCCTCGCGGCGTGTCAATTCCAGCCGGTCCCCGGCCAGCGTCGCCGCCTGCTGGGCAGGCAAATAGGCCAGCGGTCCCAGCACGATCCGGTCGCCCTTCTGGTCGGCATCGCGGCGCACCAGTGCGCGTAGCCGGGCCTCCAGTTCGCGCTGGTCGAACGGTTTGACAAGATAGTCGTCGGCCCCGAGATCGAGTGCGCTGACCCGATCGTCCACCGATACCAGCGCAGTCAGCATAAGCACCGGCGTGCGGTCGCCCGCGCCGCGGATGTCGCGCAGGAAGCTGCGCCCAGACCCGTCCGGCAGGTTGATGTCCAGCAGGACCGCGTCATAGCGCTGCACCGCATGGAAGTCGCGCGCGGCCTCGAGGCAATCGGCCAGATCACAGGTGATGCCCGCCCGCGCAAGCCGGGCGATGACCCCCTCGGCCAGGTCGGCCGTGTCCTCGACCATCAGCACCCGCATGATGACGACGTCCCCCCGCCGGTGTTCCGGCCCGCACGCGACGGCTGACAGGTTCGTGACAGCTTCTTTCGCTAGTGATCCTTCTTAACCCGCTCGGAGGGGGCTGCAAAGGGCGGTCGGGCCGCGCGGGGACTTGCGGCAGGGCGCACGAACAACGTGCCCGCCGATCCAGAGGAGGAAAACCATGATCTTCACCGCATCCCGTGCGCTCGTCGCCGCGGCCATCCTCGGCGTGTCCGCCGTGTCCGTCGGCGCGCAGGGCTTCACACCGGAAAACCCCGAATGCATCGCGCCTGCCAACCCCGGCGGCGGCTGGGACTTCACCTGCAGGCAGGTCGGCAAGTCGCTGCAGGATCTCGGCCTGATCGACCGCACCATGCAGGTCGTCAACCTGGCGGGCGGCGGCGGCGGCGTGGCCTTCGCCGAGGTCGTCAACAAGCGCAACGACGCCAACGACCTGATCGTCGCGGCCTCGACCGCGACGGCGACGCGCCTGGCGCAGGGCGCCTATCCGGGCAACACGATGGACCAGGTGCGCTGGCTCGCGTCGGTCGGCGCGGACTACGGCGTGATCGCCGTGTCGCGCGACAGCGAAGTTCAGACGCTGCCCGAACTGCTGGACCGCATCAAGGCCGACCCCCGGTCGGTGTCCATCGCGGGCGGCTCGGCCGTCGGCGGCTGGGATCACCTGAAGGTGCTGATCGCAGCCAACGCCTATGGCATCGACGACGTGCGCAGCGTAAAATACATCGCCTTCGACGGTGGCGGCGAGGCGGTCACACAGCTTCTGGCCGGCTCGGTGCAGGCCTTCACCGGCGACATCTCGGAAGCCAAGGGCTTTGTGGACAGCGGTGACATCCGGGTGATCGCTGTGCTTTCGCCCGACCGGCTGGACGGCGAATTCGCCTCCTTCCCGACCGCCCGCGAACAGGGCATCGAGGCGATCGGCGCGAACTGGCGCGGCTTTTATGCCCCCGGCGGCATGTCCGATGCGGCCTATGACACCTGGGTCGCGGCCATTGCCGAGCTTTATGCCTCGGACGAATGGAAAGAGGTGATGGCAGTCAACGGGCTGGCGCCGCTCGATCTGCAGGGCGCCGAGTTCGAGAGCTTCGTGTCCGACTCCATCGCGCAGATCCAGGACATTTCGCGCGAGATCGGCATCATCAAGTAAGGGCCGGCCGTGGCTTCGCGAGAAGCCCGCCCTGCCTTGCCTGCCCGCAACGGGGCGCCGTGCTGTCACGGCGCCCCACTCGACCACCTGCCGCCAAGGGAGACCCCCATGAGTGATCGTATTTTCGGCGTCTTCGGAATTCTTCTGGCGCTCGGTTTCGCGATATCGGCCTTCGCCATCGAGGAAAGTTTCCTGTCCGACGCGGTCGGCCCGAAAGCCTTCCCGCTGATCATCGCAGCCGTTCTTGCGCTGTCGAGCGCGGTCATCGCACTGCGCCCCGACCCAGAACCGCACTGGCCCGACTTCGGCCGCATCGCCGAAATCGCCGCCGCTGTCGTCGTGATGGTGCTCTATGCCCAGCTGCTGCCGGAACTTGGCTTCGTGATCGCCACCGCGCTCGCCGCCGCCTTTCTTGGCTGGCGGCTCGGCTCCGGGCCGCTCGGCGCGCTGATGACCGGAATTGGCACCTCGGTCGGCATCTACGTCATTTTCCATCTCGTGCTTGGCCTGTCGCTCGCGCGCGGGCCATTCGGGTTCTGAGGAGCCGATCATGGACATGTTTTCAAATCTCGCCGACGGGTTCGCCATCGCTCTGACCTTCCAGAACCTCGGTCTTGCGCTGCTGGGCTGTTTCCTTGGTACCGTCATGGGCGCGCTGCCCGGGCTTGGCCCGTCGAACGGCGTCGCCATCCTGATCCCGCTGGCCTTCACGCTGGGGCTGGACGCCACACCAGCGCTGATCCTGCTGACATCGGTCTATTACGGCGCGATGTATGGCGGGCGTATCTCGTCGATCCTGCTGAACATTCCGGGCGATGAACCCGCGATGATGACCTGCCTCGACGGATACCCGATGGCCAAGAAGGGCATGGCCGGCGAGGCGCTGTCGCTGTCGGGCGTCGCGTCCTTCGTCGGTGCGTTTCTGGCCACATGGGGGCTGATCCTGCTGGCCCCCCAGCTTGTGAAGATCGCACTGCTGTTCGGGCCGGCGGAGTACTTCGCGCTGTTCGCGCTGGCTTTCATGACCCTCGGTGGCGTGTCATCCACAAACCAGGCTAAGTCGGCCTTCGCCGCTGCGCTCGGTCTCGGGCTGGCGATGGTGGGCGTGGACACGCAGACCGGTGTACCGCGCTTCACCTTCGGCGAAGTCCATCTCTATGACGGGCTGGACTTCCTTGTCGCGATCGTCGGCCTGTTCGCGCTGTCAGAGGTGTTCATCTTCCTCGAGGAACGGCACGGCAAGTCCGATGCCGAGGGGCGCAGCTTCAAGATCGGGCGACTGACCCCGCCGCTGTCGATGCTCAAGGCCTGCACGCCGACGATGCTGCGCACCTCGCTGCTGGGGTTCCTTGCCGGCGTTCTGCCGGGGGCGGGCGCGTCGCTCGGTTCGTTCATCTCGTATTCCATGGAAAAGCGGTTGGTGGACAAGGAGGGAACCTTCGGAACCGGCGATCCGCGCGGCGTCGCGGCGCCAGAGGCGGGTAACAACGCGGCGGCCGGCGGGGCACTGGTGCCGATGCTGGCGCTTGGCGTGCCCGGGTCCGGGACCACGGCGGTGCTTCTGGCGGTGCTTCTGGCGCTGAACATCACGCCCGGACCGCTGCTGTTCACCAACAATCCGGACGTGGTATGGGGTCTGATCGCGGCGCTGTTCATCGCAAACTTCATGCTGCTGGCGATGAACATTCCGATGGTCGGCCTGTTCACCCGGCTGCTGCTGATCCCGCCGCGCGTGCTGATGCCCATCGTAGCGATGGTCAGCTTCGTCGGAATCTACGGTATCTCGGGGTCGTCGTTCGATCTGATGGTCATGATCGGCTTCGGCGTGATGGGTTGGGGGCTGCGCAAGCTCGACGTGCCGCTGGTGCCGATCATCCTCGGCACGCTGCTGGGCAACGCGATGGAGAACAACCTGCGCCGCGCCATCACCATCGATGACGGCAACTGGCTGACGCTTGTCGACAGCCCGCTTTCCATTGGCCTGTGGGTGGTCGCCATCACCGGGTTCCTGCTGCCGGTGGTGGTCGGCCGCCGGGTGAAGGCGCAGATGCACCGCCGCCGGGACACCGAAGGGTCGATCGGCGACTGACCCCGCCGCCGCTTGACCGACAAGGCGCGCGGTCCCGCGGCGCGGCGAGCAAGACAGTTGCCCGCCGCGCCGCTTGACGCCATGCTGGCGCAGGGCAGGCAGCACGGGGCAGGGGCATGGACAAGCCGGGACTTTTCGTGGGCGGCGGCGGGTCGGCGCAGGACACGGCACAGCGGCTCTGGCTTGAACTGGCCAATCGGCACGGGCTGATCACCGGTGCGACCGGCACCGGCAAGACCGTCACCATGCAGATCCTCGCCGAGGAATTCTCGGCGGCCGGCGTGCCCGTGTTCATGGCCGATGTAAAGGGCGATGTGTCGGGACTGTCTCAGGCGGGCGCGGCCAAGGACTTCCTGTTCGACCGCGCGAACCGGATCGGCCTGCCGGATTTCAACCTGCGCGCCTTTCCGGTGGTGTTTTGGGACCTGTTTGGACAGGCGGGCCACCCGGTCCGCACCACGATCAGCGAGATCGGGCCGCTGCTGCTGGCACAAATGCTGAACCTGACCGAGGTGCAGGAGGGCGTGCTGACCATCGCCTTCGCTGTCGCCGATGATCAGGACCTTGCACTTCTCGATCTCGACGATCTGAGAGCGATGCTGGTCTGGCTGGACGAGAACGCGCCCGACGTAAAGGCGCGCTACGGCAACGTGTCGTCCGCCTCCATCGGCGCGATCCAGCGCGCGCTTCTGGTGCTGGAGAACGAGGGCGCGGCGGGCTTTCTGGGCGAGCCGGCGCTGGACCTTGCCGACATGATGGCGGTCGACAGTGCAGGAATGGGCCGGATCAACGTGCTGATGGCCGATCGGCTGATGTCCTCGCCCCGGCTTTACGCAATGTTCCTGCTGTGGCTGTTGTCGGAACTTTTTGAAGCGCTCCCCGAGATCGGCAATCCCGACAAGCCGGTTCTGGTGTTCTTCTTCGACGAGGCGCACCTGCTGTTCGACACGGCCCCGAAGGCGCTGATCGACCGGATCGAACAGGTCGTCCGGCTGATCCGGTCCAAGGGCGTGGGCGTGTATTTCGTCACCCAGAACCCCGACGACGTGCCGCCCGACGTGCTGGGCCAGCTTGGCAACCGGATCCAGCACGCGCTTCGCGCGTTTACACCGCGCGATGCGAAGGCGTTGCGGCTGGCCGCCGAAACCTTCCGCCCGAACCCCGATTTCGACACGGAAACCGCCATCCGCGAGGTCGGAACGGGCGAGGCCGTCACCTCGCTTCTGGAAGGCAAGGCGGTGCCGGGCATCGCTCAGCGCACCCTGATCCGCCCGCCCGGATCGCGAATGGGGCCACTGACCGAGGCGGAGCGCGCGGCGGTCATCGCCGCCTCACCGCTGGCGGGCCGCTACGACACGCCAGTGAACCGCGACAGTGCCCATGAAAGGTTGGCCGAGCGGGCCAAAGCGGCGGCCGCGGATGTCGCCCGCGCCGAAGCCGCCACCAGCGAAGCGCGGGATGCCTTCGCCGAGTTCAACAAGGCCCGCCGGTATCAACCGCCGAAGCGCAGCAGCGCCCCCGAACGGCGCGGGCCCAGCCTGTCGGATACGCTGGCGCGCACCGTGGTCAAGCAGCTCAATTCCCGCGAGGGACAGAAGCTGGTGCGCGGCATTCTTGGCAGCCTGTTCCGCGCGCGCTGAGGCGCGGAGCGGTCCGCCGCGCCCTGAGGTTGCGAAAAGAGGTGTCCGCAGTGGTTGCGTGGCAGCATCATGCGGCGCATTGTGCCCGCGATAGCGTGATCGCACTGCAGATACCGTCGAGGCTGGCGACTGTCGAAGCCTGTTCCGCCTGCCCTTCAGGGCGTATTCACGCCCATCGATTGCAGGTACTTCTTCACCCCGCGTGCGGCCTGCCGGATTCGGTGTTCGTTCTCGACCATGGCGATGCGCACAAAGCCTTCACCGTTCTCGCCATAGCCCACACCGGCCGCGACCGCGACCTTGGCCTGCGTCAGAAGCTGCTTGGAAAACTCGAGACTTCCCAGATGCGCCAGCGAGGGCGGAATCGGCGCCCAGGCGAACATCGACGCCTGCGGCACCGGGATATCCCAGCCGGCGCGCCCGAAGCTTTCCACCAGCACGTCGCGCCGCGCATGATAGCGTTTGCGGTTCTGTTCCACCACGTCCTGCGGGCCGTTCAGCGCGGCGCAGGCGGCGGCCTGAATCGGCGTGAAGGCACCGTAGTCGAGATAGGATTTCACCCGCGTCATCGCGGCGACCAGCGTCGGGTTTCCGACCGCGAAGCCGATCCGCCAGCCCGCCATGGAATAGGTCTTGCTGAGCGAGGTGAACTCGATCGCGATATCCTTGGCGCCCTTTGCCTGAAGGATCGAAACGGTCGGCTTTCCGTTGTAGTATAGTTCCGAATAGGCCAGATCGCTGATTATCCACAGCCCGTGATCCTTTGCGAAGGCCACGACCCGTTCGTAGAACGCAAGGTCCACCGTTTCGGCCGTCGGGTTCGACGGGTAGTTCATCACCAGCACTTTGGGACGCGGGACGGTGTAGGCCATCGCGCGTTCGAGGCTTTCGAAATACGCCTCGTCCGGAGTGGTCGGCACGCTGCGGATCGCGGCGCCCGCGATGATGAAGCCGAAGGTGTGGATCGGGTAGGACGGGTTCGGGGCAAGCACAACGTCTCCCGGTTCGGTGATCGCCGTGGCGAGGCTCGCGAGTCCTTCCTTCGATCCCAGCGTGACCACGACCTCGCGTTCCGGATCGACATCGACGCCGAAGCGCCGGGCATAGTAATCCGCCTGTGCCCGGCGCAGGCCGGGGATGCCACGCGATTGCGAATATCCATGCGCGTCGGGCTTGCGTGCGACCTCCACCAGTTTCTCGATCACATGTTCGGGCGGCGGCAGGTCGGGATTGCCCATCCCAAGGTCGATCACATCCTCGCCCGCCATGCGCGCTGCCGCCCGCATCGCGTTGACCTCCGCGATGACGTAGGGCGGCAGGCGTTTCATGCGGTAGAACTGGTCTTCCATGGGATGTCTCGACGTATGGAGCGGGGATTCGGTGTTCGGCCAACTTCGTGCGAAACTGCGGGCACTGCAACGCAGATCGGAAAGCCGATGCGCCTTCAGACCTCCGGCGGGGGCCCGTCCGCGCTGTGCTGCGCGCGCTTTGCGTCGCCCTTCGGGCCCAGCAGCAGCGCCGCGATCCCGGCGAAGATCAGCACCCCGGCCACCGGGTTGCGCCGCAGCGCACCACTTGCCCGGTCCAGAAGCGCGCCGCCCTCGCGCAGCGCGCGCACGGCCACGTCGGCAGCCAGACGGTCCGGCGCGGCCTGTTGCTGCAAAGCTTCCAGTGTGAGCGCCAACTCCTCTCGGCGGCGGTGGATGTCGGCCTCGATGGCGCGCGCCTTATCGTCGTCCATGTGCGACCTCGGACAGCCGTGCGGCATCGGCCTGCGCCTGTTGCGCGGCCCGTGTCGGCCCGTGACGGGCATCCGCAAGCCGCCGAAGGCCGCGCCACACGAAAAAGCCCGCCAGAAGAGCCAGGGTACCGCCAAGTCCCGCCCCGGAAAGCTCGGGGGGCAGACCCCGCCCGGCGAGATAGGCGACCAGCGCACCGCAAAGCAGGTTCAGCGCAACCGCCGAAAGCACCAGTGCTACGGCCAGCAGCCCCAGCCCCGCGCCTGCCCGCCGGGCGCTGGCATCGAGCTCGGCGCGGGCGAGATCGGCCTCGCGGCGCAGAAGACCCCGCGCCTGATCGAAGGCACGTGCAGCCAACTGTGCGGCCGACATCGGACGCGGCGGGGAAGGGCGGCGGTCTTCATCGGGCATCTTGCCGCTCCGCCTGCGCCGTGCTGCCCTCTCCGTCGCTCGCGGCGGTATCCCGGTCGCTGCCGCCACCGCCTGATGCCTGAGCCAGCCGCGCTGCCGCGAAGCCTAACGCGGCGGCCCCCGCGATATAGGCGAGAGGCGCGCCCCGGGCGCGTTCGCGCAACGCGTCGAGCGCCGTGTCGAGATCGGCACCGCGCAGCCCCCGCGCGGTATCGTCCAGCAGCAGCGCCACGCTTTCCAGCGCGCGCGCTGGAAACGCGGCCGGGTCGAAGCCCGCCGCCGCCTCGTCCGCCGCGCGCGCGCCGTTGCTGGCGCGGTTGGCGGCGCCATCCAGCGCGGCACGGGTGCCGCCCTGCGCTGCAGCATGAACACCCTCCCGCGCGGCGGCGGCCGCGGCGCGCAGGTCGTGCGCCGGGTCCGCGGGATCTGGTCCCTTGTCCGGGTCGGTGGGCCTGTGTGGGTCGGTCATGGCATGTCCTGTCGCAATGTCGTCCAGTAACGGGCGCGGCCCGCGCATGTTCCCGCCGTGCCGTTAGAGCAGCAGGTCAGGACAGATCCTCGGCAATCAACGCGCCCTCCGGCAGGCCAAGCTCGGCCAGCACCGGCGGCAGCGCCTCCATCATGCCGGGCGGTCCGCACAGATACGCCCGTCGCGGCGCGGCGTCGAGCAACCGGCGCAGCAGCGCGGCATCGATCGGACCCTGCGGCAGGTCGGAATGCGCCTCGTCAACGACGAAACTCGTCCGCAGCCCGGCCATCGCTTCCCAGTCGCGGCGCAGGATGATGTCGGCCTCGCCACGGTTGGCATACACAAGGTGGCAGCCGTCCAGCGTTCCCGCTTCGGCCCGCGCGCGGAGGATCGGCACGAAGGGCGTCACCCCTGCGCCGCCCGCCACGAACAGCCCGGGCCCGGCATCGCGGATCGCACCCCAGGGCGCGCTCAGGTGCAGCGTCGCACCGGGGGTGAGCTGACCGATCTGGCGCGTCACACCGTCATGGTCCGGGTATATCTTGATGATGAATTCCAGCCATTCCGGGTCGTCCGGCGACCCGGTCAGCGTGAAGGGTCGCTCCTCGCTGCGCCAGCCTTCGCGCTGGATGGACAGGTCGACTGCCTGCCCGGCCGTAAAGCGGAATCCTTCCGGGCGCGTGAGGTCGAGACGCACAGTGTCATGGGTTACGTTCTCGATCTGTCGAAGCGTAGCGATGTGCGTCATGTGGACCTTTTCCTGTCGATTTGTTGTGGAGGTAAAACCCGCGCGCGGCGCAATCGTTCCTTGGGCCGCAATGGGCCGCTGTGCGGGAACGGTGTGGAACCCAGCGCCGGCTTGGCCGTTGTCAGGGCAGAATGCGGGCGGCAAGATCGCCTGCGCAGTAGCACACGGAAAGGGACGACATGACCGATCGCAACAGGGCCGCGCCGCCGGACGGCCCCACCCGCGAAGACAGTGATCCGGACTTCGACGCGGCGTTGGCCGCCTTGCAGGCCGACGCGGCGCAGGACAGCGCCCACGGTACGCCAGATCAGGGCGCAGACGCAGGCGGGCTGATCGGCGATCTGGTCGACACCATCCGCGAGCACCCGGTCGGCACAGCGATGATCGTGGCGGGCGGCGTTGCGCTACTTATGGCACCTCGGGCCGCCCGGTCGCCGGATGTGAAGCGCGCCGCGCGGCAGGCCGGCACAGAGGCGCAGCAAGCAGCAGACACGGTTCGCACAAAGGCCGGGGACCTGCGCGCACGTGTGGAGGACGGCACCGCCGAAATGACCGAAGAGGCCCGCGACCGCGTCATTGCAGCCCGGCGCAAGGCGCTGGCCGCCGCCGACCGCGCGGCGGAAGAGGCCGGCAAGGGCGCCCGGCGCGGCAGCGCACAGACGCGGGAGGCCATCCGGGCGCATCCACTGCTGGCGGGCACTCTGGCGCTGGCTGCGGGCGCGGTTCTGGGCGCGAGCCTGCCGCGCAGCCGCACTGAAGACGAGCATCTCGGCGCGATGGCGGACCGGCTTGGCCGCGAGGCGCAGCAGGTATACCGGCAGGAACGCGACCGTCTCATGGCCGCCGCCGCGGCTGCCGTGGCGCCTGACCCGGACGCGCCGCAGGCCGCACCGAATGGACGCGGCTGACGCGCGGCATCAGCCGACGTCAGGGTTCCCCAACCTCCCCGCGCCACCGGGTGCGGGGCTTTTTCATGGCGCGGCCCAATACGGGCCGCCATCCCGAGGGACGGACATGACACAGACCGCAACTCCGGGCGAGCACGACCAGAGCTCCGGGCCGGTGCAGGATATTCTGGGACGGCTGGAGCAGGTCAGCCAAGCCCGCACGGTCACGCTGGGCGACGTGGTAGCTGCCTTCGGTGCCCGATCGTTTCTACCAATGCTGATGGTGCCCGCGTTGTTGCTGATCTCGCCGCTGTCGGGCATTCCGCTGTTCTCGTCGGTCTGCGGACTGACGATCTCGCTGGTCGCAGCACAGATGCTCTGGCCCGGACGCGACAGCCTTTGGCTGCCCGCCCGGCTGATGCGCCAGCAGGTTCGCGGCGTCCGCGCGCGGCAGGCAGTGGCACGATTGGACCGGCTGGGGCGCTGGCTGGACGGCCATGCGCGCCGACGCTTCGCGCCGCTTGTGACCGGAGCGGGTGGGCGCGCGGTACTGGGCGCCGCCTGCCTGTTCGCTGGCTCCGTGATCCCGCTGTTCGAGCTTGTACCCTTCACGTCGTCGCTGCTTGGCCTCGCGGTGCTTTTGATCGCCACCGGGCTGATGACCCGCGACGGGTTGTTCGCCGTCCTCGGCCTTGTCGTCGTGGTGATCGCCCCGCTAGTGCCACTTCTGGCGCTTGGAGTTGCGGTGGATCCGGGGCCGGGCGGGGCCATCTGAACGCAATTTGCTTGGGTCGCGGTCGCCGCGCGGCTGCGCAAAGCGCCCGTCACAGGTCGGTCCGGTCCGCCGTGGAACAAATCGACGCGCCCGCGCTTGACCCGGTGTCCCAAAGGGGCGCATCGGTGCGGACGGTCGCGAGGTCCCCTCCCTCTGAGCGGCCGTCCGCATACTCGCCCTGCGCCCGAAGACCCTGGCGTGGGCATGTTTTTCCGCATCGCGCTGAAGCGCACCGGAACAGGCGCAGCCCGCACGGGTTGTCCCTGCAGACGCGAGAAACAGAAACTCGCTTGATTTCCATATGACGGAGGACCGGATGCCCGAGCCCAGCCAACGCCACACCGACCCGCAGCGGGGCGGACGCAACGATGGCGCGGGGAAACCGGACCCAAGCGATGTGCGCGCGGGCCCCGGCGATGCGGGACGTCAGGACCGGCCGACCGCGCTACCCGATGATGGAGCCGACCGGGCCGACACTTGGCGACGGGCGATCACGCTGGGCGCGGCGGCAGTCGTTGTCGCGCTGCTGATCGGGTTCTTCCTGTGATGGCGGCGCCCCGCCGTGCCCGGCGCAGGCCGGGTCAGAGCGCTGTGCCGCGGTTCGCGCTCATGACGGCGGCGGTCGCGCCGTCGGTCAATTCCAGCGCCTCTTCGCTGTCCAGCTGCATCAGGTCGGCCAGCCGTGCGCGGCCACGATTCAGTCGGCTCTTGATTGTGCCGATCTGCACGCCGCACATTTTCGCCGCATCCTCGTAGGAATGTTGCAGCACCCCGATCAACACGATCACCTCGCGCTGCTCGGCCGGCAGCATGTTGAAGGCACGCCGGAAATCGCGCAACTGCGCGTGCCCATCATGTTCGGGTTTGCATGCGATCTGACCGCTGAGAACGTCGTCCTGGTCAGCCACTTCGCGGCGGGCCTTCCGGCGTTCCGAGTAGAAGCTGTTGCGCAGGATCGTGAACAGCCAGGCACGCATGTTGGTGCCCGGCTCGAACCTGTGGATGTTGGCCCAAGCCTTCAGCACGGTTTCCTGCACGAGGTCGTCAGCGCGAGACGTGTTGCGGGTGAGGCTGATGGCGAAAGCGCGCAGCACTTTCATGTTGTCAATCAGTTCCTGACGGATCTCTAGGCTGACCCGCGCACGCGCCGTGTCCGCCTCGGGGTGGGTCGGCCTGGCATTGTCAAGCGGTGTCATATCGCAAGCCTCCAGTGGCTGAAGAACTGTACGCGGCCTGTGCCATCCGTGCCCCCACTGTCGCCATCATCCGGACCGGCATCACCCGACCCAGCGTCCGGCGGCGTATCGGGCCCGCTGCCGCACCCGTCTCCGGCCCCGGCATCGAGCCGGGCGACCAGCGCCGCCAGTTTAGGCGGCAGGTCGGCCGCAAGATCGGTTTCGAACAGGAGGCGCAGGTTCTCGTCGATCTGCGCCTCGAGGGTCGCGCTGGACCTGCGAGCGCCTCCGCCAGGCGTTTCATCGGCATCGTGCATGTTGGCTTCCCGTCTGAGTGGCACGGCAACAACGTAAAACCTTCAAGGCCCCACCCTGTTCCAATGCATTTTTGCGACGTGGCGTCATGCGGGGGGCTTCCGACGCGCCGCAGCGCCACCGGTCAGCCCGGCGATCACAGCAACGAGGCGGCGGAAGTCGACCGGCTTGGCGATGAAAGGCGACGCACCCATGAAGCCCGGCCACGCATCTGCGGGGTGGGCCGACACACGCACGCAGGGAATGCCCTGCTCGATCAGTCGTTCGGCCAGAGCATCCGCGCGCTCCCCGGCCAGATCAAGGTCCATCACGCAGGCGGCGCAGGGCAGGCTGTCCAGCAGCGCCATCGCGTCCGCGACCGTGCGGGCCGGGCCGCAGATCGCATGTCCCACCTCGCGCAGCCGTTCCGCCATCTCGTAACCCAGCAGCGGTTCGTCTTCGGCGATCAGGATGGTTGGGACGGCACCGCCACCCGATACACAGGTCGAAGGGGAATGGCGCGGCGGAACGAGCGTGCTGCGGCGGTTTGTTTCCAACCGCCAGTGCACCCCGGTCGGTGCCCAGTCGATGCTCACCTCGGCATCGAGGTTGCGGGACGCCACCCGTTCCAGCACGAACCGGCCGAAGCCCCGCCGCACGGGCGGCGCGACCGGCGGCCCGCCGCTCTCGCGCCAGTCCAGCCAGAATTGGCTCCCGTCCAGCCCCCACGACACGTGCACCTGCCCCAGGGGCCGGGCCAGCGCGCCGTGCTTTTCGGCGTTGGTGGCCAGTTCATGCAAAGCGATGGACAATGACTGCGTGGCCTGTGGGCTGAGCCGGACGTCCTTCGGGCCGCCAAGGATGATCTGTGTTCCGAACAGGTGCGACAGGTGCCCGAGCTGCGCGCGCGCGAGGTCGTTCAGCGTGACCGGGCCGCTGTCGCCGCGGATCAGAAGATCCTGCGCCGCCGCAAGGCTCTGCAACCGCGCGCCAAACGCATCCGCGAAATCGTCGAACTCGTAGCGGCCCATCTGCCGGGCAATGGATTGCACCACACCCAGCATGTTCTTGGACCTGTGGTTGATCTCGTCCAGCAGGAACCGGGTCTGTCCGATCGCGCGCTGGCGTTCGG
Organism: Meridianimarinicoccus roseus; assembly: GCF_003172915.1. Taxonomy (GTDB): domain Bacteria; phylum Pseudomonadota; class Alphaproteobacteria; order Rhodobacterales; family Rhodobacteraceae; genus Meridianimarinicoccus; species Meridianimarinicoccus roseus. The sequence continues at coordinate 52,315 of NZ_QGKU01000060.1, forward strand.
TCACGTCGACAGCGGTCAGTACCATCGCGCCCTCGCGCGCATCCCACGCGGCCAGCGGCCGGATATCCACCTCTATCTCGCGCAGCCCGGCCGGATGACATGCCATGCGCGCATCAAAGCGTTCGGCCACGCCGCCCGCTGCGCGCGCCACGGCCGCGCGCAGCCTTTGCGCCACCGGGATCGCCACGCTGGCGGTGTCCTCCGCGGTTTCGGGCGGATCGCACCACCACGGGCATGTCCAGATCGGCTTGTTCAGAACGTCGCGCCGTGCCGCGCCGACACTGCTCAAAAGGGCGCTGTTGGCCTCCAGTACGCTGCCGTCATGGTCCAGCACCACCATCATCGCGCCGGTGGCGTCCAGCATCCTGCGCAGGCGGTCACGCGCCTCGGTGGCGTCGCGGCGCGCGCGCACGGACGGCGTGATCTCGTGCGCGTAACTCAGAACGCCGCCGACACTGCCGTCGCTATGGTGCCATGGCAGCAGCGCATTGTAGTAGAACCGGGCCGATCCCGGCGGCATCTCGAACTCGGCTACGACGTCCTGCGCGCCCTCCTGGAACACTGCGTCGAAGCGCGGCACCGTGCCGGGCACGTCATAGCCCGAGAGGACGTCGGCCAGTGTCCGGCCCAGCACGGACTGGCCATCGAGGATCCTGCGCGCCGCCGCGTTTGCATAAACGAAGCGATGCGACCGGCCTTCGTGCAAAGTTGCGGGCGACGGCATCCCTTCCAGCAGCCGTTCGAGGTTGGCCCGGACCGCGGCGTCGCCTCCATCGGCGGGGCGCGCGCCGGACGGGCGGCGCAAGCAGGTGGCCACTGCCCGCACACGCCCCTTTGGGCCGTCGGGGCGCACCGGGTAGAGATCGCCGATCAGCGGGCCGGTTGCCGCCGCCACATCCAACCCGTGCAGCGGTTGGCCGGTGGAAAGAACGCGCCGGATCGCGGCCACGATCCGGGGATCGGTCCCCGTCGCCAGCACCGCCGCGTTTCCGCCCGCGTCCGGCCCCGTCGGGACGGCTCTTCGCCCGGCAATCAGCGCCTTCAGCGGATCGGTGCCCATCACCGACCACGTATCGTTGGCGCGCAGCAGGCGCAGGCGCGCATCATGCAGAGCGATCCCGGTCTCAGCCCCCGCATAGATGCTTTCGAACTGCGCGAAGCTGTCGAACGTAGCCGCGCGGTCGGGGGGTTCGGGCGCGGACCCCGGCGTGCTGCCCGACCGAGGGATTTCAGCGGCAGGGCCGACATCGGTGGCGGTGGCCACGAGCCCGGTGATCGCGCCATCCTGGCCGCGCACCGGTACGATGCGGTGCAGGACCTCCAGCGGGGCTGCTTCACCGCCAGGCGCCACCCTCGCCGTCGCTGTCACGGAAGCTCCGGCCACCGCACGCCGGATCATCGCCTCTACGCGGTCCCGCGCACCCTCCGTACCGCCACCCCAGCACGCCACCTGCCACAGCGACTGACCGACGCTCACGCCATCCGCGCCCGGCCCCGCCGCGTGGTCGATACGTCGCACCGTGCCGTCAAGGGTAATGATCGCTGCAAAGGCGACGGCCCGGTCCGGCACGGGGTGACGCCGCAGGTCGCGGCCATCGGTGTCTGTCATCCGCGACTCCCAAAAAGATGTATCTTGACCGTACACAACCTCACCGGGCATGCCAAACATCCCGTGCACCACCGCCCGGCCAGCAACAGTATCGGCGCCGAACCGCCGACCAGGAGCGCGCGACGGGAACAAACGGCATCCTCCCGCGTCGCCCCTTGGAACCGCCGTATCGGCGGCACATGCAGCAGGAATCGGGCAAGGGGCAACATCTAACATGGACGCGGCGACAGCACGGGACATGACAGCGCGCCCGGACGACGGACGCGCACTGCCAGACCTGCGGGTGATGCTGACCGCACAGGAGGCCTATCCCTATCTCGAATCGCTGTTCCTGCAGGCGCAGGACCGCATCGCTTTTTCGTTCCGGGTTTTCGACCCGGACACCCCGCTGCTGTCGCCCGAGGCGCGACGGACCGGCGACACATGGGCCGATCTCGTGATGCACACCCTGGATCGCGGGGTGAGTGTGCGCGGTGTGATCAGCGATTTCGACCCCGTCGGGGCGCCGGAGTTGCACCGCGCCACCCATCGCAGCCTGCGTCGCCTGGCCGCTGCCGCAGCCGCGCGCGGCTGCGAGGCACGGTTGGATATCGCGGCCCACATGCACCCGGCGCGTGCGGGTTGGCCCTTCCGACTGCTGTTCGCACCGCTGGCGCGGCACCGGCTGGCCGCGATTGCGCGCCGATGCGCCGCGCAAGGGCCTGAAACCTGCGCTGCGCTACTGGCCGACATGCCCGGTCTTGCGCCGTATCTGCGCGCGCGTGGCGAAGAAACCGGGCCGCGCAGCGTTCCTCCGCAGCCACGGCCCGGCGCGCTGCCGATGCTGCACCCCTGCAGCCACCATCAGAAGATCGCGGTCGCCGACGGGCGGCGCGCGTCGATCGGCGGGCTCGACCTTGACAGGCGGCGACTGGACAGTCCGGAACACGACAAGGCCGCCAAACGCACTTGGCACGACGTGCAGATCGGCCTGACCGGCGCTGTCGCAGCGGCGGCTGAGGCCCATCTTGCAGCCTTCCGGTCCGAAGTCGCGGGCCGGACCCCGCCCGCCGCACGGCCGGGGCTGCTGCGCACGCTGTCGGCGCGGCGAAACGGCCTTGGCGCGCTGGCGCTCGGGCCGCGCCCGCTCCTGACCGACATCTTCGCGCGCACCGTCCAGGGTGCGCGCGGCGCAGACAGACTGATCTATCTCGAAACGCAGTTCCTGCGCGATCTGCGTCTAGCCCGAGTGCTGGCCGCGCGCGCCCGCGCGGCGCCGAGGCTGGGCATGATCCTCGTGCTGCCCGCCGCACCCGAGGACGCGGCCTTTTCGGGCGACACCGGGTTCGCCATCCGCTTCGGCGAACATCTTCAGGCCCGCTGCCTCGGGGTTTTGCGCCGCGCCTTCGGGCCGCGCCTGACGGTCATCGCCCCGGCACAGCCGCGCGGCGTCGCGCCCGATGGCAGCCGGGCGGTCCTGTGCGGCGCGCCCATCGTCTATGTCCATGCCAAGGTGTCGGTGTTCGACGATACTTGCGCCATCGTGTCGTCGGCCAATCTCAACGCCCGCTCTCACCGCTGGGACACTGAGGCCGGGGTCGCGTTAGAAGACCCCGCGCAGGTGGGCGCACTACGCCGCCGCTTGATGGCGCACTGGTTGCCCGAGGACGCGGCGACAGCGTTCTTCGAACCGGATCGCGCGCCACGCGCCTGGCAGGCGCTTGCCGAAACCAACAGCCGCACGGCACCTGGGCACAGGCGTGGCTTTCTGTTGCCTTTCCCCGAAACACGGACCCGTCGCTTCGGAAGGCCGCTGCCGCTGATGCCGCACGAGATGGTCTAGCGCGCCGCAGGAACCCGGAGCGCGGACACCGCGTTGCCCCGCCATGATCGAAACCTTGTCAACACCCGCTCTTCTCGGCCTGTTCGTCCTCTGTGCCTGCGCCGTCGTGGCAGGGGGCACCGCCATGACGGGCCTCGCCGACCGCCTAGCCGACCGCACCGGGCTGGGCGAGGCGTTGGTCGGCGGGGTGCTTCTGGGCGCAGCGACCTCGCTGTCGGGCACGGTGGTGTCGCTGACCGCGGCGCTGGACGGGCGCGCCTCTCTGGCGTTTTCCAACGGGATCGGCGGGATCGCGGCACAGACCGCGTTTCTTGCGCTGGCGGATCTGATCTACCGAAAGGCGAATCTCGAACATGCGGCGGCGGATCTTGCCAACGTCTTCCAGGGCACCGTGCTGATGCTGCTGCTGACCCTGCCGCTGCTGGCTCTGACCGCGCCGCCGGTGACGGTTGCCGGGATGCACCCGGTTTCAGTGGTGATCGTCCTAGTCTACATTGTCGGGCTGCGCGCCTCGCACGAGGTGCGGCAGGCACCGATGTGGATGCCGGTGCGCACCGACGCGACCCGGCCCGACACCGCCGAGGACGCCGCACCGGACGGGCGCAGCACGCCCGCGCTAGTGTCGCGCTTCGGAGCGCTGATGCTAGTAATGGGCCTGGCCGGCTGGGGCATCGCCAAGACGACCGGCGTGGCGATCGATCGGTTCGGGCTGTCGGCCTCGGTCGCCGGGGCGCTGGTCACGGCGGTCATCACCTCGCTGCCGGAACTGGTCACCACGCTGGTGGCCATCCGGCAGGGGGCGCTGCAATTGGCGATCGGCGGGATCATCGGCGGCAACACCTTCGACACGCTGTTCCTGACGCTGTCCGACGCGGGTTACCGGGACGGGTCGATCTACCACGCGGTCGGGCAGCAGGACGTTTTCTGGCTCGTGATCGGGCTACTTTTGACCGTGATCCTCGTGATCGGGCAACTGTTCCGGCAGCGGCACGGGCCCGCCGGGATCGGGCTTGAAAGCCTTGCGGTACTGGCCGTCTATGTCGGGGCGGTTGTGTTGCAGGCAACGCTGCCGGACCCGGGCTGAGGGCAAGGCGACCGCGGGCAGGGCGCGCAGGTCAGCCGTCGCGGCCCGCAGGCAGCGACGGCACGGGGCGAGGCACCGGGCCGACCGATGCGCCGCCGTCCGCCGCGCGGGGCGGGACGGACGCGATGCCGGGAACGGGCTCCGGCAGAAGCGCCCCGCCGCCTCCCTCGGCCCGACCGATGCCAGGCGGGGGAAAAGGGGCGGACGGGGTCTGTCCCTGCGAAGGCAACGAAACGGCGCACACCCCGCGCGTGGTGGACGGATCCGCGCAGGTGGCAATTGCCGGTCCGGCGGCCAGCAATGGGCCCAGAAGTGCCAGAACGACAGCGGCGGCCGCGGCCTCTTTCCGGCAACCCGCCCGCGTCATACGCGCAGCGGCGCGGACGAGGCGAAGAACATCGCCTGGCTCAGCGCCGAGACGACCTGCGGCGGACGGAAGGGCTTGGCGATGAGAAAGGCCGGTTCATTTGGCTGCCCGGTCAGCAAACGTTCCGGGAACGCTGTGATGAACACCACCGGCGTGCCCGGCCGCTCGTCGCCCAGATCGTTTACCGCGTCCACGCCTGAGCTTTTGTCGGCAAGCTGGATATCGGCGAGGATCACGTCAGGCGGTATCGCGCGCCCCAGCGCGACCGCCTCGTCGCGGGTGGTGGCTATGCCGGTGACCTCATGCCCCATCTCGGTCACGATCGCTTCGATCTCCATGGCGATGATCGGCTCGTCCTCGATCACCAGAACCCGGCCGCGCACCATATCGTGCATCTCGGCCCGGGCGATCGCCACAAGCTCGGCCGCCTCATCGCCCGAGATACGCAGGATCTGCGCGACCTCGTCCAGCGTGAAGCCCTCTACCGTCTGCAGCAGCAGCGCCTCGCGGGTACGTGGTGTCAGCCGTGCAAGGTGGCGCAGCGCGCGGGCACGCGGGGCATCCACCGACGTGTTGTGCGGCAGGTGCAACGCACCGCCCGCGCTGTCCCAGATGCCGTGGAACATGGCGAACAACGCGACCCGCGGGCCGCCCTCGCTCGTCCCGAAGGCGTCGCGGTCATCCAGGATCGCCTCCAGCGTCGCAGCGGCGTAGTGATCGCCGCTGGCCTGTGAGCCTGTCAGCGCCCGCGCATAGCGCCGCAGATAGGGCAGGGCGGTGCCGACCTGCTCCGACAGCGACGGTTCGGTGTCATTGGCGCACATCACGGTATCCTTCCTGCGATACTGGCCGCGCTTCGGCATGTCGATTTCAGGAACAAACGCCCCCAGAGACTGTTTTGTTCCCGGTGCGGGTCAATGGCCTTGGGAGACAGACGTGTGAGACAAGACAGCCGACACCCCGTGATTGAACGCCAGATCGACGACAACCTTCGCAGGCTGTTCCACGACGATTTGGAGCGCGGACTTCCGCGCAGGCTTGGCCGCCTCGTTGATCTGCTGCGCGATGCCCCCGGCCCCGGCCGTCCCCCGCCCGCGCATGAACGCCGCGCGACCGGGTTTCAGCCCGAAGCAAACCGCGCGCAGGGCACGCGCCCGGCCAGTGCCGGACGTTCCGACCGCGCGGACCCACATCGCTGATGGCCCACCGGCGATGACAACCCCCGACCGGGCCGACTTGCCGCGGAACCTTTGGCAGCGTCTGCGACGCAGCCTTGGGGCACGGGTGGCGATGCTTCTGTCGCTCGCGCTGATCCCGCTTGGCGTGATCGCCGTCGAACAGACCCGCCGTGTCGAGAACGAACTGGACCGCGCGCAGGCGCTGAACTTGCGGGCCATCACGGCCGAACTGGCCCGGTATGAATCCGCTTCGGCAGGGCGGGCGCTCGGGGCGGCGCGCGCCTTCGCCGCGACGCTGCCGGTGCTGGCCGGCGATCCGGTCGCCTGCCGCCGCACCGCCGAGGGAATCGTGACCGGCGGCGACGGGCTGTTCACCTTCGCCGGGTTTCTGCCGACAGAAGGCCTGATGACATGCAGTTCGGTCACGGACGCCTATGATTTTTCCTCTGCGCCGCGGTTCCGCGAAAGAATGGAAAACCCGACCGTCTTCGCCAGCGCCCGTGTCGAAGGGCGCGTGTCCCGACAGCCGGTCATCAGCGTCTTTCACCCGGTGCTTGGCCCGGACGGCGGAATGCGCGGCTACGTTGTGGTGTCGCTGGGCGCGCGCGACCTCAACTTGCCAGCGCATGTCACCGCAGCCGACATCGAATTGGCGGTTGTCGACTCGCGCGGGGCCGTACTGGGCAGCAACCTGCCGACCGGGCAGGCGACGGACATGCTGCCGGACGGCTTCGTGCCGGAGCAGGCCGCGGACGACGCGGCCCCGTCTTTCAGCGCGCAGGACCAGCGCGGGCGCTCCCGAGACTACGCGGTCGAGCCGATCATCGAGGGCGTCGCCTATGCCGTCGGCGCGCGACCGTTGAACGAGGCTGCGGCGCGGGGGGTGTTCCTGTCGCCGGCCGCCTACCCGGTGCTGATGTGGCTGGCCAGCCTGTTCCTGGTGCTCGCGGTGATCGAGACTTCGCTGATCGGTCCGGTCCGCACGCTGAGCGCGCGGATCACACTGTTCGGTCGGCACCGGGAACTTGGCGTGCCGCAACCGCGCACCGGCATGCCGAGCGAGTTGTCCCGCATCGAGGAAGCCTTCGCCGACATGGCGGGACAGTCGGTCTCGGACGAACGCGCACTGATGGACGCGCTGCACGAGCGCGACGCGCTGCTGCGCGAAGTACATCACCGGGTGAAGAACAACCTTCAAGTGATCTCGTCGATGATCAACCTGCAGGCCCGTAGCGCGCAAAACGCTGAAACCGAAGCGGCGCTGGCCCGGATCAGCTGCCGCATCGGCGGGCTGGGCGTGGTGCACCGGCATCTCTATGAAGCGCGGCGCATGGATTCGGTCGCGTTCGATCGGCTGCTTCGCGACTTGGCAGAGATGATGACCGAAGCCGGGCAGGGGCTGGACACGGAAGCGAACGATGACGCCGTGTCGCCAATAGATACCGTCGGGCTTGCGCCCGTCCGGCTGACCGCAGATGACAGCATGCCCGCGACGCTGTTCGCCGTGGAAGCGCTGACAACCGCGCTTGGTATTGTGCCTTCGCAGGCGCGCGGACGGGGACAGGTAAGGCTCGTTCTGTCGGAAACCGCGGTGACCAACGGAACGGCCGTGTGCATACGCGTCGAAAGCCCCGCCGCCGATGCGGGGCCCCGCGGCGGGTCAGACGGCGCAGCTGGCGATGACGCGGCAGCCAGATCGAGTCGCCGCCTGATCGAGGCTTTCGCGCGGCAGGTCCACGGGAAATGGCGCGTCGGCCGGGACGGACCGCTGCAGGTGGCCGAATTGCTTTTCGTGAAATCCCTCGTTCTGGACCCGGTGTGCGCGCCGCACGCCACGGTCCGAGACGGCATGGCGGACTAGCGCCCCGCGCTCACCGCCCCGCGGTCCGGATGGCCTGCCACTGGGCCCATTGCCCGCGATTGCCGCGAAAAACGTTGATGTCCACCTTGCCCTCGATCCCCGGCACCAAGCCGGTACCGGTATACTGCCAGAATGTCCAGTCGGCGCCGGGATAGACGTCTTCGGGATGGCCCGCGACGGACCGCAGCCAGAATTCCGTTCCCGGCAGCGTGCCGATGCCGGTGTCGCGATAGAAATCGACCGTCGTGTAGATCACCGGGCGCTGCCCGTAGTGCCGCGTCAGGATGTCGAGAAAACGGGCGGCTTCGGAACGGATCTTCTCAGGGGCAGGGCGATAGGGACAGGTCCGCGAATGATGGTTCCATTCAAGGTCCAGCACATGCGGCATGGACCCGCCGCGTGGCACGTTGCGAATGAACCAGCGGGCCTGTTCCTCGGCGCTGCGGCAGAAATAGTAGAAGTGATATGCGCCGCGCGGCATCCCGGCGCGGCCCGCTTCGTCCCAGTGCATGGCAAATTTCGGGTCAAGATGATCGCCGCCTTCGGTCGCCTTGATGAAGGCGAACGCGATCCCGGCCTGCCGGGCCACCGACCAATCGATATGGCCCTGCCAGCGCGACACGTCGATGCCGTGCACCGCATAGTCTGCCGGGGTCCGGCCCTCCCACGGGTGCGGTGCAGCATCTCCGAAAGCGAAGCCGTCGCGCCCCGGCGGCAGCAGCGCCAGTTCTCCCCCTGCGTCAATGCCCGCCTCTATGCCGGGCTGAAGACGGGCTATATCGGTCTCCTCCCGGCCCGAACCACAGGCCGAAAGCAGTGCGAGGATGGCTAGAAGGGCAACAAGAGGAGTGGGGCGCATCGCGGGCATGGCTCCTGGCATCGTCGGGTCGGGCGACAGGCCCCGCCCGGTGCATTCACTCCAGTGTGAAGAAGTTTTGCGCCCCGGCAACAGGAAATCGGAAGCGGCGCGCAGATCCGCGCCCCTGCAGCGCAAGTTGTGGCAGGCTTGCTATATTCCGAACGCCTCACCGGCCTTGTCGGCAGCCAGGAAGGCTTTCAGGCCCTCCAGCGTCTCTGCGTAGTGCCGCTCCAGCAGGCCGGTCGCCGCGGCGGGGTCGCGGTCAAGCACCGCGTTGAGTATCTGTTCGTGTTCGGCGATGGCATCGCCCCGGCGCGCGCGGTTGAAATTGACCGACAGGTTCCGGTAGCGCACCGACTGGTCCATCATCGTCGCGCAGAATTCCAGCAGCCACGGCGATCCGCATTCGCTGAGCAGGCTCATGTGAAACGCCGTGTGCCGGTCCTCCCAGTCGGTGTTGAGGGTCTCCTCGCCCTCGCGCTCGATCAGACGCTGGGTCCGGGCGAGCCGGTGATAGGACAAGACCAGCGCCTCCTCCCAGGCCTCGGTGGCATGCAGCATGGATTCCGACAGCGCCTTCGTTTCGAGCCAGATGCGGGTCTTCACGAGGCTTTCGAGGTCCGCCAGTGACATGCCCTTCACAAAGAACCCGCGTTGGCTGCGACGGTCCACCCAGCCTTCCGACACAAGCTGGTTCAACGCCTCGCGGACCGGGTTCACGCCGATCCCGTACCGCTCGGAGATCGATTCAAGCTGCAGCTTGTCCCCCGGCAGAAGCGCCGCGCCAATGATGTCGCGTCGGATCATGTCGCGCGCCTGTTCCGACAGGATGGGGGTGGTTGCCGCCGCTTGCGCGCGGCCTGTCATGTCACGCGATGCCACCGATCTTGTCCGTCTTGTTCCAGAAGATCAGCCTTGCCTGCAGCCATACCACGGTCAAGTAAAGCGCCAGCCCGAGGAAACTCAGGTAGATGATCAGCGAGAACACGCGCGGTGTATTGAGCTGCGAGGCCGAAATCCGGATCAGTGCGCCGAAGCCTTCACCGCCGCCCAGAAATTCGCCCGTGATCGCGCCCGCCATGACGCCCACGCTGGCGATCTTCAAGCCGGTAAAAAAGTAGGGCAGCCCGATCGGCAGCTTCAGCCTCACCAGCGTCTGAAGGCGGCTCGCGCCCATAGACTTGAACAGGAAGCGTTCGTTCTCCGACACTGCATAGAGTCCGGCCGCCGTGGACACGACCACTGGGAATGTGGCGATGAACGCCGCAAGAGCCACCTTCGACGAGATCCCGAAGCCAAGCCACGCAATGAACAACGGCGCAAAGGCGACCTTGGGCATCGTGTCGATCGCCACGAGATAAGGCATCACCGCGCGCTCACCGAACTTCGTCTCGCCCACCAGGACACCAAGCGAAAACCCGAGCGCGACCGCGATGGCGAACCCATAGAGCACCGTCAGGCTTGTGGTGATCAGCGCGTCAAGCATGTGCCCGCCGGTCAGAAGGTTGTTGCCAACGAACAGAATGTCCGCCCAGGTTTCAGCGGGCGAGGGCAGCACGATCGGCGACACGATGTCGAGCGCGGTCACCACCTGCCACAGCCCGACGATGGCCACGAAAAGGCCCAGCATGGCCACCCAGCGCGGGATTCGGTCGATGAAGGGGTCCTGTTCGATCCAGACTGTGTCGGCCCCGTCGTCCTGAAATCCGTCCGCGCTGGCCGCGCGGGTCTGCATCTTCGCCTGCGTGCTCATGCCTTCGCCTCCTTTTCCAGCTTGCCGCGGATATGCCCGACAATGGCGCCGAACTTGGCGGTGTTGATCATCTCCAGCGTGCGGGGGCGCGGCAGGTCGATGTCGATCACCTCGGCTACGTGTCCAGGGTTGGACTGCATGACATAGATCTTGTCCGACAGGATCACAGCTTCAGGGATGGAATGGGTCACGAGGAACGCGGTTGCGCGGCGTTCCATGCAGATGCGCTGCAGTTCCATGTTCATGAAATCGCGGGTCAACTCGTCCAATGCCGAAAACGGTTCATCCAGCAGCAGCACCGACGGGTCCGAGATCAGCATTCGGCAGATCGACACGCGCTGCGCCATCCCGCCCGACAATTCGGACGGGTAAACATCCGCGGCCCGTGCCAGTCCGACAAGGTCCAGCAGGTCCTGCGCGCGGTCGCGGTAGCGCCGCGCTGCCGCCTTGCCCTCCCGGATCTCGATAGGCAGCACGATGTTTTCCAGCGCGGTCTTCCAGGGCAGAAGCGTGGCCTGCTGGAACATCATCCCGATGTCTTCGCGCGGTCCCATTACAGGGCGGCCGTCCAGCACGACACGGCCCGAACTGGGCGGCATCAGACCAGCCATGATCTTCAGCAAAGTGGACTTGCCGCAGCCGGACGACCCGATCACCGAGGCGAATTCGCCCTTGCGCAGGGTCAGGTTCACGTCCGACAGTGCAGTGAAGCGGTTGCGCTGGTAGATCTTCGAAAGACGGGAAATCTGGAAAACCGGCCGTTCCACGGCCGGTTTCGCGGTTGCTGTATCATGCAACGACTGGTCGGTCACTGGCCGTTCCACATCGGGATGAACTCGTTCGTGTAGACCGCCTGCAGGTCCTCGATAGGGGCTTCCAGCGCGCCACCGTCCACAAGACTCTGGTGGATCGCCTCCCAGTGTTCCGGCGGCTGGAAGCCGAAGCCCTGAGACATGTAGGCGTCGGTCGGGGTCATCCGCTCCGCCGCCGCGTCGAACAGCGCTGAGGCGAAATCGCGATCCTCGCCCTCGGTCGGGTTGCCCGCAGCCATGTGATCGAGCGCGGTTTCCTTGTTCGCGGGATCAAGCATGAACTCCATGCCCCGCACCAGAGCGCGGCCGAAGCCTTCCACTACCTCCGGGTTCTCGGACATGTAGCTTTCCAGTACGGCATAGCCGTTGCCGAAGAAGCCGAGATATTCTTCGGGCGTGATCTCGCGCAGTTCGATACCGCGCGATGCGAGGATCGCGGCATCGCTGACCGCCCCGGCATAGCCCGCCACCTCTTCTCGCAGGAAAGCGACCGCCGCCGTGCCGCCATCGCCCACCGGCAGGAATGTGAAGTCGTCCGGCCGCGACAGCCCTGCGCCGTTCAGGATCGCTTCGGCGAAGGACACCTCGGCCCCATCGGCGGTACCGACCCCGACGACGGTACCGGCAAGATCACCCGGTTCGGTGATGTCCGACTCGGCGGGCACCAGCAGGCCGAACACGCTTTTCGGATAAAGGTTGTAGATGAACTTCACGTCCAGCCCGCGCGAACGGGCACCAAGCACCGGGCCAGGTCCCGGGGCGCCGATCTCGGCCTGGCCAGCGGACATCGCCTGCAGAACGGAGGAGGAACCGTCCACCGCCTGCACATCGAGGATCAGGCCCTCGTCCTCGAAATACCCTTCGCCGATCGCGGCCCACATCGGGGCCCAGGTGATCGCGGACGGGTTTGGCACCGCAACGGTAATGTTGGTCTGCGCGAGGGCCGTAGCCGCTCCTACCGCCGCGAAAACGCTCCCCAGCGCCACGGCGCGCAGTGTTCCTGCAAGGCTTGGTGTCATGGTCTTCCTCCCTGTTACCCCGGTCCGCTTCCCGGACGCATTGATGCAACGCAATCATCGTATATGATTCGTCCGAAAAATCACGTAATATATACGTTGCAAATAGGCTGGGGCTTAAGAAATTACTTTTTTGATTGATTTTATTGCGCTTTTTTGGCTCTCGCCAGCGACGCTTGTGACCGATATATATATTTTCGCAAGACAGGGAGAGAACCATGACCACAGTCATCGAAGCGCCCGAAGCGGCGGAACTGGCCGTGACCGGCACGGACGCCACCTTTCCGGTGCGCCGGATCTACTGCATCGGCAAGAACTATGTCGCTCATATCCACGAAATGAACGCCGACGAACGCGATCCGCCGGTGATCTTCATGAAGCCGAAGGACGCCGTGGTGTCCGGCGGCGGCGAGATCCCGTATCCGGTATTCACCCAGAACTTGCACTACGAGGGCGAATTGGTCGTCGCGCTGAAATCCGGCGGCTACAACATTTCCGAAGCCGAGGCCGAGGAGCATATCTACGGATACGGGCTGGGGCTCGACATGACGCGGCGGGACCACCAGCCGGGCGTCCTGGAAAAGGGTCTGCCCTGGGAAGTGACCAAGGCGTTCGACAAGTCCTGCCCGATCGGCGAGATCACCCCGGTTACGACGTGCGGACACATCACTGACGCAGTGCTCAGGCTGTCGGTGAACGGCGACGTGCGGCAGGATGCCAACGTGAATCTTATGATCTGGACCACGCGCGAGATCATCGCCAAGATCTCGCAGCAGCACGAATTGAAGGCCGGGGACATCATCATGACCGGCACGCCCGCCGGGGTCGGGGCCGTGACGACCGGCGACGTGATCGAGGTGACATGCGACGGGCTGTCCCCGCTGCGCGTCACCATCGGCGGGCCGGCGGCGTGACCGCAGTGGCCGAGCCGGACCTGCCGTCACGGCTGGCCGCGCTCGGCACCGCGACGATCGGAGAAGTCGCGCCGCAAGCGCGGCTTTTTGGCCCCGGCCTGCACCCGGTGCAGCCGGGCAGGGCCTTCGCCGGACCGGCGGCGACAGTCCGGTGCGCGCCTGGGGACAATCTTGCGCTGCACCGGGCCATCGCGCGGCTTGCGCCAGGGGAGGTATTGGTGGTGGACTACGCCAACAGCCTTGAGAGCGGCCCGTTCGGAGAAATCATGGCACTGGCCTGCCAGATGCGGGGTTGTGCGGGTCTGGTCACCAACGGTGCGGTGCGAGACCTTGCGCGGCTACGCGACTCCGGGTTCGGGGTCGTTGCGCGCGGCGCCGCGATCCGCGGCACGACCAAGGCGGACCCGGGCGAACTGGGCGTTCCGATCACGCTGGCGGGCACGACCGTTGCGCCGGGCGACCTGGTCGTGGCCGATGACGACGCGGTTCTGGCCCTGTCACCGGACGGGCTGGGCGCGGTGCTGAGCGCCGCCGAAGCACGGCAGGCCAAGGAAGAAGAGATGATGCGCCGCCTGCGGGCTGGCGAGACGACCTTGCGGATCATGGGACTTGAGGAAAGGGACTGACATGGCACAGGACACCCGCATCGGGATCATCGGCACCGGACGCATGGGCACGGCCTTCGCCACGCGGCTGGCTGGGCAGTCCTTCCCTGTAACCGTCTGGAACCGCACACCGGACCGTGCGGCAGCAGCAGCGGAAGCGGGCGCGCGTATCGCCCCGGACCTTGCGGCACTGTGCGCGGAGAGCGACGTGATCCTGACCTCGCTTACGGATTTCGCCGCGCTGTGGGACGTCTGCGCCGGGACTGACGGTCTTGCCGCGCAGCCGCTCGGCGGCAAGCTGGTGATCGAGATGAGCACGATCCTGCCCGACGAACAGATCCGGCTGGCCGAGCATCTGGGCGCGCGTGGCGCGGCTTTCGTGGACTGCCCGGTCGGCGGCACCGTCGGACCGGCCTTGAAGGGCGCGCTTCTCGGATTTGCGGGCGGCGCGCCCGACGCCTGGGATCGGGCCGAACCCGTGCTGGGCCACCTTTGCAAGCGGGTCGAGCATGTCGGCCCGGTCGGAGCGGGCGCAGCGATGAAACTGGCGGTGAACCTGCCGCTGGCGATGTACTGGGCCACGATGGGCGAGGCGCTGACCATGCTGGGCGACAGTGATCTGCCGGGAGCAAGCATTGCCGGGCTGATGGCCGACTCCTCGGCCGGTCCGAACGTGCTGAAGAACCGGATGCAGGTGGTGTCCGATACGCTGGACGGGACCGACCAGCCGGGCACCTTCGACATCGACGGGCTGCGCAAGGACCTTGCGCTGGCGATCAAGTGGGCGGCGCGGCGGGGACGCGATCTGCCACTGGCACTTGCCGCGCTGGAAACATACAACGCCGCGCAGGACAAGGGGCTTGGCCGCTTCGACGGCGCCAGCGTCGCGCGGTTCGTGCGCGACGGCCGCTAGGCCCCCGCGCCGCGACGACACCGAACGATCACGGCGGGACCGCGACCGGCGCCCGCGGGAAAGGGGGCCGTGTGCCTGACAGTTTCGATCCGCAGACACTTGCGGCCATGGCCGGCGCGTTGCTGGTGGCGGGAGCGATGATCGGCATTCTCGCCGGCCTGTTCGGCGTGGGCGGAGGCGCGATCAGCGTGCCCGTCTTCTACGAGGTGTTCCGCCTGAGCAACGTACCGCTGGATGTAGCGATGCCGCTTGCGGTGGGCACGTCGCTGGCAATCATCGTTCCGACCTCGGTGGTGTCGGCCCGCGCCCATGCGCGCCGCGGCACGGTGGACATGGCTCTACTGCGGACCTGGGCAGTGCCGGTGCTGGTTGGCGTGCTGACCGGCAGCGCCATCGCGCGCTATGCCGACCCGGCTCTTTTCCAGATCGTCTTCGTGGCTGTGGCGACGACTAACGCGGTCAAGATGCTGGTCGGCGGCAACTGGCGCCTGCGTGACACGATGCCGGGGCGCGCGGTGACCGCAGCAAGCGGCGCGTTGATAGGGCTTCTGTCGGCGCTGATGGGGATCGGCGGCGGCGCCATTTCCAACCTGTTCCTGACCCTGCACGGCCGGTCAATGCGCGAGGCGGTGTCCACCTCGGCGGGCGTTGGCGTGCTGATCGCCGTTCCCGGCGCACTCGGCTACATGGCGGCGGGCTGGGGCAAGCCGGGCCTGCCCTTCGACGCCATCGGTTACGTCTCCTTCCTGACACTGGCGGTTACCCTGCCCACGACGCTGCTGACCACGCGGTTCGGCGCAAGTCTTGCGCACAGCCTGCCCAAGGAAGTGCTGACACGGTTGTTCGGTCTGTTCCTGCTGTGCGTCAGTGCGCGGTTCATCGTGGCGCTGTTCTGACAACCGGCAGTGCCTATTGAGGCAGGCAAGACGGGTCAAAGCGCGGCCGCGCGATGACCTGCCCCTGACAAGGCGGAGCATTCGGCCGTCGGCATCCCGGCGACACCGGGCGGCAGATTCACCCCCAAAGCCGCCCGCGGGTCCCACGTCATTGCAAAAGGCAAGCGGCCGCAACGCGGCTTGGCGGCGCGATCCAGGCGTCCCCCGGCGCGGGCTCGCGGGCGAAGCTGGCTTCCATCCAGCAAACCGCCTGCCGATAGGGCAGCGCGGTGCGCGCGGCCTGACATCAAAACCGCAAGGCGGATTTTTCGCCCGCAAGGGGTGGTCGCGGCGCGCCCGGACGGCGAAGGTGGCCGGGTGCGCAAATCGAGGACAAGAGGCCCATGCTGATCCATATCGACGTGACGATGTCCTACCGGCTCGACCTTGGCAGGTCGGTGCTGCTTGCCATCGAAGCCGCCCAGACAGCGGGCCAGTCCGTGCTGTCCGACAGACTGGATTGCGGCGGCGCGTGGCCGCGCCATATCCCCGGCGAGGCGGGTATCGGCCGCCGCATCCACATTGGGCTCGACGGCCCCATGATGCAGCTTGGCTATGCCGCGACGGTCGATGTAACACGCCCTGCCACCGCGCTGGAGCCGTTGCGCGAACACCCGGTGCACGATCTGCCGGCCGAAGCGCTGCCGTTTCTGCGGCCGTCGCGCTACTGCCAGTCCGACATGTTCGGCGTCTTCGTCGCCCGGCGTTTCGGGGCGCTGTCCGGCGGCACCAAAATCGCCGCCATTCGGGACTGGGTGGGACAGGAGATGACCTATGTGCCCGACGCGTCCAGCTCCGCGACGACCGTGCTTGACACCTTCGCCACCCGCGAGGGCGTATGCCGCGACTATGCCCACATGGTCTGCGCGCTGGCCCGCGCCGCGAATATACCTGCGCGCTATGCTTCGGTCTATGCTCCAGATGTGGTGCCGCCGGATTTCCATGCCGTTGCGCAAGTCTGGCTGGAGGGCGACTGGCACCTTGTCGATGCCACCGGTATGAGTCGGCCCGACGACACCGTCGTCATCACTGCCGGGCGCGATGCCTGCGATGTCGCCTTCATGGAAACCGTCCAGAACGCCCAGTTCGTGGCCCAATCGGTACTGGTCTCGCGCGGGAACACGGGGGCGGCCTTCGGATGACGCCGCTACACTTTCCCTTACGCCGCGCACCCCCTTCGGGCGGCGGGCACCAACCGGCATTGGTCGGCGACGCGAGGCCGAACGATGGGCATACCGGGCCGAACGGCGGATTCCCCACATAAAAGACACCCCCTGCTATACCATCGGGAACCCGACAGCGCCGCTCCGCCATGCGATAAGGTTTCTCAGCAGAACGCGATAACAGACCCTCATCAAAGCGGCGGATCACACATGTATCAGGAACAGGCCCAGACTCAGGAACCGTTGCGCAGTGGCGGCATCACCCTGATGAGCTTTATTGCGGCTGACGTGGTCCTGACCGTCTTCCTCGCATCCGCGCTCAAGTCGCTGGGATTCGGCATCGTGCAGGCGATTGCCGCAGCCTGGCTGGCGGGGGGGTTCCTGACCGTCGCTGTCGTTATGACCGCCGCCCTGCTGGCACAGGCCCCGGCGCAGCGCGTCTGACCCGGACAGTCCGCCAACTGCGCTGTCCCAAAGGGTCCGTGCGCAAGACGTCAGCCCCTTAGGTCAGTACGCCTTCGGGCTGGGGCGCCGGTTTCAGGCGCCCCGCCGCCAGAGCACTTAACGCAATCATGACCGCGGCCGTTCCAAGGCAAAGCGCAAGTCCGCCGGTCTGGTATGTCAAGCCCGACAAGAGCGTGCCCACAAGACGCCCAGCCGCGTTGGCCATGTAATAGAACCCCACATCCATCGTCACCCGCTCGTCCCGGCTGAAGGCCAGCACGAGATAGGAATGCAGCGCCGAGTTCACCGCGAAGAGGCCGCCGAACAGCAACAGGCCAACCACAAGCGTTGCCGTCAGCCAAGGGGCAGGGACCGGCGACAGTGCCGCCGCAATCGCCAGACCCGCCGGGACCACGAACAGCCAAAGCGCCCAGCGGCGTGCGGCGGGGATCAGTTCAGCCTCGCTGCGGCGGGCGGCGCCAAGCAGCCGGGGCGCGGAGGCCTGGACCGCACCATAAAGGATGATCCAGACCGCCATGAACGTGCCGATCATAAAGAAGGCGGCGCGGTTCCCCGCCTCGCTTCCATCGGACAGCACCGCGTAGAAATAGATCGGGATGCCGACCACGAACCACACGTCACGTGCCCCGAACAGAAATACCCGCGCCGCCGATAGCCAGTTGATGTTGCGCGATCGCGAGAACACCTCGGTGAATTTGGTGCCCTTGCGTCCGCGCGGCAGCCCCGACGGCATGAATACCGCGACCGCCATCAGGATGATCCCCAGCACCGCCGCCAGCGCCAGCGCCGAGGCCGAGAAGCCCAGCGTCGCCAGCAGCGCCGCCCCCAGCAGGAAGCCAAGGCCCTTCACGGCATTCTTCGACCCGGTCAGCACCGCGACCCAGCGAAAGAGGCCGCCACCGTCCTTCGGGGCCAGCAGCTTGACCGCGCTTTTGGAGGACATCTTGGCAAGGTCCTTGGCCACACCGCTTGCTCCCTGCACCAGCATGACGAACACGACCGAGGTCGCCACGGCCCAGCCGGGATCGAGCTGCGCCAGTGCCACCAGTGCCAAGACCTGCAGCCCCAGCCCGGCATAGAGCGTCGCCGTCAGCCCGAAGCGTACTGCGATCCAGCCCGCCGAAAGGTTGGTAACAATACCGGCCACCTCGTAGAGCACGAAGAGGTAGGCCAGTTGCACCGGTGAGAAGCCAAGCGTGTGGAAATGCAGCAGCACCAGCATTCGCAGCGCGCCATCGGTCAGCATGAAGGCCCAGTAGGCAGCCGTCACGGCGATATAGGCCGACAGTCCTTCGGGCCGGTCAGTCACAGTGAAGCCCCGACCATCAAAGCCACGTCTATCAACCGGTGAGCGTAGCCCATCTCGTTGTCGTACCACGCGTAGATCTTCACCTGAGTGCCATTGACAACCATCGTCGAAGGCGCGTCGATGATCGACGAGCGCGTGTCGTTGGTGTAGTCGGTCGAAACCAGCGGCCGTTCCTCGTAGCCGAGGATGCCCGCAAGCGGCCCATCGGCGGCGGCCTTGAACATCGCGTTGACCTCTTCTGCGGTGGTCGCGCGCTCCACCTCGAACACGCAATCTGTCAGCGAGGCGTTCAGCAGAGGCACGCGCACCGCATGGCCGTTCAGTCGTCCCGTCAGTTCGGGGTAGATCAGGGTGATTGCCGTCGCGCTGCCCGTGGTCGTAGGGATCAGCGCGTTCAGCGCGGATCGCGCGCGGCGCAGGTCCTTGGCAGGCCGGTCCACGATGGTCTGTGTGTTGGTCACGTCGTGGATCGTGGTGATCGATCCGTGCCGGATGCCAAGCGCCTCGTGGATGACCTTCACCACCGGCGCAAGGCAGTTGGTGGTGCAGCTCGCCGCCGTGACGATCTGGTGTTCGGCCGGATCGTAGATCGCGTCGTTCACGCCGTAGACGATGTTCGCAGCGCCGCCGTCCTTGACCGGGGCGGAAACGACGACCTTTTTCACACCGGCAGCGAAATAGGGTTCCAGCGCCGCGGCCGTCTTGAACTTGCCGGTGCAGTCGATGACCACATCGACCCCGTTGAGCGGCAGGTCCTCGATCGCGCGCGCGCCCACGAAGGACAGGCGCGTGCCGTCCACGGTCACGGCCGCGTCATCGGCCGCGAAATCCGCCGCCCAGCGGCCATGCACGGTGTCGAATTCCAGAAGATGCGCGTGCATCGCCGGATCGCCGACCGCGTCATTGATCCAGGCGATGTCGGCGCCGCGGTCCAGCAGCGGGCGGAGCGCCAGCTTGCCGATCCGTCCCAACCCGTTCAGCGCATAAACGGTCATGCAAGCACGTCGCGGCTGGCGTCTGCCGCGCCAAGCGCATCCACCGCACGCTGCAGCGATACCGCGTCCAGCGCCTCGAGCGGAAGTGCGGTGAAAGCGCGGATGCGATTGTAGAGCGCGCCGTAGGCCTGATGGAAGGCAAGGTTCTTTTCGGCGTCCGTGCCGTCGACCTTCACCGGGTCGGGCATGCCCCAATGGGCACTGACCGGCTGGCCTTGCCACGGCGGGCATTCCTCGTTCGCGGCCTGGTTGCATACCGTGAATACGAAGTCGAACCGCGGGGCGTCTGCGCCCTGAAATTCGGCCACATTCTTGGACCGCAGGACGGAGATGTCATGCCCCTTCTGTTCCAGCACTTCCAGTGCGAAAGGGTTGAGTTCCGAATAGGGCTTTGTGCCTGCGGAATAGGCTTCGAAACGGCCACCCCCCACCTTGCGAAGGATGGATTCGGCAAAGATCGACCGGGCGGAGTTGCCGGTGCAGATGAAGAGGACCTTGAGTTTCTTGTCGGCCATGTCGCGGGTTCCTGAGTCGGGGAATAAGGGAGTGGGCAAGCAGATTTCCGGGCGGCCCCGGCAACAGTCGCGCAGAAGGAAGTCGAAGGTGCCGCGCACCTGATCGAGGTCTATGTCATAGAGAAGAGAGGTTCCCACCCGCGCCTGGCGCACCAACCCTGCCTGCAGAAGCGCCGCCAGATAGGCCGACAGCGTGCTCGCCTTCAGCCCCAGCACGGCGGCGATTTCACCGGCGGGAAGACGGTCGGGATAGCGGCGCATCAGCAGCCGGAAGATGGCCAGCCGCTGCGGATGGCCAAGCGTCGCAAGACGATGGGGAATCTGTTTTTCCATATTTCATGAATATACGAAATTTGAATGCAGGGCAAGGTTGATCCAAGGCCGCGCGCACCATCCGCCTCCGGCACGTCGCCGGGGCGGATAGCGCCGCCTCTTTCCAACGAAATGCTCGCCGTCAGGCGCTGGCCTTGGGCTTTCCGATCTCCTGTTCCGAGAACAGGTCCTCCGCCGCGAAGAGAAGCTGGTCGCGGTAATCGGGCTCCAGCGAAGCGGCGATCACCAACAAGCTGTCGATACACGGGTCGCGTCGCCATTCAAGGAAAGTGCCCACCACATCAGGATCATGACACTGCAGAATCTGCACGATGAACTGGCGCGCAAGATGTTGTCGGGCGGGGTCAAGGGACTGCATCAGATCGGTCAGATCGACGGCGGTCGGTTGGTCGGTCATGGGCTCTGCTCCCCGGGTTGAAACGCGATTGGAAGGCCCGGCACGCGGGGCGCCGGGCGAAGGAGGACGGTCATGCGTGGGCACAACGCTGATTGGCAAGGATCCCGGCTGTGGCCAGAAGAAGCATCGGGTAGATCATGCCCTCGGCCCCGCGCAGCGCCATCATGGCCGCCGCGATGGCCACGCACAGCCAGCCCAAAAGCCACTCGCCCGTATTGCGCGGCCGCCGGATCAGCACCGCCGCGACACCGGCATAAAGCAGCAGGAAGTTCTGCCCCGCCATCGCCAGGAGATCGCCAAGGTCGACCGCGCCGAGCCAGGTGGCGCAGGTCACCGCCAGAAGCGCCGTCACCGTCGCGGAAACGGCAAGGTAGGGCATGCCGCGCCGCTGCGCTGTCAGCATGCTGGGCAACACACCGTCACTTGCAGCGGCAAAGACCATGCGCGAAACCGCCCAGACGGCCGCTGCGAGATTGGCGAAGATCAGCGTGACCGAAAGTCCCGAGACGATCCAGATGCCGGATGGGCCGAACACCGTGCCGAACAGCAGCGCGAAAGGCGCCTCAGGCCGGGCGGCGGTGTCGATGCCCTGCACGACCAACGCCAGCCCGCCGTACAGCAGCACGACGATCGCGAAGGACAGACCCATTGCAAGAGGCATGTCACGGCGCGGGTTGCGGAAATCACCGCCCAGATGGGCCGCGACCTCCCAGCCGGTGAAGGCGAAGAAAACCATCATTACCGTCGTCCCAAGCAGGTGGCGGGGCGGCAGATCTGCCATCACGGCTTCGGCGCCAGGCAGGCGCGGGGCCGTGACGGACCAACCGATTACCAGCACCGCCAGCAGCGCGACCAGCAGAAGCGACGCCAGAACGGCGTTGATCCGGCCCGCAATCTCGGCTGAAATCACGTTCACCAGTGCTGCGGCGGCGATAAGCGCGGCCGCATAAAGCGCCGCGGGACCGCCGATCGCGGCAGCGATGTAGTGGCCGCCCGTCAGCGCGATGGCGGGCAGGCCGAACAGCACAGCGCCAAGAAACAGCAAAGTGCCCGATGTATAGCCGAACTGGCCGAACCCCTTGGACAGGATCGTCGCCAGTCCACCCGCCCCGGGCCAGCGGCGGCCCAGCAGCGCGAACACCGCGAGCAGCGGCAGCGCCGCCACCGCACACAGCGCCCAGATCAGCGGTGCCGATGCCCCTGCAGCCTGCGCCGCCAGCCCCGGCAGGGTCAGCAATCCGGCGCCCAGCACGATGTTCAGCATCATCGCCGTGCCGCGCCAGACCGTCAGGGTGCGCGGAAGCTCAGCCATGCTGGGGCAAGTTCACGGAATGGAAGGCGATCAGGTAAACCGCGCCACCGTCCAGCGCGACAGACCCGTGCATCATGCCCGCGGGCAGCGAGATCACCGTGCCCGGACCACAGATCTTCTCGCCCTGATCCCAGTAGAAGCGCACGCTGCCTTCCAGGATTACAAGCGTCTCGTCGGTGTTGTGCCGATGCCAGGCATGCTCCTTGCCGGCCACGTCGCGCTGCACCTCAACGGCGCCCTGATCGGGCAACAGCCGCATCAGCAACGGACGCAGGTTGGTTGTGTCCACTTCTGTCGAAAAAATGCGGAAATCCCGATCCATCTGATCGCGGGTCATATCGAGCGCGTGCATCATGCCACTTTTCCTTTCTTGTGGGTTGTGTCGTCATCGGTGGCGCGCCCAAGCCGGTGAAACGGGCAGGCGGGGGCATCGTTGGTGTCGCCAAGGAAATACTGTTCGAACTCACGGTTATCGGGGGCGCCGTAGTGGCCAAGCTGGGGCGCGGGCGGGATTGCGTCGAACGCCTGCAGGCGGCGGCGCACCTGGTCCAGCGCGCGCCGAGAGGCGGGCGTGTCGGTGTCCATGATCCCCTCAAACACCCAGCGGGGCTGGAACGTCACCATGAACGACGTGGACCGGCGGCTTTGACGCAGCACGTGGGCCGGCGTGTTGCAGACCACAAAGATCGGCTCGCCACCGAAACAAAATTCCCACATCGGTGTATCGAGCGCGCGCGGCACTTCCACCGGGCGCGGCGCGGTGTCCAGCCTTTCCAAACCGTCAAGAAGCGACCAGAACCGTGCGCGGTAGTCGGCCAACGCCTGCACCGGGCCCGGCCGCCCGAAAACCACAAGCGACGTCATGCGCCCGAAGTCGCGCGCGTTCGCCACATAGTCTTCGAGGATCGGCGCCAGGCTATCAGGCGTCATCGGATCGGGAAAAGCGAACCTTAACTGGTCCTTACGCAGTCCTGTCTCACCGAACACGCAAGGGAAAGGCCGCGTCGAACTGGTCAGTGTCGATTCGAATTCAGAGAAGACGATCCGCTGCCAGCTCGCCTCGGGGTGCTGCTCCGCGACTGCGCGCCGCGATAGAAAATGGGTCATGCGACTACCTCTGAGGGGGTTCGTTTCGGTAATCGTCCTTTAACTTTGGTAAGAAAGCAGCTTTCAAATCGAAGATTTGTCTTCGTTTTGGCAAAAACTTCTACTAAAAAGGGTATTCAGGCAGGTGGAGTTTTCAATGCGACTAACCTCGACTGACAAGATGATCCTCGAGTTGCTGCGCGAAGATGGACGCAGGAGCATCACCGAGATCGCCTCGATCATCGGTTTGTCGCGGCCCACGGTCCGGCACCACGTCGACAGGCTAGTCCGCGAAAAGGTGATCCGCCGCTTCACCGTCGATATCGACGCGCCGGGTGAATCGCGCCCGTCTGGCGTGCGCGCGATGTTCGATGTCCGGTTGCGCCGCAACGTCTGCGGCATGGTGTTTTCGTCAATCTCCAACTGGAGCGAGCTTGTCTCGGCCTGGTCGACATCGGGATCTACCGACATGCGGGTTCTGGTCGAGGCGGCCGACCAGAGCATGATCGAGGATCTGCGCGACCGGTTGGCACGGCATCCGGAAGTTGCGTCGCTGACAACGACGCTTGTTTTGAAGACTTGGTGCGAACGTATATCAGGGATCGAGGAACGCGCGCCCGAGGAATACCTTATAACAAGAAAAGGGGAGCCCGTTTGACCGATTTACTGACGAAACGAATTGACAAGCTGACAGGGGAGGCGATCCGCCGCTACCGCAAGGCCGCCGGTCTGTCACAGGCGGATCTTGGTCGTGCGGCGGGCGTGACATTCCAGCAGATCCAGAAGTACGAACTGGGCCAGAACCGGGTGTCGATCAGCCGCCTGTTCCAGTTGGCCGGCACCCTGGGGGTGGATCCCTCGGCACTTGTGGCCGATGTGCAGCGCGCGGTGTTCCGCACCGATGCCGCCGCACTTGGCGCGATAACCCAGCGCGCGCATTTCCGCTCGGTCAGCGAAGACACCTAATCCCGCGTCCGGCACCGGGATGAACCGGTGCCGGACACACGGGAACGGAAGATCAGAAGAAGATGTCGTCCAGTTCATCCGCAACGGCAGACGGGCTCTCGGGCGCGGTTCCGGGCGCTTCTTGCGATGCAGGCCGGACGGTGCCGCTGCCAGCCGCATCATCCGAAACGTCAGCCAGGTCACCCGGACCCGGCACCGCCTGTACCATTTGGAACATGCGGTCATGCAGATCGCGTTCCTCCTGCATCGTGTAAGTTGCGCGGATCTCGGTCAGCGTCGCCGCGAAGGCGCTGTCGTCGGGGCCGAGGCGGAACACGTCATGCGCCCCGTTATCCGGATTGTCCGTACCGATCTTGGCCACCTGCCGCACCATTGCTCCGAACCGCTCGGTACCGTCGCCGATGGCCTGCACGATGCGCCGAGGCCGCACTGCCAGTTCCGGCAGCAGGTCCGCAAGCACGCCGCGCGTCGTGCGCAGCGTCCCGTCGCCCTCGCCGAGGTCGGACAGATTCCAATCGGCCTGACGTGCGTCCAACTCATCCCATTGCTGCAGGTTCCGCTTGGTGGTGTCCATGCTCGCAACGAACACGTCGAAGCTTTTGGGAATTTCCGAGATGACCTCGTTGATCTGCTGCGACACGACGATCATGTCCTGCGCTTTTCGGAAGCTGCGGGCGCAGGTGACGATCGTGTTGAGCGACGCAAGGCTCATGTGGAAGGCGCTGTCGGACAGGTTGCGCGAATGGGACTGAAGCTGCGTGTCCATATCCAGCAGGGCGACGCGGGCGTCGCGCGCCGTCTCCTTGAGCGCGTCCATTGATGCAAGATCGGCCGGCGCCACGGGGCCGGGTCCGTCAGGAATGCCAGCGCCGAAGGCCTTCGATATCGCGTCGCATTGCTGAAGGAAATCGGGCATCCGGCCGTTGAATGCACCCATCATGTCCTGCGCAACCTGTGCGTCGGCCAGAACCGCCTCGACGGTCTGGGCAAGCTGGGCAACGCCGAGGCGCGATAGCGCCGCCGCCTCGGGCGAGCCGGGCACGCAGCCCCGCGCGCGGGCGAGTATCAGATCCACATGTTCGGCCCGCTGACGGCTTCGGTCGCCGATCTGCAAGGCAGAGATGATCGCCGAGATCTCGGTCCGAGCCGAGTCGATGAACGTGTTCAACCACGCCGACGCCTCGCGCGCCGCATCCATCCCCGTCTCGAGTGCGCCAAGCGCCGCTTCCATCGCCTCCGCCCGGGGGCGCAGGGTCCGCAGCATCGCCAGCGCGCGCGCCTCGGCAGCCTGGCCCATCTGGTCGATCAGCGAAGTGATGCCGTCGATGACGTCGACCATGGCCTTCGCCTCGGTCGAGGCCGCTTCGGAAATGTCCGAGATGTTCTGTGCCAGCCGCACGAGATGTTCCCCCTGCGGCTGTCGCGAGTGAGCCTGCGCGATGATCCGGGCGTTCAGCGACACGATGTTGGACGATTGGATCGTCTGCGACAGCTCGCGCAAGGTACGCACCATCGTCACGCTCTGGGACCGCAAGTCGCGCACCATATTGACGGTCAGCGTATTGGTTGTGTCCACTTCTTCGATAAAGCGCGAGACGATCTGCTGGCGGCGCGCGATGCTCGCAAGCTTCTCGGGCTGAAGTTGTTCCTCCAGCGCGGCGACGCCAGTGCGGAGGTCCTTGGTGTGCTCGAACGCGTAGGCAAGCAGGTCCAGCACCGCGGTGATGTCGGTCTCTATCCGCCGGAAAGGGTCCAGGTTCGGGCGCGGAACCTCGGAAATGGCCATGTCCTTCACTGTTACGCTCCCTGTCTTGCAGCCAAGCCGATGGCGGCGGCGTCGAATTTCAGGATCTGCTCCGCGATGCCGTGCAGCGGCACCGTGCGGTCCACGCCTCCGCGAGCAACGGCCACGCGCGGCATCCCGTAAACCACACAACTCGCCTCGTCCTGGGCGAGCGTCGTGGCACCGGCCTGCTGCATTTCCAGCAGGCATTGGGCGCCGTCCTCGCCCATACCGGTCATGATCACGCCAAGCGCATTGGGCCCCGCAGCGATGGACAGAGAACGGAACAGCACGTCCACCGACGGGCGGTGACGGCTGACCGGCGGCCCCTCAGACAGCCGCGCGACATAGCCGCGGCCCAGCCGTTCCACGATCAGGTGCCGATTGCCCGGTGCCACCAGCACTTGGCCGCGTTCCAGCCGGTCGCCATCGGCCGCCTCCTTGACGTGCATCCGGCATACGCTGTCAAGCCGCTTGGCGAACGCCTCGGTGAACTTTTCGGGCATGTGCTGGACAACCGCGATCGGCGGAGCGTCGGCGGGCAGGGCCTGAAGCACCTCGGCCAGCGCGACAGTACCGCCGGTGGACGCGCCAAGACCCACGATCGGTGCGCCGCGGCGCAGCATGATCGAGCCGGCCGCGCGCGGCGCCAGAACCACGTCGGGCGACAGCTTGCCATGAACGTCCAGCGGCATGATCTCGCGCCGAGGACGGGGAGCGGGCTTGGCCGCGCGGCTGATCCGCGCCTGCGCCGCTGCACGGATCGCGTGCCGGACCTGGGCCTGCCCCTCGTCGCCGTTCTGCTGGGAAAGGACCGATTTCGACAGCGCCTCGACCGCGCCGATCTCGAGCGCCTTGAGCGATGCCGACGATCCGGCGGGCGTGTGATTGGAACAGATCACAACCGGCAACGGGTTCTGCGCCATGATCCGGCGCAGGAAAGTCAACCCGTCCATGCGCGGCATCTCGATGTCCAGCAGCATCACGTCCGGCATCTGAACGCGCATCTTCTCCGCCGCCTCGAAGGGGTCGCCTGCCGTGTCCACCACGCACATCCCCGGCTCGCGGTCCACGATCTTACGCAGGATGATCCGGGCGGTTGCCGAATCTTCCACGATCATCACGCGGATCGCCCCGTCATCGCTTGTCGGCGCGGTCATGGCCTTATCCTTTCTGGTAGACCGCAACCGCCACGGGCTTAAGCCGCGGGTCACGGATGTTCATCGTCTCGGAATGCCCGACGAACAGGTAGCCGCCGGGGCGCAGGTGGTCCGTAACGTTGGACACAACCCGCATCTGGATTTCCGGCGCGAAGTAGATCAGCACGTTGCGCAGGAAGGCTACGTCGCAGTCGCGGTCCACCGCGAAGTTGTCCTCAACGAGATTGAGAACAGCGAACTGCACCATGCGGCGCAATTCTGCGGTCACTCGGGCCAGTTCGCGCCCCGTGCTCGACGTACCAAGCTGAAAGTAAAGGCTCCGCAACGGTTCGGGCACATCCGAAATGAGTTCGCGGTCATAGACGGCCTGGCGCGCCTTCGTGACCACCGACGGAGAAATGTCGGTGCCGAGAACCGTGAAGTCGAACTTCGGATTTCGACGTTTATGCTCAGCCAGCAGCATGGCGGCGGTATACGCCTCCTCGCCGGAGGAACTGGCCGCGCTCCAGAACCTGAATACACGGTTGCGCGGGTGCCTTGGCAGAACCTCGTTCACCAGCAGATCGAAATGCGCGCTTTCCCGGAAGAAATCGGTCTTGTTCGTGGTGATCAGGTCGATCATCCGCGGCAGTTCCTCGGACACGCGATTAGTGTCCACGACCCATGTCAGGTAGGTTTGCGCATCGGGCAGCTTCAATTCCGTGGCGCGCTTTCGCAGCCGCGTATCGATAAGGTTTCGCTTGGACGCATCCAGTTGAATACCGCTGCTCTTAGTGATGAGCCTGCCGAACCTTTCATAAAGGTCGTCGGCCTGCGTGGTGGATATCACCATGCGGCCTCCGACGCACCGCTTGGCGCCGTGGCCGCGCCGCTTCCCGGAAGCTCCTCATGATAATCGGCCAGCACGGCGGAGTTCATCAAACCGTCCAGATTGAGCAGCGTGATGTCCTCACCGTTTCGCTTTCCGATACCGCGCACCATTCGGCTGTCCCAGTTCAGAAGTCCAAGATCGGCGAAGGACATGATCCGGTCGTTGTCGAGGGTCGCCACCTCGTACACGCAGTCGGTGCGCAGGCCGACCGCCTTCTCACCGTCGCCGGACCGGATCAGCAGCACCACAATGCGGGTGTCCGCAGCGTCCGGGCGGAAGGGGCGGCCCAGCAGCTTGCGCAGGTCGGCCACGAGGATGCTTTCGCCCCGAACATCCACGTATCCCAGAAGGAACGGCGGTGTATGAGGAAGGGCACGGATCGGCCGGGCATCGAGGATTTCCTTGATGCGCGTGACCGGCAGGCCGACGCGGTCATCCTCCAGCCCGCAGGTCAGATAGGTCAGGCCGGTCCGGTCCTCTGTCTGGATCTTTTCGTCAAGCACTTGTTTTCTCCTGTCCTGACAGGCGAGCTGTTGCGCACGCCGCGATCATGCTTCGTCGCCGTCATGCCCCGACCCGAGGCCGAGATGCGTTTCGAACAGCCGCTCCACGTCGACAACGTGCACGAAGCGGCCATTCCAGCGGCCAATGCCGGTGACCGAATAGGCGGGCCAGCGGGAACCGAGTTCCGGCACCGACTGCACCGTTTCGGCATCGAGTGTGATCACGGCGTGGACCATTTCCGCGATCACGCCGACGGTCAGCGGACCAGCGTCCAGATCGAGTTGCATCACCATGATCCGGGTGTCGCTGTCGAACGGCTTCGGTTCCATCCCGAAAAGCGGGCGCAGGTCGGCCACCGGCAGCACCACGCCCCGGTTGTTCATCAGTCCGGGCGAATGGATGTCGGCCAGCGGCACCGGTGTAATGCGCGGCGGTTCGATCACCTCGCGCAGGACACGGGTGCTGACGGCGATCACCTCACCGCCCATCTCAAAGGTGACGAGGCCGTCCTTGCTGTTGGACGTGAAGGCGGCGGTCATCGCGTTCATGCGGCGCGCTCCCTTTGCGACGGGGTTGTGATGTTCTGGGACCTGACCAGTTGCGCGACGTCGAGGATCAGCGCGACATTGCCGTTCCCAAGGATCGTCGCACCCGAAAAGATGTCGAGGCGGCTGTGCAGCGGCGACAGGTGTTTTATCACGGTCTGGAAAGATCCGATGATCTCGTCCACGACCAGCCCGACCTGCGCATCACCGGCTCGCACCAGAACGACCTTAGGGAAAGCCGGCTCCTCACCTTCGACGCGGAAGACTTGCCGCAAACGCAAGATCGAAACCAGACGCTCGCGCAGTTCCACCACGGTGGACGTCGCCGTGCCTCCGCGGAGGGCCTCCGGCTGCTCGACGATGCCCTCCACTGCCGCCAGCGGCACGGTGTAGCGTTCGCTGCCTACCTGGAACAACAGGCCTTCCATGATCGCAAGCGTCAGCGGCAGACGCAGCGTGAAGGTCGTCCCCTGGCCCAGTACGGAATCTATGTCGATGCTGCCGCGCAGGGATTCCACCGTCGTCTTGACCACGTCAGTCCCTACACCCCGCCCGGACAGGTCTGTCACCGTCTCGGCGGTCGAGAAACCGGGCGCCAGGAGCAACGCGAACACCTCGTGACGCTTGAGCACCTGGTCCTGGGCGATCACGCCGCGTTCTATGGCGCGGCGGCGGATGAAGTCCGGATCGAGGCCGCGACCGTCGTCGGTCACGCTGATCAGCACATCCGCGCCTGAATAACGCGCCACCAGCCGCACGGTGCCGCGTTCGGGCTTGCCTGCGGCCACCCGCTCCGCAGTGGGTTCCAACCCATGATCGACCGCGTTGCGCAGAATATGCACCAGCGGGTCCGACAACTTGTCGATCACCGATTTGTCCAGTTCCGTCTCTTCCCCCTCGATCACCAAGTCGAACGCCTTGCCGGTCTTGGAGGCCAGGTCGTGGGCGAGGCGGCGGAAGCGCCCGGTAATCCCGGAAACAGGCGACAGGCGGATCGCCATCGTCGTGTCTCGCAGGCCAAGCGCAAGGCGTTGAATTCCCTCTACCACCTCGTCAAGTTCGGGCAGGTTCAGTTTGGATGCGAGATCGGCCAGACGCGATTCCGCGATGACCAACTCGCCGACGCGGTCCATGATGTCGTCAAGCCGTTCCGAGGACACCCGCATCTGACTGCTTGCGGCGGCTGTCGCGGCGGCGCGCTTGCCGCCCGCAGAAGCCTTGGTCGGCCCCTGCGCAGGCGTTTGCGCCTCTGCGACGGCAACCGCTGCCTTGGGGGCCGCAACGACGGCGGTCGACACCTCGGGGGCGAGCTCCGGCGATGCCTCTGCCGCCGCGCCGGGCGCCGCGTTGCCAGCCACGGGTTCCAGCGACAGGGTCATGCGGTCTTCGTGGAACATGAAGACATCGCGAATGTCCGCCTCCGGCGCGGCGGCGGGAAGCTCTATCGTCCACCCGGTATAGAGCCGGGCAGGGTCGAACGCGTCAAGCGCGGGCAGGCGGCTGACATCGGCGCGCAGCACGGTCTGCGCGCCGCCAATCTCGATCACCTCTTCCAAAAGGGCGACCGGGTTGCCGCCGATTTCCATCAGGTCTTCGGGCAGCGATATGGTCAGCCGCCATCCGTCGGCAGCGGGCGTTGCCGCACCGTTCGGGTCGCACGCCCCGGCCACATCCGCGCCATCTGCCGCCGCAGGAACCTTACCCGTCGCCTCAGCAAGAGCATGTTTCAGCGCGGCATCCAGTGACTGTTCCGGGTCTTCGCCTTCCAGCAGCGCGACGATCAGGTCGTAGGCCTGCAGCGACACCGAGATCAGTTGCGGCGACACGTTCGCTTCGCCTGAGCGGACCGCGTCGAAAGCCGCCTCGAAATCGTGGATGAATTCGGCCAGCCGCGTATAGCCGAACATCGCGCCAGTGCCTTTCAGCGTGTGCAGGTCGCGGAACACCTGGCTGACGAGGCCGATGTCCTCGGGCCGGTCGTTCAACGCCAGAAGCCCGGCCTGCAGGCTTTCGATCAGCGCCTCCGTCTCCTGGCGGAAGACTTCCTGGGTTTCTGCGTCGATCATGCGCCCAGCACCTTCTTGGCTACGGCAAGCAACTTGGTCTGCTCGAACGGTTTCGGGATCCAGCCAAGCGCTCCGGCCGCGCGGGCCTCGTCCTTCAGGCTGCCTTCGCTTTCGGTGGACAGGAACAGGATCGGAACGCCGCTGCTGGACGGATCCCCGCGATACGCCTTGATGAACTCGATCCCGGTCATGTTCGGCATGTTCTGGTCGGTGATGACCATGTCGAAGCGACGCGATTTCGCAGTGGCCAGTCCTTGCGCACCGTCCTCGGCCTGGGTCACGTCATAGCCCGCGCCTTCCAGCGTCATCGACACCATGCGGCGGACGGACGGGCTGTCATCGATGATGAGTACGGATTTGGTCATGAGCGTTTGCCTCCAGTTCAAGCAGCGGCGGATTGCGCCGTCCCGGTCAGTCCGGTCAGGGCAAACATCGCGCCAAGTTGCGGGGTGGCAGCCGAAGCGGCCTCGATATCTGCCGCGGTCAGCTTTCCGCACTGTTGCGCCGCGATCAAAAGCTGCGCGAGCGCGAAGACCACGACCT
This sequence comes from Meridianimarinicoccus roseus, assembly GCF_003172915.1. Taxonomy (GTDB): domain Bacteria; phylum Pseudomonadota; class Alphaproteobacteria; order Rhodobacterales; family Rhodobacteraceae; genus Meridianimarinicoccus; species Meridianimarinicoccus roseus. The sequence continues at coordinate 84,056 of NZ_QGKU01000060.1, forward strand.
GCGGAACCGCATCGGACAGGTCCAGCTGCGGAACCCCGGATGTCCCGGCCTGCAGCGCGTCCCTGAGGTTGGAAATATCCGACAGCGTGCTCGCGCCGTCGAAGCTGAATGTCTTTTGTGCCACGATCGTCTGCCTCGGGTTGCGTCGGTTTGCGACGCGGCGCGGCGGGCGAAACCGCTCCGCGCACGCGTCAGGAAGATTGGAACGAACTACCGGCCGGGCCCCGCGCGGCGCCCGGCCGGGCAAGTCAGGCGGCCTTGAAATCGACCACGTCGTCCTCGTCCATCATGTCGGCTTTTGCATCCCGGAGCGGGGCCGGCGCGGTCTCGGGCAGGCTCGACAAAGGCACGACGAGTTCACCGAGGGACAGTTCCTCGACCTTGAAGAAGGCGACGGCCTCGGCCAGTTGCGCGGCCTGACTGGACAGTTCGGTGGCCGCGCTCGACATTTCCTCGGAGGCGCTGGTGTTCTCCTGGGTGACCACGTCAAGCTGCTGGATCGCCTCGTTGATCTGCGTCGATCCGATCGCCAATTCCCGTGCCGAGGCCGAGATGTTCCCGACGAGGCTGGCAGTCCGTTCGATGTTCGGAACCAGCACCTCCAGCATCTGACCCGCTTTCGTGGCAGAGCTGACGGTGCGGCTGGACAAGCCCGAGATTTCCGCCGCCGCCTTCTGGCTGTTCTCGGCCAGCTTGCGCACTTCGGACGCGACCACAGCGAAGCCGCGACCGTGTTCACCCGCCCGGGCCGCCTCGACCGCCGCGTTCAGCGCCAGAAGATCGGTCTGGCGGGCGATCTCCTGCAGAACCAGGATGCGTTCGCCGATAGTCTTCATCGCTTCGACCGCTTCGCGCACCGCGTCACCCGATTGCAGCGCGTCCTTGGCGGCTTTGTTGGCGATCTCTTCCGTAGCCGTGGCGTTCTCCGAGGTGGAATTGATGTTCGCCGCCATTTCCTCCACGGACGCGGAGACCTGTTCCGTCGAGCTTGCCTGCATCGCAGCGCCGTCCGAAAGCGCGCCCGAAGTCGAGGCCATCTGATTCGCGCCCGCTGCCACGTTGCGCGATGCGGCGGACACGTTTTCCACGATGTCGCGCAATTTCACAACCATGCTGTTCTGCGTGCGCAGCAGGTCCGAGATCTCGTCATTGCCGGTCACATTCGTCATCTCGCGCAGATCACCGTCAGCGACACGCCGGGCGACACGGGCGGCACGATTCAGGCCCCGGCTGATCGACCGGATGATGAACCACGCCGACAGAACACCGACAACGACCGCGGCGATCGAGAGGGCGCCAAGAAGCAGGGCCGTCCGCTTCATGTGTGCATCGGCAGCGGCGACCTCGGCAGCCATCCCGTCCGTGACGGCCTTCTCGATCTTGGCGAAAATCTCCTCGCCGCTATGCACCAGGTCGTGGGCCGCGCCGTGGAACAGCGTGTTGGCCGAGTCGCCGTCGCCGGCAAGCTCGAAACCGGTGATCTCGTCATAGAGAGTGGCGACCTCTTTCTGGATCTCGGCGAAGGCCTCAAGCTGGCCAACGACTTCAGGTGTCGCGCCCTGCTTCAGATCCTCGACCATGCCGATGAATTTCGCCGTGGTTTCGCGGCGATCCGCGATCAGATCGGGAATACGATTTTCGTCGCCGCCCGGTAGCCCGATCAGGATCTCGCCTTGAGTAAGGCGCGCATCCAGTTGCGCGCGAAACGCTTCGTTCAGCGTCACCGCACGTTCAGCCTGCACCGTCACCACGCGGTTGAACTCGCGGTTCACGTTGGTGAGTTCGATCAACGCGAGGCTCAGTGCGGCACCGCACAGCAAGAATACGGCGGCGAAGGTGAGTATCAGTCTGGTCTTGATCGTGAATCTCATTGGGGTTCCTCAGCTCTGGCGGGGGCTTGTGGGGAGATGGGACTGGGATGCACGGCCACGGGACCGAAAAACCGGTGCGCGGTCCGTCGCGCCTTTGGCGCCGGTATGATCGGTGTTTTTCATGGGGCTTGCTCCCGGTTGATCGGCGCGCTGCAGGGCGCGCTGTGATCCGTTAAACGCCTTTGGCGGGAACAAGTTTACCTTTGGAAACGAAAGAGAAGCCCGCCAGACTTAGGAAGGTCCGGCCTGACAAAGGTATGGGGGGGTGTCGCGGGCATGCATCCACTACCCCGGCGGGCACCGCGCGGCGCCGGATGATGGCTTTCGGGATGGACTTCGGCGCGCCGAGGCGCCGGTTCAGCAGGGGCCGCGGCCGTCCGAATGGCTGGCGTTCAGCACCGTGCCGCCGCCGTCGGTGAGGATGCGCTTGAAGCAGGGGTTGATCCCGTCCTCGGTGGCGGCGTCGCGCCAGATGTATTCGGTCTGTCCGCCGCTAAGCGCGTTGGCTTCGTCCGGCGGGCCAAGATCCGAGATCACATTGGTCAGCGGGGCGCCCGCGTATTGCGCATTTATGGCCTGCTGCGAGGTGCAGGCGACGACAAGCAGGATTGCGGCGAGGCTGAGGTATTTCATGACGGCTCCCGGTCGGGTTGCTGGCCCGCGACGGGCGGGCAGGGGCGGGCAGCCCGGCCGCCCAGTCTCAACTCTGCCCCAAGGCGACGCGCGGAACAAGCCGCGGCTGGACCCTTGCGGGCCAAGGGCGATGCTGCACCCGCACGGTGACGCATGACACCATGCAAACATGGAATAATCGCTGGCCGGTCGCATTTAGCGATATCAAGCGTGCGCCCGGATACAGAACAGATTCGCGCCTCTCTGCGATCTACGATGTTGACGCGGCGACAAAAAAGACGCTGGTATGCGATTAAAGTCGGGTTTGCTGGAATTGTGTCTGCGACGGGGCCGATGGAAGGCTTGGCCGCAGATTGGATCTGTCCGAGGAGACGACACGTGCCTCTGAGCCTTGTAAGCCACGGTGACGACGCCCCCAGCGGTGAGGACCTTGAATACGAGAAGGTCTTTACCGATCTGCTGCTGGCGGCCCGTCCCGAGGAAGAGCGCCAGATGGGGGATACCGTGGTCGCCGGGCAGGAACCGGACCCCAAGCGCATCGTCGAACGGGCCGAGGCTGTTCTGGAACATAGCCACGATCTGCGCGCGGCGGTGCTCTATGCCTACGGCGCGACGCGGGTAGAAGGGTTCGGCGGCCTTGCGGATGCCACCATGTTCATGCGCGGCTGCCTTGAACAGTTCTGGGACACCTGCCATCCGCAGCTGGACGCCGAGGACGACAACGATCCCACGATGCGCGTGAACGCCGTGCTTGGGCTGGCCGAAACCGGCACCGTGCTGCGCGCCGTGCGCCATGCGCCGCTGACCCACAGCCAGGCCTTCGGGCGGCTGTCACTGAACGATCTCGCCATCGCGGAGGGGGAGCTTCCCGCCCCACCCGACATGGAGAACCCGCCCGACACCGCGCGCATCAATGCCGCCTTCCAGGATACCCCTGACGACCAGTTGTCCGCGACGCTGGCGCAGGTACGCGCCGCCCTGAGCGACGTGGAGGCGATCGATGCCGTTTTCGACACGCAGATCCCGGGGCAGGGACCGGACCTGTCGCCGCTTCTCAAGCTGCTGCGCCGCGCCGCCGCCCGGCTGGCCGAAGTCGTCGGCGAACCAGAGCCCGAGGAGGACGAGGTGCCACAGACCGAAGACGGCGCGCCCGCCGATGCCCGGCCCGCCGCGCGCAGCGCCCCCGGCGAGATCCGGTCCTCCAGGGACGTGGAGCAAGCCATTGACCGGATCATAACCTATTACCGCGAACACGAACCCTCGAGCCCCGTGCCGATGATCCTGGCCCGCGCCAAGCGACTTGTCGGGGCAGATTTCATGACCATCGTCGCCGACATGGCGCCGGGCGGTCAGGACAGCGTGAAGATGATCAGCGGGATCGAGGACGGCTGACAGGACGGCTTACAGGGAGGGTGCCGCACGGCGCCCGAAAGCTGAAACGACAAACACAGACGGGAGAACGGAATGGCGAGCTCACAGAAATTCATAGCGCGAAACCGCGCACCGCGCGTGCAGATCGAATACGACGTGGAACTCTACGGCGCCGAGAAGAAGGTCCAGTTGCCGTTTGTGATGGGCGTGATGTCGGACCTCGCGGGCAAGTCCGAAGTGGCGCAGCCCGGCGTCGCGGATCGCAAGTTCCTTGAAATCGACGTGGACAATTTCGACAGCCGGATGAAGGCGATGAAGCCGCGCGTCGCGTTCGCCGTGCCCAACACGCTGACCGGCGAGGGCAACATGTCGGTCGACATCACCTTCGAGAGCATGGACGACTTCTCGCCCGCGGCGATCGCGCGCAAGGTCGAACCGCTACGCCAGCTGCTCGATGCCCGCAACGAGCTGGCCAACCTGATGACCTACATGGACGGCAAGCCCGGCGCGGAGGAACTGCTGACCGAGGCGCTGGCCAATCCCGAACTGCTGAAATCCCTGGCGGCCGCCCCGGCGCCGTCCGATGACGACGACAAGCAGGAGGCCTGAGCATGGCTGACGAAGCAACCCAGTCCGCCGAAGGCGCGGTGCAGACGGAAGTCCAGGAATCCGACTTCGCCAGTCTTCTGCAAAAGGAATTCCGCCCACGCACCGATGAGGCGAAAAGCGCTGTCGAGGGCGCGGTAAAGACGCTTGCCGCCCAGGCGCTGGAAAACACCGGCCTGATCTCGGACGACGTGCTGAACTCGATCTCGGCGATCATCGCGGAAATTGACAAGAAGCTCAGTGACCAGATCAACGAGATCCTGCACCACGACGAATTCCAGCAGATGGAAAGTGCGTGGCGCGGACTGCATCACTTGGTGAACAACACCGAAACCGACGAGATGCTGAAGATCCGGGTTCTCAACATCTCAAAGAAGGACCTGCACAAGACGCTGCGTAAGTTCAAGGGGACCGCCTGGGACCAGTCGCCGATCTTCAAGAAGCTCTACGAAGAGGAATACGGCCAGTTCGGCGGCGAGCCTTATGGCTGCCTCGTTGGGGACTACCATTTCAACCATAGTCCGCCCGACGTGGAACTGCTGGGCGAGATGGCCAAGATCGCCGCGGCCGCCCACGCACCCTTCATCACCGGCGCAGATCCGTCGCTGATGAATTTCGAAAGTTGGCAGGAACTGAGCAATCCGCGCGATCTGACCAAGATCACGCAAACGCCCGAATACGCGGCCTGGCGCAGCCTGCGCGACAGCGAGGACAGCAAGTACCTTGGCCTTGCCATGCCGCGCTTCCTTGGCCGTCAGCCCTATGGCGCGAAGGGCGACCCGGTCGAGGAATTCGCCTTTGAGGAAAATACCGGCAACGCAGAATCCGAGAATTTCACCTGGGTGAACGCGGCCTATGGCATGGCCACGAACATCAACCGGTCGTTCAAGGAATATGGCTGGTGTTCGCGGATCCGCGGCGTCGAATCGGGCGGCACGGTGGCAAACCTGCCCACACATACCTTCCCGACCGACGATGGTGGCGTGGACATGAAGTGCCCGACCGAAATCGGCATTTCGGATCGGCGCGAGGCGGAACTGGCGAAATCGGGGCTCATGCCACTAATTCACCGCAAGAATACCGACATGGCGGCGTTCATCGGCGCGCAGTCACTTCACAAGCCTGCCGAATACGACGACCCGGACGCGACTGCGAATGCGAATCTGGCAGCACGCCTGCCCTATCTCTTCGCAACTACACGTTTTGCCCACTATCTGAAGTGCATGGTGCGCGATAAGGTCGGTAGCTATAAGAGCAAGGATGACATGCAACGCTGGCTGAAGAAGTGGATCGACCAGTACGTCGATTATTCGGCCGCGCATTCCTCGGAAGCTGAAAAGGCCCGCAAGCCCCTGGCTGCGGCTGACGTGGTTATCGAGGAAGACCCAGAGAACCCGGGCTATTACAAGTCCAGGTTCTACCTAAAACCGCATTACCAGCTCGAAGGGCTGTCGGTTTCGTTGAGGCTCGTCTCGAAGCTTCCGTCGGAAAAATCCTGACCAACGGCCGGGCGGTCCAGGACCGCCGCCCGGCAACTCACACCAACGTTCATGCAATGACTGACTGACAAAGGAGATACCGACATGGCACTCGACATGTTCCTCATCATCGAAGGCGAAATCTCGGGCGAGACCCAGGATGACAAGTACAGCGGCGAAGGCGGCATCGACCTGCTGGCATGGTCGTGGGGCATGAGCCAGTCCGGCTCGTTCCATGTGGGCGGCGGCGGCGGCGCCGGCAAGGCGAACTTCCAGGACATCTCCTGCACCAAGTGGATCGACAAGTCCTCGCCCGTCCTGCAGCTCTACTGTGCCAATGGCGACCACTTCCCGTCCGCGAAGATCGTCGTGCGCAAGGCCGGCAAGACCCCGCTGGAATACCTGACCATCACCATGAAGAAGGTCATGATCACGTCTGTGTCGACCGGCGGTTCGGGTGGCGAGGACAAGCTGACCGAGAACATCTCGCTGAATTTCGCCGAGGTGCATGTGGACTACATCGAACAGACCGAGACGGGCGAAGAGGGCGAAAAGCCGAGCTTCAAGTGGAACATCGCCAAGAACGTTCCGGCCTGATCCCGACCATCTGACCTTCGGGCCCGCCGCCAAAGTCGCGGCGGGCTCGTCCTTCCCCAGGCACGTCGCCACGAATACGGAGAGCCCAATTGGCCGTTGATCCAGTCGAGTTGCTGAAAGCCAACGATGTCGATGGCGCACTCAAGGCGCTGCAGGACAAAATCCGCGCGGACCCGTCCAACGCGGCGCTGCGGATCTTCCTGTTCCAGCTTCTCTGCGTCACAGGCGACTGGAAGCGCGCCGTCACGCAACTAAAGCTCTCGGCCGAGCTTGACGCTCTGGCCGTACCGATGGCGCAGACCTACCGAGAGGCGATCGTCTGCGAGGTGTTCCGCGAAAAGGTCTTCGCCGGGGAAAAGGAACCGCTGATTTTTGGCGAGCCGCAGCAATGGGTGGCAATCCTGATCGAGTCGCTCAAGGCGCTGGCGGCGGGCAAGCCAGAAGTGGCTGCGGAACTGCGCGACAAGGCCTTCGACATGGCACCGACCACGCCCGGTGAGGCGGATGGACAGCGATTCGACTGGATTGCCGATGCCGACATGCGCCTCGGTCCCGTGCTTGAGATCATCGTCAACGGCAAGTACTTCTGGATGCCGTTCAACGCCATCGACCTTCTCAAGATCGAGGAACCGGCCGACCTGCGAGACGCTGTCTGGACGGCTGCCACCGTCAAGCTGCGCAATGGCGGCGAATGCGTTGGCCTGATCCCCACGCGCTATCCCGGGACCGGTACCGACCCGGACGGGGCGACGCGCCTGTCGCGCGCGACCCACTGGGCCGATGCCGGAGCCGACACGTTTATCGGCACCGGCCAGCGGTTGCTGGCCACTGACCAGGGCGACCTCGCGCTGATGGACATGCGCAGCGTCAGGATGGACCCGGTACCAGCACTGGAAGAGACGGCTGGGGATGGCTGACCGGACGATCACCGAACGCCTTCAGCCCGCGCTGCTGGACCGCCTGACCGACCAAGCACCGGACAGCCGGACAGAAGCGCGCGACACCCGTGTGATCGATCTGAACCGCCTGCGTGACATCATCCGCCGCGATCTGTCGTGGCTTCTGAACACCAACAACCTGGACACCCAGATCGACGCAGACCGGTTCCCCAATGCGGCCAATTCCGTTTTGAACTACGGCGTGCGCGAGGTAGCGGGCGACTTTTCGACCGAAGAACGCGCTCAGCGCATCCACAAATCGATCCAGACAGCCATCGAACGGTTCGAGCCGCGAATCCGCGAAGGCACGGTTGAAGTCGTGGAACGCAAGGCCGAGGAGGGCCGCCGAACGACTATCGTGTTCGACATCGCCGCTGAGATGTGGGCCCAGCCCTACCCGATCGAGCTTTACCTTCGGTCGGAAGTGGACACGACCACCGGCGAGTTGCGCCTCGAAGAAGGGTCCTGACGGCGCGATGGATACCCGGCTTCTGCGACACTACGAAACCGAACTCGCCTTCATGCGGGAAATGGGCGCGGAATTCGCCGAAGCCTTTCCTAAGATCGCGGCGCGGCTGGGGATGGACGGGGTCGAGGTGCTTGACCCCTACGTCGAACGGCTGCTGGAGGGTGTCGCCTTCCTGTCGGCCCGCGTTCAGCTGGAACTGGAACTGCAGTATCCCGCGCTGACCTCCCAGTTGCTGGAGATCATCTACCCGCATTTCCTTGGGCCGACACCGTCGATGATGGTCGCGCAACTGGTACCCGACATGGATAATGCAGGGCTTGCGGGAGGCTATGCGATCCCGCGCGGCACACAACTGCGCACAAGGCTGCTGGAAGGCACGCAGACCGCATGCATCTTCACCACCGCTCAGGACACCGTGCTCTGGCCGCTCGAAATCGCCGAGGCAGAGTTTATCGACAGCCGGGGCGAACTGGTCGCGGCGGGCGTGGTCGGCGCGCTGGAGGCGCGGGCCGGCATCCGGCTGCGCCTACGCCGCAGCGGCGGGCAGCCGCTGGGCGACCTGCCGCTTGACACGCTGTCGCTCTTCCTTGGCGGCGAAAGCGTCCGCGGCTGGCAATTGCACGAGTTGCTGTGCGCCGGATCGACCGGCGTGGTCGCGCGCTCCACCGACCGGCGCGCGGACTGGACCTTGCCGCTGCAGGGGGGCATCACGCCGCGCGGCTATGCCCCCGAAGAGGCGCTGCTGCCCACGCCGCGCCGGTCCTTCGACGGCTACCGCCTGCTGCAGGAATACTTCGCCATGCCCGAGCGGTTCCATTTCGCGGACCTGCGCGGGCTGGCGCCAGCGCTTGCGCGGTGCGACGGACCCGAGATCGACCTTTATATCCTGCTGCGCGAGCCCGCGCCGGACCTTCAATCGGGCATCACACCGGGCGCTTTCCGGCTCCATTGCGTGCCCGCCATCAACCTGTTCGACAAGCGCTGCGACCGCGTGCACCTGAGCGTGGCGGATCACGAACATCATGTGGTCGTGGACCGCACTGCGCCGCTGGACTACGAAATCCATTCGGTGCTCAGCGTGACCGGGGTCAGCAGCGACGGCGCACCGGATCAGCCGTTCCGCGCGTTCTACTCGGCAGACGAATTCACCGCGGCCAGTGGTGGCGCGCAGGCCTACTACACCCAGCGGCGGCGGATGCGGCAGCGCACTCAGCGCGAGCGGCTGAAGGCCACGCGCACCAACTATCTCGGGTCAGAGCTGTACCTGTCGCTTGTGGACCCGAAACAGGCGCCCTATTCCGGCGCGCTTACGCAGTTGGCGGTGACCGCCACCGTGACCAACCGTGACCTGCCGCTCCTGCTGCCGGGCGGCACCAAGGATCTGTTCTACCTGCCCGACGGCGGCCCGGTGGCCGAAGTGCGCATGCCGGTCGCGCCGACGCGCCCCCGCCCGACACTGGCGCAGGGCGAGACAGCCTGGAAACTGATCAGCCATCTCAGCCTGAACTACCTGTCCATCGCCGACACCGCGCGCGGCACAGGAGCGGAAGCGCTGCGTGAACTGATCGGGCTTTACGCGCCCGAAGGCGACCGCGTCGTGCGGCGGCATCTTGAGGGGATCACCGCCGTGACAAGCCGCCCGATCGTACGCTGGATGCAGGACGAAGCCCTGTCCACCGCCGTTCGCGGGCTCGAAATCACCATCCATTGTGACGAGGATTTCTTCGAAGGATCGGGGGCCTACGGGCTTGCCGCCGTCCTGGAACGCTACCTGCGGTTCCATGTCACCATCAACAGTTTCACCGAAACGGTCCTGAAAAGCCAGCAACGTGGAGAAATCGCCAGATGGCGCCCGGAAGCGGGTCTGGGACGGATGATCTGACGCATTACCAGCGCTTCTGTCAGTCGCCCCGGACCTATCACATCTTCTTCGCCCTCCGCGTATTGGAGGCGCAGTTCGCGGAACGTCCCCGGCTTGGGGAATCGCGGTTGCCGCGGGAAGATGCCGTGCGGCTGGGCCAGGAAGCGACGATGGCCTTCCAACGCACCACGATCAGCGCGTTCACCCCGCCCGCCGGGGCCAAGCCGGGACACCTGTCCAACCTGTTCTTCGGCCTGTTTGGATCGCACGGCCCACTGCCCGCGCACCTAACGGAATACGCACGCGAACGGCAGCGCAGCGCACATGACGCCACCTTCGGCGCTTTCGCCAACATGCTGACCCACCGGCACATGAGCCTGTTCTACCGCGCCTGGGCCTCGGGTCAGCCGACTGCAAGCTTCGACCGCGGGTCCGGCGGTGGCATGGAACGGCGCATCGCGGCACTGTCGGGATATCTTGGAAAGGCACTTCAGGATCGCGACGCGATGCCCGACCTTGCCAAGCGCCATTTCGCGGGGCGGCTGGCGCAGGGTGCGCGCACCGCCGAAGGACTGGCCGCGATGCTGTCAGGGTTCTTTGCCGCGCCGGTTCGGCTGGAGCAGTTTGTCGGCTCGTGGCTGGAGCTGGAACCGGGTGACCGCTGGCACCTTGGCGGCCCCACTGGCCTGGGCCGGGGCACCGTGCTGGGCTCGCACGTGCGGACCCGCAGCGCCAAGTTCCGCATCCGTATCGGCCCGCTTTCGGGCGAAGATTACCGCCGCCTGCTGCCGGGCGGTCCGTCGCTGGCGCGACTCGCGGCCGTGGTCCGCAACGCGGTGGGCGACGCGCTGGACTGGGATGTGAACCTTGTGCTGCGCGGCACAGACGTGCCGCGCGCCGTGCTGGGAGAAGACACGCGGCTCGGGCAGACAAGCTGGCTGGGCACGCGCCCGTCGGGCACCGATGCCGCCGACCTGTTCCTGACCCAGCAGGATCATCTTGAAGCAGAATATGCCGCGCCCGGTGCGGGACGGCCACCAGGGAGCATGGAACAATGACGGAAATCAGCCGCGTCGCGCTGTTCGGAAAACTCAACCGCACAGGGTATCAGGCCGTCGAAGGCGCAACGGTTTTCTGTAAAATGCGCGGCAACCCTTACGTGGAAATCGTGCACTGGATGGCGCAGATCCTTCAGGGACAGGACAACGACGTGGCCAAGATCATCCGCCACTACGACCTCGATCCGGGGCGGATCGCCGCCGACATGACGAAGGCGCTCGACGCGCTGCCGCGTGGGGCCAGCACGATCACAGACCTGTCCGCACATCTTGAGAACGCGATGGAACGGGCCTGGGTGTTCGGATCGCTGCTGTATTCGTCGAACCAGGTTCGCACGGGGCATCTCGTTCTGGGAATGCTCAAGACGCCCAGCCTGAAGAACATATTCACGGGCATCTCCCCGGAATTCGGCAAGATCAAGGTCGATGACCTGGCCGAGAATTTTCATTCGATCACCGACGGATCGGTCGAGGACGGGCTTGGTCCGCAGGACGGGTCCAGCACCGGGGGCGGCGCGTCGCCGGGCGAGGCATCGAACGCGATGCCGGGCCAGCAAGGCAAGCAGGAGGCGCTGAAGCAGTTCTGCACCGACCTTACGCAACAGGCGCGCGACGGCAAGATCGACCCGATCGTCGGCCGTGACGAGGAAATCCGCCAGATCGTCGACGTTCTGATGCGCCGACGCCAGAACAACCCGATCCTGACTGGCGAGGCCGGAGTGGGCAAAACCGCCGTGGTGGAAGGCTTCGCGCTGCGGATCGCGCGCGGCGACGTGCCGCCTGCGTTGCAGGATGCGCGTCTGCTGGCGCTCGATGTCGGACTTCTGCAGGCCGGCGCGTCGATGAAGGGCGAATTCGAGAACCGCCTGCGCAGCGTCATCGACGAGGTTCAGGCCAGCACCGTGCCGATCGTCATGTTCATCGACGAGACGCACACACTGGTCGGCGCAGGGGGCGCCGCGGGCACGGGCGATGCGGCCAACCTTTTGAAACCGGCGCTGGCGCGCGGCACGCTGCGCACTATCGGCGCGACGACTTTCGCCGAGTTCAAGAAGCACATCGAGAAGGATCCAGCGCTGACCCGGCGCTTTCAGGTCGTACAGGTCGATGAACCGGACGTGCCCAAGGCGACCCGCATGATGCGCGGCATCGCGTCGATGCTTGAGAACCACCACAAGGTGCAGGTGCTGGACGAGGGGATCGAGGCCGCTGTCAGCCTCAGCGCGCGCTACATCCCGGCGCGTCAATTGCCCGACAAGTCGGTCAGCGTGCTGGACACCGCCTGCGCGCGCGTGGCGATCAGCCAGCATGCCGTCCCGGCCGAGGTTGACGACAGCCGCAAGCGGATCGACGCGCTGACCACCGAACTGGAGATCATCGCACGGGATGAAAGCGCAGGCTACGACGTCAATGCTCGGCGCGAGACGATCACCGCCCTCAAGACCGAGGAAGAGGCCCGGCTCGAAGGCCTGAACAGCCGCTGGGAAGCCGAGAAGGCCGTCGTTCAGGCGATCCTCGACCTGCGCGCCAAGCTGCGCGCGGCCGGTGCGCCGGTGGACAGCACGGATGCCGACCTTGCTGCAGAGGCCGCCGGGGCCGACGCGAGCGTCGACACCGCCGCGCTGCTGGACGAGTTGCGGGCGAAAAATGTCGAACTGACCGAGCTACAAGGCGAAAATCCCCTGATTCTTCCCATCGTTGATGCGCAGGCCGTGGCCAGCGTCATCGGTGACTGGACCGGCATCCCCGTTGGTCGGATGCTGCGCGACGAGATCGCAACCGTGCTGGACCTTGAAACCCATCTTGCAAAGCGCGTGATCGGGCAGGACCACGCGATGAAGATGATCGCAAAGCGCATCCAGACGAACCGCGCCGGCCTCGACAACCCGGACAAGCCCGTAGGCGTGTTCATGCTGGCCGGCACGTCCGGGGTCGGCAAGACGGAGACCGCGCTGGCGCTTGCCGAAGTTCTATACGGCGGCGAGCAAAACGTCATCACCATCAATATGTCCGAATACCAGGAGGCGCATACCGTCAGCAGCCTTAAGGGCGCGCCTCCCGGCTATGTCGGCTATGGCGAGGGCGGCGTGCTGACCGAGGCTGTGCGACGCAAGCCCTATTCGGTGGTGCTGCTGGACGAAGTGGAAAAGGCGCATCCGGATGTGCACGAGCTGTTCTTCCAGGTTTTCGACAAGGGCGTGATGGAGGACGGCGAGGGGCGGCGGATCGACTTCCGCAACACACTGATCCTGCTGACCTCGAACGCGGGCTCGGACCTGATCATGGATATGTGCGCCGACCCGGAACTGATGCCAGAACCCGAAGGCATCGCCAAGGCGCTGCGCGATCCACTGCTGAAGATCTTCCCGGCCGCGCTGTTGGGCCGCCTCGTGACGATCCCCTATTACCCTCTGTCGCCCGACATGATTGGCGAGATCACCAAGTTGCAGCTGAACCGGATCAAGAAACGGGTGGAAGGCGCGCACAAGGTGCCCTTCAGCTACACCCAAGGCGTCGTGGACACGATCGTGTCCCGCTGCCAGGAACTGGAATCCGGCGGGCGGATGATCGACGCTATCGTCACCAACACGATGCTGCCCGACATCTCGGCCGAATTCCTGAAACGGATGATGGAAGGCGAAAGCGTGGCGCGCGTGGAAATCGACGTCGCGGACAACGACTTCGTCTACAAGTTCAATTGAGCGGCGCGCGCGGTGCTACCCCCCGCCTGCAAGTGGGGGGAACATCCTTTGGGAACCGCGCCGCGCCGGGTTACACTTTGGCCGGTGTTCCGGACAACGGGGAAATGGCATGGCTGGCATCAAGATAGACCCGATGAAATACCCGATCCGGATGGAAGGCAGCTATCCGGACGAGGGGCTTGCCCTGATCGGCGCGACGGTCGCCGAAGGGCTGAGCGAGCTGACCTGCATCACCGCCGAGTTCGTGTGCTCCAACAGGGCGCTGAAACTCGAGGACATCGTGGGCAAGAAGATGCGCGTTGTGATGGATCCACCGACCGGCCCCAAGCGGGTTTTTCCAGGCACCTGCGTTTCGGTGGAATACCTGGGCGCAGATCGTGGACCGGGCCATTTCTGCGCCGAGATCCGGCCGTGGCTCTGGTTCCTGACCCGCACCCGCGAGTGCCGCGTCTTCCAGGACAAGACCGTTCCGGACATCATCCGGCAGATCTTGGGCGACTACGGGTTCTCCAGCGACCTCGATGATCTTCTGACCGGAAGCTACGAAACCCGCGATTACCTTGTGCAGTACCGCGAAACGGACTTCGATTTCCTGTCCCGCCTGATGGAGGAGGAGGGGATCTACTACTTCTTCACCGAGAAGGACAACCGCGAGAAAATGGTCCTCTTGGACGATCTCGGGGCACATAAAACCGTGACCGGCACCGAGAAGATCCCGTTCATCTCTCGCGGCTCCGACGTGACCCGGCAGGAGCCGCACATCTTCGACTGGACCAGTGCGGAACGGGCCGTCAGCGGCAAGGTCACGCTGGCCGACTATGACTTCACACGCCCGACTGCCGACATGAAGTCGGTCAAGGATATGCCGAGCGGCGTTCACAAACTGAACGACCGCGAGATCTACGACTACCCGGGACATTATCGCAATACCGCCGTTGGCAACAACCGCGCCCGGGTCCGGATGCAGGCCGAGGCCGTGCGCCACAAGACCGCGTCAGGGCAGGGCAACATCACCAATCTCGGCGTCGGACTTACGTTTACGCTCGACGGACATCCCCGCAAGGCCGACGACGTCAGCCACCTTGTCACGCAAGCGGTGCACCGGCTGGTTCTGACCGGAACGGACCTTCCCGCGGTCAGACCGAACGGGCCACTGCACGGCGTGCTGGCGCAGATGGCCAAGGGGCCGGACCCATACGAAGTGTCGTTCCGCACCATTCCGGCCAGCGAACAGTTCCGCGCCCCGCTGAAGACCCCATGGCCCGAGATCTCGGGCGTGCACACCGCCCGGGTGGTCGGCCCGTCGGGGGACGATATCTTCACCGACAAGTACGGCCGCATCAAGGTTCAGTTCCACTGGGACCGGCTGGGCAAGAAAGACGACAAGTCGTCCTGCTTCGTGCGTACGATGATGCCCTGGACCGGCAAGAACTGGGGCATGATCGCGATCCCGCGCATC
Source organism: Meridianimarinicoccus roseus (assembly GCF_003172915.1). Lineage (GTDB taxonomy): Bacteria > Pseudomonadota > Alphaproteobacteria > Rhodobacterales > Rhodobacteraceae > Meridianimarinicoccus > Meridianimarinicoccus roseus. The sequence goes on from NZ_QGKU01000060.1 coordinate 99,099, forward strand.
GGGCAGGAAGTCGTCATCCATTTCGAGGAGGGCAATCCCGACCGGCCCATCGCCATCGGGATGCTGTACAACGCGGATACGATGCCGCCCTATGAGTTGCCCGGAAACATGACACAGTCCGGCATCAAGACGAATTCCTCCAAGGGCGGCGGCGGCTTCAACGAGTTGATGTTCGAAGACAAGAAGGACAGCGAACTGGTGCGCTTCCAGTCCGAACGAGACTACCAACAGATCGTGAAGAACGATGCGAAGATCACCGTCGGGCTGGAACACAAGGACAAGGGCGACATGGATGTGACGGTACATCGTCACCTTACGGAAACACTCGATACCGGGGATCACACCTTCAAGATCGCCGAAGGCAGCCAGAAGATCGACATCAAGAAAGACAAGAAAGAAACGATCGAAGGCAAATCCGACCTGACCGTGACGGGCAACGTGACCGAAACGGTCAAGACCGGCAATGTCTCTCAGACCGTCAATACCGGCAACGTCTCTCAGACCGTCAAGACGGGCAATGTCACAGTTTCGATCGACAAGGGCAACCTGTCGGAGGCGATCAAGATGGGAAACGCGGAACGCACGCTCGACATGGGCAATGAAAAGACCACGCTGAAGCTGGGCAACCGCACCGTCGATGTGAAACTCGGCAAGATCGACGAAAAGGCGATGCAGGGCATCACGCTGACCTGCGGCGGATCGTCGATCAAGATCGATCCGATGGGGGTGACCATCAAGGGCCCGATGATCAAGATCGAGGCAAGCGGCATCCTGCAGGCCAAGGGGGCGATGACACAGATCCAGTCGCAATTGCTGATCCTCAAGGGCAGCATGACGATGATCAACTAGGGGATACAGATGTCTGAACGTTTCGCCGGACTGAAGAAGATCCCGAAGGAACCCGCGCTGAGGCAGCTTGCGCTGGCCAACATGCGGCTCGACACGGCGCTGAGCGCCCCTGCCTCCGCCCCGGTGGACCAGGTTCTGGCGGAACTGGAGGCCGCCGATGCCTGGCTCGACATGCTGCGCCTGCTGGCCGCCGCGCTGCCGCCGCGCGAACGGGTGTGGTGGGGCTGTCTTGCCGCAGAGGACACGCTGGCCGATCCGAAAGCGCCGCCCGCCCCTCTGGCCGCGGCGCAGGCCTGGGTGTTCAAGCCCGGCGACGAGACACGCGACCGGGCGCGAGCCGCCCTGGAGCTGGCCGAATTCGACGACACCACAACCCTGTGCGCAACGGCGGTGGCGATGTGCGACGGCAAGCTTGGCACCGGCGATCTTGCGGCCTACGATGCGCCGGTCGGGGCTGCCGCCATGGCGATCTTCGGCGTCGCGCTGCTGTCGCTCAGCACCGCTGAGGGGGACAGTTTCGATGCGCACAAGACCCGCCTGATCGACCGGGCGCTGGACATTGCGCGCGGTGGGAACGGTCGGCTGGGCGGCGACAATGCCGCCGTGAAGGAAGGAGAGCCGTCATGATGCCCTGTGCCCGCATCACCGACATGCATGTTTGTCCCATGGTCACTGGCGTGGTGCCGCATGTCGGCGGCCCGGTCCTGCCGCCCGGTGTGCCGACCGTGCTCGTGTGCATGCTGCCCGCCGCGCCGCTGGGCAACATGGCGGTCTGTGTCGGTCCGCCTGACAGCATCGTCAAGGGGTCGGCCACCGTGTTGACCGGGTCGCGGCCACAGGCCCGGATGCTGGACAATTGCGCCCATGGCGGCATGATCGTTTTGGGGGCACCGACGGTTCTGGTGGGCGGATGACAGCCCTGAGCGTCACAGTCCATTTCCAGTCCACCGGCACGGTGCCCGGCGACGGCCGCCCGGTTGCGATGTTCGGCGCATCGCTGACCATCGGCCGTGGGGCCGAAAACGATATGGTGCTTCCGGACCCTCAGAAGGCGATATCCAAGCGGCATTGCGCGATCGAGACGGCGCATGGCGCAGTCGTCGCCATCGATATGTCCACCAACGGCACTTTCCTGAATTATTCCAAGATGCCGATCGGCGACGTGCCCGCGCCGCTGAACGACGGCGACGTTCTGACCATAGGTTCCTACGAACTGCTGGTCGAGATCCGCGAGGCGGCGGCGGCACCAACCATCTCGCCCGCGCAGGGCGGGCCGGACGCGCGCAGCGACGATCTGCTGGGTGACGATGTGGCAGGGGGCGATTTTCTTGACGATCTGCTGGGCGACGGCGCGCCGGTGACCGGCCCCTCCAGCATTACGCGGCGTGACGATTTTGACGATGACGGCCTGCTGCCGCCGCTGGATGACGACGATCTGTTGGGGGACGCGCCGCCGCCGGGCCCGGCCGCGGGCGCAAGCCAGCCGGATCACGCCCCGTCGGCGGAGGATCATTTCCGCCCCTCACCGGTCACGCAGTCGATCATTCCCGAAGACTGGAATCCCGACGATCTGCTGGGCGACGAACCGCTCAGCCCGCCCGCGGGCGCAACGGGCCCGGACGCGGTGCAGGGCGCGGCGGATAGCCCTGCCGCGGATCCGTTCGCCGATGACCCATTCGCGACGGCGCCACCCGCACCCGCGACGCCGTCCGAACATGACGCACCGCAAGCGACGCCGCCACAGCAAGCCGCCGCAAATGCGCCTGATCCGGACCAGACCGCTGCCGCCCGGGCCGCAACGTCGCCCGGCGCGGGTCAGGAAGCCGCGGCGCGCGCCTTCCTGAAGACTGCCGGGGCGGAAGGCCTTGCACTGTCCGATGATGACCTCGTGCCGACCCTGTCGCGCATGGGCCATGTCATGCGGATTCTGATCAAGGGGCTGCGCGAGGTCCTGATGACGCGGACCTCGATCAAATCGGAATTCCGCATCCAGCAGACGGTGATCGGATCGGGCGGGAACAACCCGCTGAAATTTTCCATCAGCCCGGAACAGGCAGTGGAGGCGATGATCAAGCCTTCGACCACCGGTTATCTCGATCCGATCGAGGCGGCGGAACAGGCATTGCAGGACATCAAGGCGCACGAAATCGCCATGATGACCGGAATGGAAGCCGCGTTGAAGGACGTGCTGCGCCAGTTGTCGCCCGAGGAACTGGAGAAGCAGATGCATAGCGGCGGGGGCCTTGGCGGGCTGTTGAAGGGCCGCAAGGCACGATACTGGGAAGTCTATGAAAAGATGTATGCCGAGATTTCGGACCGCGCCGAGAATGAATTCCACGAGATGTTCAGCCGCGAATTCGCCCGGGCTTACCAGGCCCAGCTGGAACGATTGAAGTGAGACAGACGATGCGAAGCGAGGGCGAATAATGTCTTGGGAAAGCAAGGTGCTGTGGACCGAAGGCCTATTCCTTCAGCCGCACCACTTCCAGCAGGCCGACAGGTACCACGAGGCGCAGATCGCAGGGCTGGCCGCCCGCATCGCACCCTATGCCTGGGGCATGTCCGAAATCGAGATCGACACCGATCTGCTGAAGGTCGGCCAGTTCAACCTGCGGTCCTGTTCCGGTCTCACGCCGGACGGCGCGGTGTTCCGCGTGCCGGGATTCGACGACCATCCCCCGGCGCTCGACGTGCCAGCCGGGGTCAAGGACTGCATCGTCTACCTCACCGTTCCGCAGCGGCGGCAGGGCGCACTCGACGTGGACATGAGCGGCACGGAACTATCGGCCGCGCGGTTCAGGCCCGACGAGATTGACATCCGCGACACCACGGCTCGCGGCGGCAAGGAAACCCGGCTGGCTGTGGGCAAGCTGCGCCTGCAATTCGCGCTGGAGGTGGACGACCTTGCCGACCGGCTCTCGATCCCGATCGCCCGGATCATCGAAGTCCGCCCCGACCAGGAAGTCGTTCTGGACAGCGCGTTCATCCCGTCCTGCCTCGATCTGCGAGCGGCGGCACCGCTGCGAAGCTTCCTTGACGAACTTACCGGCCTGCTGGTCCACCGGATGACAGCGCTGTCGGGGCGACTGACCGCCGGGGCCGGGGCCAAGGGCACAGCCGAAATCCAGGACCTGCTGCTCCTGATGACAATCAACCGGACCGTGCCTTTGCTGCGGCAACTGTCGCAGCAGGACAACGCGCATCCCATCACCCTTTTCCGGGACTGCGTGGCTCTGGCGGGCGAGTTGTCCAGCCTGTTGTCGCATGAAAAGCGGCCGAACGAGTATCCCGCCTACCAGCACCACAACTTGACCGGGTGCTTTCTGCCGGTGATCCGCGATTTGCGCACTTATCTGTCGGCCGTGCTGGAACAGACGGCGGTCGCCATCCCAATCGAGGAGCGCAAGTTTGGCATCTGGGCGGGACGGCTGGCCGACCGCAAGCTGATCGGCACCGCGAGCTTCGTTCTGGCGGTGTCCGCCGACATACCAGCGGAACGGGTGCGGCGGCATTTCGCGGGGCAGGCCAAGATCGGCCCGGTGGAGGAGATCCGCCAGCTTGTCAATTCCGCGCTGCCCGGCATCGGAGTGACCGCGCTACCGGTCGCGCCGCGCCAAATCCCCTACAGCGCAGGTGTGGTATATTTCGAATTGGATGCAAGCAGCCCCTACTGGGGCAAGATGACGACATCGGGCGGGATAGCCGTGCATGTGTCGGGCGAGTATCCCGGCCTGAACATGGAATTGTGGGCTATCCGCAGAAGCTGAGGAAAAGGGGCGCAGGTCCATGTCCGACGAAGACCCGTTTGCCGAACCCGAGGACGGCGAAAAGACCGTGATCCGGCCCAATCCCGGCGGTCGGCGACCCGGCGTCGCGACCCCGGCGTCGCTTCCCGTGGGCCCCGGCGTCGCACCGCGCGCGGTTGCGGCGGCCCCAGCTCCAAGCGGCGGATCTGCACAGACGGCGGGCATAGCGGGCGCAGGCGGCGGCGTTGCCGAGGCGGCGATCGTCGGCGGCATGACCGGCATGAACCCGCTGAACGCCGCGGCAGCGACGCTGTTCGCATTGGTCAGCCGAATCCGCAACCGCGCGCAGCATCCCGACCCCGACGCGCTGCGCCGGTCGGTCGTCGGCGAGATCCGCGCCTTCGAAAGCCGTGCCATGCAGGCCCGCATCGACGAACGGTCGGTAAAGGTAGCCCGTTATGCGATCTGCGCGACGCTGGACGACGTTGTGCTGAACACGCCGTGGGGCGAGGCGTCCAGCTGGTCGACCCAGTCCATGGTCGGCACCTTTCACCGCGAGACAGTGGGCGGCGACCGTTTCTATGACCTGCTGGCGCGGCTGGAGCAGGACCCGGCCACGAATATCGACCTTCTCGAATTCCTGTTCATGTGCCTTTCACTCGGCTTCGAGGGGCGGCTGCGCGTCGAACAGGGCGGGCGCGACAGGCATGCGCAGGTGCGCGCCGGGCTGGCGGGCATCATCCGAGCGCAGCGGGGCGCGGTCGAAGCCGACCTCTCGCCGCATTGGCAGGGGGTGGAACGTCCGCACAAGCCGCTGTCGGCCTGGCGCCCCGTCTGGCTGGCGGTATCGATCGCGGCGGTGCTGTTGGGCAGCGGCTTTGTGGGTCTCTCATATGCGCTGTCGTCGAACACGGCGGACCTGACCGACCGGCTGGCGGCGCTCGACCGACCCGGCGCCGTCGAACTGGAACGCCGCGCGCCGCCCGTCGTGCCAGTGCCCACCGTGGACGAGGAAGCGCAGCTGAAGCAGGTCGCCGGCTTCCTGAACGTCGAGATCAACGACGGCATCGTGAAAGTCTTCCAGAACGCCAACACGATCACTGTTCGCCTGACCGGCGCGGGCATGTTCGGGTCCGGCTCCGCCGTGCTGCAAACCGCGTTCGAAACACCCCTGTCGCGAGTCGCCGACGCGCTGAATGAAACCGGCGGGCCGGTGATCGTGGCCGGCCACTCGGACAACGTGCCGATCCGGTCGGCCAAGTTTCCCAACAACCTGGCGCTGTCGCTGGCACGGGCTGAGTCGGTCAAGAGCTTCCTCGCCGGGAAACTGGACGACCCGTCGCGCCTGAAGGCCGAGGGACGCGCCGACAAGGAACCCGTGATGTCGAACGACACGGCAGAGGGGCGCGCCGCGAACCGGCGGATCGAGATCGTTCTCGTGCGGAAGGATGTGCAGTGATGGGCAAGGTCTTGAGGGCACTGGGATCTTCCATCGGCATCACCATGATCGTAGCGCTGTCGCTGTCGCTGTGCATCTGGTTCCTTGGCGGCTTTCTCGGGATCGGCGATGCGCGCCCGCTGGAAAGCGTAGCGGGCCGACTGGTCGGGCTGGGCATTCTTTGGATCGTCGCGCTGATCATCGTGCTGATCCTGCTGCTGACCAGTCGCAAGCGCGACGCAGCCCTCACCGAAGAGATCGTCACCGCCGCCGATACCGCCGGGCCTGATGATGGCGTCCTGAAGGCCGAACTGGACGAGATGCGTGGCAAGCTGCGCGCTGCGATGGTCACTCTGCGCAAGTCCAAGGCCGGGCGCGGGCACCTGTACGAACTGCCTTGGTACGTCATCATCGGTCCGCCCGGCGCGGGCAAGACCACGGCGATCGTCAATTCCGGTCTGCAGTTCCCCCTGGCCGGTGACATGGGCAAGGCCGCCGTGGGCGGGGTCGGCGGCACGCGCAACTGCGACTGGTGGTTTACCGACAATGCCGTGCTGGTCGACACTGCCGGGCGCTATACCACCCATGAAAGTGACAGCGAGGCGGACAATGCCGCGTGGCTCGGGTTCCTCGGCATCCTCAAGAAGTACCGCAAGCGCCAGCCTATCAACGGGGCGATCGTGGCGATCAGCCTGTCCGACCTGTCAATGCAGGACGAACAGACACAGCGCAACCACGCCGCAGCGATCCGCCGCCGCCTGTCGGAACTGCAAGAAAAGCTGGGCGTGCGATTCCCGGTCTATGTGCTGTTCACCAAGGCCGACCTTCTGGCCGGCTTCATCGAGTTTTTCGACCCACTCGGCAAAGAAGCGCGCGGCCAGGTCTGGGGCTTCACCTTCCCCTTGAAGCCCGCCAAGGACAGTGGCGGACCGCTGGCCGGGTTCGACACGGAATACGGCGCGCTGCTGGACCGGCTGAACGCGCAATCGCTGGACCGCATGCAGGCCGAGAGCGACGCGCAGAAACGCAGCTTGATCGCGGGTTTCCCGGCGCAGGTCGCGTCGGTCAGGCAGGTCGCACACGACTTCCTGACCGAACTCTTCCAGGAAAGCCGCCTCGATCATGCGCCACTACTGCGCGGGGTCTATTTTACCTCCGGCACGCAGGAGGGCTCTCCGATCGATCGGCTGATGATGGGCATGGCGCGCACCTTCGGCATCGGGCGGCAGGCCATCGGGTCGGGCAGCGGGTCTGGCCGGTCTTATTTCCTCACGCATCTGTTCGACCGGGTCGTGTTCCGCGAATCCGGGCTGGTTTCGGCCGACGACCGCGTCGAGCGGCGCTATCGCTGGGCCAAGCGGGGCGCGATCGCCGCCACGCTGCTGATCGCGGCGGGAATGGGCACCGCCTGGACCCGAAGCTACATGGGCAACACCCAGTTGATTGCCAACGTGGCCGACCAGACCGCCCGCTACGAACAGGCCGCTGCGCTGATCCCGCCCAGCCCGGTAGGCGACACGGACCTTCCGTCCATTGTGCCCGCATTGGACCTGCTGCGCGCCCTTCCGGTGAACCCGGTGGACGGCGCGGTACCCGCCCCCGCCGGACTTGGCTGGGGGCTGTATCAGGGGCAGGTGATCGGCACTCAGGCCGAACAGGCCTACCGGGCCGCGCTCAATGAATACCTGCTGCCCCGGCTTCTGCTGCGCCTTGAAGAGCAGATGCAGAGCAACATCAACAACCCGGACCTGCTGTACGAGGCGCTCAAGGTCTATCTCATGCTCGGGCTGATCGGACCGATGAATGCCGAGCTTGTCACCCAGTGGATGGAAGTGGACTGGCTGCTGGCCTACCCAGGCCCGCAAAGGGCGGACTTGCGGGCGGCGCTGTCAGACCATCTTGCCGCGATGCTTAGCCAGCCCATGGACCAGATCACATTGAACAACGACCTCGTCACACAGGTGCAGACCGTGCTGGCGCGGATGCCGCAGGCGCAGCGGGTCTACAACGGGATCATCAACAGCAACGCGGCGACCGATCTGCCCCAGTTCCGGCTGACCGATGTCGGCGGCCCGTCGCTGTCGCGCGCCTTCGTTCGATCCACCAACGCGCCTCTGAACGAGGGCATACCCGGCATCTACACCTATGACGGCTTCAACGGCGTCTTCCTTGCCGAAGCCCTGAGCGTCGCCGAACGCATCCAGCGCGATGCCTGGGTGCTGGGCGAACAGAACGCCATCGAACAGACCGACGCGGCGCTGGCCGCGCTCAGCCGTGATGTGCTTGACCTTTATTACAACGACTTCATCGCGCAATACGACAAGCTGCTGGCCGAACTGGACATCATCCCTTTGGTCTCGCTGAGCCACGCGGTGGAGGTCACCAACGTGTTGTCGGGACCGACATCGCCGATCGTCAACATACTGACTGCGGTGTCGCAGGAAACCCAGTTGACCCGCGTGCCCGAAGAGGAAACCGCCGAGGGCGGCGTGAGCGGAGATCAGGCCGCAGCCGCCGGCAAGCTGGCCGCCAAGACGCTGAAGATCAAACCAAAGCTCAGCCCCGCCGCAACCAAACTGCTGCGCACCATGAACGCAGCCGGGGGTGGAAGCGGCGAAGTGCCCGATCAGCCCGGAGAATACGTGGAGGACAGGTTCGCCTGGCTGCACGAACTGGTTGCAAGCCAGGACGGCCAGCCTTCGCAACTCGACCTGATGATGCAGTCGCTGACGCTGGTCTACCAGGAACTGAACAAGCTGAACTTCGCTGGCGGGCTGGGCACACCGTCGACCGAAGTCTCGGCGCTGGCACAGTTTCAGGCGGACGCCGCGCGCCTGCCGGGGCCGATGCAACGCTGGGCGCAGCAGATCGCCCTGGGATCGTCGGGCATCACCGCCGACACCACCCGCGCCGGGCTGAACGCGCAATGGCAATCGGGTGTTTTGCCGATGTGCAGCCAGGCAACCGGCAACGCCTATCCGTTCGACCGGCGCGCCGCCGCCGACATCTCGCTGGCGGATTTTACCCGCCTGTTCGGACCTGGCGGCCTGATCGACTCGTTCTTCACCCAGAACCTTGCCGAATACGTGGATATCCGCACGCGGCCGTGGTCGTGGAAAACGGCGGGAGGTGGCGACCTTGGTATCTCGGCGTCGGTGCTTCAACAGTTCCAGTACGCGGCCGAGATCCGCGATGCATTCTTTGCCGGTGGCCCGGCGGCGGGTGTGCAGTTCCAGATCACTCCCGAAGCGCTCGATCCCGGAGCCGAGGCGATCATCCTGGAAATCGACGGGCAGACGATTGCCTTCCAGAACACCGACGGCCAGCCGCGACCGACCGCCGTGACCTGGCCAGGCACCGTCGGGCTTGCGCGGGTGACGTTCCTGCCGCCGCGCGCCGGATCGGAAAGCACGCTGAACCGCGATGGCCCTTGGGGCCTGTTCCGGTTGCTTGATGCGGCCGAAATCCGCGATACCAGCGCTTCGGACCGAAAGCGCATCATATTCAACATCGGAGGGCGGATCGCGATCTTCCAGATGCAGGCCGGATCGGTCCTCAACCCCTTTGCCCTCCCGGCGCTGACGGCCTTCAGCTGCCCCGAAACCTTCTAGGGATGACCGGGTTCGGCGCCTTCGGGAAAATCCCCGCGCTGGGGGATTTTCTCAGGTTCGACATGCCGCAGAGCTTCATTGCGCCGTGGGACCGGTGGGTGCAGGAAAGCCTGACGCAGGCGCGCGCCGCACTCGGCCCGCGCTGGAGGGGCTGCTATACCACCGCGCCGATCTGGCGCTTCACACTGACCGCCGGGCTGGCCGGGCCAACCGGCGCGCAGGGCATCTTGATGCCGTCGGTGGACCGTGTCGGGCGGCAGTTTCCGCTGACACTGGCGACGCTGCTGCCGGCAGGCCGGTCCGCCGTACAGGCGCATATGGCCGCCGCCGGCTGCTTTGACGTGCTGGAGCATATCGCGCTGGACGCGCTGGAAGATACGATGACACCGGCGCGCCTGACCGAACAGGTGCGCGCGCTGCGCCCGCCGCCTATGCCCGCCGCGCCCAACTGCGCCGCAGGGTTAGGTTTTCTTGCTGTCGCCCTGCAGGATGACAGCGATCCCTGTCACGCACTGGCTGCCCACGAGGCCGCCGCCCGCTTCCGCACACCGTCGGTCTGGACGGCAGTGCTGGACGGCGACACGCGGCTGCTGCTGACCGACGGTCTTCCCGGCGCCGGGCAGGTGGCGGGCCTTTTCGACCTTCAGGCCGAGCCGTGGCGCGGCGTCCCGCGAAGCGAAAGGATCCATGCATGACGGGCATCCGGTACAATGCGGTGACCCATGTGGGGCGCGTGCGCAAGATCAACGAGGACAGCATCCTCGCCCTCCCGGACCAAGGCATCTGGGTAGTAGCGGACGGCATGGGTGGCCACGCGGCGGGAGACTTCGCCAGCCAGACCATCGTGGAACGGGTCGCCGCGCTGCCACAGGACCTGTCGCCCGGCGACCGGATGCGCAGCCTGCGCGACGCGATCCAGACCGCGCATGACGCCATCCTCGACGAGGCCGCACGCCAGGGCGGCGTCACCATTGGCGCCGCCGTTGTCGCCCTCATGGTGGCCGATGGCCATTTCGTCGCGTTCTGGGCGGGGGACAGTCGCCTCTATCTCTACCGCGACGGGGCGATCGACCTGCTGACATCGGACCATTCCGTCGTTGCGGAATTCGTGAAGGCCGGACGCATGACTTGGGACGAGGCCGAGATGCACCCGCAATCCAATGCGATCACCCACGCGGTCGGCGTGGGCGAGGTGCCGGGACTTGAGAAGATCCGCGGTCAGACCCGTCCCGGCGACCGCTTTCTGCTGTGCTCGGACGGGCTGAACAAATACGCAGGCTTCGAGACGCTGCGCCAGACGCTCAAGGCGGCGCCGATCGAGACGGTCACCGACCGTCTGCTTCAGATCGCGCTCGATGGCGGCGGCAAAGACAACATCTCGATCATCGTTTTGGACGTGCTCTAGGCCCTGCCCAGTGCGACGGGCAAGACCCTGTCAGGGCAGCGTCGTCGTCAACAGCCGTGTATCGAGCGAACCGACCTTCCCGCTGCGGGCGCCAAGCGCCTCTGCATAGCTCATGGCAGACTCGGTGGTGGGGCGCATCCCGTCGAGGAACGGCTCGTCGGCGTGGATCACCAGAACCTGGGTCTTCCCCAGCGCAGTTTCGTCCACCACGAAGGCCAGCTTCTTGCCACCCGAGTCGGCCGCCTCGGCCAGTGTATGAGCCAGCCGGATGGTGACTGGCCCGTCGCGCCCGTCGCGCAGCGCGGCCACGTCATTGCCGGGACGGTTCACGTTCGGCATCAGGTGGAACACCTTTCCCGACACGTCAAGCGCGGACACGAACAGGTAGCCGTCCGTCACACCGGCAGGGATCACGAGGTCGATCACGGGGTTTTGGCCGACACTGAAGATGCCGTCTGGCACCGCCGCACCGGTTTCCCCATCCATGAAGCGGATGTCGAAACCGCCCGGCGGCGCGGACGGGAGCACGGACTCGAACAGGCACAGCGTCTGGTTCAGCACCTGCGCGTCAATCGCCACTTCCCGGTGGCCCGAGATGCGTTCGATCGCGTCGGCCAGCCCGGCCTTGGCGCCCTCCGAGGCCAGCCACCCCTCCACGCGGATCAGATCCGCATTGGAATAACCAAGCGCGGGCGGGTCCACGAGCCGCAGGTCGCCGCAATCCTGGTAGGCCTTCAGGATCGGATCGAGCGCCGACGGCACAAGGATACGTGGACCGAGTTCGATCGCCGCATCCATTTCCATACCCGACACCGACGCGACAAGCCCCAGCGACCGGCCAATCGTGTCGTGTTCCGACTTGTCGAAAGTCAGCCCCTCGACCCGGACATCGTTGTTCACGACCTCGATCCGCCATTCTGGCAATGTTGCCACTGCTTCGAGGATATCGGTCACCGCGACACCCCAGTTATCCACGATGTTGCCGCGCGCCAGCGTGAAATCGGTGGTCCCGTCCATCGCGAGGATCTGCTGGCCGAGCGTCTGCGCCGCCTCTTCGGAGGGGACATGCCCCCTTCCGTAGATCGCGCCGGTGACTGGCCGCTCCATCACGATGCGGAACGGTTCAGCGAGAGGCAGGCCCGGAGTAAGGAACGGGTCGAGCACACCGCCGAGATAGGCCCCGCCCGCAGCCGCCAAAAGCCCCGCAGCACCAAGTGCCGCGAAAATCCCGCCGCGCCGCGAGGACCGACCCGCTCCGGCATCGGTCCCGGCGGAGGCCACGGTCGGAGAAGGGCGGGGTGCGTCCGAGGGCGCGCGCGGCGCGATCACAGTCGCCTCGTCCAGATCAGCCTGCCCGCCGGGCGCGGCACCACCCCGGATCAGCACCAGAAGTGCATCGGCATCCTGCAGGCGGCGGTCCGGGTCGGGCACTGTCATGCGGTCGATCACGGTCCTCAGCGGTTCAGGCACGCCCGACGTGTCCAGCGGCAGGCCTTTCTTCTCGATCACTTCGAGCGGGTTGTTCCCGATGTCGGGCGCCTTGCCGCGGAAGGTCGCAAGCAGCAACGCCCCGAGCGCGTAGAGGTCAGAGCGCGCATCGCTCTTGCCACTCAACTGTTCGGGGGCCGCATAAGCATACTTGCCGGCGAATTCGTTGCCGACCACGGTCTCGGCGCCTGGATTGCTGTCCTTGGCGATGCCGAAATCGATGATCACGGCCTCGGACGGGCTGCCGTTGCGCAGGATGATGTTGTCCGGCGATAGGTCGCGGTGGACGATCAGCTTCGCATGGGCGGCCTTCAGACCCTCGGCCACGCGTTCCGCCACGACCATAAGGTCCGACGCGGACATGCCGCCCGACTTCATCTTCTTGTCCAAGCCCGGACCGTCCACGTAATCCATCACGAGGAACACGTCGCCATTCGCGTTACGCTGGTTGTGATAGTAGCGCACGATCGCGTCGTGTCGGATCTCGCGGATGTCCTCCTCCCGCGTCATGAGGTTCAGGAACCCCTCGTCGCGGGAATACTCCGCGCGCAGAACCTTGAGCGCGACGCGATTGCCGGAAATCTCGCTGCGGGCCTGGTATACCTCGGACGTGCCGCCGCGCCCCAAGACCGCCTCGATCCGGTAGGTGTTGTTCAGAAGATCGCCGATCTTGAAGGTGGCAGCGCTCATGCCGCGCTGGTCCCGGTCCGGGGAGCGGCGGGGGGGCGATGCGGCGCGCGCGAGCGTGCCACGGTCAGCCGAGCACCTGGAACTCGACCCGGCGGTTCGCGTCCGCATTCGGATCTTCCGGCACGATCGGGGCGCGCTCGCCGACACCCACCGCTTGAAGCCGCTCCGCGGCGATGCCGCAGTCGGACACAAGGAAACGCTTCACTTCTTCGGCACGCAAGCGCGACAGACGTTCGTTGTAGGCTTCGGATCCGGAGGCATCCGTATGGCCGAGAATGCGGAATACCTGAACGTCGATCTGCGTCATGACCTTGCACAGCGTCGCCAGCTTCGGCTTCTGGTCCTCGCGCAGCGCGGCGCTGTCGAAGTCGAACGAGATGTTAATGTTCACCTGTTCCTCGGGTGGCAGCGTGTCGAAGCCGACGCGCGTGCCGCTGTCGGCGGTCACCGTGGTGTCGGCAGTCGCGGCGGGTGCCGCCGCCTGGGCCGCGCCGCCCGAAACGGGCGCGATCGACAGGCCGCGGGTCTTTTGTTTGTTGAACCTTTCGAGGATCTGCTCCTCGGTCATGGTCGCGCCATCGGCGCCTTGCGCATGGGCCGCCGGGGCCAAAGCGCAGAGGCAGACCAGTAGAACAGAAAGCCGTTTCATCATTCCTCGCCCTTTCCCGGTCAAACCTGCCGGAATACTACAAGATCACCTAATTCTTCACAACACCGTTGCACAGGTCTGTATCCTGAGGCACCGCGCACAGATTGACTTGCCGCCATCACCAAAGCACGCTGTGTGTTCAGTATCAGTTACCGGAGATCAACGCCCGTGCGCGCCATTATCGCCGCCATCATCGCCGCCATCGCGCTGCTTGCCGCGGGGCTCGTGTGGTTTGTGCTGCAAGGCACCGGACAGGACGCCGACGGGTTCGCAACGTCCCCGGGCCGCAGTGGTGGCGCCGCGGTGGACAGCGCCGCGCGGATCGAGATCGAGGTACTGCGCAAGCAGATCGAGACACTTCAGGACGAGGTTGGCGCATTGCGCGACCAAGTGCGCGGGCTTGCCGCCCGACCCGTGCCGCAATCCGTTGCGCCGGGTGACAACCGCGCCATCAACCACGGGCCGAACGCCATCATAGACACCTACGCGCAGGTCGTGCTGATCGCGCAGCGTCGGTCGATCAACGAAGGCCTACAGGTGGCCACGCCCGGCTTCCTGAAGGAGTTCCTCGGCAGTCCGCGCGAGACGCTCAGCGACAGTTGCGAGGAAATGACCAATCCGCAGCTGAAGTCTCTGCTAAGGGTAGAGCAGGTCGGACCGGTCAGGGTGCGCATGCTACAACCTGCGCTCGACAGTCTGGGGCGGGTGCTGGAAAATGTCCGCGCAGCCGATCAGGACCTTTACGACCGGATCAACACCGCCGGGTCGCTGTGCGTGCGGCAGATCCGGGGTACGCAGGGCCGGGTATCGAGCCATTCCTTCGGTCTCGCCGTCGATCTTAACATCGACGGGCAGCTTGATACGCTGGGCGACGGCAAGACCCAGCTTGGCCTGACGATCCTGGCCGATTTCTTCCGAGAGGAGGGCTGGATCTGGGGCGCAGGGTTCACCCGCGAGGATTCCATGCACTTCGAGATCAGCCGCGAGATGCTGGAACAGTGGCGTGCCGAGGGTAAGATCTGACAGGCCCAATGCGATCGCCAGGCGGCCGCATTCAGATCCCCGCAAGTGTATTGGAAATCGATTGCATGCTTGCCACGCGCTCTCTCAGGCGGGCCAGTTCCGGGTCGATGCTGGCCCCGGTACCCATCCCGTCGCTGATCAGGAGCGACCGGGTGCTAGCGAAGAACTCCTCTTGTTGGCGGGCGACGGTCAGCGTGTCGTCAACCTCAGCTTTAAGTCGTTCGTCGCGCACCGCCGCCTCGGCGGTGCCGGTCTGCCGCTCGGCCAGCGCAGCGCGCATTGCGCGGATGCTGTCATCCATGCGCGCATTGGTCGTGCGCAGGTCGGCCACCACCGCATCAAGCACCTGTTCCTCGCTGGCATAACGTTCCTGAAGCTGCTTGACATAACCGCCCGCCGCGGCCCCGCCCAGGCGGCCGATCTGCGCGCCCGAGAATGCGCCCTGAACCCCGCCGGCGGCCGCACCGATCAACGCGCCGGCGCCGGCACCGGCAAGGCCGCCTTCGCCGACCGTGCGCTGCAAAGCCTCGCGGCTTTCGCGCAGTTCGCGCTCGGCGGGGGTTTCCGGAGTGTAGGTGACCAGTTCGTCGCCGCAGCCCGAAAGGCCGAGGAAAACCGCCACCGCGAAGGTGCCGCAGGTTGCGCGAAGCGATATCATGACCCGATCTCCCAAATCCGCGCGGCCCGCGCCGAAAACCCTAGGCAGCACGCTAGCGAAGATGCAACACTGTGTCCACAAACGCGCAATTCCGTTCACTGCCCGGAGGCGAGGCCCATGCGTCTGATCCCGATCGTGCTGGTATTCTGCGCCGGGCTTGCCGGTCCGCTCTTCGCTGCCGACCGCGTTGCGCTGCTGATCGGGAATGCGGGCTATGCCAAGCCCGAACTGGAACTGGCCAACCCGATCAACGACGTGGACGCGCTGGCGGGCAGCCTGTCGCGGATCGGCTTCGACGTGATCGTGAGCCGGGATTCCACCCGCCCCGAGATGCGCGACGCACTCGACCGTTTCTCGCGTGAGGCGGAAGGGGCCGAGATGGCGCTGGTTTTCTATGCCGGTCATGGGGTGCAGGTCGCCGCCGAAAACTACCTGATCGGGGTGGAACTGGACGCGCTGACGCAACGCGCAGTCACCGAAGCCAGCGTCACGCTGAGCGAGATCCGCACGGCGGTGGACACGGCGCGCGCTGATCTGTCAATTATTATCCTAGATGCCTGCCGCAACAACCCGCTGGTGGAAACCGGCATAGCGCGGGGCGGCCTCGCGCAATCCTCGGGCACGGTGGGCACGCTGATCGCCTATTCCACTGATCCGGGCAATGTGGCGCTGGACGGGGTAGGCAGCAACAGCACCTTCACCGAAGCCATGCTGGAGCATCTGGAAACTCCCGGCATCGACGTGCGGATCATGTTCGGGCGGGTCCGGCAGGAAGTGGTGCGCGAGACGCGTGGGCTTCAGATCCCCTGGGTGGAAGAGTCCGTGCTGGGCGAACATTACCTCGTGCCCGGCACTCGGCCGAGCTATGTCGACGACGAGGTTCAGGCATGGCAAAGCGCCGAACGTTCGGGCAGCGTCGCAGCGCTGGGACGGTACCTCGAACGCTACCCGGACGGCCTGTTCGCGCAGATCGCGCAAAGCCGGATCGAGGCGCTGACCGGCACCGGTCCCGCGCCGCAGGGCGACCTGTTCGCCGCGCTGGACGACACCCCTGCGGTCGCCGCATCGCTGGAATTGCTGGGCTATGCCTCTGCCACACGGAACACGTCTGACATCGCAGGCAGCTATCTCGCTCAGGCTTTCGCCGACTGGCAGGCGACCAAGCGCGGCAGCAGCGGCACCGTCGACCGGCTGGTGGAGGAGGGTGCGCAGATGGCCGTATTCCTGGGCACCTACACCGCGGGCGTTCTGCGCAAGGATCTTCAGGCATTTCTTGCGATGGAGGAGAACCTTGACCTTGCCGAAGCCGATCTGGACCGCGCCGTCGCGCAATTCGGCAGCGACCCCGCCGCGCAACCGGTGATCGCCGAGATCGCGGCGAACGTCGCCGCCATGACCGCGCAGCGCGACGCCGTGGCAGAAAGGCTGGATGCCAGCCGCAGCTATTACCACGATCTGATCAACACCACCGAAGCCAGCTTTATGGAGATCATCTCCATGGACCTCGTGCCGCGCCACGGCGCTACCCGTGGCGGCACCGAGGTACCAAGCCGCGTTCTGGACGACGCGCGCACCTTCCTGCGCCAGCTCGACATAATGTCGCGTGCGCCGGATGGCTCCTACGCTTGGCTCACCGATTTCCTTGAGGAGGACTGACCATCGCAATTCCGACCCGCGCGACGGCAACGGGGCTGAGTCTGCTTCTCGCCGCCTGCACAGTTTCCGAGAACCCTGCCGATGGTGGCTTTCTGTCCGGTGTGTCCGGCTTGTCCGGCGGCACCTATGATGACCGCATCGCGGAACGCACCGCAGCCGTGCAGACAGAACAGGAGCGGCAGGCGCAACTGACCGCAGAATTGTCCGGTCTTGAGGCCGAATACGCCGCTCTGCAACGCGAGATCATCGCGCGGCGCTCCGAGGCGGCGGCGGCCGGCAAGCCGATCCCGGCCGATCTCGACGCCGATGTGCGGGCGACCCTGGCTTCCGTGCCGACCGGCGCAAGCGATGCCGCGCGGCTGGAAAACTATCGCAAGGCCGTGGCCGACGCGCGTCGGCTTTCGAACCGTCTTGCTAATATCTAACGCGGCGTTAATCATAATCACAAAAAGCCATTACGCTGAATGATCTACCGCGCGCAGGCTCTGAACCCGCCGCGCGCAACGCAGACATCAAGAGCCTGACAGGGGATTGGAACGATGTTCAAGAGCAGCACCGACGGCAAACCGAAGACCATGAGCAGCTTCATCCGGGCCGGCGCAGTGACAGCCGCGCTGATGGTACCATTCGCGGCACATGCAGCCGACAGCTTCGTGATCAGCGTCACCGCCAACGGCGTGACGTCCACCAACTCCACACGGACACTCGAGGACTTCGTGGATCTGGGCCTGTCCTCGACCGGGCTGGAAAGCCTGAACCCGAACTACACCGACACGACCCCGGCCACCGTCGGGCTGAACTTCCGGGGCCTGCCGATGACGGTCGTCTATCCCGACAGCGGGCCGGGACTTGTCTATACCGTGCCCGAACTGGGCTTCAGCCGCGCCTTCAACGCTGGCGCGACCCGCGCCCAGAACGAAGAAGCGCTGGAAAACTTTCTTGAGACCGACCAGGAAGGGCTCCTCAGCCGCATCCTGAACTACTTCGTCGAGGAGACCGGGACCGACCCGGTGGCGGGCAACCCGGCGTCGCTGCAATCCACCATGATCGCATCGGACTTCTCGGTCGGTACCGGGCTGGGGGCTGGCAACTCGTTTCAGGCATCAAGCGGCGCCGGAGGCGGCGAGGGGCGACGCAACGTGTACGGTCTGGGCGCTCGTCTCGGCCGGTTCTCGGTCGACGGCAACGACATCACCACGGTGGACCTGCCTCTGACCTTCGTGCGGCCGCTGTCAGACCCGCGCTATGCGCTTATCATCGACCTGCCGCTGACCTATGTCGAAACCAACGGCTCGCAATCCGCGGCCGCTTCGCTGGGAATCGGGATGCGCGTACCGATCACGACGCGCTGGACGCTGACGCCGATGGTCCGCGCAGGGGCGACCGGATCGGTTGACCTGGGATCGCTTGCCGCGCTCTATTCGGGCAGCCTGTCGTCGTCCTACCGGTTCAATGTCGGCCAGACCGAAGTCAATATCGGCAACATGCTGTCCTACATCAGCACCACCGGCCTGAGTGACACCGTTGACGATTTCGACGTCGACTACGATCTGCAGAACTCGGTCACACGGAACGGTATCGGAGTGTCCGGGCCGCTGGCCTACAAGCTGTTCGGGGCCGACACGACATGGGAAGCTTCCGTCGTGAACACCCAGATCTTCGGCGACGCGGTCTATATCGACAACTATACCGACATCGCGGTGTCGTTCGGCACGCAGCAATCGCGCAACGGGCTGACCTGGGATGCGATCCGGATCGGCTTCACCTATACCGTCGGAAACAACGGCTTCCAGGGCGGACGTTTGAACTTCGGCTACCAATTCTGACCGGGATCGGCCGCGCGCCGCGCCAAGCGAGGCGGCGCGCGGCCGGATCACACACGTATCGGCGTAACCCTGCGGATCCCATACCCATTCGCGTGAGACGCGGCCAGCAGCGGCTCCCACAGGCCCTGCAACTTCGTTTCCCGGCGCCGCACGGACACGCCGATATGCTCCGCAGCGTTGCGCAGCTCGTTGGCCTGCGCCTCGTTTGCACCGGCAACATAGACATGCCCGTCAAGGCGCCCGCAGCCCAGATCGGCGTGGCGCGCGGCGAACCCGCCATAGGCCGCGATCAGAAGCGTTCCGGGGCGCGCCTGCTCCACAATTCGGGCCTCCAGCGCGCGCATCGCGGCCTCGTCCCGCATCGGGCGATAGAAATAGATCACGTCATAGTCGCCGTAAGCCTCGAAGGTCAGGGCGTCGGCCTGCATTACATGGCACTGCCCCAGACCCATCGCGTCGAAAAGCGCCTTCGCGGTGTCGGCATAGCCCACATCGAACTCGATCCCGTCGGCGCGTTCGAAAAACTCCACCGCCGACACGACCTTCAGGCCGGCCCCGCACCCTACGTCGAGAAACCGCGCGCCGTGGCGCCGACGCTGCGCCAGGAAGGCGCGGTAGGCCGCATGGGCATGTTCCAGAAACACGCTGTTGGACAGCCCGATATCGGGGTAACACCCATGATCATAGGCGGCGGCGTCCTGACTTTGCGGGTTCAGAAGCTTGTGCAAGCTATTGAACAGCGTGTCGCTCACATCTGCCTGGGTGACAG
The DNA here is from genome assembly GCF_003172915.1 of Meridianimarinicoccus roseus. Taxonomy (GTDB): domain Bacteria; phylum Pseudomonadota; class Alphaproteobacteria; order Rhodobacterales; family Rhodobacteraceae; genus Meridianimarinicoccus; species Meridianimarinicoccus roseus. The sequence continues at coordinate 118,907 of NZ_QGKU01000060.1, forward strand.
CGGCGGCAGGCCGACCGTCCGAGGCCCAGTACAACGGTTGCGGAGTTGGCGGGGCCTGCTGCGCGATCAGGGCCTGGATCTCGTGCCATTGGTTCATGTCCGACCGAAGCCTGTCGGCCCGCATACGCAGCGTGTACCAGCGCGGCGGCAGCAGCGGACGACCGCCCTCGGCCTCCGCGCGGGCGCGCGCTTCGGCCGCAAGTCGGCTTTCCGCGATGTTGAGCTTGGGCAGCAACGCCGAGACGTCCCGCACGTAACCGGTGATCCGGCGCTGGCAGGCGATTATCCGTGCGCTGTCGCAGGGCAGGGGGCGGGCCAGTTCGGTCGCGATTTCGGCGCAATCCCGGGTTACATGTGCGACCAGAGTGTCGAATTCCCGTTCCAGAACGTCGATGTCGTCGAGCAATTCCATTTCAAGTTTACCCCCTTCGGCGTATGAAGACTGTAACGAGGCTTCACCAAATCGCAATTTCTTTGCCGTGTCGTGAGGCACGGAGTCCCTGCCTTGCGCGTGGCATTCAGACAAAGACATTCCGTCGGAACCGGCGAGATGCTAGCATCAATTTTGACACCGAGAGGGAGGTGACCGTGAAACCGATCCTGCGCAACATCACGCGGACAGCCGTATCGACGTCATCCACGCTGGGATATGTGCTGCTCATGATACTGCTTCTGGTCCCGGCCGCACGCCTGAACGCGCAGGACGCGTTCGCGAGCGGCTGGAGCCTGCAACCCGATGCCTCCGCGTTGCGGTTCCAGTCCGTCAAGAACGACACCAAGGTGGAATCCAGCACCTTCGCCACCTTCAACGGCGAGATCGAACCAGACGGAACAGCGACGGTTCGCGTGCTGCTCGATTCCGTCGACACCAAGGTCGATCTGCGCAACGTGCGTATGCGGTTCCTGTTCTTCGAGACGTTCCAGTACCCTGAGGCGGTGATCACGGCCCGGATCGACCCTGCGGTCCTGGCAGATTTGCCGCAGGTACGGCGCAAGAGCGTGCCGCTGACGTATACCCTGTCTTTGCACGGAGTGACGCAAGAGATGACCAGCGATGTGGCGGTAACGCTGCTGACCAACGATCTGGTTTCGGTCGCCTCCAGCGCGCCGGTGCCAGTCGCGACCGCGCCCTTCAACCTCGATGGCGGTATCGCCAAGCTGGAGGAAGCGGCGGGAGTGAGGATCGTGCCGCTGGCCACCGTGACCTTCGACTTCGTGTTCACCCGAAACAGTCCCGCAGGCGGCGCCACCGTCGCCGCAGCGCCCGCCGTTGCCGTCCCGATCAAGGCTGCGCTGGAACCTGAGGGGAATTTCGATCTCGAAGCCTGCAAGGGCCGGTTCGAGATCCTGTCGCGCACCGACAATATCAATTTCTCCTCCGGCAGCGCGCGGCTGGACCCGCAAAGCGCTTTCCTGCTCGACAGCATCGCGGACATCGTGGCGCGCTGCCCGGACCTGCGCATCGTCGTCGCCGGGCACACCGACTCGGACGGTCCCGCAGCGGCGAACCAGCAGCTTTCCGAACAGCGCGCCGCGTCGGTGGTGGGCTATCTGCTGTCGCACGGTGTAGGCTCGTCGAACCTGACCAGCATCGGCTACGGCGAAAGCCGCCCTCTGGTGCCCAACGACACGGCGCAGAACAAGAAACGCAACCGGCGCATCGAGTTCACGGTGGCTGATGGCTGAACTTCGCTCCCGCATCCTCGGACTCTGCCTCGCCCTGCTGGCGGCGCTGTGGTCCAGCACCGCCGTCGCGACTGACCGCATCGCACTTGTGATCGGGAACGGCGCCTACCGCAATGTCACGCCGCTCGACAATCCGGTCACCGATGCCGCCGATATGGCGGCGACACTCGAAGCGGCGGGGTTCACAGTCACGCTGCTGCTAGATGCTGACCAGCCGACGCTCAATAGCAGCATTGCAGGGTTCGGACGTGCGCTGCGCGACGCCGGGCGGGACGCGACAGGCTTGTTCTACTACGCTGGGCACGGCGTGCAGTCTTTCGGCACCAACTATCTCGTGCCGGTCGAGGCCGCGTTGAAGAACGCCGCCGATCTCGACCTCGTGGCGGTGGCCGCCGATTCCGTGCTGCGGCAGATGAACTCCGCCCGGAACAGGACCAACATCGTCATCCTGGATGCCTGCCGCGACAATCCGTTCGAAGCGATCCCGGACATGGATGATAACGGACTGGCGGAAATGAACGCGCCGACCGGCACCTTCCTGTCCTATTCTACGGCGCCGGGCGCCGTCGCGCTGGACGGGCTGGACGGCAACAGCCCGTTCACCCGGTCGCTACTGGATCACATCCCCCAGCCCGGCCTGCCGATCGAGCAGCTTTTCAAGACCGTGCGCATCGACGTGCTGGACCGGACGGGCGGTCGGCAGGTGCCATGGGACGCCTCGTCGCTGACCGGCGATTTCACCTTCGTGCCAGCCGCTCCGGAACCCGCTGCCGCACCGCCCGACGATATCGACCTTGCCTGGAATGCCGTGCGCGACACACGCGATTCGCTACAACTGCTGCTGTTTCTGCGCGCCTATCCGGACAGCCACTTCGCAGATCAGGCGCGCGACATGCTCAACGGGCTGATGGTGTCGGAACTTTCGCCTCCGTCGCCGTCACAGCAGGCCGCCGCGCCGCCCCCTGAACCGCCCGCGCCCGCCGCCGCGCCCGCCAGCGACGCTGAGCGCGCACTGATCGAAACAGCGCGCGTGTCAGGCAGCGCAGTGGATTATCAGGCCTATCTCGACACCTTTCCCGATGGCACTTATGCGGAACTCGCCCGCTTCGAACTGGCGCTTCTGGCGGAAAAGGAGAGGGACGCGCAACAAAGTACGGTGATCGCGGCGCTGCCGGGCAGCGACCGCGCCCTGCAGATCGCACGCGACGCGGAACCAGGCCTCGTGCCGCCGACGGGTCCCGTAACCTTCGAGGGCGCACTGGAGACCGGCGGGCCGGGCATCGTCGGCGAAAGCCTTGCCGCGCTGATCCGCGGATCACCCGCCTACCCGCCGATCGAAGGGCTTCCAGAGTCGATCTGGAAGGACGCCACCTGTTCCACCTGTCATCAATGGACCCGTGAGGCGCTTTGCACGCAGGCCGGCACTTACGTTGCCGAAGCCGCGCCGGGTGCGCTGGCCAAGTCGCATCCGTTGGGCGGTGGGTTTAAACACAATCTGCGCTACTGGGCGGAAGGCGGCTGCCAATGATCGGACGCCGGGGCGCCACGGGCAGGTTCAACGCGGGCGGGTCTGCACGAAGAAGTAAACCCATTCGCCCTTGAACGCTGGGTCCGCCGCGCGGGCCGCCGCCACCCGATCCTTCAGAAAGTCGAGGTAAGGCGCAGCCGGTTCCACCAGCGGGCGCAGCCCAGAATAGAGCGGCCGCGACGTGGCGAAGGCGACCATGATCTCATCCCCGAAGGGCGGGCTTACCGTGATCTCCAGTCCCGGGCGCCCGTCACCGCCGCGCCCCACCGTCACGTCCTGCTTCGCCCCGATCGCTTCCAGCGGCACGATCTCGTTGGGCTGAAGGTGCAGCACGTTGCCGTCGGCATCGAAGTAATCGATATAGAAATAGGACGGATAGTCGGGCCCGGTCAGATCAAAGAACAGCCGCTCCCCCTCGTCGAAGCGGTAGACCCGCGCATGGGTGTCTGGCCCCACCACGCGGGGGTTGCGTGCCTGTTCCGTGGATTGCGCCAGCCCCACAGCCGCGATCCCTGCAAGCGCACCACAGGTCGGCCGTGGCAGGATCAGCAGGTCGTCCGCTAAAGGGATCGACGCACCGACCTGCCCCTGCAAAGCGGCAAGAATCGGCTTGCGCAGACCATCCTCGGGGATGTGCCCCTTGATCTGCAATTGGCCGGTTTCGGGCAGAAAGGTTGTCTGCAACCGGGCGCAAGGCACCGAGGCAAGAAGCCCGGCGATGCCGTCTCGCACGTGGCCTGCGCTGGCGTCGCTGGCAGCCAGATCGCCCGGCTGCATGAACGCCCCGATGGCCGCGAGCGAGGCCGGGTCCACCCTGTCACTGCCGCCGCCTGTCCAGGCAAGCGCGGCTGTCACATGCTCGGTCGCCGGGGCTGCGGACGGCGCCTGCACCGCCATGTCCGCGGGCGGCAGACCGCTTGCCGCTTCGCCCTCCGCCAAGCCTTGCAGGGCGGCCACGGCGGGTGGCTGCGACTGCTGCGCCGCAAGGGCAGGGTCGGGGCGAACGGTCGGCAGGCGCAGCGCCAGCGCCCCGGTGCTTGAAACGGCCGGCGACTCCGCTGGCGGGGCGGCCGACGTGGCGGGCTGGCTTTGCTCTGCGGCGGCGGTCACGCGTCCGGCCGGGGCCGCCAAGGGGCGCGCGGCGGCCGGGGCCAGTTCCGCGGTCTCCACCCGCACCGCGGCCGCCAAACCGGCCTGAAGGACCGCCGCCGCCTCCGCCGGATCGCGGGTTGGGGCAGGCGCAGCGGCGGTATCCCCGGGCTCCAGCCGCGCATCGGCCAAGCTTGGCAGCGCTTGAGCCACGTCTGCACGCGGCAGCACCTCACCCGTCGGCGCCCCCCCCGGAGCAGTGAGCGCCGCGAGCGCCGGACCGGATGGAAGCGCAAGCGCAGCCGTCTCGGGGGCAGTTTCCACTGCCGCTGCCTTGTCTGAGATCCGGGCCGCAGAAACGGGCGCGGCGCCGGGGAGCTCAGCGGGCAGGGTGCCCATCAGCACATCCGCCGCCGCGGCAACCGGCGCAAGGCGCGAGGCGGAAGGCAAACGTCCGGTCTGTGGCACGGTTGCGGCCGCAGGCAGCGGAGCGGCAGGGACCGTTTCAAGGCGCGGGTCTGCCGCCACCGGCACGCTCGACGGTCGCAGAGCCTCCGCTTGCGGCGCGGCAAGCGCGGCGGGACGGACCTGCGACACAGGCACGGCGGCCCCGGCGATGGAACTGCCCGGCGCAGCCGGTTCAAGCGCCCTCTCGCCCCGCGGATCCGCCGCCGCTGCCTCGGCGCGGTCCACCGCGTAGGCCGCGACGTTCAGCCGGGACTGCGCGGCGGGCTGCTGCGGTGCAATGTCAGGCGCGACCGCAAGGCCAACAATGGCCAGCAGCACCCCGTGCGCCGCCATCGACGCGGCCACAGCCAGGCCCCAGGCGCCTGCGCCGCGCATCATGGCGGCCCGGGCGTGACGACCAGAACGATGTCGCTTGCACCCAGGGCCTCGATCTCGGCCGCGAGAGGCAGAACACCGCTGAGCGGCGCAGCCGCGTGCGCGTTGATCCGCACCCGCAGGTCTGGTTCGCGGGCAAGCCGGTCGGCAATCACGCGCATCAGCGGCGCACGGTCAAGCGCGGCGCCATCCAGCGCCAGCGCCCCATCCGCGGCGATGGCGACGGTCGCCCCGCCGCCGGGCAGATCGGCGCCGGTCAGCGCTACGGGCGGCGTTACCTCGAACGGGGCGGTCGCGTCCATCCGCCCGACCAGCAAGAAAAACACCAGCAGGAAGAACACCACGTCGATCAGTGCGACGATGGTTTCGGGCGCGCCGCGCCGGGGTGGCCGGGCCAGCTTCACGGACGCGGTTCCAGCCGGATGATGCGCACCCGTGTGACCCCGGCCCGTGTCACCGCGTCCATCGCCGAGACCAGCGCCTGCACATCCGCCGCGCCCGACGGCAGCACCAGCACCTCGAGCGCGGGGTCCTGCGCGCGCGCGTCGGCCAGCATCTCGGTCAGCGCGGTCGGCTCCAGCGGCACACCGCGAAACACGCTGCGGCCGTCCGCGCCGATGCGGATCAGCAGCGGCCCATCGGCCGTAGCGGCATCGGCGACCGCGGCGACACCTCCCTGAGCTGGCCCGTCCGGCGCGGCCTCGGCCACCGGGATCATGTCGAGATCGAGATAGGTGGATGTGACCATGAAGAAGACCAGCATGATCATCAGCACGTCGACCATCGCCACCAGCGACACCACCACCCCTTGCCGATGTCTGCGCGTGATCTGCATGGCCCGGGCCCCCTTGCCCGTCGCCCCAGGCTGGGGCCTTGATCAGTCCAGCCGGTCTTCGATCGCGAAGAGTCGCCCCACCGTCGCCTCGATCCGCTGCGCGACGGTTTCCACGCGCGCGGCCAGCAACGTCGCAGCGATGGCCGCCGGGATCGCAACCACCAGCCCCACCGCCGTCGTAAGCAGCGCCTGCCAGATGCCCGCTGCCAGCAGCGAGGCGTTGGCTGCACCCTCGGCCAGTGCCAGTTCCCGGAAGGCCTGGATCATCCCCAGCACGGTGCCCAGAAGACCCATAAGAGGGCTGACCATCGCTGTCAGTTCCAGGAACCGGATGTTACGGTTCAACACGGCGATTTCGGCATTCCCACGCCATTCGAGGTCGTCGTCCAGCACTGCGCGCGGCAGGCCGGACCGCAGGCCGGTCATCGCCTGCCGCAGCAACCGGTCCACCGCCGTTCGGCCCTGCTCCATCGCCGCCAGCGCCGCCGTCCTGTCGCCTTCGGACCACAGGTGCAGGGCCCGTTCGCGGTCCGACTCTCCGGAGAGGGCGCCGGACAGTTGCAGAAGCTTGGCCGCGATCACGGTCAGGGACACCAGCGACAAGAGCGCGAGGATCATCACGATCGGCCCGCCGGCCAGCATCACGTCCAGCAACGCGGACACGGGTTATTTCACCAGCGGGGCGGAGGCGCGGCTGGCCAGATCCATCACCGCGAAGCAATCCGCCTCTTCCGCGTTCTGCGGCTTGCAGCTTGTCACGTCGTGCAAAAGGATCTCGGAAATCGCGGAGCATCCTGTTTCGGGGATTTCGAACAGCTTCAGCGTCGTGCGGTCGGCGGGGAGCGGGGCCGCGTCGATGGTCAGCAGCCGGTCGATCACGCCGCCCTGATCGAGGATCGCCAGCGAAACCTCGAAGCCCTCGAACGCCGTGCCGGTGCGGTTGCGGAACAGGAAGAAGGCGCGGCAGCCGCCGGTATCGCTGTCCTCGAACTTGTTCAACTCCACGGTGAGCCGCCCGTCCTGCGCCGCGCCGGGCTGTGCCGCCAGCGCAAGGCAGGCCGCGCCCGCCGCCAGAATTGCGTTACGCATCTTGATCCCTCCCGCCGGTGCAGCTGGGGTCAAGCCAACGGGATAAGGCGTGCCTGGTCAAGTTATCTTTGCGCGGCGCGATTGCCGCCAAGACCCGCTGGACATTTCGCAAATCGCACAGAAATGCGACGCTTTCGGGCCGCGCGGCGCGGTTGTGCGGCACAGGCTGCGACAAGCTGTTCCAGATCGCCGCAAGCAGTTGAACGGAATCGTTCCGCCCCCATAGCGTTAACCAGTGGCCCAACGGTGGGCTGCCACACGTCGCACCAAGCGGCTTCACCACATCTGGGCAACGGCGCTCCTCCCCCGATATCCCGGCACATGCCGGGCCGAGAGGCGTCACAATGGCCGTTCACGCAGAAACGCTGGAGCTTCGACAGGACAGGCCCGCCGACGCGGTCCCGGCAGCCCAGTGCGCGCGTGGGCTGAACGTTGTCGTGGTGGGTAGTGGGCCGGTAGGGATGCGCGCGGCACAAACGCTTCTGCAGGACGGGCACGCCGTCACCGTACTCAGCGAGCAGGCCATGCCCCCTTACAACCGCGTGCGGCTGACCCCGTTGCTGAGCGGCGACGTGCAGTTCGGCGAGATCATTCTGCCGCATCCGGTGGGCGACGCCTCTGGCGTCGCGCTGCACCTCGGTCGCCGCGTCGTCGGCATCCACCGCGATGCGCGACAAGTCGTGACGGCAGATGGTGCGCTGTGGCCCTATGACCGGCTCGTGCTGGCGACCGGCTCTCATGCCTTCGTGCCCGGCATTCCCGGCACCAACTTGCCGGGCGTGATGACGTTCCGCACGGCGGAGGACGCCTCGGCGCTGCTGGCGCGGTCTTTTTCGGCGCGGCGGGTGGCAGTGATCGGCGGCGGCCTTCTGGGGCTGGAGGCCGCACGCGGGATGCGGCGGCGTCAGTGCGAGGTCACGGTGATCGAACACGAGGGTCGGCTCATGCCGCGCCAACTGGATCAAGTCGGCGGCGCGCTTCTGGCCGACCGCATCGCCACGCTTGGCGTCGCGGTGCGCACCGGCGTGGCGGTCCGCACCATCGCCGGCGGCGTGCGCGTCGAGGCACTGGAGCTTGCTGATGGCGACCGGGTGGCCTGCGATACGGTAATCGTCTGCACCGGTGTGCGTGCGAATACCGGCCTGGCGCGGGAGGCCGGGCTTGCCTTTGACCGCGGCATCCTTGTGGACGAAGCGATGCGCACCAGCGATCCCGACATCTTCGCCGTTGGCGAATGCGCGCAGGCGGGCGGGCAGCTTTACGGGCTGGTCGGGCCCGGCTACCTGCAGGCCGAAACAGCGGCTGCCGCCATCGGTGGGCGCCGGGCGTGCTTTTCGGGTGTGGCGCCGGCGACCAAGCTGAAGGTGATCGGCGCCGATGTCTTTTCCGCCGGCGAGATCGAACAACTGGAGGTGCGCGCCAACGTCCGCAGCCATACTTGGCGTGACGGGCCGGACTATCGCCGGATCTTCGTCGAACGCGGCCGCCTCGCCGGGGCGCTGTCTGTCGGGGCCTGGGCGCAGTCCAGCCGGGTGCAGGACGCGGTGCAGGCCGGCGCGACGGTCTATCCCTGGATGATCCACCGGTTCCGGCGCAGCGGGTCGCTCTGGCCCGAGGCTGAAATCGACAGCTGCGATCGCCCCGCGGCTGCGACGCTGTGCAACTGCACCGGCGTCACCTACGGACAGGTGCGCGGCGTGATCGGCACGGGTGCGAGCAGCGTGGAGGCCATCGGCCTCGGGTGCGGAGCGGGAACGGTCTGCGGAACCTGCAAGCCGCTGCTGGCCGAGATGTTGGACGCTGGGGCGCCGCCCGCCGCCGTGCCACTGTGGCGTCCGGTGCTGGGCTTGTCGGCACTGGCGCTGGCGATCGCCGCACTGCCGGTACTGGCCGGGTATGTCCCTCTGCCTGCCGCCTATGACCCTGAAAGCCTGCGGGTCTGGTTGTGGCAGGACAACATTGTCAAGCAATGGAGCGGCTTCATCCTTTTGGGGATCACGCTGGCCGCTTTTGCCATCGGTCTGCGCAAGCGGCTACGCGTCATTGACCGGCTGGGCGGGTTCGACGGCTGGCGGCTGGCGCATGTGCTTATCGGCGCGGCGGCGCTTGCCGGGCTGTTCGCGCACACGGGATTCAACCTTGGCGCGAACTGGAACGGAGCACTTGGTTGGGTGTTCCTTGCTGTGCTCGCGATCGGAGCCGTCACCGGGATTGCGACCGGAGGGGACCATGCCCTGCGCGCACGGCGCATCGGCAGCGCCCGCACGCCGCCCCGCACCGTGCCGGTCTGGCTACATGTGTTTGCCGTCTGGCCGCTGCCGGTGCTGATCGCGCTGCATGTCCTTGCGTCCTATGCATTCTGAGACGAGGGCACCGGCATGAGCACGCGCCTTTTGTGGATCATCTGGATCGCGGCCAGCCTTCTGCTGGCCAGCGCAGCGCTGGCCCGACTTTACATAGGGGGCGACCGCACCGCCTTCCTGCCCGGCGACACGCACGGGGTGCACCACCAGATCGAACTGGCCTGCGAAAGCTGCCACATCTCCGACAGCTTCGCCTCGCAGGCCACCGTTCGGAAAGACATCAACAAGACCTGCGTGACCTGCCACAAGGAAGAGCTGAAAGCATCTGACGACAGCCACCCGATCAAGAAGTTCAAGAACCCGCGCATGGCGGCTTACTGGGAACTGATCGACGCGCGGTTCTGCACCTCTTGCCACATGGAACACCAACCCGAGATCACGATCGCCGGACTCGTCACGCTGCCGGGCGACTTTTGCGTCGCGTGCCATTCGGAGGGCGAGCAGGACGTGCGCGTGAACCGCGCCAGCCATGCTGATCTGACCTTCGAGACCTGCGCCAGCGCCGGCTGCCACAACTTCCACGACAATCGGGCGCTCTATGAGGATTTCCTGGTCAAGCATGCCGATGCGCCTTGGCTTGCCCCGTCGCCGGTGCATGCGGCGCAGGCGATGGCGCGCACCCGCCCGCGCCCGGACGGAGCGGAGATCGCGGCCTATCTTGCGGCCGTCGACGCACCGGAGCGGGCCCGCGATCCGCTTGCCGAGGCGCATTGGGCCGCCTCGGCCCATGCGGCAGCCGAGGTAGGCTGCGGCGGATGTCACGCACCGAAAGCCGAAACGCCCGCGCAGTTGGCTGCGGACTGGACCGACCATCCCGCCGAGGCCGTCTGCACGGAGTGTCACCGCCCCCAGGCGGCGACCTTCGCGGAAGGACGCCACGGGATGCGCCGCCACCCCGAGCTAGCGCCACCGCGCCAGGCGGACCGGATGCTCGGGCGGCTGGGGCTGTCGGATCCACCCGAAGCGCTGGTGGCCGCCGTCGAGGCGTGGATCGCGGACCCGGACTTGCCCGGCGCCATGGGCACGGCCGAGGCCCGTATCCCTATGGCGGCGGAAGCGCACGGGCAATCGCTGACCTGCGCGACCTGCCACGCACCGCACGAGCAGGACCTTGCCTTCGCCGCCGCCGGAGCGTGCCTGACCTGTCACACTGACGATCACAGCGCCGCCTACGAGGGCAGCCCGCACCATGCGCTCTGGCAGGCCGAAATGTCCGGGAACGCGGCACCCGGCAGCGGCGTGAGTTGCGCCACCTGCCACCTGCCTAAGACCGAGCGCCGCGGCGCGGTCACCACTTCGCACAACCAGAGCGACACTCTTCGCCCCAATGAAAAGATGATCAGGCCGGTCTGCATGGACTGTCACGGTCTGGCCTTCGCCATCGACGCGCTGGCCGACCCGGCGCTGGTCGCGAACAACTTCAGGGGCACACCGGATCGCCGCATCGAAAGCATCGATTGGGCGACAAGCCGCGTGGACCGGCCGGACGAAGGCGCCAACCAATGACCCGGCCGACCACGCATCCCGCATCAAGACGACACAGGAGCCATCAGTATGAAAGCTAAAGCCACGAAGATCAAAGCCGCAATCCTGTGCGGCATGCTCGGCACGGCCGCCGTTCCGGCCGTTTCGGACGGCATGGACTACAGCACCGTCACCGATCTGCTTCACCTCGTGATGAGTTCGGATCGCACGGTCTATACCCGGATGATCGTCAACCGCCTCGCGGTGGAAGAGGGCGTGATCAAGGCGTCTGAACACTACATGGATGAAAAGGCGCTGGTGTTGCCCGCGCAGATGTTCCGTTACGGCGCCGAGATGGTGGCCGAGGAAACAGACGAGTTCTCGTACTCGCTGCTGTCGCTCTGGCCAATCAACAAGCAGAACGCACCGACCACCGACATGGAACGCGAGGGGCTCGAATACATCGCCGCAAATCCGGGCGAGAATTTCTACGGCGAGGAAGACCTCGGCGGGACGACCTATTTCACGGCGGTCTACCCCGATGTCGCCGTCGCCGAAGCCTGCTGGGCCTGCCACAACGATCACAAGGACACCCCGCGCAGCGACTTCAAGGCCGGGGACGTGATGGGCGGCGTGGTCATCCGCATCCCGATGGACTGATGCGCCGGATCGCCCCGCTTCTCGCGGCGGTTCTTGCCGCCTCCGCAGGACTGGCCGCCGACCCGGTCGCCAGCCCGGCGGGGCTGGACGGTTTCGTGCGGACGGACCGTTTGCCCATGCCGCCCGATCCCTTCCTTGCGGTCGGCCGCACGGTCTGGGGCGCCACCTGCGAGAATTGCCACGGCGGGAACAAGCTGACCGGGGCGCCCAAGATCACGTCCACGGCGGATTGGGCGCCCCGCATCGCGCAGGGCATGGACCTTCTGGTCGCGCACGCGACCGACGGCTTCATGGGACCACGCTTCACTGAAATGCCCGCACGCGGCGGCAACGCCGCGCTCGGCGATGCCGAAGTGGCCGCTGCCGTCGCCTTCATGGTCTGGGCGAGCGGCGGTGCCGAGGCGGCACTGGACTTCGCCAGACCCTTTCAAACCAAGGAAAACGAACATGAATGACACCCAGATCGCACTGATCCAGGACAGCTTCGCCAAGGTGGTTCCGATCAAGGACGCCGCGGCGGAGCTGTTCTATAGCGACCTGTTCGAAACGGCCCCCGAAGTGAAACCATATTTCGCGGGCAGCAACATGAAGGACCAGGGCGCCAAGCTGATGGCCACGCTGGGCGTGGTGGTCAACGGACTGCGCGATCTGGACAAGATCGTGCCGGTGGCCCAGCAGCTTGCTGTCCGCCATGTCGGTTACGGCGTGAAGGCCGAGGACTACGACAAGGTCGGCGCATCCCTGCTGCGCACCCTGGAGAAGGGCCTGGGCGATGCCTTCACCCCTGAGGTCAAGGAAGCCTGGACCGCGGCCTACACGACACTGGCAGGCGTGATGTGCGAAGCGGCCTACCCGGCGAAGCCAACAGGTCTGCGCGGCTTTATCGCGAAAGTGTTTCCCGGCACCGGGCCAAAGGTCCAGCAGGCCTGACCCCTGAACCGGACGGACGGGCCCCGGTGGCGGCCCGCCAGTCCGGCGCAGGAAGGCGGCACGCTGCCGTGACGCCCGCCGAACGGGATCTCGACCCGGTTGCAGCGTCTGAAAAGGCGCTTGTCATGTATGACCCGGTGTCTGCGCGCCTAGGGGACAGGAACGCATGCCCCGCTTGCCAGACCGACAAGACGCCGACCTTATCCGGGTCACCCGAGAAACACCCTGCTGGCGGGATAGCCAAGCCGTGGTTTGGCGCGTGTGGCGAGGAAGAAACCGAGCGTCAGGGGACCCACGCGCCCGATGAACATCACCGCCACGATCACGGCACGGCCGAAGCCGTCCAATTCACCAGTAGCACCGCGCGACAGGCCAACGGTGCCGAAGGCCGATGTCACCTCGAACGCAAGATCAAGAAAATCGCCGTCGTGGGAGATCGTGATCAGGAAGATCGCCATGAACACCGTCAGGATGCTGACCATCGTCAGCGCAAGCACCTTCATCACCTCTTCCGGTCCAAGGCTGCGGCCGAAGATGTGCAATTGCTGGCGGCGACGGAAAAAAGCAAGCGTCGCCAGCAGCAGCACGATGAAGGTCGTGACCTTGATGCCGCCCGCGGTGGATGTACTGCCCCCGCCGATCACCATCAACGACATGAACATCATCGACGTGCTGTCGTGGAGGCCGCCGATGTCGACCGTGTTGAAGCCGGCAGTGCGGGTCGTGACGCCCTGAAACCAACTGGCCCAGAACCGGTCATGCAGCGGCAGGGCACCCAGCGTGCGCGGGTTGTTCCATTCGAGCGCCGCAAACATCACCACGGACCAGACGATCAGTGCGAGGGTGCCGACGACCATCAGCTTGGTGTGCAACGAAAACGCTTGCCAGCCGCGCCTTTCATAGAGCTCGGTTACCACGATGAACCCCAGCCCGCCAAAGATGAAAAGCGCGGGCACGGTCAGATTGACGACCGGATTGCCGACCCAGCCCGTCAGGCTGTCAGGAAAAAGCGCGAAGCCCGCGTTGTTGAAGGCCGACACCGTGTGAAACAGCGCCTGCCAGAGCCCCTCGGCCCAGCCGAATTCCGGGACAAAGACGACGGACAACAGCATCACGCCAACGAGTTCGCATGCCAGAACGACCTTGAGGATGCCGCGCACAAGCACCATCAGATCGGAAATCGAAGTCTGGTTGAGATCCTCGCGCAGGAACATGCGTTGCGACATGCTGACCGGCAGGCCCAGCATCGAAAGCACGAGTACGGCGAAGGTCATCAGGCCCAGCCCCCCAAGCTGGACCAGCACCATCACCACGCCCTGGCCGAAAACCGTCAGGTCGCTGCCCGTGTCGATCACGACCAGCCCGGTCACCGTGACAGCCGAGGCTGCGGTGAAGATGGCATCCGACCAGGTGATCGGCGCGGGCGTTGCCACAGGCAGCATCAGCAGCCCGGCGCCCAACGTGATCAGCACCGCGTAAAGCGCTGCGAGGATCGCGGGTGGCGGGATCTTCAGCCGACCGCCCCGCTTCGCCCATCGCAAGCGCCGCAAGGCTCAGAGCCCGTCCGCGAAACGGCGCAGGTTCTCGCGCCGACCGAGCAGCAGTAGCTTGTCGTCTGCCTTCAGTTCCAGCGCTCCGGAGTCGCAGGACAGGAACTCGCTGCCGCGCATAAGGCCGAGCGCGCGCAGTTCGAACTTGTCGCGCAGGCCCAGTCCATCGACCCGCTTGCCCTCGAGGCTGCCCGGAACCCGGAAATCGACGACATGGAACCCGTTCCCAAGGCTGACATAGTCTCGCACGAGCGGATTGTGCAGCATCTGCGCAATGTGCCGACCGATTTCCTGTTCCGGCTGGATGACGCGGTCGGCGCCCAGCTTGGTCAGAATGCGGTGATGCGTGCGGCTCATCGCTTTGACCCAAATGGTTGGCACGCCCAGCAGCTTGGCGTTCATGGTGCACAGAATGCTGGCCTCGAGCTCTTCGCCGATAGCGATCACGGCCACGTCGTAGTTCCCGACTCCCGCCTCGCGCAGCGCCTGCTCGTCGCGCCCGTCGGCAATCACGGCCTCTGCCAGCGTATCGGCCACGCGCGACACGTTGCGGTCGACCGTGTCGATCCCGAGCACATGATTTCCGAAACGTGCGAGTTCCGACGCAACGGTGGTGCCGAAGGTGCCAAGGCCGATGACGGCGAAACTTCGGGACTTCTGTCTGGCCACATTTCCCTCCGATGATCCGCGCGGGGCGGGCATTGCATCGACACTGGTCTACAAGCGTGTCCGTACTACAAAGTTCCCACGTATCTGGACCCAGGTCGTGCCGCACGATCATGGGCAACACAGCCTGATTGAAAGGGCCAACGTTAACCTTAGGGGAACCACGGATTATCCCGCAGGTTTGCAAGTATCGGAGATGCTCATGTGCCTTTCATGTCTTCAGCCAGATCCGCAGACAGGCGCGCGGATCGATATGTGCCTGTGCGGGGCGCCCTTGACCCAGGCCGCATTCAACCGGGTTTCGGCCGATCTTGATCGGCGCCGGTTTCTGGGCGGGACGGCAGCGGTGCTGGGTCTATTCGCAGGCTTCGGCCTTGGCCCGGGCCATGCAAGCGGGCAGGACGCCGGACGCCCGATCCTTCTGACCAACCTGCGCTATTTCGACGGCACCACGCTGCGGATGCAGGGCGGTCGCGATATCCTGATCGAAGGCGGTCGGATCAAGGCCCTTGTTCCGACGGGCCAAGGGCCAGAAGACGCCAAGCGGATCGATTGTGCCGGGCGCGGGGTGATCCCCGGCCTGATTGATGCGCATTGGCATACGACGCTGGCTGGCGTCACGCAAACCCAGGCTATGGCGGCCGATATCGGGTTCGTTCATCTGATGGCGGGGCGCGAGGCCGGTGCGACCCTCATGAGAGGGTTCACCACCGTTCGGGATACCGGCGGTCCGGCGTTTGGCCTTCAACTCGCCATTGACAGGGGCGTTTTGCCCGGCCCGCGCATCTTTCCGTCCGGCGCGATGATTTCGCAGACCTCGGGTCATGGCGATTTTCGCTTGCTGAACGAAGTGCCCCGCGCCGCCGGTGATCTGAGCCATTCCGAACGTGTTGGAGTCGCGGCCATCGCCGACGGGCGCGACGGCGTGCTGCGCCGCACGCGAGAGCAACTGATGAAGGGCGCCAGTCAGATCAAGATCATGGCAGGGGGCGGTGTATCTTCGCTCTATGACCCGCTCGAGTCCGTGCAATACCTCGAGGAAGAGATGCGCGCCGCAGTCGAGGCGGCGGCCGATTGGGGCACCTACGTCTGCGCGCATGTCTACACATCTGCCGGCATCCAGCGGGCCTTGCGGGCGGGTGTGAAATCCATCGAACACGGCCAACTTGCAGATAGCGAGACCATCGCCATGATGCGCGACGAAGGGGCATGGTGGTCCATACAACCATTCCTCGCGGACGAGGACGCGAACCCGAAAAGCGATCCTCGCCAGGAGGCCAAACAACTCGAAGTTGCGGAAGGCACGATCCGGGCCTTTGAGGAAGGGCGCGCCTCGGGCGTGCGAATGGCCTTCGGCACCGACATCCTCATGAACCCGCGCGGTACAATCAGTCAGGGCCGCCAACTCGCGAAACTCACGCGTTTCATGGCCCCCCTAGAGGCGCTCCGCATGGCGACCGGCGCGGCGGGTGAGTTGCTTGGCCTTTCAGGGGCGCGGGCACCTTACGATGGCCGCCTGGGTGTGATTGAAGAGGGTGCACTGGCCGACCTGCTGGTGGTAGAGGGCGATCCCGAGAAGGATCTGGATTGGCTGGACGATCCGCGGGCGAACCTTGTCCTGATCATGAAGGATGGTGCCGTCGTGAAGGATCAATTGTGATGATCGGGTCGGCCTTGCCCACCCGGCCATGTGACCGCGATGCCGACATGCGTGTCCGCCGTTCTGGGTCCAGTGTATCAACGACCCTTTGACTGCGGTTCTTGGTCAAGCGTTTCTTTGTATCCTTGGCGGGGTCATGGTCCTTTTCGCGGTCATGGCCTCATGTTGGTGTTCGGCTCGGGTGCCTTCGAGGGACGCAACGCAGGTGCCTTGTCGGGCCGCGGCCGATTGAACGAGGTCAGCACGGCCGCCGTCCCGGCGGGACATCACAGGCATGGCGCCAGTCCGGCAATCCCGGGGTCGGGTCGTGCATCGGTCATGTCGGCATCTCTTTGCCCCGTTCGAAGACCGTCCCGTCGACCCGGATGCGGTGAAGGATCACGGCCAGCTTCCGGGCGACGGCGACCTGCGCCGTCTTCGTGCCGTTGCGCCCGACAAGGCGCAGGCCGCATGCTTTCAGCGCGCGCCATCTCTTTGTTCGGTGCGGCAGGACGCTGGCCGCCGCGAACAGACAGGTCCTCGGCAGCCGGTCGCCCCATCGCGACACGCCGCCGCTGGTGTCGGTTTCCCCGGATCGCTCGCGACGCGGGGTCGGACCGAGCCAGGCGCCGACCAGGCGTTCGAGATCCCCGGGCAGGCAGTAATGCTCTCGCAGCGGTTCTTCATGGTCTGGGGCCACAGCTCGATCTTGCCCTGTGTCTGCGGATGGCATGGCGCACGGCGGACGTGCCGCATGCCCTTGTCCTCGAGATGGCCGGCCAGGTCGCCGGCGAGGTCGGACCAGCCGTTCGCCACGGGCCTCGCACCGTTCATGGATGGCTCCCGCGTGGCAAGGGCTTTTCGTGGCAATCTGGCACCCGGTCGGCTGCGGCCATTTCTTCGGCGTCTGTCTGCAGCACGGTGGCGGCGCGCCCTGATGAAAGTCCGCCAGGCTGCCGCTGGTCCCGATCGTTGCGCCGCAGGCGCACCTTGGGTGCGACGGCACGCGTCCGAAGCGCGCCGGTCCGAACAGGGTATCCCGGCAGCTTGTCGGCCTGACGGCCATCATCCCACCATGCCATCTCGGGCAGGACCGACTGGTCCCGGGTCTTTCAGGCGGCCTGCGCCGCGTCATGGCAGGTTCCGTTTCTCGTCAGGGACCAGAGACTCCGCGCCATGGGGTTCGCAAGGGCAATCGCGGCCTGCTTCGTGGTCTTTCGCTGCGGCAACCGCCACAACCCGTCGCCGCCGGGCTGCCCGCGTCGGCGGGCGATCATCACGCCCGACACGCCGTACGTCTGCCCTCGGCACGACCTGCGTCAGCTGGCGGGCGAGAAACTCTCGGGCCTCGTGGGCCATCACAAGCGCCCGCGTCTCCG
>NZ_QGKU01000061.1 GCF_003172915.1 Meridianimarinicoccus roseus
TCCGTTGCGCCGATCGCCGCGCGCATGGCTTTCAGGCCGACAAGCTCGGGCAAGTCGTTGAGAAGGCCCGCCCAAGCCTGTGCATCGAACAACCGTCGACCCCTGGGGCGCGGGTCGTCTGGCGACAGCACGCCGAACTCAACCAGGACCTGCTCGACAAGGTCCGGGGACAGCCGGGTTTCCTCTGCGGCCGTGACGACCGAGTGCAGCTTGCGTGTCGCGATGTCCTCTCCCAGAAGGCAGGTGCCTTGCGCGATCGGCCAGTGTTCGAAAATGCAATCCCGCATCAGGTCGATAAGCGGGGCAAACGCGTCGTCGTGGAGCAGATCCTGGCTGAACCTCATGTACAACTGACCGAAGGCCTTGTTGGGCCCGTCCCATGTACCGGTTGCGGCCGCCGCGATCCGGTCGAAGGCATCGCGGATGGCCACTGAGCCATGGCGCGCGGCCTCGAAGCCCGCAGCGTGATCCGCGCCGGGCGTTGCGTCACAGTCCGTCCCGTCCGCGCGCCGCAAGGCCGCGCCGAGGAGCGGGCAAAAGATCGCCCCGACCCTTAGTGGGTGTGCGCGGAACCAACTGTCGTCTCGACCGTCCTCCAGCCGAGCATCGAGCCAGAGATCGAAGGAGGAAGGTGTCTGGCGCGCTGCATACAAGGCTCCCGACAGGATATCGTCCTCGATTAAAGCGAGGCGCGCTGCGATATCGTTGCGGTCTCGCGGCAGTGGAACGGTCCAGAGCGTGACAAGCGGATATCCATGCCGAACGCAGAGTACGCCTCGCGAAGCTGCCAGTCGCCGCGCATGACCATGGCCGCGATTGCGGGACCGTCCTGTCCCCCGGCATCTTCCCGTAGGCAAACGGGGCAGCCGCGTATCTGCGGATTGCGCAGGGCGCGGGAAACGATCACTTCGCCGCGAAACTTCATCCCGACATCGCCAATGCGCTGCCCCGTCCACGACAGGAGCGTGTCCATCTCTTCGGATGTCAGGTTGGCCCAAGTCGCGAGCGCATCGAAAGCCTCAGGTTTCTCTTCGAGGAAGTATTTGAACGGCGCGCCGATATCGTGGGCGAATTCAACCGTCCCGGTTCTCCATGTGGCTGCAACGCGGCTGAGGTACGAATACACCGTCTCGCGTGGGGCTGGTCTCGGGGTCTGGATCGGAAGGTCGGTTATGGCGGGATGCTCACTGACAAAGGGCTTTGGCCAAATATGAAAGGGCTCGATTGCTGCTGTCGAAAGCCAAAATAGATCTGTTTGGAGGCCTGCGGTGGATCGTCGATGATCAGGGCCTCACCGCTCCTATCCTCCCGTCATTCACTGTCATTGTCGAAGCTGCGGTGCAGCTTTACCAGAACGGCCTTTCACCGGGGCGCAGAATCTGTACCGGGCGAATGACAGTAGGGCGGGGACCGGCTATTCGCGGCACGATGTACGAATGGCTGCTTCAGAGACAGAACCGCGCGGGCGCTCACGTCGGAAGACGGTCGGTGGGCGTGCGCGTGCTGTCTTGTGCCTGCTCATCGCGGGCGCCGCTGACGAGGGCCACCACATCCGTTGCAACGGCAAGGATGTTTGCGCGCGGGGGCACGGCGACGTAGATCGGATGCCACTCCGGCGAGAACTTGTCCTTGAAGCTGCGCAGGCCCTCGAAGTTGTAGAATTGCCGCCCGTGACGGTAGACAAACGCGCCCAGCCGGGTGGACAGCGCCACGCCTCGGCGGGCCTCGAGGCCCGACAGCGGCGCATTGCCCAGCGAGAAGGCCGCGTAGCCCTTGGCGGCGAAATGCAGCAACAGTTCGGTGAACAGGAACTCCATCAGCCCCGATGGCGCATCATCGACGTGGCGCATCAGGTCGATGCTCGCCCGTCTGTCCACATCGGTCAGCCATAGGTTGGCAAAGGCCACGATCCGCCCGTCAAGTCGCACAACGGCCATCGGCGCACGCGACAGCACGGCAGTGTCGAAGGCGCCGACAGAGAAGCCCTTTTCTCCTCCGGCCTTGGTCTTCAGCCATGCGTCGGAAATTGCCTTCAGCTCCGGCATCAGGTCAGGGGCAAACGGCGGTTGCAGAACCTCGAACGACAGCCTGTCGCGCAATGCGCGATTGTGCGCCGTGCGCAGTTTCTTGCGAGCGGACCCTTCCAAAGAGAACCCTTCCAGCGGCACCACCGCTTCCTCGCCCATCTTGACCAGCGCCAATCCCATCTCGAGCCAGAGCGGAATCATCTCCGCTCCGACCGAATAGAACACCGGCCGGGCGTTGGCGGCATAGGCGGCGTCGTGAAAGCCCCAGACCAGCGCCGAAAGCTCCGACGGATCACCGAAGGGCTCGTGCAGTGCGATCCAGCTGCGCCCGCGGATGCGGTACATCAGGGCGCTGCGACCGCTCTCGGAAAACATCAGGCACTTGTCACCGGTCAGGGCGATGTTGGCCTCGGGGTCGGGCTGGGAGAGGACGATGGCACGAACCTTGTCGATTTCGTCCGGTGTTGGTAGATCATGGGTCATCCGCCCCGGGCGCAGTGCAAAGACCATCAGCGACAGGCCAAGTACCGTCATTCCGACCAACGCGGCCCTGAGCGCGCGGGGCGCACTCTGGTCGATGGCGAACTGCCACCAGAGCTCGTGCGTATAGGGGGTCGCCTTGTGGGCAAAGAAGAGCGTCGCCGTCAGCGCCGCCATGAGGCCGAGGATCACCAGCGCCCAACGCAGGCTGAAAGCGTCCCGCGTCAGCCGCGTGGCCCGAAAGAACTCGCGCCTGGTCGGCCAGAGGATCAGGAGCGCTGCTCCGAGGAAGACGGCGCGCTCCACGTCGAGCCCATTGGCAAGGCTCGCCACGATGCCGCCTGCGAGCGTCAGCATCGCCAGCCACCATGCGCCCGCGACGCGGCGAAGCAGCCCGTGCGCGATGATAAGCATCGCAGCCCCGAGGATACTGGACAGAAGCGCACCACCTTCGACCACCGCCAAAGGGGTGACGAACTCGAGCTGCTCGGCCAGATCCGAAGTCGGCGGGATCAGCGTCGACATCATCAGAAACAGTCCCGAGGCCAGCATCATCGCCGACATGGCCAGCGGCACCAGCGCGCCGACCGACTGCGTCACCGGCGCAAGCGTGGGCATCACCTTGCCGGAGGCCATGCGCGCTTCCGTCAACGCCATCAGCACAAGCGACAGGCAGAAGGGCAGCAGGTAGTAGATCACACGATAGAGCAGCAGTCCGGCGGCAGCATCCGTCACCGGCACCGAGGGCGGAAGCGCAGCGATCACCACGGTCTCCAAAACGCCGACGCCGCCCGGAACATGGCTGATCACCCCGGCCATGACGGCGGCGGCATAGACTGCGAGGAAGGTCGCAAACCCGAGTTCCGAGGACGGCAGCAAAAGGTAGAGTGTCGAAGCCGCGAGCAGCAAATCGACGGCGGTAAACAGGAACTGGGCCACCATCAGGCGCGGTGCGGGGGCTTTTAGGGTGAGGCCCTTGACCGTGACCTGCGATCCGCGCAGGGCTATCCGAAACAGCGCGCCGACGGACAGGGTGACCACCGCCAGTGACACGCCGCGCACCAGTTCCGGCGTCAGTGGCAGCAGGTGCCCCAGCGCGTGCGGGTGCCAGGCCAGCGCGGCGAAGCCGATGATCGTCGCTCCGAACCCGAAGGAGACCGAGGCAAAGGTGGCGATCCCCGCGATGTCCTGCGCCGACAGCCCCAGAGCCGAGTAGATGCGGTAGCGTACCGCGCCGCCGGTGATCGGTCCTGCGCCGATGGTATTGCCCATCGCATAGCCAAGAAAGCTGCCGAGCGCGATCACCGGTTTCGGCAGGTCCTTTTCGAGGTAGCGTAGGGCCGACCAGTCATAGCCGATGAGCGCGACATAGCTGGCAAACGTGGTCAGCACGGCCAATGCAAGCACATGCCACGGTGTGCCCCGTGCCACGGTCATCACCTGTTTCAGGTCGACACTCGCCAGCAGGTGATGCAGCGACCACGCCCCGGCCCCAAACAGCCCGAGTGTCACGAACCACGGCAGCAGCGGTTTCAGGCGATGCAGGATGCTGGGGGGCGTTACGGTGTCGGTCATTGTCTGTCCCTTGCTCTCCCGAACGGGAATGCCGCACCCGCTTTGGCGTCAGGTGAAGGAAACAATACGATTTTGCAACCTTACGCGGGGCAGCGCTTCATTACGAAAACCCAACCTGCCCGTCATGCGAGGGCATCATGCGGGGGCCACCTCTGATCCAGACAACACGGGACAAGGAGACCCTGACATGGAACGGATCAAGGCATGGACGGCCGAGGCGCTGGTGGCCTTCGTGGTGATGGTGAGCTTCGGCTTCGGGATTTTTGCCTTGGGCGCGGCGCTCCTGGTGGGGGGCGTCATTGCGCTGGCCGTCAGACTGGCCGGGCCGCATCTTCTGGCCGAGGCGGAACGCCGCGCATCGGACCTCCGGGCGCAAGCGGCACGCCATGTCCACCCAGATGCCGACAAGGCCGAGTCCGCCCACGCATGATCCATCATGAAGGGCAAAGGCACGGCCCGCAGAAGGCCCGGAGGCACCCCCCTCCGGGTTTTTTTGTCCCTTGCAAAGCATCAGGCGGAAAAACCGCGGATTACCAATCCGTAATCTCCGGACAACGCGCAGCCACAGACTCCCCTGCCATTGACGGGGCAACGGACACAGAAAGGAACTGCCCCATGCCCGGCACACGACCAACTGATCCAGCCATCGCAACGCAGGGCCTGACCCTGAGCTATGGCGGCCACACCGCGCTGCACCCATTGACACTTGAGATCCCTCGCGGCGAGGTCTTTGGTTTCCTCGGCCACAACGGCGCGGGCAAGACGACGACGATCCGGCTGCTGACCACGCTCTTGTCCCCCAGCGATGGCACGGCGCAGGTCGCTGGCCATGACGTAAACACCGAAGCGATGCAGGTGCGCGCGGCCATCGGGTATCTGCCGGAAAACGTGCGCCTCTACGACCGTTTCACCACGCGCGAAAACCTGACTTTCTTCGCGCGCCTGTCGGGCGTCGAAGATCCGGCCGCGCAGGTCGACAGGTCGTTGCGCTTTCTGAGGATCACCGAGCTTGCGGATCGCCGCGTCGGCACGTTTTCCAAGGGGATGCGCCAGAGGGTCGGCCTCGCGCAGGCGATCCTTCACGATCCGCAGGTGCTGTTCCTCGATGAGCCAACCTCAGGCCTCGATCCGATGGGTGTACGCGCCTTGCGCGAGATCATCGACCGCCTGCGCGACCGTGGCATGACCATCTTCATGAACACGCACCTGCTGTCTGAGGTGGCGCGCAGCTGCACCTCCATCGGCGTGCTGGCGCATGGACGGCTGGTGTTTCACGACAGAATTTCGGCGCTGGACGGCTATGACGAGCGTGCGCTGGAAGAGCTGTATGTCGGCGTCGCGCAGGAGGACGCCGCATGAGCACTCTCATCGCAAAGCAAGCGCTGAGAGGATTGGCAAGGGATCGCGGCGTGGCCCTGCTGGCGGCGATCCTTGCCGTCATGGTCGCCGTCTCTGCCTTCCTCGGCTGGTCGGCGACGCAGACGGTGAACGCGATCTACGCGCAGGCCGTCGGGTGGCTGACAGCGCAGGGCGCGCCCGTGCCGCCGAACCCACTGCACGAGATGCCGCCGCTGGCCAGCCTTCGGAACCTTCCGGTCTACGTCTCTTTCCTCGGGGCCTTCGCCGCCATCGTCATCGGGCAGGCACTGGTCGAGACCGACCGCCGCGCCGGAGTCCTGCCTCTGATCGGCACGCGCGCCGTGACGGCAGCAACCGTGGCCAAGGGCCGGATGCTGGCACTGACCGTCGCCACCGGGGCGCTCATGTCCGTCGCCGGGCTGGTCTCGATCCTCGCGCTCCTGACGTTGCCGATACAGATGGGTCTGGCCGACTGGTTCTCGCTCGCTGCGGCGCTCGCCCTGGGCTGGCTCTACATGACGATCTTTGGCCTCCTCTCCCTCGGCCTCGCGGCACGGCTGCCCGGCACGGCGGCGGGTTTGCTGGCCGGGACCGTGGCGTGGCTGGCTATCACCTTCGTCCTGCCCGCGCTGACTGGCAACGTGAACCCGACCGCGGCGATCAACCCGGTCTCGGCGCTGGCCTCCGTGCCAGATATGCCGGTGTTCCACTGGCTGTCGCGGCTCCTCGGCCCGGTGTCCCTGTCCGAAGCGTTTGGCTGGCTCGAAGCCCGCGCCATGGGCTACCTGCCCGCCGGCCTTGCGCCGCGCGCCCCGCTGCCGCTGCTCAGCCTCGGGCTGGCCTTTGCCGCCAGCGCCGCCTTTGCCCTTCATGCCAACGCCACCCTTGACCAGACCGGAGGCCCCGATGCCTGAGACCTTCTCTTCCACAGCGCAGATGGCCACGATCGGCCTGCGCGACGCGCGAGAGGCGCTGCGGGACCGGTTCGTGCTTGTGGCCATCACCGCCCTGACACTGGCCGCGCTGGTATCGCTGGTCACCGGGGCGATGGCGCTGCATGGCGACGCCGCCACCTATGCGCAGGCCAAGGCGCTGCTGCTGAAGCTGGGCAAGGATGCTTCGGTCATCGCTGCCCCCGAACTGTACCCGCTCAAACTGCTGCGCGGCACGATCGAGCAGATCGAGATCATGGGGGCCGTGATTGCCCTTGTCGCGGGGTATCGCGCCGCCGCCGCCGAGCGTGGGCGACAGACCCTGGCGCTGATCCTGACGCGCCCGCTGGCCCATTGGCAGTATCTCGCCGCGAAGCTCGCCGGGGGGCTCGGGCTGGCTGCCGTCTCGCTGGGCGTCGTCTTTGCCGCGACGGCGCTCATCCTGCCACTGGTCTCGGGGGTGGGGCTGGCCGCCGACGACCTCGCGAGGCTGGCCATCGTCTGGGGCGCGGGCATCCTCTACCTCACCGGGCTGTATGCCCTCGGCTTCGGCCTGTCGCTTTGGGCACGTTCCCCCGCCGCCGGCCTGATCGCCGCCTTCGCGCTGTGGCTGCTGGTGGTTCTGGTGGCGCCGCAGATCGGCGACACGATGGACCCGGACAACCAGGTGGCGGGCGGCATCTATGCGCAACTGTCCGTCCCCAAGGCCGAACAAGACCGCATCAAGGCCGGTTTCGCCACCTACGAGACAATCCGAGGCGGCATCGAGCAGGCCTCTGTCACCAAGCATTTCGAGCGCCTGACCTTTGCGGTGCTCGGCATCAAGGACAGCTACACCGGCAAGCCGCTTGGCCCGATCCTGGCCGAGAAATCCGGCGACCTGCTTGTCCTGATCCTCTTCACCCTCGGGCTTGGCGGGATCGTCCTGCTGCGTCCGATCGACCCCGACCGTCTGACCAAGGAGAATTGAGAATGAAGACGCTCACACCCGCCCTTGCTGCGCTTATGCTGATGGGCACGCTGACCCCGGCTCTGGCCGCCGATGCCGACACCGATGGCGACGGCATCCCGGACATTTCCGAACCGCTGCTGCACACCGACCCGATGAACCCCGACACCGACGGCGACGGCGTGAACGACCTGGCCGATGGCGAACCAGTGAACGCACCCAGCCCGATCACCGCGGGCGGGGCGCAGGCGACCTACCGCATCGGAGAGTTGCTGGTGGAAAACAACGTCGACCCGGTCGCGCACAAGGACGCGCCCGACCACTTGGAGGTTCAGGTGTTCAACGATGGCGCTGCGGACCTGACCGGCTACACACTGTTCTACCGCTTTACCGACAATGACAGCGGCGCGACGGAGGCCTACATCGTGCATCCGGGCGTCACGATCCCGGCGGGCGGCGCGGCGCGCATCCATCTGGATGATGGAACACAAATGGGGCATCTGCGGGCCAACCCGAACTCGATCTACGTGACCTCGATGGCGGGCAAGCACGTCACCGCCACTGTGCAGGCCCCCGGCATGGCGGCGGTCACCGCGACGGTGGAAAAGGATCCGGGGGGCGCGGAGCAGGCCGACTGATCCCGGTCGCAACCATAGCGGGTCGCGCGAACCTCCAGGCGCGCGACCCGATCCCCTCCCGGAGGAGGTCCGGCGGACACTCACCCGCCCGGCCGACTTGGGTTTGCAAGACTGTGCGCCAAGGTTTGAAACATCAGGAGGCATGGAGCATATGACTGACAGACAGGCGCAAGGGCTGGGCCAAGGCGCTCAAGCGCGACGTGGTCGCGTCTGGATCGCGGCGCGTGATCGCCGGACGCCGCTGTCTGCGCGGATCGTCGTGGCGCTGGTGGCGGCCTATGCGCTCAGCCCGATCGACCTGATCCCGGATGTCACCCCGGTGCTGGGTCTGCTGGATGACCTGTTGCTGGTGCCTCTGGGGCTGCTGCTGGCCATCCGGCTCATCCCCGGCGCGCTGCTGGCGGAGTTCCGGCACCGGGCCGAGACAGTGGCACAGCCCCGACGAGCCGCGGCGCCGCTCTGGTCATCATCCTGCTGTGGACGGCGGTAGTGCTCTGGCTCGGCTGGGCGCTTCTGCGGTGAAGCAGTTCAATTCGGCAACGTTACCGTCACAGCCAGCCCCGGCTGCGCATCGCCAAGGGTCAGGGTCGCGCCATGCAGGTCTGCGATGGCCTTGACCATGGCCAGCCCCAGACCTGATCCGGGGGTCGATCGGCTGGCTTCCAGCCTTGCGAGACGGCGCAGCACGACGTCGCGCTGACCCTCTGGAATGCCCGGCCCGCCATCTGTCACCGACAGAGTGCGCCCCGCCAGAGACAGGCGGATATCGGTGCCCGGCGCATGGCGCAGCGCGTTTTCCAGCAGGTTGGCAATCAGCCGCGACAGCAGGTGACGGTCCCCAGTGACGGGAAGCGGTCCGGCCACGGTACAGGTCAGCCGCGCGCCCGAATCCTCGGCGGCGGTCTCGTAGATCTCAGCCATGTCGCGCACCAAGGCCCCCAGTTCCACCGGTGCAAAGCTGTCGCGCCCCTGTCCGCCCTCCAGTTGGGCGATTTGCAACAAAGACTGGAAGGTCGCGATGATCTGTGCCGTTTCGTTCTGCGCCTGTTCCAGAAGATCGCGCGCCGTGTCGGGCAGGTCCGCGTCTCCCAGGCGTTCCAGCCGGACGGCAACCCGCTGGATCGGCGTTTTCAAGTCATGAGCGATATCCGCTCCGATCTGTCGAAGCGCCCCGGTGGCGGCTTCCTGCGCCTCCGCCATGCGATCCACGTCGCGCGATATGTCGCCAAGGTCGGTGTCGGGATGCGGCCCGCCCACGCGGGCATCCAGCGTGCCTTGGCTGATTGCATGTAGCGTGTCGCGGATCGCCTCAACTCGCGCCGCCGTGCGCCTCACCACCACGATGCCTATTGCCGAGGTAAGCATCAGCGCGGGCAGCAGGGCAAAGCCGAGAATGGCGATGAAGGTCTCGTGCAGTTCGGCCATGCTGTCCCGTCCGACAGCGACTGTCAGGACTCCGGGCGCAAGATCGGCGTGATGCACGAGGTAATCGTCCGCCAAGGGCTCGGGCAGGCCGGTGGCATCGCTGTCGATCACGCCTTCTGGAAGTTTCCGAACACTGGCCACCGTCTCACCGTCCAGTTCCAGCCTGAGCAGCAGGGCGCGCGGATCGGAAGCCGCGACGATTTCCTTTGCCCGCTCGATCCGCTCCTCGGGTTCCGGGATGGCGCGCAGGTCCTCGATGACCTGCCCCGCGCGCAGCGAGATGTCTGCGCCCAACGTCTCATGCATAAGCCAGTAGGCCATGCCGAGCCCGGCCGAGATGAAAAGGGCAAAGACCGCGATCAGGATTACCGAGAGCTTCAGCGGGGTGGAGCGCAGCCGCTTCATTCCGCGATCCGATAGCCCGAGCCGCGCACCGTCTCGATCAGCGTGTGGTCAAAGGGCTTGTCCACCTTAGTCCTGAGGCGGCTCATGTGGCTTTCCACCACGTTGGTCTGTGGATCGAAGTGGATGTCCCAGACGCTTTCCAGCAGCATGGTGCGCGTCTGAACCCGTCCCTTGCGCCGCAGGAGATGCTCCAGAAGGGCGAACTCGCGCGGTTGCAGGTCCAACGTCTGCCCGGCGCGGGTCACCTTGCGGGTCAGCAGGTTCATCTCGAGGTCCTTCGCGCGCAGCACCGTGGGCTCGTCCGAGGGCGGCGGTCTGCGCGCCAGCGCCATCAACCGGGCAGAAAGCTCACCAAAGGCGAAGGGCTTGATCAGGTAATCGTCCGCACCGGCGTTCAGCCCGTCGATCCGGTCCTCGACCCCGCCAAGCGCGGTCAGCAGCAGCACCGGAACGGGGTTCTTCGAGGCGCGCAGCGTCCGCAGGATCGACATGCCGTCGACCTCGGGGATCATGCGGTCCAGCACCATCACGTCGTAGCTGCCGGTCATCGCCTGCATCAGCCCGTCGCGTCCTGTGTCGATCAGGTCGACGACATGGCCTTCGGCCCTGAGACCCGACGCGATGTAATCTCCGGTGGTGGGATCGTCTTCGATCACGAGGATATGCATGTCACCTCCACGACTTGGGGGCGGCAGGGGATGCCTGCCGCCCGACGCGGTCTAACGGATCGCGGTCGCGCTGTCAGTCGCCGTCATAGTCGCCATCGCCCTCGTCGGCGTGTTCGCTGTCGCGGTGGTCATCCTGCGTTTCCATGACTTTGCTGACCGAACCATCGGCCGGGTTCACGAACCAGGTCTGAACGGCGCTCGACGCATCCGCGATCTCGACCTCGTAACCCCAGGCGCCTTGATCGTTGTTCTCCCAGCCTGCCGACAGTGCCGTGCCGCCGGTCCCGGACTGCGCGGCATCGATGGCCTGCGTCAGGGTCATCCCGCTGTCGAGCGCCGCCCGGATCTCCTGCGCGTCCGTCATCTCGGGGGTGTCGGTGCCGGCCCAGGCGGCGCCTGCAATCCCGGCAGCCAGGGTCACGGGGATCAGCGAAACGGTGATGATGCGTTTCATGGGTCTTTCTCCTGTTCCATGGGCCGGGCGGGGTGCCGCGGCCTCATGACGAACAGGTGGGCCGCGCCACTTGGCATTGCCTGACGCGAAGGTTGATTATCCGTAATCCGGATCCGGGTCACGTTACGCTTTCACAACCTTTGGGTCAGGCCGACGCAAAGTAAGAGGATCAGACAGGCCGCATCGCAAAACCAGTCGAGGCATTGCCAATGAAACAGGTCCTACTTGCCACCGCGCTGATCGCGCTTCCGGTGGCTGTCTTTTCCGGTGTCGAACATTAGGGTCAGGATTCATAACCAATAGATGACGGTCGCCGCCAGAGCGATGGCTGAGAGGAAGAGCTTGGTACAGCGATCATAGCGTGTCGCCACAGCAGTGCCCCCGGACGTGGTGTAGGAGGAGGCCGCGCGCGGAGCCTCCGGCGNAGCGCAGCGCGCGGCCGGCGGTGACGCTGGCGGCCATCGCCGGTCTTCGGAGAAGGTTCGGGTTGCGAAACCTGGAACCGAACCGGAGACGACGATGACCGACGATAGAATGACCCTGATGGAGCTGGTGGAGAAGTCCGCCGACGAGGATCTCGTCCGCGACATGCTCGCCTATGCCGCCGAGCGGCTGATGGAGATGGAGGTCGAGGCTGCGACGGGCGCGCCAAAAGGAACGCGCACACCGGCGCGCACCACGCAGCGCAATGGATACCGCGAGAGAGGCTGGGAGACCCGCGCCGGCCGGATCGACCTGGCGATCCCGAAGCTGCGCAAGGGCAGCTACTTCCCGAGCTTTCTCGAACCGCGCAGGACGGCGGAGAAGGCCCTCGTGGCCGTCATCCAGGAAGCCTATGTGCACGGCGTCTCGACGCGCGCCGTGGACGATCTGGTGCGTGCCATGGGCGGGAGTGGCGTGTCTAAGAGCCAGGTGAGTCGGCTCTGCGCCGAGATCGACGAGCGCGTGCTGGCATTCCTCACCCGGCCTCTCGAGGGCGCCTGGCCCTATCTCTGGCTCGATGCAACCTACATCCGGGTGCGCGAGAACGGCCGGATCATCAGCCGTGCCGTAATAATCGCGGTGGCGGTCAACGGGGACGGCCGACGCGAGGTGCTCGGCGTCGCCACCGGCCCCTCCGAGGCGGAGACGTTCTGGACTGGCTTCCTGCGCTCTCTCGCCGATCGCGGCCTGCGCGGCGTGAAGCTCGTCGTGGCCGACGATCACAAGGGGCTCAGGGCCGCAGCCCGCCGAGTGTTCGATGCGACCCACCAACGGTGTCGCGTGCACTGGCTCAGAAACGCGCTCGCCCATGCCCCGGCCAAGAGCCGCACCGCCGTGGCCGCAATGCTCAAGACGATCTTCGCCCAGGAGACCAAGGCCGAGGCGGAGACCCAGTGGGACGCCATCGCCGACGCCCTCCGTGAGAAGAATGACCGGCTCGGCGCCATGATGGACGCCTCCCGCGACGACGTGCTCGCCTACATGGACTTCCCCAGGGAGCACTGGGCGCAGATCAGCTCGACCAACCCGCTTGAGCGCGTCAACAAGGAGATCAAGCGCCGTTCCAATGTCGTCGGGATCTTTCCGAACGACGCGGCCATCATCCGTCTGGTCGGCGCGCTGATGATCGAAACCAACGACGAGTGGGCCGTCGCGCGCCGTTACATGGGGCTGGAGTCGCTGGCCCGCATCACCGATACTCACAACGTCAGACTGCCCGCCGTGGCGACCTGACCAACTCGAGCCTCTCCGAAGGCCGGCCCTCTTACACCACGCCGCGGGGCACTACC
>NZ_QGKU01000062.1 GCF_003172915.1 Meridianimarinicoccus roseus
GTCCCCGCGCCCACATTGATCGTGTCGCCATCGCTGGCCGCGTCCACCGCCGCCTGGATCGACATGCCGTCGACCACGCCAAAGCCGTCCGCGAATTGCAGCGCTTCGATGCCGATCAGCGTGTCGCTGCCATCGGGTGCGCCCGAGCGCGTGTCGGTGATACTGATCGCCCCGGAGGCATCGACGTTGATCGTGTAATCCGCGAAGTTGCCGGTGAACGTGACCACGTCGAGCCCGTCATCGCCCGAGATGAACTCGTCGTCGGCCGTGCTTGAGATGGTCGTGTCGGCGGCGACGGTCACATCGGCCACGACCTTGTCATAGGCGACACCGTCGATGGTGTTCGGACCGGTCTCGATCACGAAGCCGGACCGGTTGTCGATGACCCCGGTATTGGCGTCGCTCCCCAGCGTGTCGGTGAACGTGTTGCCCGAAACGCCCGAGAAATCGACCGGGCCTGCAGTTACCTGGTCGTTGTTTCCATCGTCCTGAAGTCGGCCCGAGAAATCGAAATGCCCGATGGCGAACCGCGGGGCCGTATCCTCGAACGCGTTGGACTGAATGACGAAGCTGCCCTCGTCGCCGGTCCGACCGTCGGTGGCGATAGCCGTCGGGAAGCCGAAATCGCCGCCGCTGCCGCCAAGGTCGAACTTGCTGCTGGTCACGCTCACGTCGCGCGCCGTGACCGCATCGCCGTAATTCAGGTATATCCCGTAAGGGAATTCCGTGTGGCTCGCACCTGGATCAGCCGGCGCCTTGAAGGCTGTGAACAGCACGTTGTCGACGGTGATGTCGCCATTCGTGCCCGACACATCGATGCCCGCGGGGCTGAAGGACAGGCCAGCTTCTGCCGATCCGTCGACCTGGATGACGGAGTTGACCACACTGAGATCACCGCTGCTGTAGGCTTGGATGCCGCTCAGACCGTTGCCGCTTTCCGGCCCGGTGCCCAGAAGCCGCACGCCGTCCAGCGACAGCCCGCCCGTGCCGGTCAGCGTGAATCCGTCGATGATCGTTTCGCTGCCCGGCGCCTGTCCCGCCCAGTTGTCGCCGGTCGGCGAAACACCGGCAAGCGCGCCCGAAATCGACAGCGCCTTGTCGGTGATGAGGATCTTGCCCTCCGCGGAATAGTCCCCCGCGCCTACGAGGATTGTGTCGCCGTGGCTCGCGGCGTCGATGGCGGCCTGGATCGACATGCCGTCGTAGACGAGGAAGGTGGACGAGCCGGTGTTCGTGACCTCGATCACCTCGATGCCCGACAGCGTTTCGGTCCCGTCCGGGCCCGCGATCTGGCCGCTGAACGCGCCGCTGCCGTCCACCGACGCGCCCGTCACGGTGAAGTCGCCCAGCGTCACGGCCGCCCCGCCGCCATCGGCGATCACCGCCGTGTCGGTGCCGACGCCCCCGACATATTCGTCATCGCCCAGCCCGCCGATCAAACGGTCGTTGCCCTCGCCAGCGTCGAATTCCTGGCCAGGCTTGTTGCCGCCAAACAGGATGTCGTTGCCGCCACCACCAATCAGCGTGTCGTTGCCGCCCTTGCCGTGGATGCTGTCATCGCCATCGGTGCCGGTGATCGTCGTGTCGACCGCCGCGCCGCCATCCTGGATGCTTTTTTCGGCCTGCAACTCCGTCACCGGGCCGCCGTAACCGACAGGGAACACAAGATCGAACCCCGATGCGTCGACTTGCGCGCCGGTGATACCGTCGATGTTGAAAAGCGGGCCCCAGATGCTGTCAGCGCCGGAAAGGTCGATGCCCGTGGTGGTGCCGGCGATGCTCAGCCCGTTGAGATCGGCGAAGTTGAACAACGCGATCGGGTTCTTGTGGTAGCCGCCGCTCACCGTCACGTCGGAGAAGCTGACCGTGCCGATGGACGGCGATGTCGCGATCGGCAGGTTCGCGTTGCCCGGCGCCCCCAAGGCGCCGATGATCTCCACCGCGCTGTCCGGGCGGCCCGTCGCGGTGGTCACACTCAACGGATCCACACCGGTGAAGGTGACAGTGTCGAAGCTGGCATCGCCGTCGAAACCGAACAACTTGACATCGGCTGTGTTGCCACTGCCGGTGCCATTGTCGGAAAAGGCGACGCCCGTCAGCGTCAGCCCGGTCAGCGCCGGCGCAGCCGGGTTCGCATCGTCGGTTGAATAGATCCCGCGATTTGTGAAGCCCGAGATCGCGCCGTTGATGAAGCTCAGGTCCGCAGTGGCGCCCGGAACGGCGTTGATGCCGACACTGGACGTGCCCTGGCCGCTCAGATCGAATCCGTCGAACGAAACTGCCCCGACGATACCCGCCCCAAGCGTCACCGCAGTGCCGGAAGCCGGCTGGATCACCGCCTGCCCGGGGCCAGAAACGGTGAAGGTCAGCTCCTTGTCGATGGTCAGGTTCTCGGCGTAGGTGCCCGTCGGCACTACGATCGTATCGCCTGCACTGGCGCTGTCGATCGCGATCTGGATTTGGCCGCCGTTTGCAACGTTGATAGTCGCCATAAACCTGTGCTCCCCGTGTCAGCGCGTTGCGGACCTACGTCGCTCAGGGAATTCGGAATGCAGACAAGTACCCGTACCTAAATACATCGAGGACGAACCCGCCCCTCGTACTTCAATGTCGCGCAATAACCAAACGTTGAGATGAACGAGCAGACCCTAATTCGTTAAAAAACGCTAACGCGGGAATTTGGACAAAGCTAGGGAAAAATTTCTCATGTTTTTAGTTAGTTAATAACTTTTTTACCATTCTCGCTCTGGTTGTAAATCTGAACGGCGGTGCCACCCGCGATCCGGATTGCCCTACGGTTGAACGACGGCGATGTTGGATCAGGGTCAGATGCATTGATTTTCGACACGCTGCGTGATTCACGGCTCGCAAAACGGAGCTGTGACGTGAGCGACCTTTTCTGGCTGACCGACGCGCAGATGGCCAAGCGGCCTTGATGCTGCAACCGCCCCCCGGCGGCATCGATGTGCCGAGGTGGGATCGCAACAATCCGTATTGGGAGGCGGTCATGTCGGAGATTATCACGGTCGGACTGGATCTGGCGAAGAATGTGTTCCAGGTCCACGGCGCAGACAGCGAAGGCAGAGCTGTTTTACGAAAGAAGCTCAGAAGAGCTCAAGTGATTGAGTTCTTCGCCAAGTTACCGCCCTGTCTCGTGGCGATGGAAGCCTGCGGTGGCGCCCATTTCTGGGGGCGGGAGCTGGCACGGCTCGGCCATGACATCAGACTGATCCCGCCTGCCTACGTGAAGCCGTTCGTCAACCGGCAAAAGAACGATGCAGCTGACGCGGAGGCGATCCGCGAAGCTGCGCAGAGACCGAACATGCGCTTCGTGCCCGTGAAGAGCGAAGAAACGCAGGGGGCGGCCAGCGTCTTCCGCGTCCGGGAATTGCTCGTCC
>NZ_QGKU01000063.1 GCF_003172915.1 Meridianimarinicoccus roseus
CAGTCGTTCGATGAAGATGTTGTCCAGATAGCGGCCCTTGCCGTCCATCGATATGCGGACGCCCGAGCGGCGCAAGCGGTCTGTCCACTCAAACGATGTGAACTGCGATCCCTGATCGCTGTTCATGATGTCAGGTGGCCCGAACCGATATATAGCCTCGTTCAGCGCCTCGACGCAGAAGTCGGCGTCCAGCGTGTTCGAGATCCGCCACGCCAGAACCGTTCGGGTGTGCCAGTCCATGATCGCGACCAGATAGAGGAACCCGCGGCGCATCGGCAGGTAGGTGATGTCCACGCACCAAACCTGGTTTGGCCTGTCCACCCGCAGCCCGCGCAGCAAATAGGGATAGGTCTTGTGACCTTTCGTCGGCCTGCTGGTGTTGGGTTTCTGGTAGATTGGCATCAACTCCATCAGGCGCATGAGCCGACGGATGCGCTTCTCGTTCACCGCGTGGCCTTCGTTGCGCAGGTGCCACGTCATCTGACGCACACCGAAGAAGGGCGTCTCCAGGAACTGCACGTCGATCAGCCGCATCAGCGCGAGGTTCTGCTCGGTCTCGCCCTGCGGCGTGTAGTAGAAAGATGACCGCGGTATCGACAGAAGCGCGCACTGTTGGCCGATCGACAGGTCAGGATGGTCGCGTTCGATCATGCCACGCCTCACTTCCCGCCCCAGGGTTTGAGCTTTCTTTCCAAAAAAGAGTTGGCCACCGCCAGCTCTCCGATCTTGGCATGTAGATCCCGAACCTGATCCTCGTCGATGACGGGTGCCTTGCAGCCGCCACGTTCGAAGACACCGGACGCGCCTTCGAGCAGCGCACGTTTTCATTGATTGATCATCGTTGGATGCACGCCGAACCGGCTCGCCAACTCCGACACGGTCGCCTCGCCTCTCAGCGCTTCCAGCGCCACCTTCGCCTTGAACTCAGCGGCATGCTGTTTTCGTTTCGACATCTTCGATCTCCTTCTTGGTGAAGATCAGCAGACAGCAATTCAAAGCCTACGTCAGTGTCCAGTTTTCGGGGACCACCTCACATCCGGGTCACGCTTCTCTTTGCAGTCTGGTTGATGCCACGTGGGACTTCGCTGCACGCATGTGTCGGATTGGTTGTGGAGAACCTCGCTTTTAGACGCGCTTGGTGGCGCAGCAGACATTTTCGGCTCCATCCACAAACCTCGTCCGGTGAGGACGATCCCGTTCAGATCGATGTTGGGCGGTCAGATCATGCCATGCCCTCCACCTTTTCTGGACGGGACTCGGAGCCATCGGCCCACATGCGGTGGAGGAGAACGGCCAGTTTGCGCGCAACAGCCACAACCGCGCGGCGGCGTCCTTTGGTGCGCATCAAGCGTATGCCCCAGGACTTGATCTGCGACCCGGCCATGGTTCGCATGAGCAACGCATTGGCGGCAGCTTAGAGCGTTGCTCTCACATCTCGGTCCCCGGCCTTCGATATCCGGCCTTGGTTGTCGTGTTCGCCAGACTGGTATCGTCGGGGCGTCAGGCCAAAGTGGGCGGCCACGGTGCGAGACCGTTTGAACCGCGTAGGGTCATCGACCGCCGCCTTGAAAGTCAAAGCCGCGATCCGGCCGACACCGGGCACAGTCATCATGCGCATGCAGACCTCATCCTGACTGGCGGCGCGTTTGACCCGTCGGTCGAGCTCCAGGAAGTGCTGATACAGAACCAGCCGAGCATCCAGCAGCGGCAGCATGGCATGGGCCAGTACCTCGTCCATCTTGATCATCGGCCGGACAACACCGTCGAAACTGCCATGCTTCACCGTCTTCGGCAGGCGAATGCCAAATATCTTCAGCAAACCTCGCACCTCGTTGGCCAGATCGATGGTCTTGCTCAGCAACGCCTTACGCGTGCTCAGAAGGGCTCGAACCCCGTGTGCCTCCCGGCTCTTCATGTGAACGGGGCTGAACCACCCAGTCCGCAGGATTTGAGCGATGCCGCGCGCATCGTTTCGATCCGTCTTGTTGCGCATCGCGGACAGCGCGGCGCTGACTTGGCGTGCCTCCATGCAGACGACGTCGAATCCTTCTGCCTTCAATCCGTAGAACAGATGCTGGCTCAAGGTGCCTGACTCGAACCCGACGCGCTCGATTGAACCGGGAAGCGCGGTCAGATAGCCGGATATCTCCCCGATCTCGCAAGGCAATTCTCGCTCATGCAGAACCGTGCCATTGCTGTCGACAACACAAACCGCGCAGGACCGCAGCGACACATCCAAGCCCGCATAATACTCCATTCGAAATCTCCCTTGTTCACAGATTTCCTGTGATCCTATAGGGAGCTCGACCTCAGTTCAGGGTTAGCCCAATTACGCATGCTCTGGGCCGGACTACTTCAAAGCGGCTGTTCTCCGTCGGCCGCACCACTGCTTTCACACCTTCTGTATGCGGCCCTTTCATTGCAGCCACCGTACCGGGGTGGATGGTGTTCACGGATGGCAGGCCGTTGGCGGTTTGCACTGCGGCAACAATGAACTGCCGGCCGAGGCGCCTTTGCCGCGCATGCAATTGTTGGCCGCCCCGCGCCGTCCCTCTCGTCGCTGCTTGGCCCTGCGGGGCCTGCTTCGCGACACATTTGGCATCGCGCCTCGAACGCCGGACGAGACACAGGTCGTGATTGCTGCCCGGGATCACGCTATACCTGCATGGCGCACCGATGCTGCGGCTTCCCCGACCTGCGGCGATGGGAGACTGCGGCGCGCTGAAACGAGAGACTTTCACCATGCCCAGCTTCGCCCGAACGGATCCTCTTGCCGACCCCGCTGCCACCGCGGCATCGGTTCCCGGTCTTGCGCACGCCCCCGCGACGGCGCGCAACAGGGAACCGATCCGTCAGGCGCTGGCCGGGCTTCTCCCGGCGCACCCCTGCAGGGTCCTGGAAGTGGCCTCGGGCTCGGGCGAACATGCCCTGTGGATGGCGCGGGCTCTGCCGCAAGTGACCTGGGTTCCGAGCGAAGCCACGGCGGGTGGTCTCGCCAACATCGACCGCTGGCGCATGCTCTGCCCGGAACTGTCGGGGCGCGTTCTGCCAGCGGTGCTGCTGGACGCCAGCCAGCCACCCTGGCCCGGGGACCCTGTAGATGCCGTCTTCGTCGCAAACCTCACGCATATCGCGCCCTGGTCTGCAACGCTCGGGCTGGTGGGCGGCGCTGCCGCCCGGCTCGTTGCCGGAGGATTGCTCCTCATCTACGGCCCGTTCAACGAATGCGGTGGGTACACGGGCGACGGCAACGCGCGTTTCGACGCAGACCTGCGCAGGCGCAATCCCGAATGGGGCCTGCGTGACCGCGAGGCGGTGGACGCCGTAGCCGAAGGATCAGGCTTCGTCGTCGAGCCAGCCCAGGATATGCCGGCAAACAACCGGCTGCTGGTCTATCGCCATCCCGGTCGCGATAAGAAGCGTCACCGCTGACGTCGCAAGGCCGATTTCCCGGTCGTTTCCGGGTTCGGACTTGTCCGGTTTGCGAGCCTGCGTCAGGAAGCCCATGTATTTTGGGCCTCGCCTGGAAACGTCCCATGGACCGGTCCGATCAAGATCTCGACCGTCTGAGCGCACTGTTGCACGCGCTGCCGGTCGACACCATGCCCATGACGCTCAGCGAGCTTGCTGGCTACGTCACCGGCGTTCTCGCCTGCACGGAGATGATTCCGCCCTCCGAATGGATGCCGGGCGTCTGGGGCGAGACCGAAACGGCGGAGTTTCCCGACGAGAAGACCGCCACTGACACGGTCGGTGCCGTGATGGCGCATTACAACGACATCGCCGAGGCGATGATCCGCTCGCCCTGGATCGAACCGATCTAC
Source organism: Meridianimarinicoccus roseus (assembly GCF_003172915.1). Classification (GTDB taxonomy): domain Bacteria; phylum Pseudomonadota; class Alphaproteobacteria; order Rhodobacterales; family Rhodobacteraceae; genus Meridianimarinicoccus; species Meridianimarinicoccus roseus. The sequence goes on from NZ_QGKU01000063.1 coordinate 3,825, forward strand.
GAGATCGATCCCAACAGTGACGAGATCCTGCGGGAACCCTGGGTCGATGGCTTTACGCGCGCCCTCGGACTGAGACCGGACGCCTGGGAGCGTTTGCTCGATCGGCCCGACCAAGAAACGAGGACCACGATGGTCTTCCTAACGGCGCTGCAGGAGATCTACATGGGCCAAAGCAAGTTCTCGGGGGATGAGACCGGCGCGATCGACATAGAGGCCCTGGACCTGATCCCGAGTTGCGTCGCCACAATACTCCACCAGTCGCGGCCCGAGCTTTACCACGAAGACCCCGCACATCCGCCCCATGCGCCGTTCAGGGCAGGTCCCCGGTCTGGACGCAGCGCTCCGTGCACTTGCGGCTCAGGCCGCAAATACAAGCAATGCTGCGCCCGGAACTGAGCTTTGGCACTGAGGCAATCCCGGCTCAAGATGGACTTCGGCAACGGGGATCAGCGCTGCGAGGCGGCTTCTCGAAACCGGCCATTCGTACTGCATGCAATATTCTTGAGGAACCCGCGATCGCAGTGCGGACTGGTGTGGCGTTGGCCGCCTCCAGGGTTGCCAGTAACACTCTCAATAAATTAGCGTGACGGAACGCAGGTACAGGGGTTGTGGAAATGGGGCTTCTCGACACGCTTTTCGGAGCGATCAATGACTTCACGTGGGGTTGGTCGCTGATCCCGTTTCTCGTCGTTCTCGGCGTGTTCTTCACAGTCGCCAGCGGGTTTGTGCAGTTCCGTTTTTTCAAACGGATGTTCAATGTCCTGACGGGGGGTGACGAGGACAACGATCCGACCAAGATCAGTGCACGCGAAGCGCTGTTCGTCTCCGTGGGCGGGCGCGTCGGCGGCGGCAACATCGCCGGCGTCGCAGTGGCGATCACCGCCGGCGGGCCCGGTGCGGTATTCTGGATGTGGGTCATCGCACTGATCGGCATGTGCACCGCGCTGGTCGAGGCAACGCTGGCCCAGCTTTACAAGCGCACGGACGAAAACGGCGACTATCGCGGCGGTCCGGCGCGGGCGATCGTGCACGGCCTTGGCGAAAACTACCGTTGGCTGGCGACTATCTACGCCGTCTGCCTGATTGCCTCGTTCTCCATAGGGTTCAATGCGTTCCAGGGCAATACCGTCGCCGGTGCGGCGCTTGATTCGATGGACGTTCCACGGCTGTGGACGGGAATCGCCCTGTCGCTGCTGACAGGCGTCATCGTGTTCGGCGGCATACACCGGATTGCCAAGGCAGCCGATGTGATCATCCCCGTGATGGCAATTGGTTATATCGGGATGGCGCTGGTCGTGATCGTGCTGAATGTTTTCTCGCTCCCTGCCGTGCTCTGGGATATTGTCGCCAATGCGTTCGGGCTTCGGGAGGCAGTCGCCGGCGGAATGGGTGCTGCCATCGCGCAAGGGCTGCGGCGCGGTCTCTTTTCCAACGAGGCCGGGCTTGGCTCGGCGCCCAACGTGGCCGCGACGGCCTATGTGAAACACCCGGTAAGCCAGGGGATCACCCAGAGCTTCTCGGTTTTCATAGACACGATTTTGATCTGTTCATGTACGGCGTTCGTGATCCTGCTCGCCGATGTCTACCAGCCCGGCGCGGAAGGCATCGACGGCGTGGCGCTCACTCAGCAAAGCATGGTCGAACATGTGGGCGCATGGGCGCAGTACTTCCTGACCTTCGCGATCCTGCTATTCGCGTTCTCGTCGATCATGTACAACTATTACCTTGGCGAAAACGCACTGATCTTCATGACCGAGAACAAGATGGCGGTGCTTGTGCTGCGGGTGGCCATCATGGGCATTGTCTTCCTCGGCGCCGTGGCGCCCGGAGCGACGGCAGTCTTCGCGTTCTCGGACCCAATGATGGGAATTCTCGCTGTAGTGAACCTGCTGGCATTGATGATGCTCTTCCCGGTGGCGATGCGCATCATCACCGACTTCAGGACCCAGTTGGCGGCGGGTGTGGCCAAGCCGGTCTTCGATCCAGCGCAGTTCCCGGACCTCGATACCGACCCGTCTGCTTGGCCAGACGCACCGGCCGCTGCGGCTGGTCGCGGGCCAGTCGGTTCGACCTAGGCTAGCAACTGTATCTGTCAGGTCGTCGCGGCAGTCCATTTGTGACGGCTTTTGCACTGGGCGTCGGCGATGGTGACGAGCTTTTTGGCGGGGACTGTTACGCTAATTTGCGCGTGTTGCAGGTTTACCTGATGGCACAATTGGTCACGCGGCGGTCTCGAAGAGGCTTGCGATGAATTCGATCTCGTCTCTGACGCCGGGTTGTTGGTGGTAGATATGGCCGCGTTTGATGGTCCTGATCGTCTCGAGTCCGCTCAGAGTGGCTTTGGCAAATGCCGGGACTGACCATCTGGCACGCAGTTCTATCTTAGATCTACCGATGTCCGACCCAGCCACGATCATCGGTAAAAGCACGCGCGCCGGAGATCTGCGTGGGTCCGTAATCATCGGGCAAGCCGTCCAGAGGCTCAAGACCCAGATCGGATGCCGCGAAGAGGATGTTGGTTCGACCATTCTCTTTGATGTCGCCCTGAACTGTTTCGATCCGCGGAAAAAGCTTTCTCAGGATTGCATGGACGCCGCGCGCGAGGGGACCGTCGGGGGCATCGATAAGGTTAACATAGACCGGTCCATCGACAATTTCTTCAAGCCGGGCAAATGTCTCGAGCGTGACCAGATGCGCCGGGACCGAACCGGATGAGAAGGCATCCATCACCGCGGCGTCAAAGCGCTGGTCTGTTTCTTCCAGGTAGACCCTCCCGTCGGCGTGAACGATCTCGAGCCGTCCCTCCGCACCCGCATCGTCGATTGCGTCATGACCGGTCCGCGCGATCATCTTCGCTGCGTTCGGCAGGTGCATGCGCACCACCTTCGTCACCAGGGGGTCGATCTCCACCGCGACCGCTTGCGCCTTCGGCCGAGAGGCGAGCAGCTTTGTCGGCAGCGTGTAACCGCCGCCCCCAATGAAAAGAACCGATGCATCCGGCCCGAGATCGCGATCCATGCGGGCCCAGAGCCACTTGGTATAGCTCAGGGCAAGCCCGACCGTGCCATCCTCACCCTCTACCGGTGTGACCCGCTCGGCGGCTTGCACAGTACCATCCGAGACCAAAAGCACTTCGGGGCCTTGCTCCACGACATGCAAGCAGGACAGCCCGGATTCATACTGGCAGGCCGGGGATCCGGCGAGACCTGCAAAGCCGACAAAACCCGCAGCCGCGATGGTCACGCTTGGGTTGCCCGGGCCGCCACCGCGCACGACCGGCAGGCAAAGCAGCGCCACCGCCCCGCAGGCGGCGAAAGTCGCCGTCGACCCAATCAGGGGCAGCGTCACGAACCCGGCGAGGATGGCTCCGACAATCGCCCCTACCGACCCTGCCGCCAGCACGAAACCCAGCGACGATCCCTCCCGGCCTGGCCGCGCCTCGATCGCGATCTTCGCAAGCAACGGCGATGGAAGCGTCACACAGACGGATGCTGGAAAGAACACGATAAACACGCTGAGCATCATGCCATCGATGCCGCGCGCACCGAAAGCGTGCAGCAAGCCGAGCAAGGTAGGCGACACGGCCATCAGCACCGCCGTCGCGATAAGCGCGCTGCGGACATTGCGCAGGGCGACGGCCCGCGGCCGTTCCGCCACGATCCCGCCAAGGGCGCTGCCCAAGGAAAATCCGCCCAGAACCGTCGCGATCACGGTCGTCCAGGTCAGCAGCGAGGTCCCGAAGAACGGTGCGAGCACGCGGCCCGCGGCGATCTCGTAGGTCAGCCCCACGGCGGACAGGACGAGGATCAGGGCGATAGTGATAGAAAAGCGGATGGAAGCCTCCCATGTCGTTTTCAAGAACAGATAAGCGGTCCTGCCCAGCGTGACGCCGCGACGTGGCAGGTAACCCTCGAAACCATGTTCTTCCAGCACCAACAACAAAAGGCCTTGCGTGCGTGCTCGAATGGGCATGCCGCCTACCAGTGAGGGTGCCCCCGGAGGAGAGGCCACCAAAGCAAAGGTCCGGCTGCGCCACGGGTTCGGCATCAACACCACGGTCAACGGCGTCCTGCTGCACATTCTGCAGGAATGGGCGGGCCATGCGCACCTCAGCACGACGGCGATCAACGCCGATAGCTTTGGCAAGAAAGAGCAAAATATCGCTGCCATTGTGTGGGGGTAGCGGATAGGTATCCGGTCTGGCCAGATTTCCTCGTATGGCTCGACACGTCAGCGTACGAGGTCGCCGCGACATTCTCTATGGTGGATGTCCGGGCGCTGGCCGAAAGCTTCCTCGCCTTTCCACTGAAAGTGGTTTTCGCTGCCGGGAAGCTCGATCTCCTCGATGCGGTGATGGCGCAGATCGACCTGAACCGGCGCCTTGATGACAGCCGTCGCGCCATCGCCGACGGACATGGGATTCTCGCCGATGCGACGTGTTTCGCGGCCCTTCGAGACCGCGCCTTGCGCCAGGTTTCTCGATCTTCGGGACCCGTGCAGCCCGTAGCTGTTCTCTTCGCCCCAAGTGTCGATGCCGCCCTGGTGGCGCTCGTCGATCAATTTGATACGGATAGCGTTTCGGCTCTGCTCGATTTTCTCGAAAGTATCCAGCCGCGGCTGGTCGATTCACTGGGCATGTTGCCGGAGGCCGAACCGGTGTTCCAGGGCAGGGTGCGGCTGCTCCCCATAGAGGGCTAGGTCTTCCTCTACGAATACTATCCCGGTGCTCGCGAGGTCCATGTTCTGGACATGATTGCCCCGGGCCGGAACGGGCGCAGAGGGAGCCGGGGCGAAACCCTCCCGAAATCCCGGGGGTATCGGCCCAAGGTTTGTCATGGCCAAGCCGCTGAAATCCAGTTGGGCGGGGGAGGGTGGTCACAAACGACCGATATCGGTGAAAACCACGCCCTGCCACATGTTGTGCTTGAATAGGTCGGCGCTTCTTAAGCCGCTGTGATTGCGGCCAAAAGCAGTGGCTTTGTGCCGCGCGGTTCGGCCCGCTTCGAAGCCTCAACACGGGACCTTTCTGACCATACTTTTCTAGTTGTGGGCGGCTACAGCATCAACGTCCAACTTGGGTGGAAGGCGCTTAACTTTTTTGGAAAGCTCTGGTGCTCCTGCTGTTATACGGAAAGCCACCTGAAAATCGGCCGTGAACAGAAACCAGAGGTCTTTCATGATGAACCCCGTAAGGATTGCCCGCGCGACCACGCTCTATCCCGATACCCCTGTTTCGAGGCAGCCGCGCATTCTGGTGGCGGTTTGGGCGTCTGCGGCGGTGCTCGCGCTGACCGCCTGCGGCGGAGGAGAGCGGGCCACTCGGGGCGACAGCTGTTCGGGTCGGCTGACCGTTGCCGGTGATCCGGCGCTTGCAGCCGCACTGCCATTCAACATCTACGCGCCGGGACCTGCGGATGACCTCAATGCGCAGGAGGCGGAACTCTACGAGGCGCTGATGCGCCATCGCGAAACGCTTGGCCTGCCGCGTGTGCCGCTGTCGCGCGGGCTCACGCTGGTGGCCGGGCGCCATGCCATGGATACGTCAGTGAACATCCTCGGAAAGGGGGGACAAGCCCCCGGCAGCAATTCCCATAGCTGGTCGGATGCACCCTATCCGGCCGATCACAGCCGACCCGAAGTGATGTGGGAAGCCCCGAGGAGACTGAATTCGGGCTATTGCGCCACGGCGTATGAAATCTCGGCGGACGGTTTTCCGGAAATGTCACAGGTGGTCGATGGCTGGCTCGCGTCCTCTGGTCATGCGCCAGTGATCGAGAACACCGGGCCTTGGCGCGGCAAGGACTGGAAAGCGGTGGGTGTCGGGGTCGCACCGGCCACTACCAGCGGGCCGCCTGTTTACCATGTCTGGTTCGCCGAGACTCCGGACCCTGGCGGCGCGCCTGACTTCAGGCCCTAGCCGCCCCCGGCGTCGCCCACAGTCGGATCAGGTCCAAAGGGCCGAACGAGAAACGATGCGGTGGAGTGCACACTGCGCGAACCGGATGGCGCTTTGGCCGGCGACGTCAATCGCTTTGGGTGATGTGTCGGGCTCAGGGGGCGTTCAGGATGTCTGCTGGGGGAAGGGCACACCTGCGCACAGGGCACCCCGAGTAAACAAGGCGATCCTGACGGCGCTGTCGGTGAGGACGGTTTCGCGTTTAACATTTCGTTAGGTAATTCTTGCCAACGTTGTCGCCATGACCGTCTGGCAATTCTTCCTTCGGACGGAACCGACTGCGCCCGCGACACGGCGCGGATATGTGCGTGCCGAGTGCGAGACCACAGCGCGACAGCTTGTGAAGCGCCCGGACGCCATCCTGATCGACATCCCACATTCTGGCTGGCCGGGGTCGCCGGACGCGCAGGTCCTCTGGCCAAACTGACTGCCGCGCGACGGTGGACCGTTCCGTCGAGAGAAACTGGCCGATTGCTTCCCTCAAGCAACCGAACGGTGCCGTCAGGCTGTCAGGCGATAGACCCGACCGCGCGCGTCATGCGGTTCGGAGGTGACCGTCATCCCCAGCCGCTCTTTCAACGCGCCGGACATTGCGCCACGTACGGTGTGCGCCTGCCATATGCGCCATCGTTCCCAACCGTAAGCGAATTCCAAATGGGGCGGGAAAAGCGCGTACGGAAGCCATCGACCACTGAGCTGCTGCCGGTTTCGTGGACACGAAGATAAGATCGTGACCATGGAACTGGAGAGTGGATATGACGAGACGGAAGTTCAGCCGCGAGTTCAAGATCGAGGCGGTCAAGCTGGTGACCGAGCGGGGTGTTTCGGTTTCTCAGGCATGCCGGGATCTGGAACTTGCAGAGAGCGTGCTGCGTCGCTGGATGCGCGAAGCGGCTTTGGCACCTGCAACGGCCTTCCCCGGCAACGGGCAGCAGCGCGCTGATCTGGCCGAGATCGCGGCCCTGAAGAAAGAGGTCGCCAAGCTCAAGGCGGAGCGTGACATCCTAAAAAAAGGGCGAGCCATGTGCGTCATTGGTTCAAGCACAATGGCGAGCGCTTACTTCGCGCGGGAAGCGACATGACGTTCGCGTTCGTTGCGAAGTATCGGCACATCTGGCCGGTCAGTAGGATGTGCGAGGTGCTGGGCGTCTCTCGGTCGGGCTTCCATGCCTGGCTCAGACGACCGATCAGCGCCCGGGCGAGCTACGACGCGAAGCTCGTCGTGGAGATCGACAAGAGCTTCAAGGCCAGCGATCGGACCTATGGTGCCCGCCGCGTCTGGCGCGACGTGCTCGAGGACGGACTGGCCTGCGGACTGCACCGGATCGAGCGCCTGATGCGGCAGAACGCCATGAGAGCGCGGCCGAAGCGACGCGGGAGGCCGAAGGACGATGGCGAACGCTCGGTCATCGCCGACAATATCCTCGACCGGGACTTCCATGCCGACCGGCCGAACCAGAAGTGGCTGGCCGACTTCGCCTACATCTGGACCGCCGAGGGCTGGCTCTACGTCTCAGTCGTGCTGGACCTCTTCTCCCGGGTTCGCCATTGTGCTTGAACCAGTGGCGCATCAATGGCTCACCGTCGGCTGGTCCATGAAGGCGGACCGGGATGCCGCGCTGGTCATGGATGCCCTGATGATGGCCGTCTGGCGCCGCGGGAAAGCCGCAGCGCTGCTCCACCATTCGGACCAGGGCTCGCAACATACCAGCGAGCAGTTCCAACGCCTGCTGCTCGACACCGGCATCACCTGCTCAATGAGCCGGGCGGGTAATGTCTGGGACAACTCGGCGATGGAAATCTTCTTCTCATCGCTGAAAACCGAACGGACGGCACGCAAGGTCTACCGCACCTGCAACGCCGCCCGCGCCGACGTGTTCGACTACATCGAGCGCTTCTACAATCCGAGACGACGCCACTCGAAGCTGGGCTATCTCAGCCCCATGGTGTTCGAGGATCGCGCTATGCAAACCTACCCCGGTGTCCACGGAACCGGCAGCACGCCAGATCAGGTCCGCGACAGCTCGGTGGTTTTCCGTCTCATGGTCGGTGCCGACCGCGCTCTCACGGACTACTGCGGCGTCGCGAAGAACCCCCACGATCTCGTCCTCCAGCAGCAGTCGGCGATCGCTCATGGCAAGCAGCAGCGCCTCAAAGATCGATAGGGCAGCCTGACCTGCATGTTCGCTTGCGGTGTACATTTCGGGTTCCTTCCTCGGCATCACGAACCGGTGGAAGTTGAGGCTCAGATGCGTCCGTACTTCTCGTAGGATGTGGTCTATGCTGAACTGATACAGAGTTTTGTCCGAGCCGAATTCCGCTTTTGGGTCCAGACTAGCCAAGAGGCCCGATGACATCAGTTGAACACAGCCCCCTGACACGTAAGCTTTCCGCGTTCGTCGCCCTATCTCAGGTCGAGTTGGCCGTCCTTGAACGACTGCACCAGCGCCGCCGGACCTTTGTCGCTAGGCGGGAAATGGTGCATCAGGGCCAGTCGGCTCAGGCGGCCTACATCTTGTCAGGCGGCTGGGTTTGCTCCTACAAGCGGCAGACCGACGGGACGCGGCAGATCGTGGATTTCCAGGTGCCGGGGGATTTTCTCGGGTTGCGAAGCGTTCTGTTGCGCACCTCGGACCACAGCTTCGAACCCATCGTGGACATCGAGGCTGCCGAAGTGATGACCAGAGACCTGCTGGAAGCCTTCGCGCTGACCCCGCGCCTGGCGACCGCAATTCTCTGGGCGGCGTCAAGGGACGAGGCGATGGTGGTGGAACATCTCGTCGGAATCGGTCGGCGTGACGCGGATGCCCGCATGGCTCATTTCTTGTTGGAACTGGGATCGCGGCTTGCGCTTGTCGGCATGGGCGGCAAGGACGGCTTCGACTGCCCGCTGACGCAGTATCACCTCGCCGACACGCTGGGGTTGAGCGCGGTCCATGTGAACCGCGTCCTGCGCCAGCTTCGCGAGAATGGACTGGTGACCTTTCGGGACGGACATGTGACGTTTGACGATTACGGAGGGCTGGTGAAACTTGCAGAGTTCGATCCGGCCTATCTGGACCAGACCGGGCCGCTCCTGAAATAGGAGGGCCGCCCTCCTTTGCGTGGCAGGCGGCCCCGGGGATCAACTCAGACGCTGCATGTCACACGAGGGCGTGGGTCGCCGCATCCAGTTCCTTGTTGGTCTCGGCGTCATTCTTGGCGGTGTTCGCCTTCTCGGCTGCCTGGTAATGCTTCAGCGCATTATCCTTCTTGGGGCCTGCGGGCGCCTTGTCCCATGCGGCCTTGACGGATTTCATCTTGTCGGCGGTCTTGTTCTGTTCGGGAGTCATTGGGATTGTCCTTTCAAGGACGTTCCGAGAAAAAGAAGCGTGCCGACAAGCCGACCTTGTCGGGGCGGCTAGCCAACACGCTCCTCGGGTGCTCGGAAAATTGCGCCACCTAATATTCGGTAGCAATTCCTACCTTAACGATGTCACGCCTCCCCGGACTGACGTAGGTTAGTCCGACTCCGGCGCGCGTCGATTGCGCCTGTCTTTTGTCAAGTCACCGCTGTTTGTTGGTGGGAAATCCTCAACCAGCTCTCGTCATCGTTGAGGTAGGTGGAGCTACAAAGGGCCTTGTAGATCGGAATATCGGGTTTTTCTGCCGAGACGCGATAGGTAAGAATGACGATGTCACGACACCGCGTAACGCGCCGGTCGGCCATGACAACGGAGCGCCAACCGGTATTCTGTCTGAGATGGGTCCAGATCTGGTCACCCTTGAGAATTCCTGACGGATAGGGGAAAATCATCACGGCATAGGTTGCTGTCGTCGCCCGCGCGTTTTCGGCGCCGCTGGTCCAGAAGTGCTCTTCCATGTCCCAGAGCACGCACTGTTCCAGAGACGACAGGGTTTGAGCTTTAAGCCCTAAATAGACTACTGTACTAGCGGCCTGCGTGAAGTTGGTCATTCGCCAAATTCCCATCCGCCGGCCATCAGTATCTGAGACAGCACGAATACGATCGCGAGTACCGCCCAGATCACGCCGATTGCACTCGGGCCGCCGGAGGTGACTGTCGAGGCAACTGGCCTCAGGATCCTTGTCGCGTGCCCTTCAGGAAGCAACTGGCTCAGGTTTCGCGCGACACTGTCGTGATCGATTGCAAGCGCGGGAACATCGCGAAATTGGGCAAGCAGCGTCCCCAGCCGGACTTGCGCGGCCCCGCGCCCCAGCGCGACCAGGTCAGCGGTTTCTTTCCATGGGTCGAGGCCGAGCCGCGCGAGCGTGGAAAGGACCGTGACGACATATCCGTTTCGATCCTCGCCGACGGACGCATAGAGAAATTGCCCGAACTCGGGTGGGTGCGGGTTGAGGACATTGGATTGGGCCATCGTCTTTCCATTCCTTGGTTGCAAGAACGCGGGACGCGCCTGTTTCGGCCAAACGATAGCCGCAACCCGCCCATGACACGCTTACACAAGTCAGTGTCGGCAGCAGTTCCGGGCAGCTTTGAACCGGTTCCGAGCCCGGCGCTAACCTGCGTCAGCGCGGGTCCAACGAAGCCGACATATATGTGGTTTGACACCGTTCGACTGATGACCCGAACCCCAAGGGGCTTCAGCAGTTTTGTGCGACAGATCAGCCTAAATCGCGGAGACCAGAGATGAACATGCGGTCGACCAGATCGATGGTGACGTTTTTGAACCCATTCACCCTGCCGGGTTACCTGGGCGAGTTGCCCGCTGGCGACTACGAGGTCCTTGTCGAAGAAGAGCGTCTCGAGGGGTTGAGCTTCGAGGCCTACAGGCGGACAGCGACCTATCTGACAGTGCATCCCGGGGGGGACCGATCCGGACGCACAGAACTACGCGCGACTTCTGAAGACGACCTAAAAGCGGCGCTGAACCGGGATAAGGCCATGACCCTGAACACCAATGGCAGCGATGCGGCGCTTTCCCCGCAAGAGGACTTGAAATGAATACGCCCGAATGGCTCAAACCCGGCATCTATGGCGCGCTGATCGGTGCGATCTTCGTCGGTATCGCGGGATTCACCTGGGGTGGCTGGGTGACCGGTGGAACGGCGAATGATAGGGCGATGGCAATGGCCCGCGACGATGTCGTCGCCTCCATGGTGCCGGTTTGTCTGGATATGGCGCTGTCCGACCCGGCGAGTGCGGACAAGATGGCAACGATCCGGGCCGCCTCGACCTACCAGCGGCGCGATGCGCTGATGACAGCGGGCTGGGCAACCATGCCGGGAACCGATGGGCCGGATCGGGATATAGCGCAGTCGTGCCTTGCAGAACTTGATGCCGATGGTTTGCTGGATCCTTCTGAGAAAGCGGCCGATGAAGGGTGACCCGTGCCATCCCTGCAGCAACATTCGCGCGGGGCGGCTGAACGGAACGCTGATGCTTGAGGCACCCGACAGATCTCCGTTTGCACCTGAACTCGTGATGAAACACAAAAAGCAACCGGTCCATCGCGCGTTTTCACGGCTTATCGCGAGGATGGTTTTCGTGGGAAGTGTGATCTCTTCCATCGCTTTTCCCGTCATTGCACAGGATGCGACGGGCCCGATGCCGCCGAACGCCCAGATGCGCACGTATGGAGACGGCTGGGTCTGTGATCTTGGGTATCGAGCAGCAGGCGGTGAGTGCCTGTCTATCGATATCCCTGAGCATGCCTTTCCAACTGGGCGGTCCTATGGGACGGGCTGGGCATGCAGTCGCGGGTATCAAGAAGTCGACGGTTCGGTATGCGCTGCCGTCCCTGTCCCCGCCAATGCTTTCCTGCGGCCTGCCGGCTACGATTGGCAATGCGAACGCGGGTACCGTCAGGAACGCGACGCTTGTGTTCCCCTCGTCTTACCTGAGCATTCCTATCTGACCGGAGACAGCGCGGGCATAGGATGGGCATGCGATCGCGGGTACGCGGCCGTCGGTGGGAAATGCGTTCTGATTGCCGTGCCAGACAACGCGTACCTGACCAACGAGAGCTATGGCGCCGCCTGGGTCTGCGAGAGAGGCTTCGTAAGAACCGGCGAGCAGTGTGACGCCATTGTCCTGCCGATGAACGCCTATCTTGATACGGCCTCCTACGGACCGGGATGGCGCTGTGAAAGGGGATACGCGATGCTGAACGACGCGTGCGTGGCCATCGATTTGCCTGAGAACGCCCATCTTCACCGATCCGGCAACCGGTGGAGCTGCGACCGGGGCTTTCAGCTATCGGAAGGGGAATGCATCCTTGGACGCTGAATCAGAAATGTCTCTCCGCGACGCGCGGGGATTGAGAGTGCAAATCGGCTGTCGATTGCGCTACGAATTTCAGCAGCCAACGCCAATGATCGCCATGCTGAACGTGCATTATTCGCGCTTCGGGGATCTGGAACGGGCAGATTATCTCGTCACGTCTCCGAGCGTGCCCCTCGAAAGCTATCGGGATGGCTTCGGCAACTGGTGCACGCGTTTGCTGGCGCCGTCTGGTGAATTTTCGTTGTCGACGGATGGTATCTTTCGCGACACGGGGCAACTCGATCCAACTTCCCCTGGCGCCCAACAACACGCGGTCCAGGATCTTCCGTTCGAAAGCCTCGTTTTTCTTCTGGGAAGCAGATACTGCGATACCGACCTCTTGTCGGAAGAGGCTTGGCGCCGCTTTGAGACGACCGAACCCGGTTGGTCGCGCGTTCAAGCGATCTGTGATTTCGTGCACGGGCATGTGCGCTTCGACTATATGCAAGCGAAAGCGACGCGCACCGCATCTCAAACGATGGCGGAGGGGCAGGGGGTTTGTCGCGATTTCGCCCATCTCGCCATCGCCCTGTGTCGCTGCATGAATATTCCAGCACGCTATTGCACCGGATATCTCAGTGATATCGGTGAACCGCTGCCTCATCCGCCGGGGGACTTCGCCGCGTGGATGGAAGTCTTTCTCGCTGGTGAATGGCATATGTTCGACCCGCGCAACAACAAGCCGAGGTTTGCGAGAATTCTGATCGCGCGCGGCCGCGATGCCGCCGATGTGCCTTTGACCCAGACATTCGGGGACAACACCTTGACGGACTTCAAGGTCTGGACCGAGGAATTGACCTAATCGACTTTCGTTTTCTTCGAAGTGCGCCGTCGTAAAATGAGTGACCATTCCCCATATGTATAGAACCGACGCCAAGCCTCCCGGTCCGTCATGGACGAGGAGTTGACGTCGGCCAATCAAAGGATCGATGACATGTCCTTCAAGGACCTGACTGCCAGGGCTGCGGCTGCAATGAAGCCGAAGCCTCCGGAGACCGCGAAGACTCCTTCCAAAGCGAACGAGCCGAAGGCCGCCGGCAAGGAAGCGCCAACGAAATCCAAGACATCTTGAGACCTGCACAGGCCACGCGCCCCGTCCTCAAATGGGGCGCGGACCACCCGCAGCAGCATGGAGGAATAGGTCGATGGAAGATTTGACGAGCAAGACCGTCGCGGTGTTCGCCCGACCGTTCACTGTGCCCGGCTTTGACGAGACGCTTCCGGCGGGAGAATACGAGATCGAAACGGAGTTGGTTTCACCCCCGGATCAAAAGGATCCCGCAGTCTGGAAGGCCTCTGTCCTCGTGAAGCTTCATCCTCGGATATCGCATCCCGGGCTTGCGCGGGCCCTGACCGTTTCCCTTGCCGACCTCGACCAAGCACGCGCCAAGGATAAGCTGACGGGCAAGGCACTGTCCGACCTCTTTCTCGAGGAAATGTTATCAGATCCGATGGTGCGTCTTGTGATGAAGGCTGACGGAGTCTCAGAGGCGCATTTGCGACATCTCTATACTGAACGTGGGACGCCTGATCCCGAATTGAATGTGCCGGCGTCGGCAACGACCGCCCAAAGAACGCGGGTTGATGCGTCAATCCGGGACGCCGAAAACGAAGGAATGCCTTCAGGATCGGAAACACCGTCGCTATCGCGCAGCCGCCAGGCAGCTGGACAGATTTGATGTTGGCCAGGACCATGGCCGAAGTCGCAATGCCATCGTTTATGACCGTAAGGGCCCGGCGCGACGTTCCGCAAGAACGCCGATGCCTGCGGTGTGAAACCTTGTTCTCGAGCGAAGGTTTCGGAGAGCGGATCTGTCGGCGCTGCAAGGGATTGAACGCCTGGCGAAACGCAGTGCCCGTCAGTCCGGGCGCCTCACGCCGTCGCTGATCCTCTTCGACGTGCGTGCCGTCTTACTCGAACCACACTGGACCCCAAAATTTTTGCCTGCCGCGACATCCTTCACACCACAACCTACCGATACGGTGAGGCGGTCTCTCTCGGACCGCACAGGTTGAAGTGTCCGTCGTCAGATAATTTGGGACGCTTGAGCGCTTTCCAGACTGGAGGCTCTGGCTCACCGCTGATTGAGGTTATGCGGTTTCAGTTTCGTGGCGCAAGCGCCGGGCGAGCATGGTTTTCCGTTTGATCTCCTCTCGCTGTTTCAGGATCTGCTCGGCTCGGCCGAAGTAGACGTCGGCGGGTGTCAGGTTGCCGAGGCTCTCATGATACCTGTTTGGACCTGTCACGCTTTTGTGCCGCTCCAAGTGCTCGTTTAAGCCACTTTCCGTTCGAAGGCGACCGGGCTTTTCCAGCCCAGTGCTGAGTGGCGTCGTCGCGGATTGTAGAAGCCGTTGATGTATTCGAAGATTGCGATCTCAGCTTGCCGCCTGGTTGCCCATGACCGCCGCCAGATGAGTTCGGCCTTGATGGTTTTGAAGAATGTCTCGACGGCCGCATTGTCATAACAATTACCTTTGCCGCTCATGGAGACTTTGAAGCCATGCTGGCGCAGGATCTTCTGGTAGTCATGCGAACAGTATTGGCTTCCGCGATCGCTGTGGAAGATGCAGCCTTTGGGTGGCGCTCGGAAAGCGATGGCCATTTTCAAGGCCCGGATCGCGAGGTCACGCTTCATGCGATTGCTGACAGCCCAACCAATGACACGCCGGGAATGCAGATCGAGGATGACGGCCAGATACAGCCAGCCCTCGCGGGTCCAGATATAGCTGATGTCACCCGCCCATTTCTGGTTCGTCTGATCTGCTTTGAAGTCGCGATCCAGCAGGTTCGGGGCGATGTTGAACGTATGATCGCTGTCTGTGGTCGCCTTGAACTTACGCGTTCTATTAACGGTAATCCCGTTTTCGCGCATCAAACGCCCAACCCGGCGATGGCCCACATCGATGCCGCCCTCCTTCAGTTCTTCGGTCATTCGGGGCCTGCCGTAGCTGCCCAGGCTCAAGCGCGACTGTTCCTTGATATGCGCCAGCACAACCATATCCGTGCGCTGCCTGCGGCTGGCAGGCCGGTTGCGGAAAGCCCGCAATCCGCTTGAACCGCCCCGGGTTTACCGGAGAGTTTCTTGTTCAATGATTAGGCTGCTTTTTCGGCAGCGTTCAAGTTTGCGTAGAATGACTCCTCTGCTTCGTGCGGCGTGATGTAGCCGATGGCGCTGTGCAGGCGGGTGTTGTTATACCAGTCGACCCATTTCAGGGTTTCCCATTCGACCTGACCAACGGACTTCCAAGGGCCGAGGAACTTGATGACCTCGGTCTTGAACAGGCCGATGATGCTTTCTGCCAAGGCGGTGTCGTAGGAATCTCCGACGCTGCCGACCGAGGTGTCGATGCCGGCCTCGGCGAGCCGCTCGGTGTATCGGATCGACAGGTATTGGCTGCCGCGGTCGCTATGATGGATCAGCTTGTCAGCCTCGGACGGCGCCCGCTGTCAGATGGCCTGGTTCAGGGCATCGAGGACGAAACCGGTCGTCATCGAGGTCGAGACGAGCCAGCCGACGATCTTGCGGGCGAAGACGTCGATGATGAAGGCCACGTAGACCATGCCCTGCCAGCTCGAGACATAGGTGAAATCGCTGACCCAGAGCTGGTTCGGCATGTCCGCCACAAAGGCGCGGTTCACCTTGTCATCAGGGCAAGGTTGGGCCGTGTCGGGGTTGGTCGTGGTAACCTTCTTGCCGCGGACAACGCCCTGTAATCCCATCACCTTCATCAGTCTCTCCACGGTGCAGCGAGAGATGTCGTGCCCTTCGCGGCGCAACTGATGCCAGACCTTGCGCGCGCCGTATCGTCCCCGGCTTCCATCGAAGGCCTGCTTGATCGCCGCCATGTCCAGTCGGTCCTGCTTGGCCCGACCCGATGCCAGGTCCGGATCGCGCTCCACAGCCTTGAAGGCATAATACGTCGATGGTGCGATCCCCAGAACCCGGCAGATCGGCCCGACACCAAAGACGCCACGCTGATCGTCGATGAATGCGATCATTTGCGGAACGGGCGGTCGAGCTCCGCCGCTGCGAAATATGCGCTGGCCTTCTTCAGGATCTCGTTGGCTTGCCTGAGTTCACGGTTTTCGCGCTCCAGGGCCTTGATCCGTGCTTTCTCCTCGCTCGTCGGTCCGGACAGATCGCCTGCATCACGCGCGGCTCGCCGACACCACTCCCGCAGGCTGAAAGACGAACAACCCAGCTTCGAGGCAATTGCTCGGTAGGCAGCACTGTCGCTGCTGTAATCAGAACGGTGTTCGCGGAAAAGCCGAACGCCGCGCGCGCGGAACTCGGCCGTGTAGCTCGGGGTATGTTTCTTGTCTGTCATGAGGCTCACCTTTTGAGAGTTTTAATCTCCGGTAAACCCGGGGCGGTTCAGCGTGGGCTGACGTTCATGACCTGACAAAGCCGGTCGAGCGGGAAGGTCCCGCGCTGTTCTTCAATGAAGCTGAACCTCATGGCTTTTGGCTCGCGAAGAACTGGGTGGCTTTTTTTAGGATGTCCCTCTCCTCCTTGAGGATGCGGTTCTCGCGCCGAAGCCGTTCGTTCTCCAGCGCAAGCTCGCGATCCTCGGGGGATACCAAATCCGTGTCACGGTGCGCGTTCACCCACTTGTTCAGCGTCGAAAGCCCAACGCCCAGATCATCCGCAACTTGTCGCCGTGTTAGCCCGCTCGTCAGCGCAATTCGCACTGCATCCTTGCGGAATTCATCCGTTCTTCCCGTGCCCATAGCTCGTCTCCTTTGCTGCACATTATGCTATCAAAGGAGCGGCACCAAACCGCGACAGGTCCAATCTGCGTTCGGAGCATCAGGCCTATGTCCCGCGACAGAGCCAATTCCGAATAGATGAAGTTCGGAATTGGCCCTGACGCTCTCGTCTGAGGAAAATTCAAACGGCGCTTTCGGGGAGATTACGTCCGGCGGTTACATCTTGCGAAACACGGCTTCGCCTTGCGCTGTCGCTCCGTGCACTTGAAAGACCTGCTTCGCCAGGTCGACGCCGATGATCGAGACTTCCTTCATAGCCAATTCCTCCTAATCCTTCATGAATCAATCTGGCACAAGTGCCGTCAGGAGGGGCTACCCAACCCAGCATCAACGCCCCACAGAAGTCCTACAATCGCACCGGTCTCGGCTCTTTTGTGATGTGCTATCCGGTGCGCGCTCGGACATAGTCAGAGTTGCCGCTCGTCGGGGCAACGGCTTTGATCTCAGCATGGATCTTGCCATGCGCTGCGCAGAGCGGCGCCCGCAAGGTTGAGGGGCGTCTTGACAGGTTTCCTTTCGCGAAATCTGAGTTCGGGCAAGTTACCTTACCTTTCTGAGCCTCAATCGACCTGAAACGGCACGATGTTTCGGGTGTTGTGGTCCACCTTTATGTCTCGCGCCAGCGGCGGTACGGACCGGTGCCTGCAATTGGAGCGTTCGCAGATGCGGCAGCCGGTGCCGATCGGCTCGAACCGCCTCGGGTCCGTCACGTCAAGATCATCCGCGTAAACAAGCTGACTTGCATATTTCGCTTCACACCCAAGACCGATCGCGTACTTCCGCGATGTCTTACGGAACTCAGGGGTCGGGATCGTCTTGCTGAATGCAAGGCAAACGTAGCGAAGGCCGTCAGGCGTACTTGCCAATTGGCGCAGTATCTCCCCGTGCCCTTCGAACGATGCATGGACGTTCCACAGCGGGCAGGACCCTCCGAAGCGCGTGAATTTCAGACTGGTCGCACTGTGCCGTTTGGTAATGTTTCCAGCCCGGTCGATGCGCAGGAAATAGAACGGTACCCCCTTCTGCCCGGGCCGTTGCAACATGCTGAGGCGGTGGCACACCTGTTCGCGGCTGGCGTCGAAGCGGAAGGCCAGGCGGTCCAGATCGTGGCGTGTGTCGGCCGCGGCCTCCAGAAATTCCTGGTACGGAAGCACGACGGCGCCGGCAAAATAGTTGGCAAAGGTCATGCGGCAGACTTCACGGGCGCTCGGTGAATGAAAACTGGCTTCGTCCAGAAGCTTTTCGATCAGCGCACCCTGCTCCAGCAACCCGACCTGGTAGGCCATCTGGAAAAGGTTAGTGGCCGCGTTCGACGTCGCGCTGAGATGCAGCGTTTGAGAGTCGGGATCATAGCGGCGAATGGATCCGGCTTCGGCCGCACTCTTTGTCTCGACCACGCGAATGCCATGCGCGTCGCTCAGGTAGTCGGCCAGAAGAACATATCTTTGCCGGTCGGTCCGCGTGATCGTGCGCGCAAAGGCTTCGGCAGCGCGGTCCAGTTCGTCGATATAGTTGTCCTTGTAGTGGAAGTAGTCCCTTACCTCTTCGTAGGGCATGGGCGCGACCGGCGCTTCGGACTCCGAAAGCGTGGTGTCGAGCTGGCCCAACTGCTCGCGCGTTTTCTGGAACACTTGGTACAGGCCGAGAAACGCGCGCACCATGTTCGGTGTGTTCGACGCCGCAATCTTCAATTCTTGCGGCATGATGTTCGTATCCGCGAAGATCGGATCGGTGAGGATTTCGCGCAGGTCGACCGCGATCTTTCCAGACTCGTCCAGCGCAAGTTCCGACAGATCGAAGCCGAAACTGTTGAACAGAGACAGGATCACCGAGGCCGACAAAGACCGGTGGTTGTTCTCGATCTGGTTCAAGTAACTGGTGGAAATTCCAAGCGCTGCGGCGAAATTTGCTTGGGTCATTTTCCGTGTCTGCCGCAAGTGACGGATGCGCGCGCCGGCGAAGATCTTGCGTTGGTTTTCGCTCATTCACTTTTTCGCATTTTGCATCGTTCGTATTGCGAACCTTCACAAGGTAACACGTTCAATCCTCGACGCATAGCCTGTTGCGTGGCTAAGCCCAACGCAAGGCAGTACATCGCGAGATCCGGAACCCTTTGTGGAGATAGAGAACATGGCAAGAGTAGCATTGGTCACCGGCGGCACGCGCGGGATTGGCGCGGCGATAAGCAAGGCCCTTTCTGCGGCGGGCTACAGTGTCGCCGCCAATTACGCCGGCAACGACGAAGCCGCCGCCCTGTTCACTGCAGAGACGGGCATCGCCACCTACAAGTGGTCTGTCGGCGACTATGACGCCTGCGTGGCGGGCATAGCGCGGGTCGAGGCCGATCTTGGGCCGGTCGACGTGCTTGTGAACAATGCCGGCATCACGCGTGACGGCATGTTTCACAAGATGACCAAGGAAAAGTGGGATGCGGTCATCAATACCAACCTCAATGGTCTGTTCCACATGACCAATCCCGTCTGGGCGGGCATGCGCGAGCGCAAGTTTGGCCGGGTGATCAATATTTCTTCGGTGAACGGGCAGAAGGGACAGGCAGGTCAGTCCAACTATTCCTCGGCCAAAGCCGGTGATCTTGGATTCACCAAGGCGCTTGCCCAGGAAGGTGCGCGGGCCGGAATTACCGTGAACGCGGTGTGCCCCGGCTACATCGGAACAGAGATGGTGCGAGCCATCGATGCGGACGTTCTGAACAAGCACATCTTGCCGCAAATCCCGGTCGGCCGCCTTGGAGAGCCCGAGGAAATCGCCCGCTGCGTCCTGTTCCTCGCGTCTGACAACGCAGGCTTCATCAACGGCTCAACGATCTCGGCCAATGGTGGCCAGTTCTTCAGCTGACCTATTCGAGGGAGGAGACGAACCATGGGAACTTACGCAGAGACATATTCCGCTTGGAAAGCTGATCCAGAGGCATTCTGGGCCGAAGCCGCGCAAGCGGTAGACTGGGAGCGGGCGCCGCAGAAGGTGCTCGATGGCAGCAACGCGCCGGGCTATAGCTGGTTCGCGGATGCCGAGGCCAACACCTGCCACAACGCGGTCGACCGGCATGTCGAGGCAGGCCGCGGCGACCAGGCTGCAATCATCCACGACAGCCCGGTCACAAACAGCAAGACGACGATCACCTATGCAGAGCTTCAGGATCGCGTTGCCCGATTGGCCGGTGTTCTGGCCGCGCGAGGCGTCATCAAGGGCGACCGCGTGGTGATCTACATGCCGATGATCCCCGAAGCGCTGGAGGCGATGCTGGCCTGCGCCCGGATCGGTGCGATCCACTCGGTCGTCTTCGGCGGTTTCGCTGCCCATGAACTGGCGGTGCGGATCAATGATGCGACCCCGAAGGCCATTCTCAGTGCCTCTTGCGGGATCGAGGGCAAGCGTATCATCGCTTACAAGCCGCTTCTGGACGAGGCGATCAAGCAATCGGATCACAAGCCGGAGGTCTGCTTGATCCTGCAGCGCCCTCAGGCCGAGGCCGCGATGACACAGGGCCGCGATCTTGACTGGGCCGAGGTCACGGCGGTTGCAGTACCCGTTGGCTGCACGGTCGTGGGTGGTGCGGACCCACTCTATATCTTATACACCTCCGGGACGACGGGCCAGCCCAAGGGTGTGGTGCGCCATACCGGCGGACACATGGTTGCCCTGCTGTGGACCATGAAGAACCTTTACAACGTGCGGGCTGGGGACGTATTTTGGGCGGCCTCGGATGTGGGCTGGGTGGTCGGGCACAGCTATATCTGCTATGGGCCCCTTCTGGCAGGCTGCACGACGCTTGTCTTCGAGGGCAAGCCCGTCGGCACCCCCGATCCCGGCACGTTCTGGCGCGTCATCGAAGAACATGATGTGAAAGTGCTGTTCACGGCCCCGACCGCGCTCCGTGCAATCAAGCGGGAAGACCCGGAGGCGACCCATGTCGCCAGATACGATCTGAGCAGGTTGCAGGCGCTTTTTCTGGCCGGTGAGCGGGCCGACCCGGACACAATCAAATGGGCCCAGACACATCTGCAGAAACCCGTGATCGACCATTGGTGGCAGACCGAAACCGGCTGGGCCATCGCGGCCAACCCTCTCGGTATCGAGCAACTGCCGATCAAACCCGGCTCTCCGGCCCTGCCGATGCCTGGGTACGACATCGAGATTCTCGACGATGCCGGTCACCCGGTCGGGCCGGGCACGCTGGGCGCGATCGCGATCAGGTTGCCGTTGCCGCCAGGCACGTTGCCGACGCTCTGGAACGCCGAAGACCGCTTTCGCAAGAGCTATCTTCACGCCTTTCCGGGCTACTACGAAACCGGAGATGCGGGTATGATAGACGAAGATGGTTATGTCTATATCATGGCGCGCACCGACGATGTGATCAACGTCGCGGGCCACCGGCTTTCGACCGGTGCGATGGAAGAAGTTCTGGCAAGCCATCCGGACATCGCCGAATGTGCCGTGATCGGGATCGGCGATGCGCTCAAGGGCCAGTCGCCGCTGGGTCTGGTCTGTCTGAACGCGGGTGCTGACCGCACCGAAGAGGACATCCAGTCCGAATGCGTCAAGCTGGTCC
The DNA here is from genome assembly GCF_003172915.1 of Meridianimarinicoccus roseus. Classification (GTDB taxonomy): domain Bacteria; phylum Pseudomonadota; class Alphaproteobacteria; order Rhodobacterales; family Rhodobacteraceae; genus Meridianimarinicoccus; species Meridianimarinicoccus roseus. The sequence goes on from NZ_QGKU01000063.1 coordinate 25,406, forward strand.
GCCAGGAAATCGGTCCTGTCGCCGCGTTCAAGCACTGCATCGTGATCGATGCGCTGCCGAAGACCCGTTCAGGCAAGATCCTGCGCGGTACGATGGTCGCCATCGCAGACGGGACGGACTGGAAGATGCCCGCCACGATCGACGACCCGACAGTTCTCGACGCCATTGCTGACCGAATTGCCGGGCTTGGTCACCCCACTGCCTGACTTGAACGAGAGGAAAGTTCCATGAAAGACGTCGTCATTCTTGACGGAGCCCGCACCGCAATCGGCACCTTCGGAGGCTCGCTTGCGGGAACCGCGCCCACAGCGTTGGCCACCGCGGTCTCGAAGGAAGCCATGTCACGCTCGGGCGTCGAACCCGGTCAGATCGGAGCTTCGATCTTCGGGCATGTGATCAACACAGAAGCAAAAGACATGTACATGGGCCGCGTCGCCGCCGTCGATGCGGGTATCCCTGAAGAGGCTACGGGCCTTACGGTCAACCGCCTGTGCGGGTCTGGCGCGCAGGCCATCGTCAACGCCGCACAACACATCATGCTGGGCGACGTGGATTTTGCGCTCGCCGGTGGGGCGGAAAGCATGTCCCGAGCACCCCATGCGACGCAGTCGATCCGCACCGGCCAGAAGATGGGTGATGTGTCCTTCACGGACATGATGATCGGCGCTCTGAACGACCCGTTCGGGGTCGGACACATGGGCGTTACGGCTGAGAACGTCGCCGCCGAGAACCAGATCACCCGCGAGCAACAGGACGCATTTGCCGTCGAAAGCCAGCGCCGCGCAGCGGCGGCGGTTGAGGCCGGCTACTTCGAAAGCCAGATTCTGCCGATCGAGGTCAAGATACGCCGCGAGATGGTTCCATTCGCCGTCGATGAGCACATCAAGGGTTCCACGACGATGGAAAGCCTTGCCAAGCTCCGGCCGGCCTTCAGAAAAGATGGCTCTGTGACGGCCGGCAATGCTTCCGGCATCAATGACGGTGCCGCGGCGCTGGTTCTTGCTTCTGCCGACGCCGCGCAGGCGGCCGGCCTCAAGCCCCGCGCGCGGCTTCTGGGCTATGCCATCGCAGGCGTGCGCCACGAGGTGATGGGGATCGGCCCTATCCCGGCCGTGACCAACCTGCTGCGGAAGATCGATATGACGGCCGACCAGTTCGACGTGATCGAAAGCAATGAGGCCTTCGCCGCTCAGGCCTGTGCCGTGAATGCCGGGCTCGGCCTCGACACCAGCAAGGTGAACCCCAACGGCGGGGCCATCGCGCTTGGCCACCCGATCGGGGCGACCGGCGCGATCATCTCGATCAAGACGCTCTACGAGTTGGAGCGCATAGGGGGTAGGTATGGTCTTGTCACCATGTGCATAGGTGGTGGTCAGGGTATCGCGCTGGCGTTCGAGCGCCTGAACTGAGCGCTGTCGGGGCGCTGAAAAACGGCGCCCCGATCGCCATGCCAAACGGATCGAGCGAGGAGGAGCTCCCGATGTCAAAGCCGAAGACGCAAGCCACCGTCCCAGACGTGACCGATCTGGCCACGCGAATGATTGCGCTGACGCAGCGCTCTCTGAAGGCAGCCTCGAAGCTTCAGGCCCGGTCCGTGGCGAAAGCCTCCGGCTCTGAATATTCACTGATGGATGCCAATACACTTGCCAAGGCGTATGGCAATGTCTGGAACCGCGCGCTCACTCATCCTCAGGACCTTTGGGCGGCACAGCTCAAGGCGGCCTCGGACCTCTCGAAGGTGTGGACCAGCATCCTGGTGCCGCAGGACGCGCCGGTCAGGGACCGGCGGTTCAAGGCCTCGGAATGGTCCGATGACCCGGTGTCGCGCAGTTACCGCGACAGCTTTCTGGCGTTCGAGGAAGCCGTCGAGGGCCTGATCGATAAGCTGACGGAGGACGGACGCGACGATCTGCGCGTCAGGTTCTACACAAGGCAGGCGATCAGCGCGCTGTCCCCGGCAAACTTTCTTCCGACCAATGCCGCCGCGCGCGCGAAGTTTTTTGAAACCGGCGGCCAGAGCATCCTCGACGGAATCGAGAACCTGCTCGACGATCTCGAACGGGGTGATGGTCGCCTCGACATCGCGACCAACGATATGGATGCCTTCGAAGTTGGCGTCGATCTCGCAACGACCGAGGGCGAGGTGGTTTACCAAAACGAGTTGATGCAACTCATCCAGTACCACCCGCGCACCGAAACCCAGCACAAGGTCCCGATGCTGTTCGTGCCGGCGTGGATCAACAAGTTCTACATCCTGGACATGCGACCCGAAAACAGTCTTATCCGCTACGCGCTGGATCAGGGGCATTCGGTGTTCGTAATCTCTTGGGCCAACCCGACCAAGGCCCATGCCGATCTCGACTTTTCCGACTACATGAAACTGGGTCCGCTAGCCGCGCTCGATGTGGTCCGCGACATCACCAAGGAAGAAAAGGCCAATGTGCTGGGTTTCTGCATCGGTGGAATTCTCGTGACCGCGATGCTTGGCTACCTTGCCGCAAAGGGCGATGACCGCATCAATAGTGCCACGACGCTGGCGACCATGGTCGACTTCAAGGACGTGGGCGAGATCGGTGTCTTCATCGACGATGACCGTCTTGCCGTATTGCGCGAGCATATGGAGAAGAAGGGCTATCTGGAAGCGCACCATCTACAGGACATGTTCTCGATGCTGCGCGAGAACGACCTGATCTGGTCCTTCTATGAGGCCAATTATTTGCGCGGTGACAAGCCCCGGCCGTTTGACCTGCTCTTCTGGAACGCGGATTCGACCCGGCTGCCAAAGGCGATGCTGCTTTGGTACCTGGAGGAGGTCTACCTGCGCAACAAGTTGCGTGAACCCGGCGGCCTGGAGATGGATGGCCTGAAAATCGACATCACCAGGATCCGGGCGCCAATGTTCATCCTGGCCACCCGCGACGACCATATCGCGCCGTGGAGGTCGATCTACCCCGCGACGCAAATACTAGAAACCGATGTGGAGTTCGTTCTGGGCGGATCGGGCCATATTGCCGGTGTAATCAATCCCCCCGACGCGCGCTGCAAATACGGATATGTGACCTCTGACAGCTATCCGCCGTCGCCCGATAAATTTCTGGCGCAGGGCGTGAATCATGAAGGTTCATGGTGGCCCAGCTGGTCCTCGTGGCTCGCGGTCAGAAGCGGCGAGATGGTACAACCCCGCAAGGTCCCCAAGCGAGGGCGCTACAAATCCCTTGAGCGCGCACCGGGTAGCTTCGTTACGGCCGAGCCTGATTGATCGGAAGTGAGGCCCGTATGGTTGGCCGTGTTCAGGCCACCATTTGCTTCAAGTCAGCCAGTGATAGGACGCCTATCGCGGATTTCAGGTGTGTAAATCGGCCCATTGACAGTCAACCCAGATCGACGGCAGGCCTCGGCGCTTGAATGGTTCGTTATGGGGGTAATCTCCTCGATATTAAGAGTATTTGGGGTTTGCGCCCTTGTGGGTGGACAGTTCTGAAGAGCAGAATTGAACGGGCGCGGGCTTTAAAGGAAGGAAGCCCATGCCAAGACGCCATCGTAGCCACAGCACCGAGTTCAAGCGGCAGGTTGTTGCGGAGTATCATGTCGGCGAGACGCTTCACGCGTTGGGTCGGCGCCACGACGTGTTACGAAAACTGATCCGGACCGAAAAAGCAGAGGCCGGTGCGCTCGATGAAGACGCGGCCGCCGCGGAATCGCTGACGGGCTACGAGGCACGGGTCGCCGCCCTCGAAAGCCTTGTCGGCCGCCAGGCGCTGGAAATCGAGTTTCTAAAGGGGGGCTACGCTCCAGACCCTCGCCGAAAAGCGCAAACATATCTGCCACCGGCGGCCTGCCAACCTCTCGATCCTGCGGGGTTGCAGGCTGATGGGTGTCCCGCGATCGCGCTTCCAGGCCGACCTCGTCGGTTGGCCAGCAGATGCCGTGATCGTGGCGGCTTCCTCGCTGGACAGCTCCGTCGCAATACCCCGCCAGAACCGGCACAGATGCTCACGCTGCCAGACTGGCGGCCGACCTGGCGAGGATAACTTGCGTCGCGTCGAGCGTTCGGCTTTCCGTCTTCCTGCCGTCATCAACACCTCCAAGATCGGGTTTTGCAACGACCGGTTGAATGCGCCCAGTATGTGCCAGAGTTGCATCGCGACATTCTTGCAAAGCGTGGGTTCTTCGGATCGATGAGCGGACGTCCCAATCTCTGCACTAGCGCGCAGGCCGAGAGTTTCATGAAGACGCCTAAGGTGAAGGCTCGTATCTGATTGGATTGAGACGTTGGAGGATGTCGCCGACAGCGTGCCACGCTTCCTCGGGGCCTATGCCAACCGTCGCCTGCATCCAGCCTTTGGGTATCTCAGCGCCGCCAGTTCGAAGACCGCAACGCCCGCTCCCTTGCCAAAACCGTAGCGTAACCCCGTCCAACGCGAGGGGCGCACTCCATTACTGGACTAAAATTGCATGTTTTTTCAAAACATAAGGAATTTTGCCCGGATCTTGAGGTGCGAAGGCTGTGGCTGCGACAGTTTCCATGGCCGCGACGGTTGGCACGGCGAGCTTTGCGGCAGGGTGCGGAGCCGTCAGCCAGGGCAGGGCCTCGCTGGAAAGTTCCCCGTTCGCGCTGGTATTTGCGCACGCGAGGATCGGCGCACCGGCGCTTTCACGACGCAAGGTATTCAGCCGCCGCTGGACGGCGCGGACCAGGCAATCCGGAATGCGTTCGCGTGTGCCACCTGTAAAGGGTCATCGGCTGTAGTCCGGTCACGCTCCAGTCAGCTTCGAAACCGGGATTCCAGCGTATCTGTCATCGTTTCAATGGATCACCTTGCATCATCCCTGCATTGCTTTGGGCCGATGCACTTTTACACGCGCGGACGCATTCTTAGGTTGAACGAATAGGCAGTGAAGGAGGTGACCTTTGACCCAGAACGCCACGAAACTCCCACCTGTAGACCCCCAAAATGCCGCTATCGTCGAAAGGTTCGGCGGCAAGATCACGGCCCTCGATCCGATCGGCGCCCAGGTTTCGGGGATCGATCTGTCCTCTAAGGACGCGCTACCGCCCGAGCTTGTCGATGTGCTGGAACGTGAAATGGCGCATCGCGGTTTCCTCGTCTTTAAGAATGATGCGCCCTTGGATGCGGAGGATTTCTTGCGTGCCAGCTGCCTCTGGGGCGGCAGGGAGCTGCACAGCACCCACGGCGTGCATCCGGAGACGCCCGGGGGAAATCCTCACATCTTCCGGCTGTCGAACGATGCGCGGCATGGCATCCCCGATGTCGGGCCTCAATGGCACAATGACGGCAGTTTCCTGCCCGCGACGTTCTCCCATTCGGGCTACCACATCATCCGCCCTGCCGAGCGTGGCGGTGGCACACACTTCTCGCACCAAGGCCTTGCGTTCGAAGCGCTTTCCCAAGATCGCCAAGAACGCTGGACCCGCCTGTCGTCCGTGAACTCCGCTTCCGGTGTCGTCCATCCGCTGGTGCACGAGCACTCGGTTTCCGGGCAGAAATGCATCTGGCTGCATCTGGGCATGACCGGCGCAGTTCTCGAAAAACTGCCCGACCGTGATGGCTTCCGCTTGCTGCAGGCCGAGGAACTGAAACAGCTGTGCCATGATTATAACGATGTCCTGAATGCCGGCCTGACGAACGGATATGCGGTGGCTTACGAATATCAGGAGAACGACTGCGTCTTTATCGACAATCTGGCCGTTGCGCACAGGGCAGCCCCAGAGGCGCACATTCCGGCGGAGAAACAAGGGCTGCGGATCATGCACCGCAGCACCGTGAAGGGAGTTCGGGACCTTGCCCCTTCCTTCGGCTTGCCGATGCATGTGAACATCGATGGCCCAAACCCGGTCGGCGAAGGGGTTTGGCAGGGAGGAGGGGTTGGCTTTCGCTGGGATGAAGGCATTCCCATGCGAAACTGATAAGGGGACGGGAATGGTCCCGCGCGGTGTAGCGCGACAAAGTGGATGAGATCAGCGAGTCAAGTTTGGATGGGCGTTGGGGCGAAATTTCGGCCAGAGAGGATATTGCCGCTAACCTTCTGAAGTTATGCCACGCAGACGGTCTTCGGCTGTGCCGAGGGCGTTGGAGCGGTTAATGACTGGGCAAGCGAACGCCATTGATGGAGTGGATGGCTTCCGATCCCGGCATCGCGATTTGCCACATTGGCTGCTGTCAGACCAACCCACCAAGGGGCCATCCACTCAATAAATTGCGCCGCACTGACTCATTGTTCAAGAACATCAGCCTGAGCCTGTCCGCCCGGTTCGAACGGAAGACAAAGACGGCCCCTGCGAAGGGATACTCCTTCAGCACCGACTGCACCAACGCGTCGAGGCCGTCGAGGCCGTTGCAGAAACCCGTGTGCATTGTCGCGGTCAGGACTCCCAGCTGGTCAGAGAGTATCCTACCAGCGTCCGCACCACCGCGGCGATCCGTTTTGCCGAGGGCGCCGGGCTCGAGCCGCACCGTGACAATGCCCACCGCGATCCTGGCGCTGGCGCCTGGACAAGAGGCGGCGGTCGACTGTGGCGGCGCAACCATCAGCGACACGAACTCCACCGCGTCCTTGGGGGCTGGATGCACAAGCCTACCGTCCCGCGCCATCTGCCCCCAGACCGAAATTTGGTTGGGCAGAAGCCCATACCGCGTGGCCACCGCGCTCTCAGTCGCGCCTGGGCCGAGCGTCTCAGCGACGTTTTCCGCCTTCAGCTCATCCGGTGACTTCTGGTTCCTTCGCTGCGTCGCGCGCTCGTTCGAGAGAACTTTCGAATGTGCGTTCATTGGGAAACCACGCCGTGCCTGTTGCCGGGAATGAAATCGCAGAACCGGCGTCTCACAATCGGGTGGCGGCCTGGCCTCGCTTTACTTGCGCGAGAAGTGGGCAGCTATCCTCTACGCGCTTGGGCCGAATACCAGCCTGCCGCGTCCACGGTGACGGCTCCCGCAGGCCAATGCTCAATTTTGGGCGCACAGGTCGCCGCCCGCGATTTCATTGGCAAGGTGCAGGATGACCTGACGGGCTGACTCCACGCGATGATCTGACGCTTGGGTCAGTCGGCGGTTTCGGCGGCGATTTCGGGCTCGACGAGGTTGCGGAAGATGCGCCCCTCCTTCTCCAGCTCGTGAGCCACGCCCGCTGCGGCGTCGGTATAGGTGAGTGTCGCCCGGCTCGCGTCGAGAGCGCGCGCGGTCGCATGACGCACCGCTCCGACGATGGCCCGGCCCGAAAGCTCGAAACGGGCCATGGCGGCGGAGAAAGCTGCGGGATCGGCCGGGGCCGGGACGTCGGGCAGGGCGCCTGCCCAGATTGCGGCGCGCTCGGACACGCCCGGCGGTGTGAAGGCGACGATGGCATCGAAGCGGCCAAGAAACGCGTCGTCGATATTGCTGCGCAGGTTCGAACAGAGAATGACGAGCCCGTCGTAGTCCTCGACGCGACTCAGCAGGTAGCTCACCTCCTGGTTGGCATAGCGGTCGTGGGCGTCGGTGACGGCGGTGCGCTTGCCGAACAGCGCGTCGGCCTCGTCGAAGAACAGAACCCAGTCGCGGGCGCGGGCGGTCGCGAAGAGTGTGCCGAGGTTCTTCTCCGTCTCGCCGATATACTTCGACACCACGAGGGAGAGATCGACACGGTAGACCTCGAGCCCGGCCTTCTGCCCCAGAAGCCCCGCCGAGAGCGTCTTGCCCGTACCGGGGGGGCCGTGAAATAACGCGCGGAAGCCTGGGCGCAGGTGCCGCCCCGCTGCGGCCGCGCCGTCGAGCGCGGCGCGGTGCCTGAGCCAGCGGTCGAGCGCATCTAGTCCCGCCCGCGTAGGGTCCGCCAGCACCAGGTCTTCCCAGCCGAGCCGCGTGGTGACCCGGCGCGCCGGAAAGCGGGCAGAAAAGCGAGGGGCTGCGCTGCGCCCGAGCACAAGCCGATCAAAGGCGGAGCCACTCAGCTCCAGCGTGCCCGACAGCCGCGGCGCACCCGGCGCGGGCTCCTCAAGCGAAACGAGGTCCTCGGCCGCGAGCCAGTGGTCGGGCTCGAAGAGGCGGTGCAGGTCCGCCCTTGCTGCGATATCGTCTCCTGCCAGCAGGAAGGCCGCCGTTTCGCCTGTGGGCAGCATGGCGCGGCTCTCGGCATGGCGCCGCCCGCCCATCTGGGGGAAGTCGCCGGGCCGCGCGATCGCCGCGGCAAACGCATCCGATAGTAGTTGGGGCCGCAGATGTGGGGCGAGGGCGAGCATCAGCACTGTGAAGGTGTCAAACCCCACGCCGTGCTGTTGGCAGAGCGCGGCGAGCGGCGTGCCGTCATCGAAGAGTTGGGGCAAAGGAAGCTCGCCCGGATCGCGCCCTTCGGTCTCGGCCACGCGCGCCGAGACGAGCCGCGCGAGGAAGTCGAGCCCGGCGTCTAGGTTCGGCGCGGTGGAGATGGAGGCCTGGTCCTTCATTCCCTGAGCTCCCGCATGGGTTGGCGCGCGATCAGGGCCTGACCCGATTTGATCCGCGCGCGGATCTGGTTGGACAGAGTCTTGGTCGCCTTTTCTGCCTCGGCCGACGGCAGTTTCTCGAAAAGGGGCGGCAGATCGGAATAGGCCTTGTGCGTGATCGGCAGCGCGACGACTTCGTTCATCCTGGCGACATCGGCCCGCAATTCGATCTGCAGGTGATCCACGGCCTGAACTCGCATGTGCCGGTCGATCTGAACCAGCCGTTCGGCGCGTTCGCGCGACGTCAGGCCGGTATCGTTGCGGGCGGCGTTCTTCTGGCCCGCGAAATTGGCTTCGACCCCTTTTACCCGCGCAATCATGTCGTCGGGTGATTTGCCGTAAGTGCGGCCTGCGACGTGGCGGCGGTGGCTGAGATTGATCGCGTATCCCTTGGCAGTCCGGTTCTTGGCCCTCTCGATCATCATCTTGCGCGGGGCCTTCTTGAAATAGGTCCGCTTGGAAAGCCATTGAATCGCGGTGTTCTGGGGCTGGTGATCCGGGGTCAGCGCGTCCCCTTTCATCTTGAGCATCGACTCGTAGGTGCCGACGCGGCCTTCCATCAGGAACCGTTTTTCTCCTGCCGCGATGGCTCTTGCGGCGACGGTGTCATAGCCGATCAGCTTCTTGAGTTTTTCGGACATGTCGAGTTGTGCATCGATCAGGGCACGCATCCGCGTGGCAGGAACCTTCTCGCTCTTGAGTTCGAGCTTCTTGATTTCCCCGGAGATGGCCGCAAGCCGCGCGAGCGACGCCTCGGCGTCGCTTTGGTCGCGCCGCTTGTCCGCCGGGACGCCGTTCCTGTAGGAATCCTTCCACGCCTTGATGACCGCCTTCACGTCCTTCGGCGAGGAACGCATCATCGGTGTGCCGTCCTTCCTGAATTCCAGGCTGTGGCTTTCGCCGTTCACCCTGAAGCGCTTCTTGGGCCAGAGAAGAGCGGCAACCTTGTCGCGCACCTTCCGCGCGCCCTTCTTGAGGCCCTTGACCAGTCTGCGGGCGAAGGCGACGACGCGGTCGATCACCCAGTCGATGGCGCGGTTGATGGGCGCGGTGACCCGCTGCACGACGCGCTGTATCGCCGCCGAGATGCCGCCGAGGCCCAGCACGCTGGCGATGAGCGAGATCACCACCGGCAAGGAGCGGACCAGCGCGTTCTCCACCGCCTTCGCGGCGGGGTCGAGCATACCTGCCGCAATGTTGGTCACCGCTCCGTAGACAGACATCACGAAATCGCGGATCTGGGCGAACCGCTGCACCAGCCACATCACGAGGTCGAACATCAGCTTGAGCGCGCGGGCCAGCATCGAGGCGGGGTTCAGCAGCGAGATCAGCCAAAGGATGCCCGCCTTGATCACCTTGAACACCACCCAGTTGCGGATCGTGCCGATGACCATCTCGTAAAGATTGTTCAGCCGTTCGTGCACCATGTCCCAGATCGCCGAAAGCCCTTCGCGGCGGATGCGGCCGATGATTTCCATGCCCTGCTCGATGCGTGTGAAGATCCCTTCCGCTGCGGGAAACTTGCGGACCACGCGTGCCTTGACATTCTCGTAGGTGAGGCCGAGCACCCGCGTCACAAGCCCGAAGATGCCCTTGAGGTCGAAATTCTGGGGCAGCGTGATGCCCGCCCCGCCGAGCGCGCCGGTCAGCCATCCGATGAGACCGGTCTGCAAGTGCTGCAGGATATTGGTGCCGAACTTGCGGATGCCGCGCCCGACGGCGGTTACGAGGTTCGAGAAGAAGCCCGGCAGGTCCTTCAGGATCGCCATGATTTTCCCGCCCGCCCGGTCGATGAAGCGGAAGATCGGCCCCGAGTCGACCCCCGCGATATCGCAGCCCGCCTGGATCGCGATGCGGAGCGCCCCCGCGAAGTCCCCCGTCAGCACCGCGCCCAATACGCCGACCGCGGCCGTCAGCGCGGTCTGGAAGGCTCCGAGAATGCGGTCGAGCGCCGCGGCAAGCGCACCGGCCACGCGTTCGACCACCGCGACCGCGGCGTCGGCCACGGCGTTGACACCTGCGATGGCGGTGTCGACCACGGTGTCGATGGCACCGTCGAGCGCGTCGGCGAGGCCCGGGAAACGGTCGCGCAGATAAGTGTCGACCTGAGCTTTCGCCCAGTCCCGGAAATCGTTGAGACGGGCCACGACCCAGTTTCGCGCGGCGTTGATGAGCCCGATGGCGGCGTTCTTGGCGGCCTCGATGATAGTCTTGACCGCGTTGCGCAGGGCCGTGAAGACGGCGTCGATTGCCTCGGTCACGGCCTTCACGGCACGTTTGACGGCATTGGCCGCGCGGCTCCACCAGCTGTCTTTCTTCTGGTCCTCTTCGAGCTTCTTCTTCTTCTCGCCCGCCTCCTTCTCCTTCTCGCGTTTCTTGTTTGCGGCCTCCGTCTCCGCGTCGTCGAGTTTCTTGTGTGCCTTGCCCTCCTCGGTGCGCACATGGTCGCCGATCGCATTGCGCTTGGCCGTCTGCTCTTTCGTGGCGTCCTCGGAAAAGGCAGCGACCTGCGCGTGGGCGTCACCGATCGCCTTGCCCTGCTTGGCGGCGATATCGGCGCGGCCCGCGTTTACGATACGGGTCTGGTTGGCATCGGCGCTGCGGCTCGCTTCGGCAGCCTCCGACCGGGCGGCGGCGACCTTGGCGTCTCGCTCGGTGTCGCGGGTGCTCGCGGCAGCGCGGGCCTTCTCGGCGGCGGCCCTGCCGCTCGCATCGATCTGCTCGGCGACCTTCTTCTCGGCGAGCGGCCGGACGGTGTCTCCGAGCCGTGCATCGCGGTAGCCCGTCGCTTCTTCGGAAGGCGTGACCTCCTCCGGCGTCGTTTCGGGGGCCTGGCGAAGGGTCGGGCGGCGTCGCTCGTCCAACTGTCGGGGTTGCACGTTCGACTGGCCCGGATGGCTGCGGAAGGCCGCCGAGCGGCGATCACGCTCCTGCCGCATCTGGCTTTGCGCCTCGCCCTGCTGCCGCGCGAGCCGACCGGTGTCGGCGTCGCCTTCCAGGGCCACCCGCTCGCGCGGACCGGCGGAGGTGTTCACCCCATCATCGGTGGTGCGGATGCCGCGTATGAGGCCCCGGATCGCACCGCGCAGCCATGCAAGGAACCCGCCCTCGGGCTGGTGGTCCATCTCGCGGCGACCTTCGGCGGTCGACGGCGCCGGGGCGCGGTTCTCCTGCGGCGTGGGCGTGAGGTCGCGGGGTCTCTCGCCCTTCACCCCGTCGCCGATCTCGGCGCGGGCCTTGCCGATCCGCTCGGGCGAGGTTGTCGTAAGGTCGAGCGCACCGCCTGATTGCACGGCAATCTCGGGGGCGTTGTCGGCGGCGGCCTTCTGTTCCGACCCGAGCCGTTGAGTGATCGTGGCGCCGAAGCCCTGCGTCGCGGTCTCCACCATGGCGGCGGGTGCGGCGCTCGCCATCGCCGTAACCGCCGCCTCGGACCCGCCCGAGAGATCGGGGGCTGCTATTTTGTCGGGGGCGGGCGGTGGCGGCATGGCAGGTTCGGATGGCACCATGAGGCCAACTTCGTCGTCGGGGGCCTTCTCTGCAGGAACCGGCAGCGCGTCGGCGGCAGTTTGGGGTGCCCCGGTCTGTTCGAGTGGTTCAGGTGCAGTGGCTGCCGCGCCCTCTTCGGCGACGGGGCCAATCTCGAGTGGGTCGAGCGAGGTCTCGACAAGCGCGACATCGGGCATTGGCAGCTTGGCCATCGGGTCGAAAAAGACGTGCCACTCCGAGACCGGCCCCCAGATTTCCTGAATCTGCCCGCCGAGATTGTCCGCGCCGGCCGTGTTGCCGTTGACCGTGGCGATCCGCGTGTCGCTGACAGGGGTGCCTGCAGCCACGTCGCCTGCGTCCACCCCGGAGACCAGCGCGAAATGCTGGTTCTTTGTGCGCCATGCGATGTCGCCCTTCCTCGGCAGGGTGCCGGGCGGGCGGGCCTCGACGGAGTCGAGGATGTTCATTCCGATCGTCCAGTCGGGCAGCGGCACACCCGCGGTCTTGAGCGCCCACCAAGTGAAAATTCCGCACCAATGAGGCAGGGCGTCCTCCTTCTGCGCCTTGCCAGGCTTCTCGACCATGGTGATCCGGCGGACGATCTGCGGATGTATCGTGTCGCCGCCGAAGGCGGTGCGGAAATATTCGAGCAAACGGTCGGCGCCGATGCGCTCTCCATTCGCACCCATGAGCTTCGAGTTCACCTTGCCGATCTCGCCGCGCGCAAGCGCGATGGCCTGCAGCGCTTCGGGGCGAACGTGCATCGTCAGTTTCTCGTCCGTCTCGGGGGAGAGCCGCACCGTGTCGACCTCCGTCGCGCCCTGCTGGACGGTATGGGCGAGTTCATGCGCGAGGAGATGGTCACCGTCGGGTGTGCCGGGCGCATAGCGCCCCTCGTTGAAATAGATGTCGTGCCCGTTGGCGAAGGCCTGCGCGTTCAGCGCGCGGGTCAGTTGCACCGCGAGCGCGTCGGTATGCACGCGCACGCCTGATAGCCCGGCACCGAACCGCGCCTCCATCCGCGCGCGAACGTCGTCCGGCAGGGGGCTGCCTTGGCCGCGTCCGGCGCGCAGCCCGCGTGACACCCGGTCCGGATCACCCGGCGCAGCCGACGGGCCCCGCGCCTGCACGGCCTCTTGCTCCTCGACGGGTTGAACTTCATCCAACTCGCTCTTTGTCTGTGCCTCGTCTTCTCCCGCTGCCTGAACCTCATCCTCCTCCGCCTTGGTCTGCGCCTCTTCCTCCTCCGCTGCCTGCACGTACTGCTTGTCGGCCTTCGCCTGAGCTTCCTCCCCTTCGTGCGTTTGAACCTCCTCTTCTTCTGTGCCCGCCTTCTGCACTTCCTCGTCCATTGGCGTACGCTGCGCCCCAAGCCCCTCTGTCGGCGTCAGCTGCGCGGCGACGGGACTGGTTGAGAGCGGGCCACGCCCGTGAACGACCGCATCGGCAGCGTGGTCGGCCTCTGTTTCGAAACGGTCTCCTGGACGACCGACGCGCAGCCGGGCCTGCACGGGTGTGGGCGTGAAGAAGGGCCGCGTGCGACCTGTTTCGGGAGCCGTGGCCGCTTTCACCGCCCGTTTCGGCGCGCGCAAGGCCATCAGCGCCAGTCCACGACCAGGGGCTGCGCCATCCACGGCAGGCGCAGCGGTGAAAGCGGCCAAGGCAGCCGATCGAGCAGCACGTCGGTACCGCGCGGCTCGATCTTGAGGCGGTCCGCGTTTGCTCCAAGGATCAGATGACCGGGGCGGCGCAAGAAGGTCTCGCGCAAACCGTCTGGCGTTGCATGGCCGAGCGCGGTCCAGTGCCCGACCATTGATGCGAGCAAGGTGTCGACGGCCTGCTTTTCGGCCTCGGTGGTATTGATGACGCGAGGCTGGGGCGCCTCGAGCGGTCGGCCCGTCATCAGCTTGGCGAGCGCCATGGACGGCTCGTCGTTCGGCGGGCCGCCCGCCAGCGCGGCGATGATCGCCCCGGCGCGTTCTGCAGCCGCGATGTCGCGGAATGTTCGGTCGGCGAGCAGGTCCAGCCGGTCGAAGAGCGCGGGCAGGAAGGGACCGGCCAGCACGACGCCCGCATGGGGAATCGCGAGGGGCCCCGCGTCCTCACCTGGAGTCGGCCAGTCCTCGACGGTTTCGACGAGGGGCCTCGCGTGAGGCTGTCGCGTGTCAGTGACCACGTTGTTCATCTCATCATTCGGTGGGGTCGTGGCCGCTCCGGCGGCGCGGCGGATCATCGCCACGAGCGCCTCGCGAGGCCCGATGCTCGCCTCGCCCCTGGCAGGGGCGAGGGCCGCGGCGCGCCAGTCGGACAAGGTGGGCCAGGCGGACGCTGGAACCGAACCCCCGCCGGCACGGGGCAGGGCGATGGCGATGCGGCGCGCCGCGGCGGGTGCGACCTGGAGCAGAAATCGTGTCGCCGCCGGCGCCGCCAGCAGTACCGGCGCAAGGTGCCGTGCAACTGTGGCGATTTCGGCGTCGGTCAGTTCCGCGAGTGCCGCGTCAATCTCCGCGATCCGCGCAGCGGGTGCCCACCATGGAAAAACGCCCCGTTGCAGGAAAAAGGCCAGCGCCTCGGCGAGCCATCCCGCCGGGTCGCCCCGTGAAGGCGCGCGTGCGCCAGAAGCGTCCGCGTCGAAGCGCTTGTGCTCAGGCAGCGCGCGCGCAAGAGCCCGATCAAGGGCCGCGGCGAGGCTCGTTGCATCGAGCGCCGCGTCGGATGCGAGTTCAATCTCAAGTCGCTCAAGACGGATCAAGTCGTGCGGGGGCGCATGGGCGTCGAAAACTGGCGCGAAGGCCTCTTCGAGCCGCTCTGCCTCGGCGGCGAGATATGCCCGTGCCTCGAGCAGGGCGGCTTCTTCGGGTCCGGTGAGGGCGATGGAAAGACGGCGCACGCGGTGGAGGTTGCGCCCCGAGCCCGAGAAACCGCCGCTGCCGCTTTCCGCCATTGCGCTACGCGTCCCGCTTCATCCGGAGCACCACCTCGGTGCGGCCGACGTCAATCGTTTCGCTCTCGGCAGGCGAATAGCCGTCAGCCTCCACCGTCACCTCGTAGCTGCCTGCGGGTAGGCGCGCGGCGAAGGAGCCGCCGGGTGCCGGGATGACGACCGTCTCGCCCGTGTCGCGGTTGGTAGCGAAGACAGTGGCGTTCTCGATATTGACATGCGCCAGCGGCCCAAAGCCCGAGACATCGCCTGCGAGGATGCCGCTGCCGCCCGCGAGGTCGGGTGAGATTGGCTGCGCCGCGGACCTGTAGACCATCGCCTGTGGCTGCGAGAGGATTGGCGTATGGCCAGTCTGCATTCCGGCGCCGAGGATGCCAAGGGCGGTGAGGCTCGGGCCCTTCGCGTAGGCCTCGGCCGATGCGAGAGGCGGTTCCTCGTCTCCTTCAGGCGGCTCAGGCACGCCAAATGGCGCAGTCAGCGGCGGCACGGCCATAGGGCCGGGCGTGTCGAGATCGAAGAGCTTCCCGCGCAGGCGTTCGCCGAAGGCGAGATCTGAGCAATCAGCGTCGCAGCATTTCGACGGCAGGCAGAGGTCGCCCAGAACCACGAACTGCGACAGCGGGTCGTCGGTGGTGCCGCCCGCCGTTTCAACCATGCGCTTGGCCGCCTCGGCAAGGCTGGCGCCGCCGAGCGGCAAGTCCATCGCCCGGGCAAGCGCCTTGAGCTCCGTGTCGGCGAGCGCGCCAAGCTGCTCGAGGTCGCTGCGCAGCGCGTAGATCAAGACAAGCGTGCCGCCTTTCGGCACGCCGCCGCGATGTTCGAGCCCGGGGTGGCGCTGTGCGTAGCCCGAGAGCGTCAGGTCCTCGAAAATGGCGCGCATCCGGCGCATCAACTCGCCCATAAGCCCCGCGCCCGAAAGCGCCGTGGCTTGTGCGCGTACCGCGCTCGAGTAGTCCTTCATCATCAGGTTGTCGCCGGCGGTCTTCTGGCCCACCGCCCCGGGATCGACGGGGGCATTCACGGCGTAATCGTCGAAGCGGTCGGAAAATTGCGCCATCTTCGCGTCGAAGCCCTGAATGTCGAACTCTTGCAGCGAGGAGACTGCGCTCGCCGCCATCAGCTCTTCGGTGGCTTCGGTGAGCGCCACGGCCTTGTAGACGCGCGCCGCAGCCGCCTCGCGGTCGGTGCCCTCCGGCAGGTCGATGCTGGCGACCTCGGCGCGGACCTTCTCGTAGAGATTGCCGTCGCCCGGTGCGGCGGCGATCTTGCCATAGAGGCCGGCGATGGTGGCCTCGCCCTTCGCGGCGGCGTCTGCGGGGATCGTGACGATTGCCGCCTGTCCCTTTGTCAGCCCGTCGCGGCGCAGGCGCAGCATCAGTTCGGCCGATTTCTCCTTCACCGCGATCCGCTCCTCGGGGGCGATGCGGGCGAGTTCCGGAGCCTCGGCGGAGCGCAGGCTGTCGGTACGGGCCATGCGCAGAATGTTCTCGATATCGCCCGCGGCGAGTTCCGGCCCGCCGTCGGCCGTTGCGAAGACCCGCGCGGTGCTACTGCTGCTCACGCTGGCTTCACCGGGCCCATAATCGACCATTGCGACGGAGGCCATGCCCATGGTCGCCATGGGGGGCACGGTGTGGTCGGCCGTGGCCTGCTGGCCGATGGCGCGCAGGATTGCCACGAGAAAGGCCACGAGTGCAGCCAGAAGACCGAGGATCACCACCTCGAAATCGCCCATGCGGCACAGGATCAGCCGTTGCATGGCCCCTAGGGCGACCCGGGCCGAAGCGGCGTCCATTTGCTGCCCGCGCCCGGCAATGGAAAGGCCTGTCCAGACCGGCTCGATGGCGAAATCGAGACCGAGCACACGTTTGGTCTCGACAAGCTCGGCAATGGCGGTATCGAGCCGCCGTCCGACATGGCCTGCGACCGCGTAGAATTCCTGGTCGTCGAGGCGGAAGAGGAGCGGATGCGCGCCCGTTCGGGGGCTGTATTGGTAGGCATAGACGGTGTTCAGAAGTCCGCCCCGGGTTTTGGCAGGATTCCAGGCGCGGTGCAGATCGTCGCCGGTCGCGAAGGCATAGTAGTGCGGGATCGCACGCGCGCCGAGGGGCGCCGTATCGTATCGGCTGGGCATGATGCGGATCTCGCGGCCCACGAGGCCCCGCAGCTGGAAGCGTTGCGCCAGAAGCGTCAGGCGGTAGAACGCCGCGCGCAGATCGGCAAGCTCCGGGCCGTGTGCTGCAGCCGTCCAGCCCGTGCGCCGCCGGTCGGGGCGCGGCATCGGACCGAACCCGCCATTGGCAGCCAGCGGGTCGTAGCTGGCGAAATCCGATGGCGCGCCGACGACTTCGGACGCCGGTCTGGGTGCGGGGTCGGCGTCACCCAGCAGCACATGGCGCGGAAAGCGGGCCGCGCGGGGCAGGCAAGCGGCGTCGAACGCGCGTGCCGCGGCGACCACCTCGTTATAGCTTGCTGCAAGATCGAGCAGGTAGTGATAGGCCGATAGCGCGAGGAATGGCTCGGCCGCAACATTGCCCCAGAAGTTCCCGAAATAGTCGTCCGGGAACGGCCCGTTCGTATCCGGGAAGTCGGCCGCGGGAAAATCTTCGCGCAATAGGTGCCTGTACGCGGCCCAGAGCTCGCGCAGGGCGCCCGGTACCTGCGTCGAGGCGCGGAAGAAAATCTGCAGTAGCCGTGCGAAGAGTACCGGGTAGCTGCCGATCCCGAGGCGGGCAAATCCGATGTCCTCGATACGCAGGAAGGGCAGGGCGTGGCCTTGATGTGTCGCGGGATCTGCGGGGCCGTGCGCGGCATCGGCCACCATTGCGTCGGCGTGACTGCGGCGCACCAGCAGGCGGCGCAGCACCAGTTGCATCTCGGCGCCCCGGTCCGAGCAGTCGTTGATGTCGCAGTTGCGGAGCGACCGCTCGGTCATCTCCAGAAACAGCATCACCGTCTTGTCGCTCAGGAACTCGGAGCTGAGCGCGTCTGGCGTCAGCTCGTCCTCGGGGATCACCGTGTCGGTCGGGATCATTTCCCAGGTTTCGACCTGCCCTTCCTCGTCGAAAAGGTAAGGGTAGCGTGCGGCCTCAATATCGGCGGGTGTGGCATCGGTGCTTTCGGGCAGGGGCAGTTCGTAGGGGCGCACCCGGTCGCAGACGGTGGCTGCTTGGGCGATCACCATCCCGTGCGAGGTGACCGCGACCCCCCGACCTATATGCACACGCCCGGCTTGGTCCACGTCGATCCCGAAGCCGCACATGACGCCTATGCCTACCAGCGCGCGCCTGGTCAGCCGGTCCTCGGTGTCGAGGAAGGCGCGAAGATCGTTGAGGTGGCGCGCGGTGAGGGCCTGATTATCCTGGAATACCGGGAAATGGTCGAGAGACATGGCAGCTCCTCCTAGAACAGGCCGAGATTGGTCGCGCCAAGGCGTATGATCGGGCCCGCATCGCCCTCGTCGCAATCGTGCAGCACCGCTGCGGGGTTCACGGTGCTCAGGCCCTCCAGCACGCCGATCAGCCGGGACAGCGCTTCGACACGCGCCTCTTCGCTCGCCGCGGCATCGGCCTGGGTCTCCAGCCAGCCGCGCCACGCCCGGTCGAGCGCGCGCATGTCGGCGTCGCTGACCCAGCAAATGCGTGGGTGGATATGGGCAGGCGTCTCTTCGCGGATCAACCGCTCGGCGTAGCTGCGAAACCCCGGATCGCGGAAGCGGCTGGGCCAGTACGGCAGTATGATATGGACGCGGAAGGAATACGGGTCTTCTTCGCCGCAAAAGGCGCAATCCTCGGGCAGGCAGACCTGCATAAGCCGGTCCTCCGGGGCACGGGGGCGCAGCAGGACATGCTCTATGACATGAAGCCCTTCATCGTCGCAGAGCGTGTGGAGGAGCGTGTCGTGCCGCGCGACGAGTTCCCGAGCCCGCCGCGTGGCCTCGAGCCGGGTCGCGAAGGTCGTGCGGTGGCGCAGCTTGGCGCCGCTCCCGGCACGCAGCGTCAGCGAGAAGGCCCCTGGCGCCTCCTCTGCGACAACGAAGGTTTCTGCGCGCCGAAAGGTCTCGAAGATGGGGCGCGCTGCCTCGCGCGCGGCGGGCACGCCCCCAAACACTTCGTCCGACACGAAAAGCGGTTTGTCGGCGCCATCGCGGATGCGCACACGGGTGCCGCCCGAAGAGAAATATTCGAAAAGCTCTCCGAACAACGCGGCGCAATGCAGGTCGCGGCGGGTCGGATCGGCGATGCCGAGCAGCCGGGCCACACGCGCCTGCAGGCCGGGCACGTTGCGGGTGTCCCAGATGCGCGCAGGGTCCTCTGGACGGTAGTCGAACCCCGCGCTCCGCTCGCGGCCCAGTCGCGGCGCTTCGGCCAGGAAGGCCGCCTTGTCCTCGATCACCTCGCGCGCTGTCATCAGGCTGCCACCGTCAAGATCGAAACTCATCAGCGCATAATCCGTGAAGCGTTCGCTAAAACGGGCGAGCAGATGGTCGAGCGCACGGGAGCGGCGATCGAGGAAGGTTTCCTCGGTCTCGGCGAGGCGGGCGCATTCGAGCGGATCCGCAAGGCGCGCGGGATCGCGGAAGAATTCGGTTTCGTACTCGCCGAGCGTTCCTTCCGCGTCAGTGCTCAAGCCGGGGAAGTAGCTCTGTGCGAGGGCGGGATCTGGTGAAAGAAGGCGGCGCGCGGCGCCTAGTTGACCCGCATAGTCGGCGATCAGCCAGTCGAGATGGGCGAGCCAACCCTTGAGCTGACGCGCCTGTCCGATCCGTTCTGGCGGCGCGGTAGGGGGCAGGCCCGCGGGCCCGATCCCGTAGGTCTGCGGCAGATCGTTCTGAACCGAGTAGGCGGCACCGGGGTTGCGGTAGCGTCCGATGGGAACGGGGATCACCTCTTCCTGCGGCACGTAGAGTGCCGCATCGGCCATCTCGCGCAGATGGGTCAGCGTACGGCGGAACTCGAGGCTCTGGGCGCGGTAAGGCAGATCGTCCTTGTAGAGGACCAGTTTCGTGCCCGCTAGGTAGAGTACCGGCTGGTGCCCCGGCGGCACTGGTAGGGTCCAGCGCTGCGTCGGCCCCACCGCGCGGCCCTCGGCGTCATAGGCGCGCAAGGTAAGGTCGCGGATCCCGCGCACGCCGTCGAGATCCGCCACGAGATTGATCACGTCGGAGCTGTGAACCTCAGTCCTGAGGTCGCTCGCGGCAAGCTCCTCAGCAGTGAGGAAGCCGTGCTTGGTGAAAACCGGTGCGCCGCCGTAAGTGAAACCGTAATCGACGTAAGGTCCGTTGTAGATCTCGTCGGCGGGACGGCCTTCGTCCAAAAGGTCCGCAAGACTTCGCCAAGCCAGTGGCGGCGACAAATAGAGTTCGATGGCATGGGCGATCTGAGCCTGCACGCGCTCGATATCTGCATCGGGAGCAAGGTCTATATCGGCGCAGACGCCAACGCGGAAGGCGGCGACGGTGTCGATGTCGAGCGCGTCCTCGCAGAGCGCGCGGTTGGCGTGAAAGACGCTGGCCACCCGGTCGAGCGCGGCGCGGCGACGGCGCTGTTTGTCCCAGAAACGCATCAGTCCCGGGTCGGGCGCGCCAAGCGCCGCGGCGAGCGTCGCCGCGTCGATCACCAAGGGATCGGCGGTGGGGCGCGGGCGGTCGTTGGTCACCGTGACGCGGAGTGGGTCGAGGTCGATCGTGCCGCCGCCCTCTCGAGAAAGGCGCGCGCGGACCGTGAAGGGCCCCGTGCCTTCGACTACGGGCGAACCGTCTAGCCCCGTCGCCGCCGCGCCCGTGCCGAGTGCGGCCAGCACCTCCGGCTCCGACGAGATGTGCACCGATGCACCCTTGAGCGGCCCAGCGGAGAAGCGGTGGTCGAGCCCGGTCTCGTCGAGCGTGCCCAGCACCGGGTCGCGTTCCAGTGCCACGCGCAACCGATAAAGACCTGACAGGCGCACGGGATGGGTCGGGTGGCCGTCCACGTCCGCTGCCTCGGTGAGTTCGCCATGGCGGCAATCGGCGTAGATCGGCACCTCCGAGAGGCGGTAGGCGGTGGGACGCGCCGGGTCCTGCATCGGGTCGAGCCAAGCGTTGCGCACATCGGCGACGCGGGCCATCAGCATCCGCCAGTCCGCCACTGTGAGCGGCGCGCAGGGCAGCGCTTCGTGCGGCGGATGGAGCCCGGTCTCAGCTGCGGGGCCGATGGTGCCATCGGGCCGCGTGAGCAGGTCGACCGTCGGAAGGCCGGTGCGGTAGCCGAGATCGCTGATGGCGTAGGCCAGCGCCTCGAGCAGCGTGATGCCGGGATCGGTGGCGTTGTGATCGGTCCAGACCCGGCCCGCGATGGCGCGTATGCGCTCCATGCCGATTGCGCGCAGGGCTTCGTAATCCATCTCCACAGGAAGATCGGCTTCGCGCGGCAGCACAGTCGGGATCAAGGAATCCCTCATGTGCCCACCTCAGCTATGACATGCTTTGCGGCGGAGACGAGGATCGAGCGGGCCGTGGTCGCCGTCACGGTCTCAAGGTCCATGGGCGCCCAGGGCATGCTCGCGTCGGGGCGGTGGGCCATCGTAACGTTCTGCAGGTAGTCGACGTAGGGCAACTCTTCGACGAAATCGATCACGCTCGACTTCCTGAGTGTGCCGCCGAAAGTGATGTCCGCGCCTGACCCGCTGGACCAGGGCGCGAGGAATTCCGTGACCGCACGGTCAACTTCGGCGAGGTAGAAGGCCACGTCGGCCACATCGTCGTGGAACGCCACGTCGAAAGTCATACGCACCTCTTCGAAGCGGGGATTGGCGATTTCCAGCCGCACGAACGGCGAGACGCGAGACCGAAGAAGCTTGTCGACCTGCCCAAGCGTCGCCTGATCTGTGAAGGGCCGGAGCGGATCGAGATGCGGCCGACCGACAGTCCAAGGCACCGTCACGACAACCACACCACCGGGTTTGAGTTCGTTCTCGGCCACGACCGCACCGGCCTCGCGCTGGAACTCGGTATGGTGAAGACATTTCACGCGGTAGATGCCCGGAATGGCCTCGAGCACCAACCGCTCGTAATCCCACATGGTCGAGGCACGATCCTTGTGCCGCAGCCGCTCGGCGGCGCGGCGGCGGAAGGCTGCGGTGCCCTCCTCCGCGCGCCCGCCGAAGCCTGCGTAGGGCTGTGCCGCGCCCTTGATCGCCGGATCGGGGCTCGCAAGCTTCTTGATCGTTCCCGGTGGCAGTGGGGAGGCGGCGAAGATCGGGTCGGCCTCCGGTGTCAGATGCGTGGCCCGCACTGCCTGCGCGGTGATCGACAGGATATCGTTCAGCGCAGCAGCTCGGTCCGGCACTGAAAGGCGCAGCCAGTGACGGCCGCCGGGCAGCACTGAATGGTCGCGGTTGGCTTCGCGCGGCACCGCGAGTCCCATGATCGCCGACGCCGCGAAGCCGCCGGTCTTGTCGTCTACCGCCTGCGGGGCGAGCGCGACCCAATCGTCGCCGGCCAGTGCGTGCACCGCCAGCACCGGCAGGCTCAGAAGCGGATCCCCCGTGCCGCTTGCCACCTGCACGTGCAGCGTCAGTCGCGCGGGGGCCTCGAAGCCGTCGATGCCGAGATAAAGAGCAGCCTCATGGTCGAGGGGCGGCAGCAAGGGCGAGTCCTCCGATGCGCGCGCGGCAACACCGTAGGGACACACATGGTAGAAGGTCGCGGGCGGGCCCGCTTGCGTGCGGTAGGAAAGCGTCAGCGCGGTCAATGTCGGTGTGAACGGGTCGCGCGGCAGCTTCGACCCGTCGGGTTCCTCACGGTAGTTGAAGGCCCCGTTCTCTATGAATGCCGCGCTCCAGGGGTTCGCCATCGACACCATAGCGCGGGTCTGCTCGGACATGTGGCGTTCATGACCAAAGCCGTTGCGCAGCTTGAGCCTCAGGTAGCCTGCGCGGCTGTCGGGCCGGAAGGGCGGATCCTCAAGCATCATCGGCCCGTCGCCAGGGGCAATGTCGATATCTGCGAGACGCCGCCGCGTCGGGGTGGTTGCGGTGATCCGCAGGTTCGCCTGCGCGGACGCGCCCGCCCATGCGCCCCCTTTCAGATAGGCGACGTCGGCAGTGTAGTCGGAAGCCGGCGCACCGAGAAACCAGGCTCCCGAGGAATAGGTCTCCTGCCATTCGGGCCGGACGTAGAGCCGGTCGAGCGGCTTCGCGAATATTTCGGCGGAGCCGAGGATCAGAGCCGCCCCGCCCTTGGGACGCGCACCAAAAGCCGGGCTCGGCTTCGACAGGTCGAGCGTGCCGTCGTCGCTTTGGGCTGTGAAGCGTCGCAGCCCGCTTGCGCTGACGCGCAGGTTGACGGTTTCGACGCGCGCGGCGCGCAGGCGTGCGAAGGCGCAGGCGGTCTGGTCGGTCTCTCCGTCGAAATCGAAGCGGTACTCGGCCACTGGCAGGCCCGGCGCGTAACCCGCGCCTTCGGCCTCGGAATGGAGCGCGGGATCGAACGGCACGATCTCGGGTGCGTCGCCATCGAGCGTGAACCAAAGCTGCCCGTATCGGGGAACGCTGAAAAAGGTCTTAAGGGTCGCGGCAGTCTCGAACCACCCCTCGGGGCCGGTCAGGCGGACTCGTATCGCCGCCCGAAGCCCGCCGCCCACCGGCGTGTCGAATTGCAAGTTTAGCCGGATCGAACGCGTTCCCTCCCGGCAGAAGAGACGCCGGTCGGCCACGGCGAAGCCCACACGCGCGAAGGGCAGGGCGGGCGTGCCGTCGGCGCGCCAGGGTCGGGGGCCGAAGGGCCGCCAGCCGGTCGTCGCGTCGGGAAGCTCCGCGCCCAGTCCATCTAGGCTGTTCACGACAGCCGCCGCGAAGGCGGTATCATAACTTGAGCCGCCTTGAACCGTCCGGTGCAGCCGCACAGCGCGAAGATCGGTCAGCTGTCCGCGATTCACAACAAGATCGTCGGTCGTCGCAAACAGCGCCTCCGCACCGCTCGCATCCTTGCCGGCCTTGAGCGCGGTGCCTGTGCCCAGAAGATGCGCGTTGGTCCCGCGCGCGAGTTCGGGATGGACGATGACCGATTGAGGTGCGGCGGGTCGGGGAGCAAGGCGCAGCACGTCGCGCAGGTAGAAGTCGAGATGCCGCCCTGTCAAACCGTTCAGTGCCTCGCGGGCCGGGTCGAGCATGGCGAGGAAGGCAAGAAACAGGGCATAGTCAGGCGTTGGCTCCTCGCCAGCCGGGATCGCACCCGCAAGCCGCGTTTCGAGCGCGCTCGTAGCTGCGATCGCGGCGCGCTCGACAGCGCGGAAGAGGCGCTCGAGATCATCCACCAGCAGGTTGTAGGTCAGCACGTCGTAGACCTGCCCGTAAAGCGAGGCTGCCTGCTGCCAAGGCGCTGCATCGCCTGTGACGTCGACGGTAAAGCCCGCCCAGTCGGGGGTGCCGAGGGGTGCGGTGACACTGGCGGGCAGGGGTCTTGTGGTCAGCGGGCCCGCGCCAACGACCAGCGCAGCGACCGTGCGCGAGAGCGGTGGGCGTGCGTCGCCGGGAGCCCCGGTGCCGAGATCGCCAGGGTCGACCGCCGTGTCCGCCGCAAAAGGCAGGCCTGCTCCGATCGCTCCCTTGTAGAAGGCCACGAGCGTGTCAAGCGGCCCGCCCATTTCTGCTGCCACGAGGGCTTCAAGGCGGCCCCGCAGCGGGTGGTCCCGCGCCAGCCGGGAAAGAGCCGTGCCGAAGGCCGCAACGAGGCCGACGGGCAGGTGAAAAAGTATGCGAAGCTGGCTTTCCATCTCGGCGGGCGGGCGGTCGGGATCGCTTGTAAGGAACTCCTGCAGATCGGCGAAAGCGGCGCGCGCCTCGGTCACCGGCAGGCGCGCGAGCGCGGACAGGGCTGCCGCCGCGTCCGTGGTGAAGAAGGGCTGCCAGTCGCCCGCGTCGCCGCCGATCTCGCCGTAGCGAATAACCTCCTGTGAGAGCCGCGCGGCAGTGAGGATCAGATCGGGCGTCTCGCGTTCGTCGATACCGAAGAAACCTGGGTCGAGCTCCGCTGCATCGCGTCCGCCCTGCGTCGTGCCCGCGCGGGTGAGCGGCGAGCGCGTATTGCAGCGCCCGGCCATCAGGCACGCGCCTCGAGATAGTACGGGAAGACCAGGTTGAAGCGCGAGTTCGCGCCCCGCACCGAAAAGTCCACATGGATGTCGAGCACACCGTCGACACGTGCCGTTACCTCGACACGCTCGGCGTCTATGCGCGGTTCGTGGTACAGGATCGCACCGCGAACCAGCGCCTCGACATAGCTCAGCATCGAGGCGTTCATGGGGTGGAAGACCCGCTCGTGGAGCGAGCAGCCAAATTCCGGCCGCATCAGCCGTTCACCCAGCGCCGTCGAGACGAGAACCCGCAGCGCCTCGCGGATGTCCTCGATCCCTTCGGCCATTACCACCGCGCCGCGCGCCGCCGGACCGCTGCCTGACGCTTCGAAACGCGGCGGGAAGCTCCAGCCGCGCCCGATGAAGCGATCCTCGGCCGCCATGGCCCTCAGTCCCCGATCAGGACGGTCATGGCGCCAAGGGCGATCGTTCCGCCGTGCGCCGTGCTGTCGCCCATCCGAACGGCGGGTTTGCCGCCGACCCGCACCGTGCCGGACCCTGCCAGCAACGTGTCGGGCGGGCCAACGCAGACCGCGGTGTCACCCACCGTGGCTGCGGGTGCCCCCTCGATCATTACGGTAGCCGCCGTACCCATGACCGGCCCGCCCACGTGGGGCACCAGTCCGGTAGTCATCGGGCAGGCATGAAAATCGCCCAGTCTCGCCGCCGGTGGCATCGCCTCTTCCTCCCTCGTTCTCTCTTTCCGTCAATTGATCTGCACCAGCGCGCCCTTCACGACGCAGATCGCGCTGCTTTCGAAACTGGCCCCCGCGCTGCCCGAAACGGCGGCCTGTCCGCCGGCCTCCATGCCGAGGTTCGTACCTGCCTTGCCCTCGAGATCGGTCCCGGCATCAAGCTTTAACGCCTTGCCCGCCGCGATGGAGATGCCGCTCGCGGACAATTCTATCTCGTTGCCGTTCTGATCGGTGAGGATCACCTTGCCCGCGTCGTCGTCCAGCACCAGCGAAGCGCCGCCTGCGGTCGAGAGCGTAATCGCCGGCCGCGCATCGTTGAATTCCAGCCGGGACTCCTTTTGGGAAACGTAGGCTTTCACCGCGTTCTCGTCGTCGCCGGGCACCGGGGCAGGATGGGCTGATGAATGAAGCGCCCCCAGAACCACCGGATCGCGCGGATCGTCCCCCAGAAAGCCCACGACAACCTCGTCTCCAATCGAGGGGCGCATCACGAGCCCGCGGCCGTCACCCGCCTCAAGGGTCGCGAGGCGCGCGCGCAGAGGCGTGTCCGGCGCGACATGAAGCGTGACCGTGATCGCGTCTTCCCCTTCGCCATCGGTCAGCCCCTCGACGGTGGCGAGTTGCAGCCCCGCAATCGGCGGGATTGCAGCGGCCTGCGGCGTCGCAGCTGCGGAGGGCAGCGGAAGGCCGAGTTCCAGTGTCGTCAGCCAGTCGCCCCGCCCAATCTCATGCCGCACGCCCCCCACCAGAACCTGCGTCTCGAAACGGCGACCGAACCCCTTGAGCGAGACCACCGCACCCGGTGCTATATCGGCGCGGCCCTGGACCTCCACCGTCCCGCGCAGCCCGGCCTGAGCGTGACGCGTCAGCCGCGCGCCGACCTGCATGTCAAGCGCCGCCGCGCTGCGCCCGCCCGCGTCATGCACTGCATCCCTGCCGCCCAGCACATCGGCGAGGCCGTCAACCGCCGTCGATGGGTCCGTGGCCTCTGCGCTCACCGTCTCCTGGTCAGCGGGACTCCAGCCCGTCACGACAGCCTCTGCGAGCGGGGCCTCTGCGTCGAGTTCGATGTCGAAGCGAAAGATGCCCTGACCGAATTCCAGCGTCGCGCTTGGTGCCTGCGACAGGTCGAGCCTTCTGATCGAGATGGTGCCCCCGTCGCAATCGATGACGAGGCCCATCGCGCGGGCCCGGGCAAGCGCGAAATCCCAGCCCGTCGCCTGGGCCTGCACGATCTGGGCCTGCGTCTCGCCATCCTCCATCTCGACCGTGACGCCTGGCGCCTCGAGCGCGGCGCGGATCGCGTCGGCATCTGTGCTGTCCACCGACACGCGGCTTACGCGCGCCACCGTGGAGGCCACGACGGGATCCTTCAGCTCGATAACCAGCAACGTGTCGCCGCCGCGCCCCGCGGTCAGCCGCTGGCGCGTGACGATGCCCGAAAAGACTTTGGCGTCGCCGTCGCCGTAGCCTGTAAGCACCTCGATCTTTGCCCCCGGCGCGAAGGTCTCCGACGCGCTTACCGGGAAGTCCTGTGTCGCCGGGTCGCCATCCTGGATCGTGATCTGGGCGCGTGGGACCCGGTCGAGCATGCGCAGCGTGCTGACGCTCAGCACCTTCACCGTTCCGTCGACGGCGCTCCCGTTCGAGGTGAGGCCGAGCCGGACGAAACCGGTCGAGATCACGCGCCCGTCCGGCATTCTACCCTCCCAACGGCGGCAATACGACGGCACGCCCCTCGTCGACGCGCCGGATGGTGTCGAGACCGTTGGCGCGCGCCACGTCGACGGTGTAGCGGGTTGAACGATAGACGTCGAAAACCATCGAGGGCAGGCGGTCACCCGCAAGGGCCACACGCACATGGTCGATATCCGGTGAGGAAAGGTTCTTCTCACGCTCCGACGTCTTCGGGTCCTTGTGCTCCTTGAAGGTGGCGTCGACCGTGGCCCGCAGCGGCAGACCGTCGGAGGCAAAAAGCGTGTAGGTGATGGTAAAGCTTTCGAGTACGCACACGGCCGAGAGCTTTCCCCAGACCAGCATCAGGAAGCGCGGGCGGTGGGTGTTGCCCGAGAAGCCCGTGGTCTTGCGGAACGCCTCGAGTTGTTCGGTGACCGAGTTCTTGCCTTCGTAGCCTTCGGAATAGCCGGTGCCATCCATCATGAGCTTGAAGGCATAGGTCTTGGGTTGGATCGACTTGAACTTCGCCTCCTGTCCAACGTCACCATGGGCAGGTTCGGTTGGCGCGAGTTCGATCTTGGTCTCGTCGGTGTAGCTTTCAGGGTTGAACTGCACCTCGAAGGGCGGGCCGGCAGGCTTCTCGATCTGGAAGGTTTCGGAGTGCTCGAACGGCAGTATGGTGAGCTTGGTGAGCATCTCAGGGCTCCTCCCGGCGTCTGAGCGCGCGCATGACCTCGTCGACAGCCTCCTCCACGAGACGCGCGCGCTCGGCGCGGCGCTCGGCCTCGGACTGGGCCGGGACCTCGCGGGGGGCGCCGATCTCGCCGCGGATTACGATTTCGGAAATGACGAGCGGCATCAGACTCTCCTCAGGTCGCGGTAGCTGAGTTCCAGCGTCTCGATGGCGAGCGCGCTGGTCTCGGCATTGAAAGCGCCCACCGACCACTTCACCGGCCAGGCACGCGAGGCGACCCAACTCGATAGCGGTTCATGTGCGGCGTCGAGCAGGTGAACTGTCACGTCAACGGGCCGGATCGAGAGGTCGAAGCTTGCCTGCAGCGTATCCTCCAGCCAGTCCTTCAGACCCCCTTCGGGCACGTAGCCGCGCTTGAGCAAGAGGTTCTGCTGACGCCCGCGCCCCGGCAGACGGTGCTGGAAGCGGTTCTCGCCCCCTTCGGCAAGGGTCTCGACCTCGCGTTCCATGTCGAGGCCGGAAACCTCCTGGAAGCGCATGTCGCCTTCCGCTGCTCCGTCAAGCGCGAAGCCCACGGAGAAGTGGAAAGCGAGAGGAGGCGTCTCAAGTGCCATCAAGCCGCCTCGATTGTGATGCCCTCGTGGGCGAGTTCGAGGGTCTCGATCGCGATCTCGTTGCCGTCGGCCTTCAGATCTGTGGAGGTGATCTTGGCGGGCCACGCATCGCGCAGTTTCCAAACCACCACCGGCTGGTGCGTCTCGTCAAGGAGCGAGACCGTCACGTCGCGCCGCTCGGCCTTGTTGTAGTAGACCTGGCTCGCCCATTCGAAAAAGGCGTTGTCCGCCTTCATCATGCCGCGCTTTAGCACGACGTTGGCTGTCTTTTTCAGCCCTGGGATCTTCTGCTTGACGTAGTTGCGATCGGCACCGTCCCGATACTCGATGATCTCGGTCTCGATATCGAGACCGGAAGCCTCGGTGAAGCCGATGCGGTCCATGCCCGCCTCGACCATGAAATGGTATTTGGGAAGGGGAAACTGTTCCATGTCGTGGTCCTTTCAGCCGCTCAGGAGGAGGGCAGCATCTGCTCGAAGGTGATCTCGATGAACTCGGCGGGACGCACGGGTGCCACGCGTACCACGACGCGGAGGATCCCGTTGAGGATGTCGTCAGCAGTCATCGTGACGCCGAGTCCCACGAGCACCTGGTAGGCATGCTCGGTCTTCTCGCCCTGCAGCGCGCCGATGCGCCACTGGGTGAAAAGAAAATTCTCGATCATCGTCTGCAACCGCACCCAGGTGGTGCGATCGTTCGGCGCGAAAACGAACTGATTCGTGGCTTTCTCTATCGATTCCTCGATCATCAGCATCAGCCGTCGCACCGGAATGTAGCGATACTCGTTGTCGTTGCCCGCGAGCGTGCGTGCGCCCCAGACCAATGTGCCGCGCCCGGTGAAGGCCCGGATGACGTTGATCGACTTGCCGGAGGTCGGGTCCACATTGAAATCGGCGTTGATCGAATCCGAGACCCGCACGGCCGGGCCGATAACCCGGTTCAGCCCGATATTGGCCGGTGCGAAATGCACACCCTTGTTGGCATCGATCGTGGCGTAGGCGCCTGCAACGAAGGGTGAGGGCGGGAGCGTGACGAAGAGACCCGAGACGAAGGCCTTTGCGGCGTTGTAGATCGCCGTTTCGTCATCGCGTACGGTGCTGTGGTTGATGGGCGCGTCTGCTGCGATACCGGCTATATCCGTGGGGGCGCCGGGCGCGGCGCCGTCTGCGGGGATAACCTGCTGCTCTGCTGTAGCGAGAGTGATCTGCGACTCATTGGTACGCCAGGGGATGTTGGTGCGCAGGTAGGGCCAGTAGCAGGCCCCGTATTGCAGCGCCTTTGGGTCGGTCGGCGAGAGATTACCGCGGAATGTACCGATGTTGCTGGAGTTCACGTACCGGCCCGCATGGGCGCCGAAGGAAGGCGATCCGTCGGGATAGCCGCCCGGCACGTCGCCGATCATGAAGCGGTCCTTGGTATCAAGCCCCGAGATCAGACCCTGTTGGATCACCGCCTCTGTCTGGCCCGCGGCGAGCCGCGACGCCTCGGGGCAGACGATCAGGGTGGGTTCGTCCACCGCCGACATGGCGTTGATCGCGGCGATGAACTCTGCCTGTGTCGGTGCCGTGTTCCCTGTCGAGTAGATCCAGCAGGTTCCGCCGCCATTGTCGTAAAAAGCGGTCAGGGCGTAGTGCATCATCTCGACCGGCAGCGGATCGAGGGGCGCATTCAGTGCGATGTCGACCCCGAGGAGCGCGTTCGTCCCCTGCGCCACTCGTTTCAAAGCCGTCAGGACAATGGGCTGGATCGGTGCCTTGCCGAAGGTCTGTTCGTATTCCAGCATTGTCGTGATGCGGGTCGCCTCGTTCACGGGCCCCACCGGCGTACGACCGATGAAGACCGGGATCGCCGTGGCAACCGAGGCCACCGCGGGTGGAATTGTACTGCGCTCCTGGATTATGACGCCGGGCACGGAAAACATCGCTCACTCCCTTTTTCCAAGACCCGCGCGGGGGCCGTTGCTTGGCCGGTGCGGGCGCACCGGGCTGGGTGGCGCTCAGCGCCGGTCGAAGACGACGCGGTAAACCACGCCATCCGGTGCGGGGACGGCCTCCTGGCGCGTCTCCCAGAAGAGTTCGACGATGCCACGCGGTGCGCGCGCGAGTATTTCTGCATCGGCGTAAATGCCGCGGTCGAGCGATCCAGCGGGATCGGATACCGCGCGCAGACGCGGCGTGGCAGCGTGCTCGAGTGTCAGGGTGATGGTCGCCTCTGCAGCGCCGGGTTCCGCTGCGACGTCCATCCGGTCGATGACCGCGCCGCCCGGAACCATCTGCGCCTCGACCGCATCGGGCGCCCCGCCGCCCAGATCGACACCTATCGTCGCGGTTTGGCCCGCAAGGGTAACCGCATCGCCCGCAGTCACTGCGGCGCCCTGTTGCAGCGCCGTGCCGCTGGCGCGGATGCCGCCAGCCGACGTCAGGTTCGACACGTAGAGGACGGGACCACGCGCTGCATCGAAATCGGGCTCGAACAGGCGGGAAAACTCGGCGCTTACGGGATTGAGCGCGAAAGCGAAGCGGGTGCGCACCGAGATCGGCCCTTTCAGCGGATCCGGCCGCGCATCGTAACGCCGGGAATAGAGCGTGAAACGGTCGGGCCAGTCCCGAAATGTGAGCGCATGGCGCGCCAGACGTTCGCGCGTGCCGGGCAAGGGAGACGCCGTGAGACCGGTGAGCAGGTTGCCGACCGCGTCTTCGAAACACACGGTCACGAACGGGTGCCAACTCACCGAAAGGGTCACGAACCTACCCTCCGTGTCAGCCCCGTCTCGAGCCGTAGCGCGGTTACCTCCGGCGCATCGGCCCCGGCATCCGACTGGATGCGCAGCAACCGCATCTTGTAGACGACTGATGGGTGATATGCGCCGCCCATCACGCCCCACAGATTGTTCAGCGCCTCGAAGTTCATATTGTGCATCTCGAAGATCAGACCCTCGATTCCCGGTGGCAGCGGGTTGCCGCCCGAGGCTGTCGCGGGAGTGAATGCGCGCTGGGACTGGAATATCCCGATCACCTCCGAGAGCCGCGCGAGGCTGGTTTCGTAGGCCTGGAACTCGAAGGCAAAAAGCAGGTAAAGATTCAGTGCGACGGGTGGCTCCCGCCGCCTCAGAACGCCGGCCACCCGCTCCGTCGCGGGCTCGTTTCGCAGCGCGATTTCCTCTTCGACATTGACCAATGTGATCGACACGCCCTGCGCCTGGTTGCGTTGGGTCAGGACACGCGCGCTCTCGATTATGACGTCCGTGTCGGCTAGTGCCAGACGGTCACGAACCTCGCGACGCACATAAGAGATCGCCTCATGAATCACATTAAATGCCTGTTGTCGCAGGATGTTATGGGACTAAAAGCATTCGTTAACCGCGAATCAAGCGTAGCAGCGTAAACCGATTCGGAAAACAATCATGTCGCGAGGTGCAGCGGCGTTGATGACAGGTTGGGTAGCCCCTCCTGCTGGCACTTGTGCCAGATTGATCCGGACCCAATCATGAAGAATTGGCCTTTGAGGAGGTCTCGATCATAGGCGTTGACCTGGCAATGCAGGTCTTCCACCTGCATGGAGTGACATCGGAAGGCGAAGTCGTGTTTCACAAGAGGCTGTCGCGCGAGCAGTTCTTCGCGTTCATGCAGAGGCATCCCGGATGTCTCGTTGTCATTAATGAATGACGATACGGACCAGTTTATCGGCTTCATCAGGGACGAGGCAGTGACAAGCGTTACGATACGTCACGGGTCGGGCAGCGACATAACACTCTACTGCTTTGTGGACGACCTGCGCTTCAATACCGCAGCTGCTATTCCGCTACCCGCGGGCCTGCCTTTGGCCACGCCCGCGCCGAAGTCCTTGTCGTTCCAAGCTGTAATTGATTGGACGCAGGCAACCCCTTGTTGACAGCCACGTCCATGGGCTTTGCGCGAACGGCATTGCGGCGGCGCGGTCCAGGTCGCTATCTGAAATCACAAGGCGCAACCGATCTGAGCTTACAAACTTGCTGCGGGGCGTGCTTTGTGGCCCTGTTCCATCGCCACGACACCACTCAAAAGAAGAACCTGCATGAAATGGTGACATTGAAAGACATCAGCAAGGCCACCGGCGTGTCGGTGACGCAGGTGAGCCGCGCGCTTGGGGGCCATGGCGATGTGAATGCGGCGACGCGGGAGAAGGTTGTCGAAGCCGCGGCGCGGCTTGGGTATCGCCCGAACGCGATCGCAAAGGGGCTCAAGACCGGGCAGACCGGGTTCGTGGCCATGGTCATTCCCAGCGATATCGACGCCTCGGGACGGGAGATCATGTTCGACATGGTCGTGGGCATCTCGCAGGCTGTGTCGCGCCACGGGCTGAAATTCCTGCTGCATGTCGTGGATACCGCAGCGCAGGTTCCGGCTGCATATGATCTCTTGTTCCAGGGCGGCGGGATCGACGGTTTCATCCTGACCGACCTGCACGAACCCGATCCGCGTGTCGCTTATCTGCAGGATCGCAACATGCCCTTCGTGGTGCACGGTCAGTATCCAGAACGGTCGCACGCGTTCGTCGATCTAGACAATTTCCGGGTGGGGGAGGTTCTGGCGGGCTGGCTGCTCGATGCCGGGCATCGCCGCATCCTGTTCCTGAACGGGCACGATGACCGGATATATTCGAGCACGCGGGTCGCGGGCGTTCAGCACGCCTTTGCGGTGCGGGGTCTGAACCCGGGCGCTCTGGACGTGGCGCACGGCCCGATGACGCGGGCGCGCGGGCGCGATGCGGCACTGGAACGCCTGCGCCGCCCCGACCGGCCTACCGCGATCGTCGCGGGCAACATGATGCTGGCGCGCGGGGTTTGGGATGCCGCTGCGGAATGCGGACTGCGCATTCCCGACGACTTGTCCGTGACCGCTCATGACGACGTGCTCGCGCAGTATCCCGCCAGCGGGTTTGACCCCATCCCGAGCGTGACGCGTTCTGCGCTTCCGACCGCCTGGGCCGCGCTTGCCGACACCGTGAGCCGAACCATCGCCGGCGGTGAACCGGAACGCGAAATCGAATTGCTTGTGCCCGAAACGGTTCCGGGCATGTCGGTAGCGCCGCCACCATCGGACGAGTCGCGCGGCTGATCCCGCCACGATCAAGAGAAAATGCTGGAGAACCAGGGCGGTCTGCAGGTTCTACGGGCCATCGCGCGCGTGATTGACTTGCCAGATTGTCGATGATATCAAATCCGAAACGTTTCGGGTAATAGAGGAAACGTTTCGGATGGCACTTTTGAGCTATCTCGACGCGGGGCAACGCCAACCATCCAGCGGGAGGAACCAGGAATGACCAATCTTGCAAGAAAGACCGCCATCGCGGGCGCATTGGCCGCGCTCTGCCTGCCGACACAGTCCGCCGGGCAGCTGCTGCATCAGCCGGGGGATGGCCCGTTCAACTGGGATGCGTATGACAGCTTCGCCGCGGCGAATGATTTCTCCGGCCAGACGCTGACGGTCCTCGGAGCGAGTACGGGAGTGGACAAGACACGGCTAGAACACGTTTTCGCGTATTTCGCCGAAGCGACCGGCGCCGAGGTTGCCTATTCCGGCTCAGACAGTTTCGAGCAGGACATCGTGATTGCGCTGCAGGCCGGGTCGCTGCCGGACGTGGGGATGTTCCCCCAGCCGGGTCTCGCGATGGACATCGCGGCACGGGGCGGGCTTTCCCCAATGGCCGATGGCACCCGCGACTGGTACGAGACAAATTTCGCCGCCGGGGCGTCTTGGGCCGATCTTGCAAGCTTTCCCGGGCCGGACGGGGACACACGGGTCTATGGCACGATCTTCGGCACCGACGTGAAGTCGCTGGTTTGGTATGCGCCAGAAGTATTCGAGGAACTTGGCTACGCTGTTCCCGAAACGATGGAAGAGTTGAAGGCGCTCACCGACCGGATCGTCGCTGACGGGCTGGTGCCGTTCTGTCTTGGGCTCGGGGCGGGGGCCGCGACCGGCTGGCCTGCGACGGACTGGGTGGAGGATTTCATGCTCCGGACCCAGCCGCTCGAGGTGTACGACCAATGGGTCAACCACGAGATCCCCTTTGACGATCCGCGCGTCGTGGCCGCAATCGCGGAATTCGGACATTTCGCCCGCAACGACGCCTATCTCGACGGCGGTGTCAGCGGGGCCACGACCATCGATTTCCGCGACAGCCCGAACGGGCTGTTCGAATTTCCGCCGCGCTGCGTGATGCACAAGCAGGCTTCTTTCATCCCGAACTTCTTCCCCGCGGGGGTGGAGATGGGTGTCGACGTCGATTTCTTCTATTTCCCGGCCTATGCGGAGAAGGATCTGGGCAGGCCAGTGCTGGGATCGGGCGGTCTGGCGACGGTGATGGCTGACAAGCCGATCGCCCATGCCTTTATGGAATACCTGCAGACACCGTTCGCACATGAAATCTTCATGTCACAAGGGCAGATCCTGACCCCGCATCTGGGGGCCAACCCGGACGCCTACGCTAACGACACGCAACGCAAGCTGGGCGAGATCCTGACCAGTGCCACCTCGTTTCGCTTTGACGGGTCCGACCTGATGCCTGGCGAGATCGGTACCGATGCGTTCTGGAGCGCAATGGTGGACTATGTCTCGGGTGCGGCATCCGCCGCCGAAGCTGCCGCCGCCATCGAGGCGCGCTGGAACGAGATCCGCTAAAACCGACATCCGGGCCGTGGCGAAAGCCCCGCCCGCCTAAAATCGGGACACGTATTCATGACCACGTCCGACATGGCCTGGTGGCAGGCTGCCACCGGATACCAGATCTACCCGCGCAGCTTCTGTGATAGCAATGGTGACGGGATCGGGGACATCCCCGGCATCATCTCGAAGCTTGACCACCTTGCCGATCTGGGCATCGGGTTCATCTGGCTGTCGCCGGTCTATGCCTCGCCCATGGCAGACAACGGCTACGACATCGCCGACTACCGGGCCATTGCCCGCGAATTCGGCACGCTCGAGGACATGGACCACCTGATCGCCGCGGCCCGGGCACGCGGCATCGGGATCGTGATGGACCTCGTGGTCAATCATTCGTCGTCCGAGCACGCTTGGTTCAAGCGTGCTCGCGCGTCTCGGGACGCCCCCGAGCACGAGTATTATATCTGGCGGAACCCGGCGCCTGATGGCGGGCCGCCGAGCAGCCATCGCGCCAGTTTCGGTGGGTCCGCCTGGACGTGGGAACCGGCAGTCGGTCGGTACTACCTTGGCCACTTCAGCCCCGGACAGCCTGACCTGAACTGGCAGAACCCGGCGCTGCGGCGAGAGATCTACAAGATGATGACCTGGTGGCTCGACCGCGGCATCGCCGGGTTCCGCATGGATGTCATCAGCCTTATCGGAAAGGACGTGGACGCGGGCATCTACGAGGAAGGTCCATATCTGCACGGCTTTCTGCAGGAGATGCACCACGAGACGCTGGCCGGGCGCGACATCGTTACCATCGGCGAAAGCTGGTCGGTCAGCACCGGCACGGCACTGCTTTATTGCGGGCGCGACAGGGCCGAACTGGACATGGTGTTCCAGTTCAATCACGTCACCGCCTTCGAGGATCCCGAGTTCGGCAAGTTCCGCCCCAAG
This sequence comes from Meridianimarinicoccus roseus, assembly GCF_003172915.1. Classification (GTDB taxonomy): domain Bacteria; phylum Pseudomonadota; class Alphaproteobacteria; order Rhodobacterales; family Rhodobacteraceae; genus Meridianimarinicoccus; species Meridianimarinicoccus roseus. The sequence continues at coordinate 61,690 of NZ_QGKU01000063.1, forward strand.
CCGTTCGATCTGGTGCGTTTCAAGCAGGTCTTGTTCGACTGGCAGCGTGCGTTGGCCCAGGATGGCTGGAACGCGCTATTCCTGTCCAATCACGATCTTCCGCGGCAGGTGTCGAAATACGGTGACGACGGACGTTATCGCGTCGAGAGCGCCAAAATGCTGGCGACGGTCATGCACCTGATGCGCGGCACGCCCTTCATCTATCAGGGTGAGGAGATCGGCATGACCAATACCGCGTTCACCCGGATCGACCAGTTCCGCGATGTCGAAACGCTGGGCCACTACGTCGACCAGACCGCGCGCGGCGTGACGGTCGGGGATTTCCTGACGGGCGCCAACGCCAATGGCCGCGACAACGCCCGCACGCCGATGCAATGGGATGGCGGGCCGCAGGCCGGTTTCACGACCGGCACACCTTGGATCGAGATCAACCCGAACCACGCGACCGTCAATGTCGAAGCCGACCGTGCCGACCCGGACGGCATCTTCGCCCACTACCAGCAGCTGAACCGCTTGCGCCGCGAGATGCCGGTGATCGTGACGGGCGCGCTTCACCCGATGGCCGAGGATCACCTTGCGGTTCTGGCCTATACCCGGACGGATGGCACCACGCGGGTCGCTGTCGTGGCGAATTTCAGCGGCGATGCGGTCGATTTCGATGTGCCTGCCGGGATGGAAGGGCATGGGACGTGCCTTGTCACAAACTACGCCGCTCGCGCGGCAATCCGAGGCCGCATCACGCTCAGCCCTTACGAGGCCTTCGCGATCCTGCAATCGAACGCCGAGTGACCCGGATACCAGAGGCTTCCATGAAAGACATGACCGACATGCCCGCTTCCCACCGCCCAGACCGGCAAAACGCTCCCGCGTGGTGGCAGACCGAGGTGATCTACCAAATCTACCCGCGGTCCTTTCAGGACTCGAATGGCGACGGGATCGGCGACCTGGCGGGGATCGAATCCCGCCTCGACGAGATCGTGGCGCTTGGCGTCGGGGCGATCTGGATCTCGCCCTTCTTCCCATCACCCATGGCCGATTTCGGCTATGATGTGTCGGACTATTGCGGTGTCGATCCGATGTTCGGCACGCTCGCTGATTTCGACAGCCTGCTCGCTGCCGCCCATGCGCGCGGATTGAAGGTGATCCTCGATTTCGTGCCGTGCCATTCGTCCGACCAGCACCCGTGGTTCGTGGAAAGCCGCGCCAGCCGCAGCAGCTCGAAACGCGACTGGTACATCTGGCGCGATGCGCGGCCAGATGGGAGCCCGCCCACCAACTGGATCGGAGAATTTGGCGGTTCAGCCTGGACCTGGGACGACACCACCGGGCAATACTACCTGAGCGTGTTCCTGTCCGAACAGCCTGCGCTGAACTGGGCCAACCCTGATCTGCGCACCGCCATGCTGGATGCGATGCGCTTCTGGCTGGACCGAGGCGTAGACGGGTTCCGGGTAGATGCGATCATCTTCGCTGCCCCCGATGTTGACGGTGGCGATCATCCGCCGAACCCCGACTGGACACCGGCCATGGGTCCCGCGCGGTCGCAACTGCAGACCCGGCTCGCGCACCAACCTGGCGTGTTCGACGTGGTCCGCGACATGCGGCGCGTGACCGACAGCTACCCGGACCGGGTCCTTATCGGTGAGACCTCGGGCACACTGAACGATGTGATGCCCTACTACGGGGCCGACATGGATCTCTTTCACCTGCCGTTCTATTTCGCAATGCTCAGCACGCCTTGGCAAGCCGATGCGCTCTCTGCGTTGGTTGCGCGCTACGAGGCGGCGTTGCCGGACGGGGCCTGGCCGACACTGGTTCTGGGCAACCACGACATCAGCCGGATCGCGTCGCGCGCGGGCGTCGCACAGGCGCGGGTGGCGCTGACGTTGCTGCTGACCCTGCGCGGCACGCCGGTTCTGTATCAAGGTGACGAGATGGGCATGGACAACGCGACCATCCCGCACAACCGGGTGCAGGATCCGTGGGAACGCCGGGTGCCGGGGCTCGGGTTGGGCCGCGACCCTGCGCGCACGCCGATGCCATGGACCGACATCGATCATGGCGGGTTCTCGACGACGGAGCCGTGGCTGCCGCTGCACCTGCCGCCCGAGGGCAGTTTTGCGCGGCAGGCCACCGATCCCGGTTCCATGCTGAACTATGCCCGGCGATTGATTGCTCTGCGCCGCGCACACTCCGCACTGTCCCAAGGTACCTATCGCCAGATCCATGTCGGTCCGGACGTGATGGTCTTTGAACGTCGCGCGGGGACCAATCGGTTGGTCGTATGCCTGAACATGTCGGCGACCGCACAGGGGGTGTCAGCCAGTGGTGTGCCTGTCCTGTCTTCGTGTGGCAATCGCGTGGAAGCCTTCGTCCGAAAGCTGGTTCTGGCACCTAACGAAGCCGTCATCCTCGACGTGTCTCCCGGCGGGTGAGTCGTGTCGCCGAGTGGGCAGTCTCGGTGGCAGCCCTCGTCAAGCATTGATCACAGATCGTGACAACGATGTCGACGTTCAGGATGAAAAACTCAAGCGTTACCAACGTCTGCGCATATTCCTCTGTGAATTTAGTCGGTTCCAAGGCGCAAAGGCATTGGCGATGAACCTCGCGCGGTCTGGAAGCACAGTTGTTAAAGGGCACTTAGGGCGCGGGCGCGGGAATGGTCGGTGTCCCCGGTTCACTGACAGCGGCTCGCGCCCGTCCCTGATATCTGCTTTCCGCCCTGGTGCGCCATTTCCCAACGGACCGCGACTGTTGTCGCCGACGATCCACGCCGCTTCGCATTTTGTCCCAAGCAAACAACGGCCCGATCCAGTTGATGGATTGCACCTTGTGCGCCCTCGGTCGAAGGCGCAACTGGCGGCCAAGCTATGCCGCCCCTTTCCACCGCTCAGGCCTTACGTAGACGACAGTTTCGTCGATGCTGACCATCACGTCGCCGTCTTGGATATTTACCTGAAGCTTCATCGTGCGGCGGGCAAGGTTCGTCAGGGCAGCCGCGTCCTGTTCAGAGAAAGCGAACACCTCGAGATTGTCGAAACGGGTGGTGCCGGACCTGACCTTTTCCCACCAAGTTTGCGCAACCTTTCCACCATAGGCATAGACGACTACCTTCGCGGCCTTGCCGCAGGACTGCCGCATGACCTTCTCGCTCGGGAGTCCGAGCGCTACCCACAGATCGATCTGTCCACTCAGGCTTTTTTGCCAGATGTCGGGTTCGTCGTCCGTCGACAATCCTTTGGTCATTTCCAGATGCTCGTGGGCATTCAGTGCAAAGGCCACAATGCGCAGCATCATACGCTCTTCAGTCTCGGAAGGGTGCTTGGCAACGGTCAACTTGTGGCTGTCGTAGAAGTGTCGGTCCATATCGGCGACCGAAAGCTCGATTTTATAGATGGTAGCATTCTGCGCCATGATCTTTACCGACCTCCAAGAAAAGGCATGCCTACTTGGTTCGTCGAACCTTGGAAAGACGGCATGGGGCTGTCCTCGGCGCGGGGCTGAGAGAAGCGACGACCGCGCCGACAATTCCTTGATAGATGCCGTCGTGATCGGCATACGGGATAAGACAGGTCCTTCTGTGCCATGAGGGCGTGCTCTCAGCTGCGCCTACGAGTGGCGTGAAGGACGCATTCTCGGTTGCCAGGGTATCTAGACTGCGAAGGAGCTTGAGTCATTCCCACGCTGCGACCATGCAAGCGTTTATGAGCCATTTCCCCGCGCAGCCCCCGGTCTCCGAGGCCATCCTCGGCTGGTCACTCTACTTCGAAGACCAATTGGTGTCTGGCGAACGACATCTTCTACGGATGCGCATCGCGACGGTCCACCGGACCAAACTGATCGCGCGGTCGCCATCTGGCACCGTCCGGCTGCGCCTGTCCGACGGGACGCGGACGTCAGGCTTCGCCGTCGGGGATTGGGTGCTGGTCGCCCCAGAGACCCATCTTCTGTGCCGTCGATTGGACAGACGAACGCTCCTTCAGCGGCACGGCGGGGGCGGGCACGTCACCCAACTGATTGCCGCGAATGTGGACACGCTCTTCATCGTCACATCCTGCAACGAGGAATTTAGTCCGGCCCGACTCGAGCGCTATCTGGCGCTTGCAAACGACGCGGGCACGACCCCGGTCGTGGTCCTGACAAAGATCGATCGCGCGACCGATGCCGAAAGCTTCCGTCTGCAAACGGAAGCACTGCAGCGCGGACTGGTCGTGCTTATGCTGAACGCAACGGCGCCTGAGGCAGCGCAGACCTTGGCGCCTTGGTGCGGCGTTGGCCAGACCGCCGCTTTTGTCGGGTCGTCAGGCGTAGGCAAGTCCACGCTGCTCAATACGCTCGCGGGCAAGTCGGCACAGGACGGACAGGCCACGGGGCCCGTGCGCGAGACAGACGCAAAAGGCCGTCACACGACGACATCGCGTTCGCTCCATCTGACCGAAACCGGCGGCTGGGTGATCGACACCCCCGGCATGCGGTCGCTCAATCTCGGCGGCCTATCGACCGGACTGGACGAACTGTTTGAAGAGATCGTCGACCTTGCCCCGCGTTGCCGTTTCCGGGACTGCACGCATGCCCATGAGCCAGGCTGCGCGGTCAGGGCTGCCATCGAGGCCAAAACCGTCGATCCTGCGCGCCTCGACCGATGGCGCAAACTTTGTGATGAAAATCGGAAGAACACCGCCGTCGGGACTGGTCCACGTGGAAAACGGGTCATGAAGCTGCCAGACAAAGGACGATAGGATGCGTTCGGCCCTCGACGGACTTCTGGCAGGGTTGCAATGGCCGCGGCCCGTTTTCCGCGAACCGTTCATCCGTTGCACCGTGAAGCATGGTCTGCAAGGCGGAGGTCCGCAGCGCGGAGATACTGATGAAAAGGTCCGTCGCTTGGCGTACAGGGCTTTGTTTCACTCGTTCTGGGTGTGGAGTGCAGGCGATGACGGGGCCAAGGCAAGTCGCTTAGGGAGCGCCGTTTTACGACTTCTCGATCGAAGGGGTGGTGCCTCTGGATCACCCGGTGCGCGGTATCGACTGGTCCTTTGATCTGTCGCATGTGCGGCCGCTGCTGGCACCTTTGTTCAGCTCTGGCGGCCGGCCGTAGATCGATCCCGAACCGATGATGCGCTTGCTGCTGCTGGGCTGTTGCATGCGCGTCCGGTTCGAGCGGCCGCTCTGCGACTAGGTCCATGTCGATCTGGCGTATGGGTGGTTTGGCAGGCTCGGTCTGACCGATGCGGTGCCCGATCATTCGACATTTCCCAAGAACCGCCAACCGAGCAGTTCCAGCGCGCAGCAATCGCCCAGAACTTTCGCAAAGTGGCCAAGTTGGTGACCGTGCCAGCCCCAAGCATGAGCGAGACTGGCAATCGGTTCGCTTTGGATGCCGGTCAGACCGTCTTGATTGCCAAGTTTCTCACCAGTGCCCGGACGAACCCGACTTTCACGCCTGCCGAAGCTTGACCTGTCTATAACTTCACACCTTAGGAAGTTCTAATCAGTCGAGAATCGGTGTGAGCGGACAAAGCGGCTAATGTATCAGATCTCGGAATTGGCAGAGAGCGTAGGGCTCTCGCGCGCGACGCTGCTCTACTACGAGAAGCTCGGGCTGCTGAAGGGCAAGCGCCAAGCGAACGGCTATCGCGTCTACACGGACGGCGACCGACAGCGCCTGCGCCTGATGCAGCAGCTCCAGGCGGGCGGGCTGAGCTTGCAGGAATGCCGGGCCTGCCTCGATGGCAAGCTCGACCGTGAGATGCTGGGCCAGCGCCTCGCCGTGCTGGACGCGGAGATCGCCGAAAAGGGCAAGTCGCGCGACCTTCTGGCGGCTCTGCTCGGACAGTCGAGCCTCAAGGACTGGCACGAAAGGGTCGAGCGCGTCGCGCCCGATCTGCACCGCGCCTGGCTCATGTCTCAGGGGTTTTCCAGCGCGGAGGCGGGGCTGGTTGCGCTGGTGTCCAAGGACATGAACGCCCACGACGCGTACATGGCCGGGTTTATGGAGGTGTTCGCCGACCTCGACTGGTGGGGCCCGGGAACGGCCGAGGCGACGCGCCGGGCGCTCACAATGGTGCCGGTCGAGCCCGAGACGATCCTCGAGATCGGCTGCGGCCCCGGCATGGCAACGATGACGCTGACCGAGGCGACGCGGGCGCGGATCACGGCCACCGACACAGACGAGGTCGCGCTCGACAAGCTCAGGGCGCGGGTTGCGGCGCGCGGACTCAACAACCGGATTAAGGTGCAGAACGTCGACATGGCCGCCATCCCGACCCCAAAGCGTCCCTGGGATGTGATCTGGTCCGAGGGCAGCGCCTATATCCTCGGCGTGGATAAGGCGCTGGCGGACTGGAGGGCGCTCCTGCGCCCCGGCGGCGTTCTCGTGTTCTCCGACATGGTCTGGCGGACCGATGCGCCCGACGACGCGGTCCGCGCCTTCTTGGCCGCGGAATACCCCGCGATGGCGACGCCCGCGACCCGCGTCGCGCAGGCGAAGCGCGCGGGCTACCGCGTCATCGGCCATTTCGACATCGGGCCGGAGGGGATGGAGACCTACTACCGCCCGCTCGCCGCGCGGCTCGACGCCCTCGAGCCGCGTCTCGCGGGAAGCCGTGTTCTCGAAGATCTGCGCCGCGAGATCGCCGTGCATGAGGCCGGGCGCGGGCAGTTCGGCTACGAGATGTTCGTGCTGGAGCGGGGCTGACCCCGCCAAGCACCAGAGAGGATAGAGACATGGACACTTCAACGGATTACACCACCCACGCCGAGGCGATTGTGGAACTCTTCGCGTCGACCTTCACTGCTTCGGAGGGCGCGGAGGAAGGCGCGCTGATCGGCGCCCTCGCGCGCCGCCTGATCGCGGAAACGCCTACCCAGGATCTGCGAGTAGTCACTGCATGGGAGGAAGGCACGCTTCTCGGCGGCATCTTCTTCACGCGCCTTACCTACGAGGGCGATCCGCGCACGGTCTTCATGATGGCCCCCGTGGCCGTGGCAACGGCACATCAGGGCAAGGGCATAGGGCAGCGGCTGATCGCCCACGGCCTCGATGCGCTCCGGAAAGAGGGCGTGGATATCGTCGTGACCTATGGCGACCCGGCTTTCTACGGCCGCGTCGGGTTCGAGACAGTCTCCGAGGCAGACCTGCCGGCGCCGCAGCCGCTGAACCAGCCGCAGGGCTGGATCGCCCGGTCCCTGACCGACGCGCCGCTGACGCCCCTCGGCGGGCCGACGCACTGCGTCACCGCGTTCGACGATCCGGCGCTTTGGTAGGCCGATGGTCCGCGATTACTCCGCCTTCCTGCCGGGTAGCACTCCGGCGCGCCGCGAACCCACGGCGCTGGAACGCTTAGGCTGGGGCCCGACCTTTGCAAGCCAGATCGACACTGACGCCCTGACCGCGACGCCCCCGGTGCGCGTGGTCGCCGTGCATCGCAGCGGCTTGCAGGTGGCGGGCGACGGCATCGAAGAGACGATCCCGCCGGGGCCCGAGGCAACCGTGGGCGACTGGTTGCTACTTGACCGCGCGCGGCCACGGTCGAGCCGTGTGCTGGAGCGCAAGAGCCTGATCAAGCGCCGCGCACCGGGCACGGGCCGCGAGGTGCAACTGATCGCGGCGAATATTGATACGGTGTTCGTCGTCACCTCCTGCAACGCGGATTTCAACGTGGCGCGGCTGGAGCGCTACGTAGCGCTGGCCTTCGAGGCCGGGGTCGCGCCGGTGATCGTCCTGACCAAGGCCGATCTCGCTGAGGACACCGAGCCCTACGTCGAAGAGGCACGGAAGGTATCGGACCGGGTGCCGGTGGTGGCGCTCGACGCCCGTGGCGACGAGCCGGCAGCGGCGCTGGTCGGCTGGTGCAAACCGGGACGGACGGTCGCCTTCGTCGGCTCCTCTGGCGTCGGCAAGTCAACCCTCACCAACGCGCTCCTCGGCAATCAGGCCATCGCCACCCGGGGAATCCGCGAGGATGACGCGAAGGGCCGCCACACCACGACCCGGCGCGAGCTTCACACCGCGCCCGGCGGCTGCCTCGTTCTCGACACGCCGGGTATGCGCGAGCTTCAACTGACCGATGCCGCGAGCGGCATCGCCGATGTCTTTGAGGATATCGAGGCGCTGGCCGAAAACTGCCGCTTCACCGACTGCCAGCATGAAACCGAGCCGGGCTGCGCCGTCCTGGCCGCCATCGAAGACGGCAGCCTCGACCCCGCCCGACTTGCCCGCTGGCGCAAGCTCCAGGCCGAGGACGCCTTCAACTCCGCCAGCCTTGCCGAACGCCGCGAAAAGGATCGCGCCTTCGGCAAGCTCGTCCGCAGCGCAGTGACGGCAAAATTGGATCGAAAGCGATAGCTCCGAGTGAACCGCCGCGCTTTTCCCAAAGAGCATTTCGTTCAACGCGTCATGCGACCTTGGGTATCGGCTGCATCTGGTCACGATATCGGCGTTCGGCATCGGGCGGCGGGACAAACCCGATCGATCCCGGGAGGCGCTTGGGGGTGTGCCGATCCGCCGGGTGCATGGACTCCCACGCGACCTCCAGCATCGTTTTCTAGGGTCCGAGCTGCCTGATGCGGTGTTGCGTTCTTTGGTGCGACTGGGCGGCAAGTTTGGGCCGAAACCAGGGACTGAGCCCTGGCCAAGCCGCTTCGACACGGCGTGTCAAAGACTCCGTCGTCCGCCTTCGCGAAATCTAGCGGCCCGCTTAGGTCGGATTCCCGGGCCGAGAGGTCATTCAAGTGTACCGGCGGCCAGCCGTGGTGGAGGCCGGACGTCATTTTGCTGATTTTCGCCAATTATCTCGCAGTCATTGGCCCTCTGGCTCTCGAAGACGCGCCTGATCCGATGGATCGCTTCTGGCGTGACGTCGCCTTGCTTAGTTGGCCGACGCAATTAGGGGCCGTCTTGCGCGGTGCGGGCAAGGCTCTCGACCATTTGCGTGATGTCTTGAGCCATCGCCCGATCGAGCCCGACGGCTGCGATAGCGACCTGTCGGTCCGGGAGAACGGCAGCATGAAGACCCCAGAAGCCTCCATGACGAAAGACTCGGTCGCTTTCTCCCTCTCCTCTGAACAAGCCCATGCGGTAAGGGCTTCCAGCAGGATGACCTGGCGCGGACAACATCAGTTCCAGAGTTTCCAGCCGGTCAAAAATCGCCCCGGATACGAGCGCGGCATAAAGCCGGGCGGCATCCTCGATGCTCGCGACCATCCCGCCACCGCCGAAGGTGTCGATGCTGCCGTTGATGGAGGTCGTGTCGATGCCGTCCATCCACTGATGCGCCGTGGCGGGCCCCTGCGAAAGCGGCTCTCCCTCCCAACGCATCTGCGGCAGACCGAGTTCGACCCAGCGAAGAAGGTCCCGCATGGCTTCGCCGAGCGGTTGGCGCGTGGCCCGTTCGATGACTTCGCCGAGAAGAACATAGCCGGTGTCGGAATAGGCGAAGTCTGTCCCGGGGCTGGACAGAGGCGCTCCGAGTTCGACCATGAGCGCGACCTGCTCGGTCCGGGTCCAGACGTGGCCCGGATCGGCGAGGATTGTGCTCAGATATTCCGGGCTTTCCGCATGGTCGGCGAGTCCACCGGCATGCATCAGCAGATGCCGCACGGTGATCGATCCTGTGTCGTAGCCGCCGCCACGCAGCACCCGGTGGAGCTTCGGCGCGATGAGGTCTGCGACAGGGGTGTCGAGGCTCAACCGCCCCGTCTCCGAAAGGCGCAGGATAGATGCGGCGGTGAATGTCTTCGTAAGAGACGCGAGGCGCACAGGGGTTTGGGCTGTCATCTCACGTCCGTCCGGGGCGGCGGCGCCGATCGCGGCTACGACTGTCCGGTCTCCGGCTGCAACGGCAACCGCCGCGCCGGGCGCGCAAGGGACGAGTGTTTCTAGGGCCGCGCGAAGCGCTTCCTCGCTCGGAATATTGGCGGGTTCGGCGCAATCCGTGGTGGCGAGTGGTATACCGGCCTTGATCAGATGGCGACGCGATGTCATGCCGACCTTTCCTTTCCGAAGCGCATTTGGCTACCCCGCATGACTACGACCCCAATGGCGGCGAACCAAGCGGCGACGCCAAGGCCGAAGATGGCGGTCGCGAACTCGTTGCCGTAGCCGATGCCCAGTTCTGCCGCGTGCAGGGTCTGCCAGAATGACGCCGCAGCCTCAGGGTCGTCAGCAAGCGCTTAGTTTCGTTCAACGGTGACATTGGCGATCATGTCGGCGCCGCGGCCCAGATCAGGCCGACCGCACTGGTGAGGGGCGCGGCATCTGGCAACTCTTTGCCGGTCCGACCAAGAAGCGCGACTAGGAGAAGCAGCAGCGCCAGTGAGTTGCCGACATAAATTGGGATGTTCCAGGCGACGGGTTCGCCCGGCCGCTCGGCGATATAGGATACGACGGCGGCGGCGTCGGTCTGGTTCGTTCCGAAGCCCGGCGCGGCGAGTACGCTCAGAAGCAGGGCGAGGCAGACAACGTAGGTTGAGGCGCGGTTGGGTTTTTGGGGGGCGGTTGAGGGTTTTGGGGGTCATGATTGATTTTGTTTTGGTTGGCGTGTTTCGTCTGCCGCGAGGGTTTCGAAGTATTCGGCAAGGCGCCGCGTGCCGAACCGGGGCGCGATCATGTCCATCCCGAGCGCGGTCAGGAAGAACCGCGCCGGTCCACTGACGCGGCGCGGCAGGATCGGCAGGACGGTGAGCGCGGCGCGGCGCAGGGCGTCCGGCAGATGGGTGATGCGCGGCGCGGTCCCGAGGGCGGCGAAGGCGGCGCGGGCAATCTCGCCCTGGGTCATCACGTCGGGCCCGCCGACCTCGGCCCAGCCCCGCCCGGCTTCGGTCGCGTCGGCGACGGCCATTGCCAGGTCGGCGCCGTGGATGGGGTTGAGGCGCTGCGTGCCATCCCCGAAAAGCCACACGCGGCCGCGCCGGGCCATGTCCAGGATCTCGGCCATGTCGGAAAAGAAGCCGGTGGGCGCGATCACCGTCGCGGGCATGTCGCAGGCCCGAAGCGCGTCCACGAAGGCGGCCTTGGCATCGATCAGCGGCACGCCCGGCATGTCCTCCGCGTGCAGGACGTGGATGTAGGCGAAGCGCTTCACGCGCGCCGCTTCTGCCTCGCGCAGGAGGTTCAGGTTGGCCTGAAAGTCAACGTCCCTGTAGCCCAGCCCGTCGGTCTGCCGGGTGATGCCAAGCGACGAAACGACGAGGTCCATGCCGTCCATGATCCCCGTGAGTGTCTCGGGTCGCGTCGCCTCGGCCTCGACCGTGAGATCTGCCAGGCCTTCGCCCCGCGCGGTGTCGCGCACCAGGGCGGTGACGTGGTGACCTCGGCGCGCGTATTCGGCGCAAAGATAGCGTCCGAGATGGCCGGTCGCTCCGGCAACCAGAACGTTCATGGATCGTCTCCGGGTCAGAGGAAACCGACGCCAAGCGCGGCGGCGGTCATCAGGGCGAGGACGGGCGTCCAGAGCAGGCGCTCCGGGCGAGAGGGGCTCGCGGCGTTGGCGGCGAGGGACAGCAGGGTGAGCCCGAGTGCCGGCCAGAACAGCGCCTCCAGCGGTGCCGGGCCGATGCCGGCCCGGGCGAGCACCGCCCCGGCCATGGTGGCAAGCAGCGCAGCCTGGACCAGCGCCAGCGCCCGCCAGGGGGGCGGCAGGCGGCCCGCAAAGCGGCCGCCGACCGTCAGCCGCCCGAGCGGGGCGCCGGCGGCGTTGGCGACGTGCATCAGCATCGGCAACGCGGCCAGCCCGGCATAGGCGAAGGCGAGTATCTGGGTCATCGACCGGTCCTCACCGCCAGCGCGGGCGCCGCGCCGGAAAGGGCCGATGCGTTGCGCGTGGTCGTTCGTCCGGCAGCCCGGGATCGCCCGAGATATGCCGGTGCGGACGGGTGCGCCGCCGTGCCAACCGGCGCGCGCCTTTGGTCAGAAGGTGGTGAAGGCCGGCCCTGCGGGTACAGGTGTCGTGCATCGCGCCCTCCCACAGGTCACGCCCGCATGGCCGCTGCCGCGCAGACCCCGAGCAGGGCGGCCGGCGCAGGAGGGGCTATCAGCATCGGGTTCATGTCGTGTGTCCTTCGACTGTCGAATGTGTCGAGGGAGGATATACCCGTTCGTGCCGGGGCGCGGCATGACCGCAGGGATCAACGGATTGACCGCGCATGTCAATTCGAGAGCCACGCGGTCGGGCTCGCCCCGGTCCAGCGCCGGAAGGCCCGGACGAAGGCCGAAGCCTCGGAAAAACCCAGAAGGTAGGCTGTCTCGCCGACCGAGACCTTGCGCGCGCCGAGGTAATCCATCGCCATCCGGCGGCGCAGGTCGTCGTGCACTTCGGCGAAGGTAACCCCCTCGTCCTTCAGGCGGCGGTAGAGCGTCTGTCGGCTCATGCCGAGGTCCCGGGCGATCCGGTCCATCGACAGCGTTCCTTCGTGCAGATCGGCCAGCATCCGCGCCTCGACACCCGAGCGCACGGTATCATTGGCGGCAAGCTCCGCCAGCAGCCCGTCGGCGTGGCGGGTGAAGACGCCGAAGACGTAGTCCTTGCCGCCGTCGAACGCCTCGTCCAGCCAGACCGGATTGATCCGAAGTGCGTTGCGCGTGGCGCGGAAGGTGACCGGCACCCGGAAAAGCTCGGGATAGCGGTTGGCATGGGGCGGCGGGGCGTAGGTGACTTCGAGCGCCTGTTCGAACGGGTGTTCGGGGGCGGAGCGGCGGAATTCGGAAATGAACCGCGCAAAGCTCGCCTCGGTCGCCATCCAGGTGCCGTCGCAGGGGCGATTGTCCAGCAGCCAGACCGCGTCGTTCTCGCGCTTGAGTTCGAACCGGTCCCGCCCGCCGCGGATCGGCACATCGGCCATCAGGCGGGCATAGCGGTTGAGCTGGACGAGGCTGTGCGGAAAGGAGGTCGAGGCATGGACGATCTGGCCGACGATCGACATCGTCTCGAGCCGCGTCTCGAGCACATGCCGCAGCAGAAGAGAGGTGTCGCCCGTCGTCTGGATCCCGGTGGCGATGAGCGTCTCGTAGGCGGCGACCGGGATGCGCGTGTCCTGATCCACCAGATCGTCATCCGTCAGGCCGGATGCCGCCAGAAGGCCGTCCCGCGGCGCGCCTTCACTCACCGCATAGTCGAGGAACGCGCGCGCGAAACCGGCGGCCATGGTCTGATCGGACATGCGGTGGTCCTCCGGGGTCAGGATGTCGATGCGCCCGGTCATGCCCTTGCCGAACCGGCGCCGACAGAATGTCCGAAGACAATGTGTCAGGACAAGCCCGATGCTGCGCCCCATGTTCGCGCTCATCGCCACCCTTCCCGCTCCCCGCGCCCTCCCGTCCCCGCAGCGCCCCACGACCAAGCCCGTACCGCCGAAAGTGCCGACAAAAGTGACCGCC
>NZ_QGKU01000064.1 GCF_003172915.1 Meridianimarinicoccus roseus
TGCAGGAGCACGCTGACCTTGTGGCGCAGGGCGTCCGGCAGCCAGGCGCGGCGGTCCGGCGGGACCGGGGCGTGCAGCAGGCCGCAATCGCCGAGGCCCCATTCCAGCTCCATCCGGACCAGCAGGTCGGTTGCGCGGTCGAGATCGCTGCCCTCTCCGGCGCCCGCCGCCGAAGAGGCCGCGCCGAGCAGCACGTGTTCGGCCGCGCGGCCGCCGAGCAGCATCGCCGTCCAGTCGAGCGTCGCCTCGGCCGTCAGGAAGCGCGGCATCGGCAGCTCCGCCGCCCCGCCAGTGGCGCCGATGGTGACGCGCTTGGGCATCGGCAGGACGCGGGCGGCGGCCAGCAGGATATGGCCCGCCTCGTGGACCGCCATGCGCCAGAGGTCCCCGGGCGGGAGTGCGGGCGCGTGGCGCGCGGTGGCGGCGGCGAGATGTGCAGGGCCGATCGGCGCGGTGTCGTCGCGGGCCAGCCCCAGCGCCTCACGCGCGACCGCCGCGGCCGTGGCGCCGGTCTGGCCGAGAAGCGCGCGCGCCGCCTCGATCAGCGCTTTCGCGTCCGGGGCCGCCGCGCCGAGATGGGCCGCCAGGATCGCGCGCAGCCCGGCGAGGTCGGGCGGGCCGATCTCGAGCGTCAGGTCGAACCGCCCGGCGCGGCGCAGCGCGGGGTCGACAAGCTCCGGCGCGTTGGTCGCGGCCAGCACGACGACGCCCGGCGCGTCGTGCAGGCGGGTCAGCTGCTGCAACATGTCGTTCACCACTTGCCGGGTATAGTGGCCGCCATGATCGCCCGTGCTCCGCCGCCCGAAACTGTCGAACTCGTCGAGGAAGAACACCGACGGCGCCCGGGCGATCGCCGCGTCCACGGCGCCGTGCATGGCGGCGAGGTAGTCGCCCAGGTGCCCCGCCGCCTGGCAGGCGGTGTAGGAGGTGGCGATCAGCGGCACGCCCATGGTGCCCGCGAGCGCCCCGGCCAGCATGGTCTTGCCGGTGCCGGGCGGACCCCAGAGGAGCGCGGAGCGGGGGAGTGCGGCCCAGTCGAGCCCGCCTGCCTGCCAGCGGGCGACGTCGCGGACCATCCGCTCCAGCGGCGCGCGGACCTGCGGGGCGAGCGCCATGTCCGACAGCTGGGTCTGGCGGGCTTGGCGGTCCTGGCGCAGGCGATGCGTGTAGCGGTGCAGGCGCTGCGCGGTCTCCTCCGCGGTCTCGGCCGTCATCGCGGCGGAGATCAGTGCGGGGTCGAGCCGGGCGAGATCCGCGTCGGCGGGCAGGTCCGGCGGGGGCGCCGCGCCGTCCGCGCCGGGGAAGACCAGCGCGATGAGGTCGGTCACGATCCCGGCCGAGACGGGCGGCAGCACCAGCCGCGCGCGGCAGGTGGCGGCGGCAAGCGGGCCGGGATCGGCGCCCGGCGGCAGCACGGCGATCACCGCGCGGCCCCTGGCGAGGGACCGGGCCATCAGCGCGGCCCGCCTGTCATCGGCGCCCTCGCGGGCGCGGCTCCAGGACGCGCGCGCGTCGGGGCGGCCGCCCTCCACGACCTCGACATGGGACAGGCCGAAGGCGCCGCCGGTGATGCTGTCGAGGACCGGCAGGATGCGGTGCAGGCTGTCGGCGATGCTGGCCGCGTCCTCGCCCGGGGGCACGCTCAGCGCGGTATGGCTGGCGCGCTCCGCCAGCCCCGCGAGGTCGGCGGGGGCGTGAAAGAGGCGCCCGATGCGCAGCGCGTCGAGCAGCGCCGGGATCTCGGCATCCGCCGCGTCCGGGTCCGGCCCGGCATGCGACGCGGCCGCGAGGACCTCGTCGAGCACGTCGTCGATGTCCAGTGCGGGCGGAAGATCGCCCGCGCTGTCGGCCGTTGGGGCGGCCGCCCCGCGCAGCGCCCGCGCGATCCGCCGCGCGAGATCGGCGCCAAGTGGGATGTCCGGGCGGGGGTGCGTGTCCAGCGTGTCCCGTCCGGTCATGCGCAGCCCTCCGCGCCGGTCGGCACCGGGGCGTGCGGGCCCGCGCCCGTGACCTCGCCGGGGATCGGCACGCCGAGTGCGCGCAGCGCCTCCTCCAGCGTGTCGCGGGGCCGGGCCCGCAGCGCCGGGATCGCCGTGGCCGCAATGGCCTGGGACATCCGCCGCGAGGTCGTGAAGGCCATCACGTTCTCGGGCAGCACCGCCAGTGCCAGCAGGTCGAACTCGCCTGCCTCGTAGGCCCGCACGCCACCGGGCGAACGGTTGTAGCCCCTGGAGGCGGAGAAGCGGTAGATGCCGCCATGGGGATGGGTTGTCGTCTTGATCTGCACGTACAGCCCGACATTGCCGACGATCAGCAGGCGGTCGGCGCTGTGTGCTTCTGAAAGCGCATGGGCCTGCAGGCCGAAGCGGGTCATGAAGCTGTCGAAGAGTTGCTCGCCCGACGTGCCAATCCGCTTGGCGTGGCGGTTGAGGATTTCGGTCGGGCAGTCGGGGTAGTCCCAGAGGGACGTGTCACAGGCGTCGTCGGACACGGCGGGGGCGGGATGCGCGGGCGCAAGCCCGGCAAGCGGAAGTTGTACGGCCATGGGGGCCTCCGTCTGGATGTGGGGGATCGGCGCGCGACCAGAGGGGCCGCGCGGAAAGGATCGCAATGCGCCGGGACGGCAGCCGTCAGCAGGCGGGCGCGAGCGCCTCGGGCCGGTGTGACGGGACGGACAGGTCGGGGGTGCCGCCGAAGACCGGCAGCGCGACCATCTCGTCCAGCAGGCGGAAGCCCAGCCGCACCATGCGGTTGATCTGGCGGCGCGCGGGGGTGTCGCCCGGAAGCTCGAAGGCGGCGCTTGCGGCGCCGAAGACGTCGGCGATCACCCAGGCCTCGCTGCGCTCCTCGAGCATCGAGAGCGCGGTGAAGACCGCGGCGACGCGCTGCAGGGCATGATCGCCCGCCCCGCGCGCAGGCAGCGCCGCGACCCGGGTCAGCGCGTCGTGCAGGCGCTCCCAGCCCGCCTCGGTCTCGAGGACGTGGATGGTGTGCGCGGCGGCATCGTGGATCTCGGCCGCCTCCAGCGCGCGCTCGGCCCGCAGGCAGGTCGCAAGCTGCGCGAGAAAGAACAGGAAGGCGGCGGGAATGGCACCCTGCGGGGCGGCCATTGAATCGGGTTCAGTCACGCCATGCGGCGTGGTAGGTGCGGCGTCAGCCATGGTCGGTCTCCAGTACAGATCGGTTGTGGTCAGGGCCAGGGTGGAGCGGGAACTCCGTTCTGGCCCGCATTGCTTTCGGGATGTCCCCTTGCGGTGACAGGATCAATATAGTACGCATGTTATTATAAAGTCAACAAGTAAATCGAAGGAAATCCCCGTGGACAAGAAAGCCCCCGCACAAAGGGCCGCCCCTAAAAAGAAAATGGGCCGCCCTCCGGTCGACACGTCGCCCGTCACGATCCGGATGCCGGACGACATGATTTCCGCGCTAGACGACTACCGCCGTATAGTCCCGGAAATCCCCTCCCGTCCCGAAGTCATCCGCCGCGTGATGGCAGAGTTCCTCGCACGCGAGGTCGGGTACATGGACGACGAGTGACGGAGCAGAGCGTCCCCGAGAAACACCGGCTGGCCCCGGAAACCAGGGACCACCCCGGCAGATCGACTGATCACCCGGGCAGTCCGTCGATCTTTTCGACAGAGCCGAGGTCGTCGTCCCAGGACGCCCGGCTGGAAAAGCAGATATGCGCGGTCGGCCGCAGGCCTGGCGTGCTGTCGAGCGATCCTGCCGGAACGACAAGCACGCCGTCGGCCGCTTGCGAAAATGGCAACGCGGAGCCGCAGACCGTGCAAAAGCACTTCACATGCCGCGAGCCGGAAAGCCTGAACTCCCGGATATTCGCCTCGCCAGATATCCAGGTCAACGTCGCCGCGGAGGCAAACAGGTTTGCCGAATGGGCCGAACCGCTGTCCTTCCGGCACCGCCCGCAATGACACAGGAAGAAGCTCTCGAATTCGCCGGTCACTCGAAAGGTAACAGCGCCGCACAAGCACCGTCCCGTGGTTGGATTGTCCATGAGCACGCTCTCCAGGGGCGGCCATCACCGCGCCGCTCGTAAATGACCTGCTTCCATCTGTGGCCTCGTGCAAGATCAAACTGGGCTCCAGGACGTCTTGAACCGGCGCGGCGCGCTCAAACCCCGCCCCGCGCAGCCGGTGACATCGACAGCCCCTTTCGGACAATCGCAGCAGTGGCCACCGCCGCGACGCGGCTTGCCTGAAGACCCGGTCTACGGCTTGCGCGGGATGGTATGCTCATTGAAGGCGTGCCACGCCGGGCGAAGCGAAGCGGAAACATCGGCCACAAGACCTTGCCGTCTGCGTCGAGGGTGTCGCGGAGCCGACCGTCGCGTATGGTTGTCTTGACGATCCGAAACCACCGAAGGACTGCACGAATGGCATCCGATCCCTCGAAGCGCGCGCACTCGTTCGACCTCAGGAGCGGCACGACCGATGCCGCGGCCGTCTCCGGCCACTACGACGACTGGGCCTCGAGCTACGACGAGACGCTCAAATCCTGGAACTACCAGGCGCCCCGCACCGCGGCCGAAAGGCTCGCCGCTCATCTCGAAGCCAGGGACGCCGTTCTCGATGTCGGGTGCGGCACCGGTCTCTTCGGGCAGGCCATGGCCCGCTTCGGCGCCTTCGGGATGGTCGGCCTCGATATTTCCGCACAGAGCCTTCGCCGCGCGAGGGCACTCGGTCTTTACGATCGGCTGGTTGAGCACGATCTCCAGAGGCTTCCGTTGCCCGTCGCGGAAAACTCCGTGCAGGCGGCTGCCTGCATCGGCGTGCTGACCTACATCGAGAATGCCGCGGACCTGCTGCGCGACCTGTGCAGATGCGTCGCCCCCGGAGGCGTCATGACCTTCACCCAGCGCACGGACCGATGGGCGGAGCTGGACTTCGGCAAGACCGTGGAGACCCTCGCGACGCAAGGCCACTGGACCGTGCTCGAGATCGGTCAACCGGAGGACTACCTGCCCGGCAACGAGGACTTCGGACAGGACATCAGGGTCATTCATACCGTGTGTAGAGCGATCTGACGGCGCGGCCCGTCGCCATCTCGGAAGCCGTGGAGATCTGACCGGCCGGGACGTCCGGCAACTGCCAATCGCCGCCCGCGCGGGCGCTGAACTGCGCGTTCAGGAGACCCGCCAGTTGCGCATCTCGCAGCGATTTCTGGGGCGTAATGGCAGAAACGTGGGACCTTCCTGCAGTTCGCCAAGCCTGCTCTGGTCGCGCCGCGGACGCGAGAGCCTTCGGCAAGGAAGGGCGGAAACCGGGCCTTCGCTGCGGGTTCATATCTGTTGGCCCATGGAACCTTAAGCAGACGTTCAACATCAACCAGATGAGTCAATAATTTCGCCTTTCTGGTTGGCGAGGAAGTCGGTTTGTGTCAGGTTCTCAGCAGCCAACCTAACTTGAGAAATTGTTTATGATAGCTCGCAGTTTCGACCTACTTGAGAGCGCGTTTCATATTTTGAAAGCAGCCTACGACAGCGATAGATCAGACATCGCCGAATTAGTTGAAGATGCTGAGTTTGATGAAGTTTTCGAGCCTCAAAAAATCCAACGCGCCCAGCAAAGCCTATTGGCACCAAATGCTCGACTAGAACAAGAAATCTCATGGCTGCCAGAGTTGAGCCAAGCTCAAACGACCAATATCCTGAGCCTTGTCGGTTCTGGTGACCTTGAGGCGCTTATTGAAACATCAAAGCACGCCCCTGAACTGGCCAAGGCCAACATTTTGGCACATTTCGCAGGCACGGGAAACGTTAACGACACCCTGTTTCATGCACTGGTGTCGGCATGGGACGAGATTGATCAAGAGAACATCCTCACTTTCCTCAATGACAATCGTCTGAGTGCAGGATTTCCAAGTGTCGGGCGCCCGCAGATGCGGAACGCGCTTGTGGAGCTCGAAAGACAGCATGCCAGATCGGCGGCGGTGGGGATTTGGAGCCTAGATCGCCCTGGTGAAGTCATGGACCGAATTGTCGAAGCAGAGCTTAGAAGGCATCCTTCGAGTTCGTTCTTGGAGCAGTTTGTTCGCAGTTATGATACGTTAAGTGAACCTGACTTAGCCCGCATAAGCGATGAAATCGACGAGGTCATATCGGACGCTGAAAATACCGACGCCGATCTAGAAGCACTTGTAACTAGAGCATCTGACCTTCTGGTTCGTTGGGATGACGTGAATCAGCCGGTTCAGGTCTATGAACAGCATCAAGGCCATGAAGAAGGACGATCAAAGCGGATCTACGAAAAGCTGAGATCGCTTTGCTTGGACCTCGCCAACAATCGCAGCGAATTTACTGAAGCACGTAGGCTTTCTGAGGCTTTGTTGCGGACCTTCCCTGAGCTTGAATCCGTCGCTGAAGTCCTGAAAGGAGATGTGGCGGCACTTGAAAACTTAGACGAACAACAAAAACTACAAGAGGAATACAAGACGCTTATTGATGCGTGCGAGGCGGCTAAAACAAAGCTGCCGACACCGGTTTCCACTGTCCTCAAGATATTCAAGGATACGGTTTCCAAGGGGGGAGATGACCCCATTGCCTTTAACATCCTGCGCGACCTTGCATTGCACATCAACAACGATTGCAATGACCCACAGACCGCTTTCAAACTGCTTGACGGGGCTCTGACATTTGCTGGCGCTCGACCGCCTAAGGAACTTAGGGAAACGCTTGAAGGTGAGCGGGCAGTTTTGCATCGAAACTGGAAAATGAGTGAGCTTGAAAAGAACAAAGGCAATATCTCGGCTATGTCGAAGACCGTGGACGATATGCTGAAATATGCCAGAGGGACAGACAGAGCAGAGCTGCTTCAACTGAAGTCGAAGATTGATCAAAAGAGTAATGAAAAGATTGGTTGGTGGGTCACGATTGGTGTGATCATTCTACTTGTGGTGATTTTTGGAGGATGAAACCGTGTTTTACCTACGAATGTCGCTCAGTAACCGGGCCGCAAAAATAGGGGAGTTGGCAAGGCTATGGCCGAACGAATGAAAAATTCGGTTGAGGCATCGTTCAAGCCTGAAACCGTCGCACAATTGTGCGTTGAATATTGGAAATTATCGAAAGCAACCAAGAAGGCTATTGAGCGCCTTCCCGAAAGCGAAAGCCGCCGATTGAAGGGCCAGTTGAACTTCTCAGATCGCCAGTTGGCGTTGCTTGTCGATCAGCTCGGTTTCAAACTCATCGATTTCGAAGCAGAAGTTTTCCATGCGGGATTATCGACTTCGGCTGATAATGCTGGGGACTTTGCAGATGAAACTGATCTCATCGTATCAAAAACACTGGAGCCGACAGTAATGGCGGATATGAAAGTAATAAGGCTTGGCCGCGTCCTCGTTGAGCCGACAAAGAGTGAAAAGGAATAAGAATTGTATCTTGGTATTGATCTCGGAACTTCGAACTCAGCAGTCGTTGGCCATATCGATGGTGCGACGCGTCTTTTCAAGACATCGGACGGCACGGACGTGCTGCCCAGTGTCATCTATCTGGACAAGCGCGGGCACAGGTTCATCGGGAAATCGGCCTATGACCGCTTGCTTTCAGCTCCGCAGAATGTCGCCCAAGGCTTCAAGCGCTCGATGGGGACCAAGAATCCGATCTCCTTTGCTGGGCAAACGTGGACGCCGGTTGAGTGTAGCGCCGAAATCATCAAAGCGCTGGTAGGTCAGGCGATGACCGAGGCTGGCAATCAGGAAGTTGAGGGCGTGGTCATCACAACACCGGCTGCGTTCAACCAAATGCAGAGCGAGGACACGATTGCCGCCGCTCGATTGGCCGGTCTGGAGAAAGTAAGCCTGCTGCAGGAGCCAGTTGCAGCTGCCTTGGCGGCGATAGCACATAGCAAACAGAAGGATGGCGTTTTCTTGGTTTACGACCTTGGAGGCGGAACTTTTGACTTGGCTTTGGTCATGAGTACGGCGGGGGTCGTCAACGTGATCGCCCATGAGGGCATCAACATGCTTGGCGGTCGTGACTTTGACAGGACCATTTTCGACAGCATTGTGCGGCCTTGGCTCACACAGACTTTCAACCTTCCTGCAGACTTTCAACGCAACGACAAATACAATCACTTAGCGGACGTCTGCCGACATGCTGCCGAAAAGGCGAAAATACAGCTTTCCGCGTCCTCGACCGCTTCGATTTTTGCGACAGAAGATGAAGTTCGGGCGACGGATGAGGACGGTGAGGAAATCTATATCTCAATCGATTTGACGAGACAGCAGATGACCAACTTGATCAAAGATCGGATCGATGACTCGATAGCTCTTTGCCGAAAGATTATCACGGCTAACGGATACAAGAATGACGATATCTCAAAAATCGTTCCGATCGGTGGCCCGTCAAAGATGCCTATCATCCGAGACATGTTGGAGGCAGGCCTCGCCATTGAGGTGGAAAGCGGTCTTGACCCGATGACCGCCGTTGCCACCGGCGCTGCAATTTTCGCTGAAAGCCGGGAATGGACTGGTGAAAGCTCTACGCAGAAGAGTGGTAAACAACGAGAAGCGGTCACTGGCAGCGTCTCTTTGGCTCTGGCTTTCAGTTCACGAGTCCCTAGCGAAACGACCAAGGTTCGGCTGAAACCTGCATTAGACATGCCAACTGGGCATGAAGTGGAAATCCTTGATGAAGAAGGGTCTTCGACTGGTAGAATTCCAATTGATGGGCCACTCAGCATCAACGTAAATGTCCGCAAGAACGGCGAAAACCGTTTCAAAGTGACCGTGTTTGACCAACAGGGCAAGGCAGTTGAGGATGCATCACGCGAGATTGTCATTACCAGAGCGGAAGCGAGCGCAGCGAGTGTGCCGATGACTTACACCCTCGCAGTCAAGATTCAGCACGGCTTTGTTGGCTATGAGCGGAATAAATTGGAGGTTCTTGTCAAGAAAGGGACGGCGTTGCCTGCACAGGGCAAGCAAACCTTCCGAACTGGCAAGACACTGGTCGGAGGCGAAGACGACTTCATCGCAGTCGAATTCTATGAGATGGCAGATGACATCGATACGCCAGAGCACAACCTACATATCGGCAACTTCCGTTTGAACAGTCGCGACGAATTGGAGCGGGGTGAACGGATCAATCGAGGTGACGATTTTGTCATCGATTGGAAAATGAGCGACAATGGAACGCTCAGCTTTTCGGTCGAATTGCCCTCATTGGGGCGTGTAATCGATGCCACCAACCTTTACCGATCGGAAGATGGCGGCATCAACTATGATGGCCAGCGTGGGGCGGAGGTTGCTACAACTATGCTAGCACGTGTTGAGAGTGATCTAGATGAGCTTGAAACCACGCTTGATGAAGATGCCGATCCAAGTGGCGACATTCGAAAACGGATTGAACGCCAGCACGCGGCGCTTTCTACTTCTGTCGATGCAGACACGCATCGCTCGGTAGCCGAAGAAGCGCGCAAACTGCGCCAGGAGGTGGCGTTGCTGAAGATGTCACCTGAGAACGAAGAGCGAGTGCTGGACGACGAAGTTGCCAAGGCTGAAACCTCTTTCGACGAATTGCGAGACATTGCGCAGCCAGTAGATACTGAGCGGCACGACAAGCTTTTGGTGACAACCCGTCGCTCGATTCGGGAAAAGAACTATGATGCCGCGCGCCGGTCACTTGATGAGATGCAAGGCATTCGCATGAAGGTGCTCGCTGAAAGCCCTGATTTCTTGATCGAAATCTTCCGGCGCTTGGCAGAAGAGCACCACTTGGCAGTCGATGAAGCGCTTCACGCACAGTTGGTTGAAGCAGGTGTAGAGGCGGCAAAATCAGGCGATGTAGATAGGCTGCGGATGATCATTGGGCAGATGTTTGGCAATAGGATTTCGACTGGAGCTGACGCAACTGAAGTTGTAGAGCTCGCTCATATCTTAGGCTCCTAATATTTTCTGATTTAAGCGTGATTCCACGGATACACTGAACCTCTGCTTTGGCGAGCCGCACCGCAGCGTGGCAGACGGCCGGTCAACGTCCGGTTTGGGCCGTCCTTGTCGGTGGGGCGGCCGTTGGCTGAGCTACATGCTGTGGCGCCTCCGACGTCCGCAAGGTGCCCGACCTACGCCTTCGACGGACCGCAGCGAACGACCGCTCTCGCGAAAAGCCGAAAGCGTGGTAACCGGTGTTCTGGCCCCACCTACCGCGCAGCCTCCTGATCTGAGATCGGCTCCTTCGGAGTGGATCAGGAAGGAGTTTCTCCATGGATGCTACATTTGAGGTTCTCACGGAGGATGGAGGCCGGCGGCGCAACCGCAAATGGCCTGATGCCGTGAAGGCGCGGATCGTGGCAGAGACCTTGCGCCCGGGTGCAACGGTTGCTGCGGTGGCGAGGCTGCATGGGGTCAAGGCAAACCATCTGTCGGGGTGGCGGACCTTGGCCCGGCAGGGCAAGTTGGTGCTGCCAGCTCCCGACGACGAGGTGGAGTTCGCGGCAATGGTGGTTACGACACCGTTGCCGGAGGGCGAGCCAAGCCCGGGTGCCCCCATAGAGATCACCATGGGCGCAGTCACGATCCGGTTGGCAGCGACGACTCCGGTGGCGCGCATCGCGGCGATTGCCCATGCGCTGGCACAGACGGCATGATCTTTCCCTCGAACCGGGTGCGGATCATGGTCGCAACCAAACCTGTGGACTTCCGGAAGGGGCACGACGGGTTGGCGGCGCTGGTGAAGAACGAGCTGCGCAAGGAGCCGTTCACCGGAACGGTCTTCGTGTTCCGCGCCAGGCGGGCGGACCGGCTGAAGCTGCTCTACTGGGATGGCACCGGGCTGGTGATGGCCTACAAGCGGCTGGAGGAACACAGCTTCGCCTGGCCCGCGATCCGGGACGGGTTGATGACGCTGAGCCACGCCCAGTTCGAGGCGCTGTTCTCGGGGCTCGACTGGCGCCGCGTCCACGCCATCGAAGCCCGCGCGCCCGAGGCGGTGGAATGACTGCGGCAGGATGACTCGGGTGCTGGTTTGCCCGGGTAGCCAGATGCCGATCTGGTAGATCGCGGCCATGCTGAACGCCGCCGATCTTCCTGACGATATTGCCGCCCTGAAGGCACTGTTGGTCGCTGCGGAAGCGCGCAACCAACGCAAGGATGAGCGGATCGAGCGCCTGGAAAAGCTGGTGGCTGCGTTCCGGCAGGCGGCCTTCGGCCACAAGTCCGAGAAGCGTGATCCTGAGCAGTTCGAACTGGCGCTCGAGGACCTCGAGACGGCGATCGCCGCGGTGCATGCCGAGGATGAAGCGGATGCGCCGACAAGCAAACAGCCGGCCCGCCGACGTGCCGCCAACCGCGGATCACTGCCGAGGCACCTGCCGCGCATCGAAGCGGTGATCGAGCCCGAGAGCCTGGTCTGTGCTTGCGGGGGCTGCCTGCACTGCATCGGCGAAGATACCTCGGAGCGGCTGGATGTGATCCCGGCGCAGTTCCGCGTGATCGTCACCCGTCGCCCGAAATACGCCTGCCGCGCCTGCACCGACGGGGTTGTCCAAGCACCGGCACCCGCGCGGCTGATCCCGGGCGGCCTGCCGACAGAGGCCACGGTCGCGCATGTGCTGGTCAGCAAATACGCCGACCATCTTCCCTTGTATCGCCAGGCGCAGATCTACAGCCGTCAGAGCGTTGATCTGGATCGCTCCACACTGGCCGACTGGGTCGGACGGGCCGCTTTCGAGTTGCGGCCGGTCTTCGATGTGCTGATCGCGGATCTGAAGCGCTCGACCAAGCTATTCATGGATGAGACCCGAGCCCCGATGCTCGACCCCGGACGGCGGAAGACCAAGACCGGATACTTCTGGGCCTTGGCGCGGGACGACCGCCCCTGGGGCGGTGCGGCACCGCCCGGTGTAACCTTCAGTTATGCGCCCGGGCGCGGCGGGCAGCACGCCGAGCAGATCCTGCGTGGCTTCAAGGGCATCCTGCAGGTGGACGGGTATGCCGGCTACAATCGCCTTCTCAATCCGGGACATGACATCAGCCTCGCCCACTGTTGGGCGCATGCCAGGCGCAAACTCGTGGAGATCACACGGACCGGCCCCGCGCCGATCGCCGAGGATGGCGTGAAGCGCATCGGCGCGCTCTATCGTATCGAAGCCGACATCCGCGGCCTCGATCCTGATGCGCGCCTCGCGGCAAGGCAGGCGCGTTCAGCGCCGATCATCGGCGACTTCGAGGCATGGCTCACCCAGCATCGCGCCCGTGTCGCCAGGATATCTCCCCTCGGCGAAGCTCTTGCCTACATCGCAAAATACTGGCGCGGCCTCTGCCTGTTCCTGACCGATGGCCGGATCGAGATCGACAACAACACTGTAGAGCGCACCATCCGACCCATCTGTAAATGCCGATTCAAAAATCCCCAAAAGTGGCGAAGTAAAATTCCCCACTTTTCGGTCTCGGTGATCAGCCGGCAGTTTCGATCTGCTTCTCCTTTCTGGGGGGCCTGCCGCGCCGCTTCGGTGCGGGTGGCGGTGTGATCGGGGCGTTTGCGCGGACGTGCTCGGGGATGAGGTCAGCGTGCGCGCGGAGGCGGTAGCTGGCGCCTTCGATCTGGACGACGACAGCGTGGTGCAGGAGCCGGTCCAGAAGCGCGGTGGCGACGACGGGATCGCCGAAGACCTCGCCCCATTCCGCGAAGCCTCGGTTCGAGGTGAGGATCATGGCGCCCTTTTCGTAGCGCGCGTTGACGAGCTGGAAGAACAGGTTGGCGCCGCCCTGGGTGATGGGCAGGTAACCGATTTCGTCGACGATCAGCAGGGAGGCGCGCGCATAGAAGCGGATCTTGTCGACCAGGCGGCCTTCGCGCTCGGCCTTGGACATCGCCTCGACCAGTTCGGCCAGGGTCGCGCGGTAGACGCTCTTGCCCTTCTTGACCGCGGCCACACCGAGCGCGGTCGCAAGATGGCTTTTACCGGTGCCCGGTGGCCCGAGGAAGTGGACGACCTCGGCCCGCTTGATGAAGTCGAGCTGCGCCAATGCCATGATGCGATCCCGGTCCAGCGACGGCTGGAAGGTGAAGTCGAAGCTCTCCAGGGTCTTGGGCGGTGTCAGCCTCGCTGTTGTCAGCGCCACGCCGACACGGCGATCCTCGCGGCAGTTGAACTCTTCCGAGAGCAGCCCGTCGATAGCTTCGATCGCGCCGATCTCACCCTTTTCCAGACGCTGCACCATATGGTCGAGCATCTCCATCGCGCGGGGCATCTTCAGGCCCAGAAGGCTGGCGCGGATGTTGTCCACGAGCCCGCTCATGACACGGTGCCCGCAAGGCGACGGCCGACAGCACCGTAGAAGTCGAGCGGTCTGCGCCCAACACCGATCGGCGCGGGCGGTTTTGGAGGCCGAACGGGCGGGACCTTTCTGTGGCTCGGATCAACGCGGCGTCGGCTCTTGCCCTCGATCACGGGATGCCGCGCGATCAGCACCCCGTCCTCGAATATCCGCAGCTCGGTCACGTGGTGCTGGACTTCCAGCGTGCGGCGGCGCGTGGTGTCCGGAACGGAATAGAGGTTGCCGCCGACCGAGACCATGCCCTCGCGGGTGACCCGGCGCTCGATCGTCAGCACCGCGCTGTAGGGATTGGCGGGCAGCGGTCGCAGCGAGGGAAGCTCCTCGGCGAAGGCTTCATCGATCACGCGCCCCGTCGTGGCATGAACCCGCGGGTTCGCGACCTCGGCGCGCCAGGCGTCGAACTGCGCGTTGAGATCGTCCAGGTTCCGGAACGTCCGGCCAAGGAAGAAGTCCTGCCGGATATAGCGGAACGGTCTTTCCACCTTGCCTTTTGTCTTGGCGCGATAGGGCTGGCAGGCGCGTGGCGCGCAGTCGTAGTGGTTCAGCAGCGAGACCAGAGAGGGGTTGTAGGTGATGACGCCATCGGTGCTTTCGCCGATCACGGCCGTCTTCATCCGGTCATACAGAACCTCCTCCGGCGCGCCGCCCATCGCGTCGAAGGCGGCAACATGGCAGCGCATTACCGTCTGGAGGTTCTGGCTGGCGCAGAACCGCCCCCAGAGCCAGCGCGAATGGCCCAGCACCATCGAGAACAGCCAGACCTTGCGCACGACGCCGGGCTCGTCCGTGAAGACCGTGGCAAACTCGGCGAAATCCATCTGCGCCTGCTTGCCAGGTGGCGTCTCGAACCGGCGTTCGAACTGCGCCAGCTTGGCCGGCCGCACCTCCCGAACGAATGCCTTCACCGCCGTGTAGCCACCCACGTAACCGCGGTCGCGGATCTCCCGCATCAGGCGGCGCGCCGTTAGCTCGGGAAAAGCGCTCAGCCGCTCCCGGAGATAACCCTCGAAGGGCTCGATGATGCGGGCCCGCGGCACCCGTGGTTTGTAGGCCGGGGCTTCCAGCCCCCGCGCCAGATATTTCCGGACAGTTTTCCGGTCGAGCCCCGTCTGGCGCGCTATCGCGCTGACACCAAGGCCTTGTCTCTTCAAATCGTGGATCACGACATTGTTTCCCAGTCCTATCAACTCGACGCCTCGTTCTTGTTCTTCGAGGTTCGAGCCTAACGGCCAGCGTCCAGCTCGATTTTCGAATCCTTGAAGTTCGAAAATCGCCCTGAACGCTCCCAACTGGGGAAATTTCAAACGCCGCTTTTGGGGAGATTACATCCGGCACCTACAC
>NZ_QGKU01000065.1 GCF_003172915.1 Meridianimarinicoccus roseus
ATTCGCGACGGTGGCCTTCCGGTCGGTCGGCGCGCGGGAAACCACGGTTTCCACGCGATCGTGGTGCCGATAGCGCGCATCGAGGCGTTCAGCGAGGCGTCGCCGGACGAGCTATCACCACGGAGCGATCTTCTGGGCTCGTTGTCCGTATCAGGCTTCGGACGGTCCATCGGTTTGCGCGACACCGGCGATCTCGTCTCGCTGGTCGAGGCCGGCCACACCCCGGCGCTGCCTGTCGTGTCTCCGTCCACTGGCCGCAACAGGTACCGGTTTCGCCCGGCGGACATCGCGGCATTCCACGACAGGTTCGTGACACTGACGTCTCTGTCAGCGGCCACAAACCTGCATCGGAACACACTAAAGACGCGGCTTCTGGCCTTCGGGGTAACGCCCTTCACCCACGGAGAATGCTCAGACGGTACGGTCTACCTCAGAACGGAGGCATTCTCGGCGTTGGCGCCGAGCGCGACAGGACAACGAGACGTGGAATGACGAAGGCTGTCGAAGACATCCAGCACACAGTATCGAAGCAGAAACTTCGTTCCTCAAATTGAACTTAGAAGAAACTCTCGAAGCCTGAGCAAAAAGTACTTGACACGGTGTGCACGAAGAAACCGCTTTTCGTGCACACTTATGATCCGTTTACACAACAATATGTGCCAACGGGGCAAATGAGTGCGCACATGAGTGATTCGGCTCCCGCCAAGATTGCGTTAAATTATTGATATAATGAATAAAAAATATTGACCCACTAACTTCTCCGGCAATTTCGTGCACGGCGGAAGCATAAAGGTGCGCACCAATATGCGACCAGTACAAGAAAAGACCCGCACGAGGCGGGCTAGCTGCATTCCTATCCTTGATTGGCCTAGGTCAGTTTCGAGACATCTTTTTGCCAGCGGTCCGATCCAACATTTTCTTCAGGTTCTCGGATGAGAAACAATCTCGGTAGTTCCGAACGGTGAGCGGCGAGTATCCAGCAGACCCACCAAGAAGGACCGCATAGGCCTGTGAAAAATGGTCCAAGGTGCAAAGTTTGTCGCCAGCAATCATTGCGTTCTTGTAGGCTTCGATAAGCATCTCGATAACAAGCCCCCAGCGATCCGAACACGTAAAGGCAAGCCTTTCAAGGAAATCTTGCGTCGCCAAGGGAGCGAAGTCCAAGCCCGCCTCATCCGCATAGCTGAAAGCCAATTGGGTCATCTCATCGAGATCTTCGGACCTGCTCATATCGATCTTCGCTAAATGGACGTGCCGAAGAAGACGATGAAGCTGTTCTTCCTGTTCAATATAACTTTCAAGCTCCGGAATTCCGCTGAGGATTAGCATCAACGGCCGACGGGGATCTTTCAGGAGAGTCTTGAAACTGTCGAGAAACTGCTGGTTGGTCCGGTCGCCAGTTTCCGAGAAAATATGTTGACACTCGTCGAAGTGTATACCAACAACCCCTTGTAGATCAGAATATTTAACCACCTTATCCCAGATTTCTGCCTGCGTGTTCCGACCTTTTAGTTCATATCCAAACTCCTTCAAAATTTTTACCCCAAGATCTTTCCAGGTCACCTTTCCCGAGAGCACACACTGAATTATCTTGGCGGGACGGCCGTCAGGCATGACAATCACGTCTTCGTTGAACTTGGACACCAGCCGCGTCAACTCCTTGGTCTTGCCCTGCCTCGAAAGGCCGGTCACGAGAATCCCACGCGCCTCGAAGGCATCTCCAATAGATGCCTTTGCGTGGTAGTCGGTGAAACACCACGATAAGGCGCTTTTAAGGCATTTGCCGCGTTCGAAAGGGAAATGCGGCGCTTTTAGTTCAATTAGAGCTTTTGCAGCCTTTGGGTCGAGGAAACTGCTCATTCGAAGCCCTTTAGTTTGTTCGGACGGGATAGAACACCCTGTCTTGGCGAACCAGGCTCCAAGTCAGGCTTGGAATCGAGTTTCGTGCGAGATTCATCGATTTGTGCGACCGAGTTTCTCACTGCTGGCGTTTCGGGCAGGCTCGCATTGTATACCGAAACCTTCCCAGGCGCCTCTTCCTTTTCTGTAATTCCTTCTATCAACTTCGGGTGACCAATTCGGAAACACCCGTCGGATGCTGAAGAATTCGTGATTTCCTCCAGTTCGGCCGTTCCCACGAGCCTCGGCGCGGAGCAAATGCGTGCTCCGGAAAAAACGGCTTTGGCCATTCTTTTGCATTCTTCAACGGTGGAGTAGCTGCGTGGAAGGTTGTGCTCTACACCAATGGCATCGATATCGTCGTACTTGCGACGGCGCGCAAGGGCGAGCTGCTCTTCGTTGAACTCGGTAGCAGCCGGATCCTCTCGTCGCATACTTGCCATCAAACGCAAGACCTCCGAAAGGGACATGTCTGCGAAAACTGTGCTCTGCAACTGAACTGCGATCGGCTCTTTGACTCGTGGCAACACGACGGTCGCGTCGTTCAGATTATCCGGGTCGACGAATACTGCCACCTTCCCATCCGCCATTGCGTACTCGCGGGTACGCTGCAGTGCATCCGAGTTGAACCAAATAGCTGTGAAAACACGAACGCCCTCGTCGGTCGGCGTTACATCTATTTGCCAACCCAGTTGAATACGTCTTTTATCCGGATCGGTCGGCGGGATTTGGCCACGCGTTTCGTTTATTTGCTTGTAAACGTCGTAGGGGCGCCGCCCACCCATACCAACGCCGAAGTGTCTCTGATAAGGATACTCATCGACAAAGTATCGAGTGAGCATCCCGTAAAGAACGTCAACGCAGACGACACCGTTCTGCTGAGCGTCGTAACCGGGTAGTTCACCGGGACGACCACCAGTGTATCCAGGGAGCAGCCTGAAGAAGCCGGTTTCCAACGTACCGAAGAACCTTTCCTCGTGCGCACGGTCGGTCGATGCGTACGCTCGCCCGATCGTGTTAATGCTTCCTAAGCCGAGTAACGTCGAGATGACCTTTTCGTTTCGCAACCCGGTGCCGTTGTCATTGCGAACATTCATCAGCCCGACCGCCCGAGCCGGCTCTCTCTTGCAACCATGGCGAATCTTTTCTTTTGTTTTGTCCCGCGTTGCCATCCTTAGGAGCTGGAGAGTAGCCTCGGTGTTTGGGGTTTCAGCAATCACCCATGCTAGTGGCATACGGCTCGCCACATCCAGCATGACAAGAATGTGCAATCGTTTACGGACATACTGATCCGCGGTTTCGCAGGCTCGCTTCTCGTCTTCCCCGAGCGTTTCCCAATATCCGGCTTCTTTCGCACACATGACGAGGGACATCTTGCACTCGTCCATCCCGCAAAGTTCGCCAATCATCAACGCACGCACATCCGTGCTGCCCCGGCCGCGCTTGTTGCGCGCGTGGCGTTGACCCTCGGTAGCCACAACAAGTTCGCTCCTAGTCACGAGACGATCTCGATGGAAGCAAAGCGATTTCTCGGATGGAACTGGAAATGGGCACAGTCCATTTCGGGAACGCTTTCGATTTGTTTCTTCTAGCGAAGTTTTGAGGTGCTCTCGCACGTTCGCAACTGTGCGTTTCCTAAGGTCCAGCCCGATCTTTTCCCATGCCTCGGTCATAAGGTCGAGCAAACCATCTGGAAACCTTCGCGTTCGATTGCCTTTTTCATGATCGAGTGGTACCAACGCATCGAGGGGATTTTCGCCCGGCTCCAAATCTTCGAAGATCCGGAAAAAATCCATCATTGTGCGGCCCCGATATAGGATACGGTCTTTGCTTTTGCCGCCTCTTGAAGGTCGAAGCCTCACCCTCTCCCCAGTAACGGAAGTAACATAATTTGCGATGAACTTTCGGACCTCTTCATTATCAACTTTTCGATTGGAGAGCTCGAAGCTTATGTTCCCTCTTTCCCTCTCGCGGGCTAGATATACTCGCAACGCGTAACAAATTGCGAGGCGAACCTCTGCTTCGGACCGTTGAGCTTGTGACAGGGCTTGCACGCTCTTGTACCCTCCGAGCCGCTGCTTCAGCCGCCCGCCCGTTCTCGCGAGCGCGGAATTGAGCTTCACTCCCGGAAGTTTCACGTACTCGACAAACTTGTCGTACGACAGGACGGTGACTTCATGGTCCTCGAGGCCGGTCATAAGATAGCCTTCGTCGGACCGACCTGTGACAACCATTGGACGGTCAAAAAGCGTGACCTCAGAACCAGGGAGAAAAGCGTATTTTGGTACAACTGTCATTCTACTAGCTCCAGATGCGAATTCTCCCAGAGGACATTGTCCAGATTTGCCCGAAAGAACTTTTTTGCGACCAAGCGATTGCAAGCGGCAAAAGCGCGGGGTGCTGAAACCGAGACATGGGGAAACAGATCCTTCATAAAGTAGAGCGAGGTCAACCTGCGGCCTGCAGACATCAGCTCTTCGTCTGCTTCCGCGTCCGGATGGAACACAAAATGGTGCATTCGAAAGATGTTGTCCCTCCTTTGACGTGAGTATTGGTCGGCATTGACGATCATAATATCGTCCGCTTCTTGGCCTGATGTTGCGTCAATGATCTGTTGGATCTGGCGAATGGTTGAGGGGCGCTCAAGGCTTTGCCTATATCGAACAAAAAGTAATCTCCGGTAACCATTATTAAACGTCACTCGCAAATCGAAGGTATGCAACTTGGGATGGCCATGATGGTTGTTGTACTTAATGGTCAAAGGCTGAAACTCGACGTCGAAGACGTTTTTGGACATCACGAGCTGGAGACCGACCGCAGCTTCAGCGGCACTCTCTGCAATCCCAACTTTCGGCAGCCACTCATTCGCCGCCGTTTTGTACGTGAAGAAAATTTTGTTTGATGTCGCACTTCTTGAGCTGGGGTTTCGTTGCCCATCAAATTGAATAACGCCATCAATATCCTCAAGCTTTACCTGACTCATCCGCGCCAGTTTCGGCAGCCGGTAGTTCCAGCTGTCATGGTCTTGGATGGTATCCAAGGCCTCGGCGTACTTTCGTTTGTTTGCAGACATAACATCTCCATTACCTAACCATTGCGTCAGGCGTCGTTTGATTTTTGTGGGATTGCTAGCGCGACCGTACTGTGGCTTCGGTTCAGGCTAAGGAAACAGACAAAGGAAAACGGACGAAACCGCTTTCAATGTTGCTGTTCCCCCTCGTTTCAAGCGTAGGCGGTTACCATTCCTCTGGGTGGTCACGTTCACTTGACGAAAATCGGCACGGGAGCGGTTCTCGGCATATCGTTCTCGGTCGGTGACGTCGAAGACTCTACCGATACGGTGTCGATCGGCAGCGAATCTCTTCTCGAAGGCCGCACTAGGTTTGAAACCTCCAGTGTGCCTGTCTTATGACCTGTTTGAGTGGTTTCCATATAATTCATCCCTTCTGCGCCCATGGACGGGGCACTCGCTTTGCGAACGAAAGATCCACGTCATGCTGGCCTCGATGGCTCATGGCGCTTGACTTGTTGCACTTTGTCTGGGATGGAGAGGCATTCGCTGTCAGCGATTTTCCGAGGCCCTTGGGATTCCAGTCCCGGGGCCTCAACCTTCCAAAACCCTAGTTGGTTAGTTGATTATGGGCCTTGTTGATTGGTGTAGCGCTCCGGAAATAGTTCATCCGCTTTTGTACCGAGTGCCTCGGCAAGCAAAGCTTCGATCCTAACCGAGCGGCTCTTTCCAATCGAAACTATGCTTACTGCAGATGTCCCGACGTTGGCTCTTCTGGCAATGTCAGCCAAGGTCAACCCGCGCAACGCAAGCTGATATTTTATTAGCGCGTGACGCGCTCGATCGGTTGACTGATCATCGACCATTAGATTGAACCTGCGAATCGTTTCTTTGAGGCATGCGGCGAAAGACTCGCTTGGTCAACACCTAAAGTGCGCCCGCAGAGCGGCCTAACCGCCTGTCTTCATGACATTTTTGTTTTTCACATAGGCCTTGGACCTCCGGCAATGACGTAGATTAGCTGGCGTCAACTAGGGCTCGAACGAACCGAGCATGGCGGCACTCGAGCGCTAAGCCACGGAAGAATAGAGTTGTTTCCCATTAGAATTTCGTGACGGAACCCGGCTTGGAATTTTGCGTCCCTCCCGCCTAATTTCTTTTTTCACAAATCGTGCGTCCGGAAGCCACCGGCCTCCACCCGACCGAAAAATCTTCCCCACCATGACGCTGAGCTTCGCCCCGGACGCGATCGAGACATGGCCGGTGTCGCGCATTCGGCCCTACGCAAAAAATCGCGAAATTACATGGGGCCGACCAGTTCGCGAAGATCGCCGCCAGCATAGCCGAGTTCGGCTGGACCATGCCTTGCCTTGTTGGCGAAGACGGAGAGTTGATCGCGGGCGACGGACTCGGGCTCGCTGCGACGCAATTACCGTTGACCGAAGCGCCGCTGATTGTGCTCGGGCACATGATCGAGGCGCAGCGGCGGGAATACCGCATCGCGGACAACAAACTGACGGAACTCGGCAGCCGGGATGAAGCGCTGCTCTCGGCCGCACACCGGCGATCTCTCAATCCCTGGTGAACACCGGCCGATCTGCGGCGACAGCACCAGCTATGATGACTTGCGCCGCCTGATGTACACCGAGCGGGCCGTGCTGGTCGCTGCTGATCCGCCATACCTCGTCGACTTCGACGGCTCGAACCACCCGCCGCGGAACAATTCCTGATCACAGTCCAATGGCGTGACTTGGGACAACAGTTTGCAAGGTGCAGACCTTTACGACGGCTTCATGTCCGCCGCTGTCGCCGATGCCAGCCCCTCCTCTCACCAGATCCGCTCCAGGCGCTTCACGTTCACGGACGAGACCACAGTCACAGAAGAGACCGTGCGCGATCTCAATACTGAAGAAGCGATACCAATTGGCCTCTGGCTCTATCGTGGTCAGATGCATGGTTGCTACCCCATATCCTGAAGGCGATGCCCTGCTATTCCCTGCCGACCGCGTCGGCGTGGATCGCGGTCGTGCTGTGCTGGGCATGCGCAATCCACTTCTGAAACATCTGAAGCGGGATCCCCTTCACCATAGCCTTGATCACGAAGCCATGGCGCAGACCCATGGGCTGCGATGCGGGGCATCCGGTATTCCCGACTCGATCATGAGGCTTTTCACAATCTGCCAAACCCGTACCCGACTCAGCGGCCAGACCAGCGCACTGGCCTGCCTGCGGGACTTCTGCGCCTAACCGAAGCGGCAAGTATTGAAGAGATCGGCCTAGAGCGGATGAGGTGGGGCTGGCCTGCCGCTATCGGGTGGTCTAATTCCGACTAGTGCATGACTGGTCTTTAAGCCATAGTCTGGGCAGTCGGCAAAGCGTCCCTGGACGACGGAGCCAGCACTTCTTGACAACTGTTCAATCGGCGTCAATCTGGGCGGTGGTGATAGAAGAGGAGACCGTAAACATGACTGGGAATGCAATCTTCAATCGCGTCTTGGAAGGACATGGAGGGGGCTGAAGTTTCAGCGCTTTTTCACAAAACTTCTCGCACTTTTTTTGCGACTTCGGTGGCTCCGGCGGTTTGACCGTCCTCCCTCGTGGATCGTCGCAGACCCATCTTGGCACAACAGATGTCGCCGTGGGGGCATTCGCATCACCGAAGCCAGCGCAGTTTTCCGCGAAACGCCAAGGAAACCTGGATGAGCCCGGAGATGTCGCATCCAAACTGGAATCCACGGGGCAAAGCAGAGATGTTACTCTGCCCGGCGATCATGCGAGCGCGCCGCGCTCAGCCAGGCGCGCATTATCCTCTCGCTGTCGGGGCCCGCGCGATGCGGAGCAGGATGCCGATCTAGTGTGTCGTAAACTATCTGGAGCTCTTCGATCTTGAACAAACTGCTGGATATGACGTCGTAGTCCTCGATGGTCGGGATCTCCATGTGCCGGCCGCGTAGAGAAGTTTGTGAAACCAGCGTTCTTCGAATTCGGGAGCATCCGACACCAGGATCCGCCCTCTCAGCGTACGCCAGAAGTCTTCTGAAACCGCCGCGGCCGCAGGTTCGGCGTCGAATTCGGCAAACGGGATCTTGTGGACCGCCGCACTCTCCTCCGACCAGTCAGACAGATCTTGGTCCGGGGTGGGCTTGATCAGGGACGACCAGGACCGCAGGTCACCAAATGACAGCCACGACAGGCCAATCTCGATCGGCCAGCCTTCTGGTGACAAGCGCGACGCCTCGAAATCCAGGATGGCAAACTTTTCAATGAGAGCAGTCGTCATGTGTGGTCCATTCCGCGAGTGCAGGACAGGAAGCCCGGGTGCATCCGGGCACACAGGAGCAATTCAAGTCAGGTGGCATCGAATTCCTGTCCGAGGCGCGCCAGTTCCGTGAGGGCCTCTTCGCGCCCCGCAGGCTTCCGGCGATCAAGCCGGAACAGGCCGAGCGCGTTGAACACCTCCCGCTTCGTCGCTTCCGTCTTCGTGAGGGCCCGCTCGGTCCCTTCCCGGATCACTCCGAGTACGTGGCCGGGATCCTTCGCCAGCCGGGCGCGCTCTTCGCGGATCGGCGCGATCAGGGCCTGCAGGATATCCTCGAGGCGCCGCTTGATCGCCCCGTCGCCAAGGCCGCCGCGCGTGTAGCGGGCCTTCAGTTCCGCGACGCCCTCGGCGTTCTCATCGAAGGCGTCGAGATAGGTGAACACCACGTTTCCGTCCACGCGTCCGGGATCCTCGACGCGCAAGTGGCCGGGGTCGGTGAACATGGCCCGCACCGCGGCGCGGATCTCGTCCGGCGAGGCCGACAGCCGGATCGCGTTGCCGCCCGATTTCGACATCTTGGCCTTGCCATCCACGCCGGGCAGCCGCCCGGCCTTCGGGATTATGGCGCGCGCCTCTGGCAGCACCGCGCGGCCTGCGGCCGCGTTGATGCGGCGGACGATCTCGTTGGTCTGCTCGATCAGCGGGGCCTGGTCCGCGCCGACCGGCACAACGGTCGCCCGGAAGGCGGTGATGTCGGCCGCCTGAGCCGCGGGGTAGCACAGGAAGCCCGCGGGAATGTTCCGACCGAACCCGCGCGCTTCGATCTCGTCCTTGATCGTCGGGTTGCGCTCGAGCCGGGCGACGGTGACGAAATTGAGGTAGAGCATGGTCAGTTCGGCGAGCGCCGGGAGGTGCGACTGCAGGCAGATCGTCGTACGCGCGGGATCGATCCCGACGGCGAGGTAATCGAGCGCGACCTCGAGCACGTTCCGGCTGACCTTCGCCGGATCGTGGGCATTGTCGGTCAACGCCTGCATGTCGGCGAGCAGCAGGAACTGCGCGTGGCTGTCCTGCAGGCGCAGGCGGGTCGACAGCGAGCCCGCGTAGTGGCCGAGATGAAGGGGGCCGGTGGTCCGGTCCCCGGTGAGAATGACGGGTTTGC
>NZ_QGKU01000066.1 GCF_003172915.1 Meridianimarinicoccus roseus
AGCGCAGCGCGCGGCCGGCGGTGACGCTGGCGGCCATCGCCGGTCTTCGGAGAAGGTTCGGGTTGCGAAACCTGGAACCGAACCGGAGACGACGATGACCGACGATAGAATGACCCTGATGGAGCTGGTGGAGAAGTCCGCCGACGAGGATCTCGTCCGCGACATGCTCGCCTATGCCGCCGAGCGGCTGATGGAGATGGAGGTCGAGGCTGCGACGGGCGCGCCAAAAGGAACGCGCACACCGGCGCGCACCACGCAGCGCAATGGATACCGCGAGAGAGGCTGGGAGACCCGCGCCGGCCGGATCGACCTGGCGATCCCGAAGCTGCGCAAGGGCAGCTACTTCCCGAGCTTTCTCGAACCGCGCAGGACGGCGGAGAAGGCCCTCGTGGCCGTCATCCAGGAAGCCTATGTGCACGGCGTCTCGACGCGCGCCGTGGACGATCTGGTGCGTGCCATGGGCGGGAGTGGCGTGTCTAAGAGCCAGGTGAGTCGGCTCTGCGCCGAGATCGACGAGCGCGTGCTGGCATTCCTCACCCGGCCTCTCGAGGGCGCCTGGCCCTATCTCTGGCTCGATGCAACCTACATCCGGGTGCGCGAGAACGGCCGGATCATCAGCCGTGCCGTAATAATCGCGGTGGCGGTCAACGGGGACGGCCGACGCGAGGTGCTCGGCGTCGCCACCGGCCCCTCCGAGGCGGAGACGTTCTGGACTGGCTTCCTGCGCTCTCTCGCCGATCGCGGCCTGCGCGGCGTGAAGCTCGTCGTGGCCGACGATCACAAGGGGCTCAGGGCCGCAGCCCGCCGAGTGTTCGATGCGACCCACCAACGGTGTCGCGTGCACTGGCTCAGAAACGCGCTCGCCCATGCCCCGGCCAAGAGCCGCACCGCCGTGGCCGCAATGCTCAAGACGATCTTCGCCCAGGAGACCAAGGCCGAGGCGGAGACCCAGTGGGACGCCATCGCCGACGCCCTCCGTGAGAAGAATGAC
The DNA here is from genome assembly GCF_003172915.1 of Meridianimarinicoccus roseus. Taxonomy (GTDB): domain Bacteria; phylum Pseudomonadota; class Alphaproteobacteria; order Rhodobacterales; family Rhodobacteraceae; genus Meridianimarinicoccus; species Meridianimarinicoccus roseus. The sequence continues at coordinate 992 of NZ_QGKU01000066.1, forward strand.
CGGCTCGGCGCCATGATGGACGCCTCCCGCGACGACGTGCTCGCCTACATGGACTTCCCCAGGGAGCACTGGGCGCAGATCAGCTCGACCAACCCGCTTGAGCGCGTCAACAAGGAGATCAAGCGCCGTTCCAATGTCGTCGGGATCTTTCCGAACGACGCGGCCATCATCCGTCTGGTCGGCGCGCTGATGATCGAAACCAACGACGAGTGGGCCGTCGCGCGCCGTTACATGGGGCTGGAGTCGCTGGCCCGCATCACCGATACTCACAACGTCAGACTGCCCGCCGTGGCGACCTGACCAACTCGAGCCTCTCCGAAGGCCGGCCCTCTTACACCACGCCGCGGGGCACTACCGGCGCACGCTTCCCAAGTTACCGCCGGGACGGACCAAGGGCTGGCCAGCCAATGCCGCGACAATCGGGGATGATGGTCAGCTACACTTGTGACCGTTGATCCGAACCGCGACGACGAGCTCACCGGGCATCCTCGGAACGATATCCTCCGAAGGTGTTTTTCTTCGGTCTTTCGGGGCATGGCCGTCAGACCATCACGCGATTGACGGTCGAACTGCGCCGCTATGTTCAAACCGCGGATGCAGCGCTTCGGTTCTGGAATATGCTGACGTCGCCCACGAAAAATGCACGGCGCGGTTATTGCTTGCACGCGCATCTTCGCGGATCCCGGCGACGGAACGAAGGTTTGCGGCGCCTTTTTTGCCTACGGTGGTAGCTAGACCGACGTGCTCAGCTTCGCGCCGAACCAAGATGCCGTCGTCGCGTTGAATGCATCGAATTACGGCTTTTTCCATCGGCGCCTCACTGCTGTCGCCGTCGCCCAGCGTTTCCAGCTTCGGCATTTCTTGTGATGAGCCCGGCAATTGCGGCTGCGGCTGCACGCAGCACCTGATGATTGACACCGCGTCCATCCTTGTGCCGGCACCCGCGCTGCTACTGGTAGGCTGTGTCGGCGCGCTTCGGCTAGTTCGTCGCCGAGTTGCGTCGACGGGAGTGGTTCTTGATGTGGACCCGTAAATGGGCCTCGCGTACGGCCCCTTTCACTTGTCAGGCCGCCGGGCGCGCGCTGGCGGCAGCGCGCCCTTCGGCAGCCCAGATCATGCCACGGCGAAGGATCTCGGTCACCTGAGGCACTTTCAGGTCATCCAGTTCGTGCCCGATGGAACAGTAGAAGACGCGCCCCTTGTCCCAGCGACGCTTCCAGACCACCGGCACCACTGTGCCTTCGATCCACCAAAGGTGATCGCCGGAGAAGGTCGTCGTCGCCAGCACCTCGTTGCTGGCATCGGTCAGCATGAAATACTGTTCGGTCTTCAACCGGAAGCTCTTGATCCCGGCAACGAGCGGATCGGCGGGGCGCGTGATCGTCACGTCGTAGTCGATGTAGTCCTCGCGCGGTTGCAGGTTGTCGGGCCAGCCCGGCGGATGCGCGACGAACTGCCCGCCGATCAGGAAATGATAGGTCGGCCGGTCCCTGAACGCGTCGCCCATGTGCCCGTGCCAGCCCGCCAGACCGCAGCCCGCGCCGACCAGCTTCAGCAGCCCGTCCTCCTGCGGTTTGGTCATGTTGCCGAATTCCTCGCGGTGGCCGGACCGCGCAGAGGACCAGATCGGCACGATCAGATCGGTGTCGGCCATGCTGTCGGGATCGGCAAGCGGTTCCAGCGTGTCATGCACTGTCACGTCGAAGCCGTTGGCCTGCAGCAACTCACGGCACCAGTCGGCGAAGGCAGTGGGGTCGTGGCCTTCCCAACCACCGGCGAAAAGAACGGCTTTCATGTTTCCTGCGCCTCCCCGCGCATGTGGTTCAGAAGCGATGCCATGTCCCGCGCGCCAAATCCGTCCGCGCTGGCCCGTTGCAGGCGTTGTAGGTTCAGCGCAGCCTGCGGCATGGCGACGCCAAGGCTGTCTGCCAGCGCGCAGGTCACGCGCATATCCTTCGCGGCAAGGTCAAGGGTGAAGGTCACCGCCTGCCCGGCCTCGTCGAGATAGAGATCGCGCCGGTAGCGCAGCATCGGCGCGCAGGCGGCCGACGCCTCGATCGCATCGAACGCGCCAGCGGTCGGGATGCCCGCTGCATCTGTCAGCATCAAGGCCTCGGACACGGTCTGGTTCAGACTGTGGATCATCGAATTGATCGCCAGCTTCATCACCGACCCCGCCCCAACCGACCCGAGCGGGATCACCTCGCGGCCCATCGCGCCCAGCACCGGCGCCAGCCGGTCGGCGGTCGCGCGGTCGGCGCCCAGCATGATCATGAGCGCAGCGTCGGCCGCGGCCTGCGTGGCGCCCGACACCGGCGCATCGATGACTTGCACGCCCTGCGGCGCGTCGGAGGCCAGCGCGCGAATATGCTCCGGGCTCATGGTGCCCATCTCCAGCAACACGCGCGGTCCGACTGCAGCGAAGAGCCCGTCCGCGCCGCGATGCACCGCATCCGACGCCGGATCATCGGCGAGCATGGTGATCACGACCTCGGCCCCCTCGGCCAGTGCGCGGGGGCTGCGGGCCACCGCTGCGCCAAGGTCCGACGACACCTCGGCCGCCGCGCGAGGCGAGCGGTTCCAGACCGTGACGTCATGGCCCGCGCGCACCAGGTTCGCGGCCATGTGCGCGCCCATTCGGCCCAGCCCGGCGAAGCCCAGACGCATCAGGCCGCCTTGTCGGCCCGGATGCCGGAGATCGCCTGCACAAGGCTGTCCTCCGTCACTTCGCCAGCGTCGAAGGTACGGATAATCTCGCCCTGGTACATTCCGATAACCCGGTCGGCAACGTGCAGCACCTCGGGCATCTCGGACGAGATAACGATCACCGCATAGCCAGACTTGGCCAGTTCACGGATCAGATTGTGGATTTCGCCCTTGGCGCCCACGTCGATGCCGCGCGTCGGCTCGTCCACGATCAGCACGCGCGGCTTCATCGCCAGCCACTTGCCGATCACGATCTTCTGCTGGTTGCCACCCGACAGATTGCCCACAGCCTGCCGCCATGACGGCGAGCGGATGTCGAGCCGGTCGCGGTACATGTCGTAGATCGCAACCTCGGCCCCGTTGGACACGAACGGCCCGGTGGTCAGGTCGCCGATCTGCGGCAGAGTGATGTTGTCGCGGCAGGACATGCCCAGCACCAAGCCCTGTTCCTTGCGCGATTCCGGCACCAGCGAGATCCCCTGCGCGATGGCGTCCACCGGGCTGTCGATGCGCACCTCCTCGCCCTCCAGCAGGATCGTGCCGGCTGACGGAGTGCGTAGCCCGAAAAGAGTCTCGGCGATCTCGGTGCGCCCGGCGCCGACAAGCCCGTAGAAGCCCACCACCTCGCCGCGCCGCACCTCGAAGCTGACATCGTGATAGAGCGACCCGCAGGACAAGCCCCGGACCTCTAGCGCGACTTCGCCCAACTCCACATGCTCGTGGTTGCGCTCGTAGCTCAGCGACCTGCCGATCATCAGGCGCGTCACCTCGTCCTCGTCCGTCTCGGCGGTGACCAGCGTCCCGCGATAATTGCCGTCGCGCAGCACCGAAAGGCGGTCCGACAGGGTGAATATCTCGTCCATTCGGTGCGAGATGTAGACGATGCCGACTCCCCGTGCCCGCAGGTCACGGATCACGTCGAACAGTACGACCTTTTCGGCATCGGTCAGCGAAGCGGTGGGTTCATCGAACACCACTGCCTTCGCGTCCACCGTTAGCGCACGGGCGATCTCCACCATCTGCTTCTTGGCAATGGAGAGATCCGATACCCGCGTCGTTGCATCGAAATTGCAGTTCAGCCGCTTCAGGATCTCGTTGGTCTTCGCGTTCAGCGTCGTCCAGTCCACGAAGCCCCAGCGCTTGCGCGGCAATTCGCCAAGATAGACATTCTCGGCGACAGTCAGTTCCTCGGCCAGGCTCAGTTCCTGATGGATCAAGACCACCCCCTGCGCCTTGGCGTGCAGCGGGCTTTCCATCGTCACTTCCCGCTCCTCGATGAAGATGCGGCCCTCGTTTGGCTGGTGCATACCGGCCAGAACCTTCATCAGGGTGGACTTGCCTGCGCCGTTCTCGCCCAGCAAGGCATGGACCTCGCCTGCGCGCACCTCGAAGGAGACACCATCAAGCGCACGCACACCGGGAAATGTCTTGACGATGCCGTCCAGCCGCAGCGCGGGGGTTTGGGTTTGCTCGGTCATGTCTTCAGCGCCTCCGCGCCCTTGCGGGTCAGTTGCTTGTCGAGGAACAGCACGGCGATCAGGATGGAACCGAGGATCACCAGCACGTAGAAGGCCGGCACCTGCATCAGGTTCATCCCGTTGCGCAAGATGCCGATGGCCAGCACGCCGCCGAAGGTGCCGATGATGCTGCCCGCACCGCCAGTCAGCTTGGTGCCACCCAGAACGACGGCGGTAATCACCCACAACTCGTACTCACGCCCCAGGTTCGGCGTCGATGCACCCATCTGCGAGGACAGCGTGACCCCGGCCAGCGCTGCGAAGAAGCCCACGATCATGAAGTTGACCACCATGTGCGGGCCGACGCGGATGCCCGCGTTCACCGCCGCCTCGCGATTGCCGCCGACAGCATAGGTATTGCGCCCGTGCACGGTGCGCGACAGCAGGATATGCACCGCCACCGTGGCGATCAGGAACAGAACCGCCAACGACGGAACTGGACCGACCGACGACATGCCGATGTCCGAAAAAGTGAAGTTCATGGCGAAGAACGACTGTTCTTCGGTGTAGATGAACACCAGCCCGCGCACGCCCAGCATGGCGCCCAGCGTGACGATGAAGGCATCGACGCCGGTCTTCCACACTATGATCCCGTTCAGCGCCCCCAGCGCGGTTCCCGCCGCCAGCGCGGCCAGCAGGGCGGGCAGCATCTGCCAGTTGCCCCAACCCGAGAAGGCCTCCCAGCTCTGGATATCCACCATGAGAGAGGCGGCCAGCGCGACCACGGCCCCGACACTCAGGTCGATGTTGCCGTTGATCATCACCAGCGTCATGCCAAGCGCGATCAGACCGATGGTCGAGGTCTGCACGAGGATGTTCTGGAAGTTGCGCATATCGAAGAAGTATTCGTTCGACAGGCTGAAGAAGACGAAGATGATGACGATGAACCCCCAGATCGGATTCTGCACCAGCCACTTGCCCGCACGGTTGCTTTTCAGACGTTCCATTGAGGTCTCCGTCACGCGATGGGGGAAAACAGGCGGCCACGTTTCGCGGCCACGTCAAGCCAGACGGCAAGGATGATCACCACCCACGTCACCAGCCACTGCACGTAGTAGGCAAACCCAAGCAGAAGCAGGCCGTTCTGGATAAACCCGAGGATCAGCACTCCGATCACCGTCTTCAGGATCGTCCCCGACCCGCCCAGAAGCGACGTGCCCCCAAGGATCACGCCGGCCAGCACCAGAAGTTCGTAGCCTTGCCCGACATTGTTCTGCGACCCCATCACCCGGCTGCCAAGGATGATCGCCGCCAGCCCGACGCAAAAGGCCGAGATAACATAGGTGGAAAACACCACCCGGCTGCGGCGGATGCCCGAAAAGACCGACGCCGTCGGGTTGCCGCCCACCGCATAGACCCGTCTTCCATAGGCGGTGGAGGACATTACCACCTGCATCACCACCGCAAGCACCGCGAACATCACGATCGGCGCTGCGATACCAAGGATCTCGCCCCGCCCGAACAGTGCGAACCACGTGCCCTCCTGGTCGGCGATGTCCACGTTCTGGCCGCCCGAGTAAATCAGCGTCAGGCCCTGGATGGCCGACAGCATACCTAGCGTGACGATCAGCGAATTCAGCCGCAGCATCCCGACCAGGAAACCGTTCAGGCAGCCAAGGCACAGCACGGCGACCAGCATCACCAGCATTGCGGGCCCGGGTCCGATCTTGTCGTGCAAATCCACCACCATGACCGTGGCGAAGGACAGCATTGAGCCGACAGAAAGATCGAGGTTGCCGCTGATGACGACGACGGTCACGCCGATCGCCATCACGCCGATGATTGCCGACTGCCGCACGACCGAGGTCAGGTTCTCGGTCGAACTGAAACTTTCCGAAAACACCGCGAAGCCGACAAGGAACAGCGCAAAGGCGATCAGGATGCCCTGCCGCGCCACGATCCCGCCAAGCTGCTTGAGGCGCGTCTCCGCCATCTTTCCGTTCCCCCCGTGTTTGTGGTCTGCCGCCGTACCGGCGGCAGGGGCCTGCCCCGCCGTGTCAGACAAGGGTCATGCCCCCGTCGATCATGATGATCTGGCCCGTCATGTAGTCGCTGTCCGGCGCCGCAAGGAAAGTCGTGGTGCCGGTGATGTCGCCGGGCCGCGCCACGCGGCCGCGCAGGATGCCTTCGGAAAACGCCTCCATCGCCTCACCCGGGCGGCTGGCTGCGCCGATCTCCATCAGGTCGCGGTCCACTTCCTGCCACATCTCGGTGGCAACAACGCCGGGCGCGAAGCCGGTTACGGTGATGTTGTGCTGCGCCAGGTCGCGCGCGCCCGATTGGGTCAGGGATACGACGGCCCATTTGCTCGCGCAATAGGGGGCCACGTTGTCGAAGCCCTGGCGGCTGGCGATGGACGCGGTGTTGACGATCTTGCCTCCACCCTGCGGGATCATCACGCGCGCGGCCTCCTGCATGCCGATCAAGCAGCCAAGGCCATTGACCCCCATGATGAAATTCCAGTTCGCCTCGGTCACGTCCATGAAGTTCATGGGCTTGTTGACGCCGGCATTGTTGAACATCACGTCCAATCTGCCGAAGCGAGCGACGACGGCGTCCACCATCGCGGCGACTTGTTCGCGGTCGGTGACATCCACCTTCGCCGACATGACCTGTCCGCCGCCGACGGCGGCACGGTCCTCATTCTGACGCGCGACGTCTGCGACGCCTTCCTCGCTGATGTCCGCGAAACAGACATCCGCACCTTCGTCCAACAGCGCCTCGCCGATCGCGCGGCCTATTCCCCGCGCGGCGCCGGTGACGCAGCATACCCGGCCCGAGACTCGTCCCATGACGGCCCCTCCCTCGTTTCTTGGTGTCGTGCAGACACGAAGGGCGGCGCCGGTCCCGGTCGCTGCCGGGCAGGCGCCGCCCCTCGCGGGCCGGATCAGAAGACCGGCTTGGAAAACTCGCCCATGTTCTCCTGGGTGATCTTCGGCGTCTCGAAGTAGTTCAGGAAAGGCACGTCCTTTCCGTCCAGAACGTCGATCGCGGTCTGCAGCGCGGCTTCGGCATCGTCCACCGGCGACTGGTAGATCGACCCGTAGTATTCGCCACGGCCCATCGCCTCGTAGCCCACGGCGAAGTTCGTGGCACCGATGAAGGCGATGCCCTCGCGGCCAGCGGCCTTGGCGGCGTTCAGTGCGCCGACGCCCATGTTGTCATCACCGGCATAGACGCCGTCGATGTTGTCATACTTCACGAGGAACGCTTCCATCACGCGCTGCGACTTCTCGCGGTTCCAGTCGCCCGGCTGGGTTTCCATGATGGTCACGTCAGGGCAGGCCTCGGCCAGTCGATCCTCAAAGCCCTTCTGGCGCTCGATCGCGGTGGTGTAGCCGGGCTGGCCGCTGATCTGCACGATGTTGCCGGACCCATCCAGCGCTTCGCACATCAGCTCGGCCGAGGACGCGCCCTGCTGGATGTTGTTCGGCCCCGAAAAGGACGCGATGAAGTCGAAACCTTCCTCGGCGATGTTCGAATTGGTCACAATCACCGGGATGCCCGCGTTCTTCGCCTGGCGGACGGCCGGCACGACGGCCTGCCCGTTGGTCGGCCAGATGATGATCGCATCCACATTCTGCTGGATCAGGTCCTGGATCTGCGCGATCTGGCGCGCCACGTCGCCGCCCGCATCCAGCACGACGGCCTCCACGTTCTCGTTCGCTTCCGCGGCCGAGATGAAGGCCTGTTCATAGGTGGTCTGATAGCTGTCCACACCCACATTGTTCTGGGTGATGCCGATCTTGTACTCCTGAGCGGCCGCAGCCCCCGCCAGCGAGAGCGCCGCGACGGCCGTGGTCCCGGCGATGATCGCCTTCAGCTTGCTTGTCATCTTTTGTCTTCCTCCCAAGGAATGTGTCAGCGCAACTTGGCGCCGGGGCCGGTCAGGCCGCCGGGAATCGTCCAAGCGCGACACGTACGACAATTCCCGAACGCCAGATTTTCAGGCACCGTGAAAACCTCCGTTTTGGACATTTTTTTAATCATTTTGGATATATTGGTGATTACGAAAAAGTCTCGAATTGATCATTTATGCGGCAAAGGATGCTGGCATGACCGAAACATCCAGAACGGACAGTTCGAAAAGGTCCATTGTGAAAGATACGCTCGAACATCGCACCAGCGCGCCGCAAGCGGCACAGCGCAAGCCGTCTACGCCGCGGCCGCGCCCGGCGTCGCTGGTCGATGTGACAGAGTATCTTGACTCGCTTGCTCTGGAAATCGACACCGCGTTCGACCTGTCCGTCGCCAATCCCTATCTCAACATGGCAACGCATCTCGTGCGCCACCACGTGCAGGGGCGGCTCGTGACCGGCTCTTCCCTGGTCGCGGCCTCAGGTGTGCCCTACGCCACCGGGATGCGCAAGCTGCGCGACATGCTGGAAGCCGGGCTGATCGAACAGCGCCCGCGCACCAAGTCGGGCAAGACCTTTTCGCTGCACCCTTCGCCGGCGATGCTGGAACAGTTCGACCAACTCGCCGACCGGGTGCGCCGCCTGAGCATCGAACGCTTCGGCGGCAACCAGCCCGAGGACGGGCCGCAGGACTATTATTACGGCGACAGCTACATGAACGGGCAGGCGATCCAGCCGCCCGCCGTGCTGCCCGAACCGCTGGCCCTGCCCGGCGGGTTGCGCGGGCTGGTGCACGGCGATCCGACCTTCATGGTGATGAAGGACCTCAAGCGCCAATTTGAACAGGTCTTGGGAACCGACATCCACCAGCGCGCCTTTTCCATCGACCGGCTCCGCGACGAGGCGCTGCGCAACGCGGCACGGCGCCAGTCGCGTTACGACATCATCGCGGTGGACCTTCCCTGGATCGGCGAGTTTGCCCAGAAGGGCATTCTTGCGCCGCTGGACGCGATCATGGATGTGACCCGGCTCGATCCGTCGGACTTCCACACCGCGGGCTGGCAGGGCGCGCATTGGGGCGGGCGGCCTTACGGTGTGCCATCCCAGACCACGCCGGAATTGCTGTTTTACCGAACCGACCTGTTTGCCGAGGAAGGGCTGGTTCCGCCGAGCAGCACGGCCGAAGTGCTTGACGTGGCCCGGCGGCTGCACCGCCCGGCGCGCGGGCGCTACGGGATTGCCTGGAATGCGGCACGCGGCACGGCGCTGGGGCACACCTTCATCATGACCTGCGGCGATTTCGGGCAGCCCATCGTGTCGATGCCGCGCATCGCGGGCGGTTTCGACGCGAGCCGCCTGGATCGCGGCGATTTCGAACTGCGGATCGACAGCGACCGCGCGCTCGATGCCGCTGAATACCTGCTCTCGCTTATGGATGTCTCGCCGCCGAATATCCTGTCGATGTCCTGGTATGAACGCATCCGCCCCTACGCCGCGGGCGACGTGGCTATGGCTTATGGCTACACACTGCTGGCGCCGTATTTTGAACTGGATCCGAAAAGCCCGGCGCAAGGCAATACCGGCTTCCTGCCGCATCCGGCCGGGCCGCTCGGCAGTCCGATTGCGCCGGTGGGAGGCTACGTGCTGGGCATCCCCAGCAACCTCGCGCCCGAGCGGCGTGCCGCTGCGGTGGAGGCGCTGATCGCGTTCACCTCGCCCGAGGCGCAGAAACTCTACGTACAGCACGGGGCGCGCACAACGCCGCGCTATTCCGTGGGCGCGGACCCGGACGTCCGGCGCCTGTCGCCGGTGTTCGAGGCGGTGGACGCGATGTCATGGCGCGACGAGCTGCAGTTTTGGCCACGCCCGCCGATCCCCCGCATTTCCGAGGTCATCACGATCGTCGGCGAGGAACTTCACGACATGCTGCGCGGGCTGACGCCGCCGCGGATCGCGCTCAAGCGCGCGCAACACCGGGCCGAACGCGCGCTCGGGCAGGCAGACGGCTGACGCGGCCGTCGAACGACACGACAGGACAACCGACAGGGAGGACCCAATGGACAGCGAACGCCTCAAGGGCAAGAACATACTGATCACCGGCGCGGCCCAGGGCATGGGGGCGTGCAACGCCGAGCATTTCGCCGAGCAGGGCGCGAATGTGTGCCTTGGGGACCTTGATCTCGACCTCGCGCAGGAAGTGGCCGATCGCATCAACGCGAAGGGCAACGGCAAGGCCGTTGCAGTGAAGATGAACGTGACCAGCCGCGCCGACAACGAGGCTGCCGTGGCCGCCTGCGTGGAGGCGTTCGGATCGATCAATGTCGGCGTGTTCAACGCCGGTCTGAACAAGCCCCGGTTCTTCATGGATATCGATGAAGACAACTGGGACATGATCATGGACGTGAACACCAAGGGCATGTGGCTGGGCATGCAGACGGTGGCAAAGCAGATGATCGCGCAGGGCAAGCAGGACTATCCCTACAAGCTGATCTGCGTAGGCTCGATCGCGTCGCGCAAGCCGCTGATCGATGTGACGGTCTACTGCACATCCAAGTACGGCTGCCTCGCGCTGACCCATTGCGGCGCGCTGGCGCTGGCGGAACACGGGATCACGGTGAACGGCTATGCGCCCGGCGTGGTGGTCACGCCGCTGTGGGAACAGCTCGACAAGGACCTGATCGACATCGGGTTCAAGGAACGCGAAGGCCAAGCCTACGAGGACATCGTGAACAACGAACTGCAGATCAAGCGCGTGTCCTACCCCAAGGACGTGATGGGCACCGCCGCGTTCCTGTGTTCGCCCGACAGCGACTACATGACCGGGCAGATGATCCATATCGACGGCGGTTGGTGCATCCAGTAGCGCCCCCCGCCCAACCAAGACAAATCATTCATGGAAAATAGTGGCCCTGCGGGGCCGCTCGGAGGATACACCGATGTCTCGTGCCCTGATGCCGAACCTGCTCACCCCGCAGGACCTGCAACCAAACTGGCAGTGGGAAGCCAAGCTGCCTTCCCCCGGCCACATGTCGGTGGATTTCGAACGCCGCATCGACCATGATCGCCTGCGCCGCTACCGCCTGGCGCGCACCCGGCAATCCCTGCAAGCCTCGAACGCCGGTTCGCTGCTGCTGTTCGACGTGAACAATATCCGCTACGTGTCGTCCACCAAGATCGGCGAATGGGAGCGGGACAAGATGTGCCGCTTCTGCCTGTTGACCGGCGATGACTCCCCCTACGTGTGGGACTTCGGCAGCGCGGCGGTGCACCACCAGAAGTATTCCGACTGGCTGGAACCCGACCATTGCCTTGCCGGCGTCGTCGGCATGCGCGGCACGATCCCGCCCGAATTCGGGCTCATGCGCAAGTATGCCAAGATGATCGCCCAGTTGATCAAGGACGCGGGCATGGCCGACATGCCGGTTGGCGTGGACTATGCCGAAACGGCGATGTTCCATGCGCTGCTGGAAGAAGGCATCAAGGTCGTGGACGGCCAGCAGATCATGCTGGCGGCACGCGAGATCAAGAACTGGGACGAAATCCAGCTTCTGACGCAGGCGGCCAGCATGGTCGATGGCGTCTACCACATGATCTACGAGGAACTGAAACCCGGTGTGCGGGAATCCGACATCGTCGCGCTGTCCAACAAGCTGCTCTACGAAATGGGCTCCGACGACGTGGAGGCGATCAACGCCATCTCGGGCGAGCGGTGCAACCCGCACCCGCACAACTTCACCGACCGGCTGATCCGACCGGGCGACCAGGCGTTCTTCGACATCCTGCAATCCTACCAGGGGTACCGGACGTGTTACTATCGCACGTTCAATGTGGGCCGCGCGACGCCCGCGCAGAACGACGCCTACGTGAAGGCGCGCGAATGGATCGACGCGTCCATCGCGATGATCAAGCCCGGCGTGACCACCGACAAGGTCGCCGAGGTCTGGCCGACCGCCGAAAGCCTCGGGTTCCCGAACGAGGACGCGGCCTTCGGGTTGCAGTTCGGGCACGGTCTGGGCCTTGCGTTGCACGAGCGACCGATCATCAGCCGCGCGGTCAGCCTCGATCACCCGATGGAGATCCAGACCGGCATGGTCTTCGCGCTGGAGACGTATTGCCCGGCAACGGATGGCTATTCGGCCGCCCGGATCGAAGAGGAAGTCGTGGTGACCGAGAACGGGTGCGAGGTAATCAGCCTGTTCCCGGCCGAGGAACTGCCGATCGCCAACAGGTACTGACCGCCACTCCCCGCCGTGGGCGCGACCCCCGGCGGGGATATTCCAGGACAGAAAATGCACCGGGCCCCCAGCGCCCGGCCAGGAGGACATGATGGCCGCCAAAGCCGCAGCCAAGAAGGGCACAGCGCCCAAGGGCAATGCCGAGGACTACCTGCGGATGTACCGCCAGATGGTGCGCATCCGCGCCTTCGAGGACAACGCGAACCAGCTTTACCTGTCGGCCAAGATGCCCGGCCTGACCCACATGTATTCCGGCCAGGAAGCGGTCGCGGTCGGCATATGCGAAGCGCTGACCGACGATGACAAGATCACCTCCACCCATCGCGGGCACGGGCATTGCGTCGCCAAGGGCGCCGACTTCAAGGCCATGTTCTGCGAACTTCTGGGCAAGGAAGAAGGCTACTGCCGGGGCAAGGGCGGATCGATGCACATCGCCGATCAAAGCCACGGCAATCTCGGCGCCAACGCCATCGTGGGCGGGTCCATGGGCATCGCCACCGGCGCCGCCCTGTCGGCACAGCTGCGCGGCACGGACGAGGTCACGGTGTGTTTCTTCGGCGACGGCGCGACCGCACAAGGACTGTGGTACGAGGTCATGAACATGGCCGCTCTGTGGAAGCTGCCAGTGATCTACGCTTGCGAGAACAACGGCTATTCCGAGTACACCAAGACCGAGGAGATCGCGGCGGGCAGCCTGACCGCACGGGCCGAGGCCTTCGGGATCGAGGCGCACAAGGTCGACGGACAGGACGTTCTGGCGGTGAACGAGTTGACCCAGAAACTCGTGGCCCGGGCGCGCAAGGGCGAGGGACCGTTCTTCATCGAACTCGATACCTACCGCTACCACGGCCACCACGTCGGCGATATCAATCGCGAGTATTACCGTGCGAAGGACGAGGAGTCGGAGTGGAAGTCCACCCGCGATCCCATCCTGAATTTCGGCAAGTGGCTCACGGAACAGGGCGTCGTCAGCGAAGACGACCTGGTTGCGATCAACGACGAGATCCGCGCCGACGCGGAGGCGGCCGTCGCCTATGCCGAAGCCGCGCGCTACCCCGACGCAAGCGAGGTGGACATGCACGTTTACGTGGACAGTCCCGAGCTTGACGCCGCACTGAGCAAACAATCGGCCTGAGGAGAGAAGAATGCGAGAGATTACACTTTCCAAGGCTGTGAACGAGGCCATCGCCGAAGAGATGCGGCGCGACCCGACCGTGTTCCTGATCGGCGAGGACGTGGCCGAGGCCGGTACCCCGTTCAAGGTCCTGGCCGGGCTGGTGGAAGAATTCGGCACCAAGCGCGTCATCGACACGCCGATTTCCGAACCGGGCTTCACAGGCATGGCCGTGGGCGCGGCGCTGACAGGCTCGCGCCCCATCGTGGACCTGATGTTCGGCGACTTCATCTTCCTGATCATGGACCAGCTCTGCAACCAGGCCGCGAAGGCCTGTTACATGTCCGGCGGCAAGCTCAACGTGCCGCTTGTTCTGCGCACGAACCTGGGCGCAACACGCCGGTCCGCCGCACAGCACAGCCAGTCGCTGCACGCACTCGTGGCGCATATTCCGGGTCTGAAGGTGGCGATGCCGTCCTCGGCCTACGAGGCGAAGGGCCTGATGAAGACCGCGATCCGGGACAACAACCCGGTCGTGATCTTCGAGGACAAGCTGATGTACCAGGACAAGGCCCCGGTCCCGGAAGAAGAATACCTGATCCCCTTCGGCAAGGCCAACATCAAGCGAGAGGGCACGGACATCACACTGATCGGCACCTCTTCGATGGTGCAGGTGGCCGAGAAGGCGGCGGCGCTGCTGGAGAAGGACGGCATTTCGGCCGAGGTGATCGACCCGCGCACGATCGTGCCACTGGACGAGGAGACTATTCTCGCGTCGGTGCGCAAGACCTCGCGCGCCATCGTCATCGACGAGGGGCACCAGAGCTACGGCGTCACCGGCGAGATCGCGTCGCGGATCAGCGAAAAGGCGTTCTACCATCTCGACGCGCCGGTGCTGCGGATGGGCGCCATGGACGTTCCGGTGCCGTTCTCGCCCGCGCTGGAGGACCTGACCGTACCGACGCCCGAGGCCGTCGCCGAGCGTGCCCGCCAATCGGTCCGGGGGGAGTTGTTCGATGCCGCATGAGGTGATCATGCCCGCTCTCGGCATGGCGCAGGACAGCGGCGTGCTTGTAGCGTGGCTCAAGGCGCCGGGCGATCCCGTAAAGGCGGGCGACGCATTGATGGAGGTGGAGACCGACAAGGCCACGATGGAGGTCGAGGCGGCCCATGACGGGTTTCTGACGGACCTGCGCGCGTCCGAAGGCGAAGCCGTGCCGGTAGGCGACGTGGTCGCGCTGATCAGCGAAACGCCCGAAGGCTCGGGCACGCCCGAGCCGAAGGCCGAACCGGCGGACGGCCCTGCGGAGGCTTCGGAAGGTTCCGGGGCGGGCGCCGCGCTGCCCGAAGGGCGGCAGGTCATCATGCCCGCACTCGGCATGGCGCAGGACACCGGATTGATCGTCGGCTGGTCGGTGCAGCCCGGGACGAAAGTCGGCGCCGACGACGTTCTGCTGGAGGTCGAAACAGACAAGTCCACGATGGAGGTGCCCGCAGGCCATGACGGGTATCTTGCCGCGGTGCTCGCTGCCGAGGGCGAGGACGTGCCGGTCGGCGAGGTGATCGCTGTCATCAGCGCGGACAAGCCGGACGCCCCGGTCCAGCGCAGCCGTGCAGATGCCCCAGCAGCAGCGGCACCCGCGGCAAAGGCCCCCGAGGCGCCTACCGCGGCTCCCGCGCCCCAAGCCACTCGCGAAGCCCAGGCGCAAGAGGCCGGACCGGCACCTGCTCGCAGGATCGCACCGGACACCGGAGGGCGCATCCTGGCATCCCCGAAGGCGCGCAGGCTGGCAGCGCAGGAAGGCCTGGACCTTGCTCGGCTCGTGGCCGAGGGCGTTCCGCAGCCGTTCCACGTGGCCGACCTGGACACATTGCGCGCCATGCCTCCGGCAGCGGCAGAGACCCCGGCAGCCGCCACTGCCTCCGGCGGAGCGCAGTGCCTGACCGCAGAGATCGACGGTGCGGCCCTTGCCGGGTTCACCGACTGGCTGGCCCGCGAGACCGGCCATTCGGCCCCGCGCGCCGCCGCCCTGGCCGCTTTCGCCGCCGCCGCCTGGCATGAAGCGGGCGGCACTTCAGGCGCAGTGAGCGTCGAGGTGCCAGGCGTCGGCCCGGCACGCGCCTTCGATGTCGCACCCGGCACGCCGCTGGCGGCGCTTGCACCGGGTGACGCAACCCCCGCGGTGATCTTGCGCGACCTCGCACGAACCGCCATCACTGGCGTGCAGCTTGGGTCCGAGGCGGTCCCGGTTCTGAGCCTGACGCGGCAGGGCGACCTGATGCGCGTGACGCTGGAGGGCCGGATGCCGCCGCCTCAGGCCATCACTTTTCTGAATGCGTTTGCGGCGCGTCTTGCCGACCCGCTGCGCCACATTCTCTGACCGGAAACGGAAAAAGATCATGGATTACACCGACCTTTTCATAGACGGCAGCTGGCGCCCCGGACAGGGCGGCGCGCGCTTCGACGTCATCAACCCGGCGGACGAAAGCGTGCTGGCCTCCGTCGCCTCGGCCGAGATCGCCGATGCGGATGCGGCGCTTGACGCTGCGCAGGCCGCCTTCGCGGACTGGGCGGGTCGCAAGCCGCGCGAGCGGGCCGAGGTGCTGCGCCGCGCCTGGGAACTGATGACCGCCCGTCTCGACCATTTCGCACACCTGATCACGCTGGAAAACGGCAAGGCCGGCAATGACGCGCGTGGCGAGGCAGCCTATGCCGCCGAGTTCTTCCGCTGGTTTTCCGAGGAAGCCGTGCGCGCGGATGGCCTGATCACTCACGCTCCCGCCAGCGGCGCGCGGATCGTCGTACAGCACAAGCCAGCGGGCATCGCCGTTCTGGTCACGCCGTGGAACTACCCGGCGGCGATGGGCACGCGCAAGATCGCTCCGGCGCTGGCCGCCGGCTGCCCGGTGATCATCAAGCCCGCCGCGGAGACGCCGCTGACGATGCTCGCGCTGATGCCCCTGCTTGAGGAAGCCGGCGTGCCGAAGGGGCTGGTGAACGTCCTTCCGACCACGAAATCGGCCGAGGTGGTGGACCACCTGCTGCACGATCCGCGTGTGCGGGTGGTCAGCTTCACCGGCTCTACCGGGGTCGGCCGCAAGCTGCTGCGCGCCGCCGCCGACCAGGTTCTGAAACCGGCGATGGAGCTGGGCGGCAACGCCCCGCTGATCGTGTTCGACGATGCAGATATCGATGTCGCGGTCGAGGGCGCGATGCTTGCGAAGATGCGCAACCTCGGCGAGGCATGCACTGCCGCCAACCGGTTCTACATCCACGACGCGGTGATGGAACCCTTCGTGGACAAGTTCACCGCTCGCATGGCGGCGCTGAAGGTTGGCAACGGCACCGATCCGTCTGTGGATGTCGGCCCGCTGGTCAATGCCGCGACGCGGGACAAGGTGGCGCATTTCGTGTCCGACGCGGTGGCCAAGGGCGCGAAGCTGCGCCTCGGCGGCACCGTTCCGAACGGGCCGGGGTTCTACTATCCGCCGACCGTGCTGACCGACGTGCCGCGCGACGCCGACTGCGTCGATGACGAGATCTTCGGCCCGGTCGCCGCAATCCAGTCCTTCACCGACCAGGAAGACGTGATCGCGCGCGCCAATGACACCGAATACGGGCTGGTCGCCTATGTCTTCGGCCGCGACATGAAGCGTGCGATGCAGGTTTGCGAACGGCTGGAATACGGCATGGTCGGGCTGAACCGCGGGCTGGTGTCTGACCCGGCGGCGCCGTTCGGCGGCGTCAAGCAGTCCGGGCTCGGCCGCGAGGGGGGCCACGAGGGCATGCACGAATTCATGGAAACGCAATACATCTCGGCCGACTGGTAAGGGGGACGACATGGACATCATCGCAAGTCCTGCGACCCGCGCCCATGCGGCGCGGCAGGGCGTGGACATCGAGGAGGTCGCCAAGGCCAGTGGCCGCGCGAACATCGCCCGCGAGGACGTGGACCGGCACCTTGGCGGCGGGGGCACCGCAGCCCCTGCGACTCAGTCTGCACCGGGCGCGCCCGACCCGCAGCGCTACTGGGCGGTCGACCATGCCGCGCACGGCCCGGTCCGGGACGAGGCGATGCCACGTCTTGCGCAGGTCGCGGCGGCAAATCTTGGCGCGGCACACAGCCTGATCCCCAGCGTCACGCACCATGACCGCGCCGACATGCGCGGCGTCGAGGCAGCCCGCGCGCGCCTCAAGGCAGAGGCCATGGAGCGCGGCGTGAAGCTGACCGCGCTCGCTTTTCACGTGAAGGCGCTGGCGCGCTGCCTGCGCGACTATCCGCGCTTCAACGCTTCACTGTCGCCGGACGGCACGACGCTGACACTGAAAGACTATGTGCATGTCGGCATCGCGGTGGACACGCCGCACGGGCTGATGGTGCCGGTGATCCGCGACGCGGATCGCAAGGGCCTGTGGGCCATCGCGGCCGAGATCACGGACCTTGCAGGGCGCGCTCAGGACCGCAAGGTGCGCGGCGACGAGATGGGCGGCGCGTCCATGACAATCTCGAACCTTGGCGGGCTGGGTGGCACTGCCTTCACGCCGATCGTGAACCCGCCGGAACTGGCGATCCTTGGTCTGACGCGCACCGAAACCGTGCCGCACTGGACCGGCGAGGCATGGGAGCCTGTGCCGATGGTGCCGCTGGATCTGACCTACGATCATCGTGTGATCAACGGCGCCGATGCCGCACGGTTCCTGTCGCGCTACGCCGCGCTGATCGCGGACCCGCGCCGGATCATGGTTTGACCGAGGTTGCGGACCGGCGCGCGCGCCGGTCCGCAACCGTTCAGTTCAGCAGCGATAGGCGAGGCGCAACCCGCCCCAGTGCTTGCCGCGCACGAAGATCGGCGCGGACAGATCCTTCATCAGAGCGAATTCACCGTCGCCCATATCGCGCCGGTAGGCCTGCAGCAGGAATGGTTCCGTGTTGCGACCGGCGGCCAGACCGACCCGGTCGTCGAAGACGCGTCGGTTGCGGGAATGGGCCGTATTCCATGCCACCTGGCCGGGCAGTTGCGGGCGGCTGAAGCGGCGGTTGTGGGTCGGCAGGTAGCCGTTCGTGTCAACCGCTGCGCAGAACACCACGCGGTCCGAAAGTTGCAGCATCGGTTCCTGAAACGCGGGCAAGAGGCTGTCCGCAAGTTGCAGGTAGCGCGTGGTGACCTGCTGCGGATCGGACCCGGCGATCGGTTCGTAGTCCTTATCGAACAAATCGTGCATGGAGATGCGGCCACTGTCCACCGCGTCTTCGAAGGCCTGCGCGATACGTGCGGCGGTTTCCTGCGCCGCGTGGATGAACGGCGTGTCCACCGTTTCAACGCCAAGACGCGCCGTCACGCCTGTCAGCGCCTCGGAGTTGGCGATCACTTCGGACAGCCGTTCACCGGCCTTTTCCAGCGATTGCGATGACAAGGCGACGCCTTCGGACAGGTTGCCGATGTTCTCGCGCACGGACTTGACCGACCCGCCAATCTCGCTTGCGGCAGTGCATATGTCGGCTTGCGCGTCGCGCACCTCGCCGAGCGCGGTGGGGATGTCGTCGATCCGGGAGCCGACACTGTCGGTCTGCTCGCGCAGGTGCGACGCCAGTTCGACGGCCCCGGACACGTCCGACCCCAGCTTGCGCAGGTCCGCAGACAGCGTTCCGACCGTTGCGCTGATTTCCTCAGCCGCAACACCGGCAAGCGAGGACAATTCCTTCACTTCGGTGGCGACCACCATGAAGCCTTTGCCATGCCGCCCGGCGCGCGCCGCTTCGATCGCAGCGTTCAGCGCGACGAGGTTGGTCTTGCGCGACACCATCTCGACCTCGCGCGAAACCTTGCCGACTTGGATCATGCTTTTCTCGATCACTGCCAGCCGTTCGAAAACGGTGTTGATCCGCTCCACAAGGCCGTTCACGTCATCCACCATCGCCTGAACCTGGCGGCTGGTGGAGGTCACGTCGCCGGTCACCCGGTCGGAAATCGCCATCGCGTCCTGCGCGGCGGACTCGACCTTGGTGCCCTGGTCGGCCATCTCGACGCTTTGAGCGGCGATCGACCGCAGAACCCCTGCCTGGCGCGACACGCGAGCCGAGGTGTCGGTCACCTCTCCTGCGACACCGGCTATGGCGATGCTCAGATCGCCGATCCTGCGGGCGATGTCGGTGATGGCCTGGTCGCGTTCGATACTTTCATGCGCGCAGTGTTCCAGATGGCTCGCCTGGTCATGCTGGGCACTGAATCCTGATCCGTCCAAGTCGGTGCTCCCGGTGTAAAACGCCAGTGGCGATATCCAGTTCAGGCAGCAAAGTGACAGACTGTTAATCAGTTCACCATCCAAGCAATCGTCGGACCGGCACACGCTTTCGGCGAGCAAGGCCTGTCATTCGGCTGACCGGCCATCCATTTGCATGCGGCAACGCGACACCTGCAAGCGTCTGGCGAAACCTTTCCGTGCCCTGCCCCGGACAGCGTCCTCTGTCCGGGGGCCTTGTGCGCAAACGCGACGAATCAACCGAGGGTCGGCATCGTGAACTGCGGGTCGCTCCGCATGCCAGTGGGCCAACGCGTCGTCGTTGTCTTGATGCGGGTGTAGAAGCGAATGCCTTCCATCCCGTGCATCGCGTGATCCCCGAAGATCGACGCCTTCCAGCCGCCGAAGCTGTGGAACGCCATCGGCACCGGAATCGGCACGTTGATGCCAACCATCCCGACCTCTATGTCCTGACTGAAGCTGCGCGCCACATCGCCGTCGCGGGTGAACACGGCCGTGCCATTGGCGTATTCATGGCCGTGGATCAGGTCGACGGCGGACTGGTAGTCGGGCTTGCGCACTACCGACAGGACCGGGCCGAAGATCTCATCGCGGTAGCAGGTCATGTCTTCGGTGACGTTGTCGATCAGCGTGCCGCCGATGAAGTACCCGTTCTTGCAGCCCTGCCGGTCCTGCCGGAAACCGCGCCCATCGGCGACGATGGTGGCGCCCTGCGCCTCGGCCCCGTCGATATAGCCGCGCACCTTCGCAAGATGCTGCGCGGTCACGAGCGGTCCCATGTCGCTGTCCGGGTCGCTGGCAGGGCCGACCTTCAGCGCAGCGATCTGCGGCACCAGCCGTTCGATCAGCGCATCGGCAACAGCATCGGTCACCGGCACCGCGACCGAGATCGCCATGCACCGTTCTCCGGCCGAGCCGAAGGCCGCGCCCATCAGCGCGCTGGCCGCCATGTCAAGATCGGCGTCGGGCATGATAACCATGTGATTCTTCGCCCCGCCAAGGGCCTGCACCCGTTTGCCCTGCGCGGTTCCGGTGGCGTGGATATACTGCGCGATCGGGGTCGAGCCGACGAAGCTGATGGCTTTGACGTCAGGGTGGTGCAGCAGCGCGTCCACTGCGACCTTGTCCCCCTGAACCACGTTGAACACGCCCTCGGGCAGGCCGGCCTCGGTCAGCCATTCCGCAATCAGCAGGCTCGCGGACGGGTCGCGTTCGGACGGCTTGAGGATGAAGGTATTGCCGCAGGCCAGCGCAACCGGGAACATCCACATCGGCACCATGGCCGGGAAATTGAACGGGGTGATGCCCGCCACCACGCCAAGGCTTTGACGGATCGCGTGGGTGTCGACGCCGGTGCCGACATTCTCGGAAAATTCACCCTTCAGGTGGCTGGGCGCGCCGACGGCGAATTCCACCACCTCAAGCCCGCGCGTGACCTCGCCAAGCGCGTCGTCATGGGTCTTGCCATGTTCAGCCGAGATCGCCCGCGCAAGGTCATCCGCCCGGTCCCACAGGATCGTCTTGAACCGGTCGAGGATGCGTGCACGGCGCAGCGCCGGGGTGCGGGACCACGCGGGCCATGCTGCCTTGGCGGCAGCGACGGCGGCGTCCACCTCGGCCACATCGGCCACCGCGACGGTCCGTTCGGACGCGCCGGTGGCGGGGTTGAAGACCGGCTGGCTGCGGCCCGACGTTCCGGCGACGCGGGCACCGGAAATGTAATGTGCGATCTCGGTCATGGGGACTCTCCTCTGTTGCGCCGGTTATGCTATGCATGTTTGAATTTCTGTATGGACGTTTATGGCAATCTGTTATGCGAAAACGTTAGATCGAAAGACGCAAGATGAACTGGAACGATGCAAAGTACTTCCTTGCCGTCGCCCGCGAGGGGCAGATGCTCGGCGCCGCACGCAGGCTTGGCGTCAGCCAGGCAAGGCTGAGCCGCCGCATTGCCGCGCTGGAAACCGCACTCGGCACCACGCTTCTGGACCGCGGCCCGCAAGGCTGCGCGCTGACCGGACCCGGCACCGCGATGCTGCCGCTGGCCGAACGGGCCGAGGCCGCCATGCTGGAAGCCGAAGCCCGTCTGAGCGACCGCGCGGGCGACATCGCGGGCAGCGTGCGGATCGGCGCGCCCGATGGATTCGGCGCAGGATTTCTCGCCGCGCGGCTCGATCGGTTCACGCAGGCCTATCCCTCACTCGACTTGCAACTGGTGCCGGTGCCGCGCACGTTTTCGCTGTCCCAGCGCGAGGCGGACATCGCGATCATGATCGACCGCCCGGCGCGCGGGCGCCTGCGTGCGCGGAAGCTGACCGACTACACGCTCGGACTCTACGCGGCGCAAGCCTATCTCGACCGGGCGGGCACGCCAACGGAACTGGCCGACCTCGCAGCGCATCGCCTGATCGGCTACGTGGACGATCTTATCTTCACCCAAGCGCTGAACTACACCGGGGAATTCCTGCCCGGCTGGCATTCGTCGATCGAGATTTCCACCGCGCTCGGCCAGTTCGAGGCGGTCAAGGCCGGGGCGGGTATCGGCATCCTGCACGACTTCATGGCAGCGGGCGTGCCGGGCCTCGTTCCGTTGTTTCCGACCCGCAGCCTCTCCCGCAGCTACTGGACCGTCTGGCACGAGAACCAGCGCAGCGCCCGGCCGGTGCGGGCGGCTGTCGACCTTCTGGATACACTGGCGCGCGAGAACCGCAGGCTGTTCGTCCGGGCCGCCGACACGTTTCGTCAACCCAATCCTTAAGTCTTATTTCAGTGCGCGGGAGGCTAAGCTACCGTCCGGCTACTGAGCTGACAGAGGAGGATCAGTTATGGCTTGGAAGACCCCGATCGCCGTCGAAATCAACTGCGGCATGGAAATCAACATGTACGGCCCGGCCGAGGACGAGCGTCGCCCCGATCACGATCTGTTCTGATCGCGGCCCCGTGCACATAAAGGTTCTGGGCGCCGGAGCCGGGGGCGGACTGCCGCAATGGAACTGCGGCTGCCGCAACTGCGCCGATGCCCGGTCAGGACGTCTGCCAGCGATGAGTCAGTCATCGCTGGCAGTTTCCGTAGACGGGCAAGGCTGGGCCGTACTCAATGCCTCTCCCGACATTCGCCAGCAATTCGCCGTGACGCCGCAACTTGCACCGACCGGACTGCGAGACAGCCCGCTTCGGGCCGTCGTTCTGACCAACGGCGACATAGACCACGTTGCCGGGCTTCTGACTCTGCGCGAGAAGACACGCTTCACGGTCTTCGCCACATCGCAAACGCTCGACATTCTCGACGCGAACGCGGTCTTCGCCGTGCTCGACCCCGCACTCGTGGAAAAAAGCCGCATCGCACTGGACTCGCCCTTCGCGCCGCTTGACGGGCTTGAAGTGACCGCCTTCGCGGTGCCGGGCAAGGTCGCGCTGTATCTCGAAGGGGACGAGGTGGATACCAACGCCATGGGTGAGCAGACGGTCGGTCTGCGACTTTCGGCCGACGGGCACACCGTCTACTACATTCCCGGCTGCGCGAAGGTGACGGACGATCTTCTTGCGCGCCTCGCCGATGCGGACCTCGTGCTGTTCGACGGCACCGTCTGGCGCAACGACGAAATGCCCAGCACCGGCACAGGCGCCAAGACCGGCGCGCGCATGGGGCATGTGGCGATGGACGGGCCGGACGGTAGCATCGCGCGGCTTGCCGGTCTGACCTGCCGCAAGGTCTTCGTGCACATCAACAACACAAATCCGGCGCTGCAGCCCGACGGACCCGAGCGCGCGGCGCTTTCCGCGGCAGGCTGGCAGATCGCCGCCGACGGGATGGAGATCACCCCATGACCGACCAGAGCCCGACCGCCGCCCATTTCGAGGCGCGCCTGCGCCGCATCGGCGACGAACGATACCACGACAAGCACCCGTTCCATCACCTGCTCCATTCGGGCGGCTGCACCATGGACCAGGTGCAGGCCTGGGTCATCAACCGTTACTATTACCAGAGCCGCATTCCGATGAAGGACGCGGCCTTCCTGTCGCGGCTGGACGACCCGAAGATGCGGCGAATCTGGCGATCGCGTATAGAGGATCACGACGGCACCGACACGCGCGAGGGCGGCATAGCCCGCTGGCTGCGGCTTGCCGAAGGTGTGGGGCTGGACCCGGATTACGTGGCCTCGGGCGTAGGCATCCTGCCCGCCACGCGCTTCGCCGTGGATGCGTATGTGCGCTTCGTGCGGGACCAGCCGCTGCTGCCGGCCGTGGCTTCGTCGCTGACAGAGCTTTTTGCGCCGAAGATCCACAGCGAACGGATTGCCGGGCTGCTTGAGCATTACGATTTCGCGAACCCGGACACGATCGCCTACTTCCAGCACCGTCTGACCGAGGCCCCGAAGGATGTCGCCTTCGGGCTGCAATGGGTGCTGGATCATGCCGTCACGCAGGCCGATCAGGACGCGGCGGCGAACGCGCTGATCTTCAAGACCGAGGTTCTCTGGGCGCAACTCGATGCGCTGTGGTCGGCCTATGTGGAGCCGGGACGCATCCCGCCCGGGGCATGGCGGCCCGGCGAGGGGCAGGCCGCCGGGGCAAAGGCATGAGCACACAAGTCGATCTGGCGCGGATTCCCGCGCTTCCCCGCGGTGTGCGCCTGCACCACGACCGCGTGCGTGGCATGGAGGTGCTGCTGGGCCCGGAGCGGACACTGATGCTGGACGGGATCGGCCATGCCATCCTGTCCGAACTGGACGGGCAGCGCAGCACGGGCGCAATCGCCGCCGACCTTGCCGCGCGCTTCGGCGCGCCGCCCGAACAGGTGACCGGGGATGTCGTGGCCTTCCTGCAGGACCTTGCGGACAAGCGGCTGGTGGACATGCACGATGGCTGAGCCCGCGATCCGCCCGCCGCTGGCGCTGCTGGCCGAACTGACCCATCGCTGCCCGCTCGCCTGTCCCTATTGTTCGAACCCCGTGGAACTGACCCGCGCGTCGGGCGAGTTGCCGACAGAAATCTGGGTGGACATCTTCCGGCAGGCCGCCGCGATGGGTGTGCTGCACGTGCACCTGTCCGGCGGGGAGCCCGCATCGCGGCGCGACCTCGTGGACCTTGTGGGCGCCGCGCGCGATGCCGGGCTTTATACCAACCTGATCACGTCGGGTATCGGCATCACCGCCGACCGGCTTGCCGCACTCGATGCCGCCGGACTGGATCACGTGCAACTGTCGATGCAGGGCGTCCGGGCCGAAATCGCGGACCGCGTGGGCGGCTATGCGGGCGGGTTCGACAAGAAGATGCAGGTCGCGGACATGATCGCGGACCGAGGCATCCCGCTGACACTGAACGCCGTGATGCACCGCCACAACCTTGACGATCTTCCCGAAACGCTTGAACTGGCCTGTCAGCTCGGCGCGCGACGGATCGAAGTCGCCTGCGTTCAGTTCGCTGGCTGGGCCCTGAAGAACCGCGCGGCGCTGCAACCCACGCGGGCGCAGGTTGATGCCGCAAAGCGCGTCGTGGCGGAGGCACGCACCCGGCTGCGCGGCGTGCTGGCCATCGATTTCGTTCCGCCAGATTACTACGCCGACTACCCAAAGGCCTGCATGGGCGGTTGGGGATCCACCGGGCTCAATATCGCACCGGACGGAAAAGTGCTGCCCTGCCACGCGGCCGAGATCATTCCCGGCATGGTCTTCCAGAACGCACGCGAGGTACCGCTGGCTGACATCTGGTATGGCGGCGATGCCTTCAACGCCTTCCGGGGCACCGACTGGATGCCCGAAACGTGCCGAAGCTGCGACCGACGCGAAATTGACCTTGGCGGCTGTCGCTGCCAGGCGATGGCACTGGTTGGCGATGCCCGCGCGGTGGACCCGGTCTGCCGCAAGTCGCCGGACCGGGGCCGCGTCGATGCGCTGCTCGCCGAGGAATCGGTCGGCGCGGACTGGTCCTATCGCCGCTTTGCCAAGGACACCGCCCCGGCTGAATAGCCGTTCAAACGCCCAGCCAGCGCGCGGCGTGCTCCGCGGTCAGGCCGGTCATCGGCCCGGCCCAGACCGACCGGCCCTTGTCCAGAACGACGGCGCTGTCCGCAACGGCCGTAAGCTCGCGCAGGGACTTGTCGACCAGCAAGATGCCAAGCCCCGCGTCCTGTTTCAGTCGGCCGATCGCCTGCCAGATCTCGGAGCGCACGGTTGGGGCCAGCCCTTCGGTCGCCTCGTCGAGGATCAGCAGGCGCGGGTTGGTCATCAGCGCCCGGCCGATGGCCAGCATCTGCTGCTCGCCGCCCGAAAGTGTGCCCGCGCCTTGCCCCATCCGTTCCCCGAGACGCGGGAACAGCGCCACGACACCTTTGATGTCCCAAGCGCCGGGCCGCGCGGCAGCGACAAGATTATCGCGCACGCTGAGCGGAGCGAACACGCGGCGCCCCTCGGGCACCAGCCCGACCCCCATGCGCGCCACCCGGTGCGGCGGAAGGCCCGACAGGTCGTGCCCGTCCAGAAACATCTCTCCCGCACGGTTCGGCAGCAGGCGGCAGATGGTGCGGATCGTGGTCGTCTTGCCCATCCCGTTGCGCCCCATCAGCGCAGTCACCTGCCCCGCCCGCACGGTCAGGTCCACGCCGAACAGCGCTTGCGAATGACCGTAAAGCGCCGTGACGCCGCGCAGGTCCAAAAGCGGAGGCGGGGCGGCGGCGGTCATGACGCATCCCCGAGATAGGCCTCGCGCACGGCAGCATCCGCGCGGATGGCGTCGGGCGGGCCGGTGGAGATGATGCGCCCGTAGACCAGCACACTGATCCGGTCGGCCAGCGCAAAGACCGCGTCCATGTCGTGCTCCACCAGAAGGATCGGCGCCTGTGCCTTCAGCCCGGCAAGCAATGCCGTCATCTCGGCACTGCCATCGGCGCCGAGCCCGGCCAGCGGTTCGTCCATCACGAAACAGCGTGGTTTGAGCGCGAGTGCGACCGCCAGTTCCAGCCGCCGCCGCTGTCCGTGCGACAGGTCTGCGACCACGCTCGTCGCCTCGCCTGTCAGTCCGACCCGCGCCAGTGCCTCGCGCGCAGGTCGCACGAGCGCCGGGTCGCGCAGGGCCGCGCCGCGGAACCGCCACGCCCCACCGGCCCGGCCTGCAACGCCAAGCACAACGTTCTGCAGCACGGTCAACTCCATCGCCAGCGCGGAAACCTGAAAGGTGCGGGCAAGTCCCAGCCGCGCACGCGCCGCCGTGCCAAGCCCGGTCACGTCGCGTCCCGCCAGCCGCACGCTGCCCGCGTCCGGGCGCAGCGCGCCCGCGATCTGCGCAATCAGTGTGGATTTCCCGGCGCCGTTCGGTCCGATCAGCGCGTGCACCTCGCCGCCGCGCAGATCGAGGCTGACGTCGTCGCTGGCCACGATAGCGCCGAACGACTTGCGCAGGCCGCGCACCTCGAGCGCCGGTTCAGTCATGCGCCACCGCCCGCCCGGCCAGCGCGCCGATGAGTCCACCGCGCGCGAACAGCACAACCGCCAGCAGGCCGAGCCCGAGAAAGATCTGCCAATAGTCGCTGACGCCGCCCAGCACATGTTCCAGCGTCACCAGCAGCACCGCTCCCGCGACAGGGCCATAGAGCCGCGCCACCCCGCCAAGCACGACGATCACGATCAACTCGCCACTGGTATGCCAGCTGAGCATCGACGGACTGACGAAGCGGTTCAGATCGGCGAAAAGCGCCCCGGCCAGCGCCGTCACCGCACCCGAGAGCACGAAGGCTGCCAGCCGCAGCGGGAAGACGCCGATGCCCACAGCCTGCACCCGCGCCGGGCTTTGCCGGGCCGCGGCCAGCGCGAGCCCGAAGGGCGAGGCCCGCAGCCGCGCCATGCCCCAGATCACCGCCATCAGTACCGCGTAGGTCAGCGCGAAGAACTGCAGCGGATCCAGCGTATTCAGACCCGGAAAGCCGTTTCGCAGATAGATCGAAAGCCCGTCCTCGCCGCCATAGGCGGGCCAGCTGATGGCAAAGTAATAGACCATCTGCCCGAAGGCGAGCGTGAGCATAATGAAGTAGACCCCAGAAGACCGCAGGCTCAGCGCCCCGATCAGCGCGGCCAGCAGCGCCCCGCCCGACATCGCCACCAGCCAGATCACGGGCATGGATTTCGTGCCCGGCACGGTCATCCCGAAGACCTGCATCGGCGTGTACATCTGCGCGTGCCACGCCAGAACTCCCATCGCATAACCGCCAAGGCCGAAGAACGCGGCATGACCTAGGCTCACGAGGCCGCCGGTGCCAAGCGCAAGGTTCAGCCCGACCCCGGCCAGCGCAAGGATCGCCGCCCGCGTTGCGAGTGTGATGTAGAACGGCTCTCCAGCCCAGTGCGCCCAAAGCGGAAACGCCAGCAGCCCCAGCGCCAGTGCGGCGTTCACGATCGTCTCGCGCCGCATCTCAGACCTTTCCGAACAAACCTGCGGGCCGGAACACCAGCACCAGTGCCATCAGGATGTAGATCGCCATGGAGGCGACCGCGCTGCCCGCCGTGGCCGCCGCCTGCGGGCCGACCACGTGGACCATCGCAAGCGGCAGCAGCACCCGACCCAGCGTATCGGTCAGCCCGACAAGAAGCGCGCCGACGAACGCGCCGCGGATCGACCCGATGCCGCCAATGACGATGACGACGAAAGCCAGGATCAGCACAGGCTCTCCCATGCCGACCTGAACCGACTGGATCGCGCCGACCAGAGCGCCCGCCAGTCCGGCCAGCGCCGCACCAAGCGCAAAGACAAGCGTGTAGAGCCGGGTGATGTCCACGCCAAGCGCCGCGATCATCTCGCGGTCCGCTTCTCCGGCCCGGATCTGAACTCCCAGGCGGGTGCCCGCGATCAGCCAGAACAGGCCCGCCGCAACCGCAAGCCCGACCGCGATGACCGCAAGGCGGTACTTGGGATAATCGATCCCAAGCGGAAGCGCGACCGGCCCAGCCAGCCAGCCCGGAACGTCAAGGAACAGCGGAAACGACCCGAACAGCCAGCGCGTGCCTTCCGAGAAGATCAGGATCAACGCGAATGTCGCCAGCACCTGGTCGAGGTGATCGCGCGCATAAAGTCGCCGGATCACGGCCACCTCGATCAGCGCGCCCGCCGCCGCAGCCGCCGCCAGCGCAGCCCCAAGCCCAAGCAGGAACGATCCGGTGGCCGCCGACACCGCCGCCGCAGCGAAAGCTCCCACCATGTAAAGAGAGCCGTGCGCAAGGTTGATCAGCCCCATTACGCCGAAGACCAGCGTCAGGCCGGCGGCCATCAGGAACAGCATCACACCGAACTGCACGCCGTTGAGCAGCTGTTCAAGTAGCAGAACACCGCTCATGGGCGGAACCTGCATCGGGCGGGTCGCGCCACGTGTCTATGCCTCCAGCCGGTCTGGTTCAGGGCGGGTAACGAGGGGCGTGCCCCTCATTCCATCGGGCACTCGGCAGCATAGGCGTCGCCGCGTTCCCGCAGGGCGGTGGCGACGATGCGGTTGGTGAACACGTCACCGTCCCGGATCACTTCGCGAACATAGATGTCCTGCACCGGGTGCTGGTTCGTGTTGAACCGGAACGCACCGCGCGTGCTGTCGAAATCGGCCTCCTTCAGCGCCGCGCGGAATGCGTCCAGATCGGCGATGTCGGCCTTGCCCATCGCGCTGATCAGAAGGTTCGCGGTGTCGAAGCCCTGGCTGGCGTAAAGCGACGGCAGCCGCCCATACTCTGCCTCGAAGCTTTCGACGAAGGCCGCGTTCACCGGGTTGTCCAGGTCCCCCGACCATTGCGAGGTGTTGCGCACGCCAAGCGCCGCGTCGCCCACCGCCTGCAGGATGCCCTGGTCGAAGCTGAAGGCCGGTCCGATCACCGGCATGTCCACGCCGCTGTCGGCGTATTGCTTCAGGAAAGAGATGCCCATGCCTCCCGGCAGGAAGAAGAACACGCTGTCCGCGCCGCTGGCCCGGATCTGCGCGATTTCGGCCGCGTAGTCGGTCTGACCGAGAGCGGTGTAAAGCTCGCCCGCCAACTCGCCTTCGTAGAACCGCTTGAACCCGGTCAACGCGTCCTGTCCTGCAGGGTAGTTCGGCGCAAGGATGAAGGTGTTGGTGTGGCCTGCGCTGTTGGCATAGGCGCCTGCCGCCTCGTGCAAGTTGTCGTTCTGCCACGCGACGTTGAAATAGTTCGGATGGCAGCCCGCACCGGCCAGTTGCGACGGCCCCGCATTGGGCGACAGGTAAATCTTGCCCTGCGCCACCGCCGACGGGATCACCGCCATCGCGAGGTTCGAGAAGATGATCCCGGTCATCACGTCGACCTTGTCGGACTGGATCAGCTTGTCAGCCAGTTGCACGGCGATGTCCGGCTTGCGCTGGTCGTCCTCGATAACGACCTCGATCGGGGCTTCGGCCTGCTTGACCGCCAGCAG
This sequence comes from Meridianimarinicoccus roseus, assembly GCF_003172915.1. Classification (GTDB taxonomy): domain Bacteria; phylum Pseudomonadota; class Alphaproteobacteria; order Rhodobacterales; family Rhodobacteraceae; genus Meridianimarinicoccus; species Meridianimarinicoccus roseus. The sequence goes on from NZ_QGKU01000066.1 coordinate 31,087, forward strand.
AAACCCGTCACGCACGTCGATCCCAAGTCCGGCGCCACCGCCGGACAAGGTGGTGATCATGCCGACCTTCAGGTTTTCCCCAGCCGCGCCGACGGGCTGCATCAGCCCCAAAGCCAGTGCGGCGGCCCCCAAAATGCGCCATCCCGTGCGTGTCATCCCTGTCGTCCCCTCGGTACGTTTGTTTGGCGAGACGCTATGCCACCCGGCCCGCCACCGCAAGGCTTGGGCCCCAATCAGGGCAGCCGTATACCGCCATCCAACCTTAGGGTTGTGCCGTTGACGTAGCGGTTTTCGATCAGGAAGGCGGCGGCATGCGCGAACTCCGTCGGCTCACCCAGACGGGGCGGGAAAACGACGTCCCGCGCCAGGGTTGCGCAGGTTTCCTCGCCCAGGCTTTCAAGCATCGGTGTACGGAATAGGCCGGGGGCGATGGCGTTCACCCGGATCCCGTCGCGGGCCAGATCGCGCGCGAGCGGCAGCACGAGGCCCGCCACCCCGGCCTTGGACGCGGCATACGCAGCCTGCCCGCGCTGGCCTTCGAAGCCCGCCACCGACGCGGTCAGCACGATTGCGCCGCGACCGCCATCGGCATCCGGCGCGCCCTTCGCCATGGCCTCGGCTACCGCGGCGGCCATGGTGAAGCTGCCGGTCAGGTTGACGTCGCAGACCTGCGCGAAGGCTGCGCTTCCGTGGCGGCGGCCCCGACCCAGCGTCGTTTCCGCATGCACCACGCCCGCGCAATGCACCAGCGCGCGCGGCGGACCGAACCAGTCCACCGCCGCCGCCACCGCCGAGAGCACGCTTGCCTCGTCGGTGACATCTATCAGTTGCAACTGGCCCACGATCTCGGCCGCGACACGCGCACCCGCGATATCCCGGTCCATCAGCACCACGCGGGCCCCGCGTTCGGCCAGGTGCCGCGCCGTGGCGGCCCCAAGGCCAGAGGCCGCGCCGGTCACGATTACCGGCAAATCGACGATTTCCATGGGCCGTTCCCCCTTGCGGCATATTCCGAAGGTGTAACCGGCAGGCGGCGGTCGGGCAAACGCTTCGCGCCGCGCGTGGCGCCGGACGGCCTGAGATGGTTGGGCTGCGGTCAGTTCCCCGGCAGCGCGGCGCAATGCCCGCCACTGGCGACCTGCCCTGATCCAAGCGCGAGCAGCGCCGGGGCACGATACGGGTTCGGCACGCTGCCCGCGGCAAGATCCAGCAGCAGCACAGTGGCGACAAGCGCCAGTGCCAGTCCGGCGGTCAGCCTGCGCGTCGGGGCCATCAGCGTGCCTCCAGCCCAAGATGCGGGCGCAGGCGCACACCAAGAACCGCTCCGGCGAAGGCAGCGAGAAACCAGACCCAGCCGTGCAGGCTGCCGGTAGAGATACCGCTGAAGAACGCGCCCACGTTACACCCGAAAGCCAGCCGCGACGAGTATCCCAGAAGGAACCCCGCCACGACCGCGGCGGCCCAGGCCCGCGCAGGCAACCGTGGCAGGCCCTGACCCAATCCCGCCCGCCAGCTTGCGACAAGAGCCGCACCGGCGATAATCCCGATATTCGTGAGCGAGGTGACGTCGGTCAGGACGCTGGCCGCCAGCCTATCCTGGTTACCCGCCGCCGACCAGAATGCCGACCCGGCAAGGTCCGCGCCCATCAGGCTGGCGCCCTTGGCCGCCCACAGCCCGAGACCGTAAACCACGCCCCAGGGCTGACCGGCGACGACGAGGTTGCCAATCGCCAGCGCGGCGACCAGAGCCGCGGCCAGCCACAGGCGCGGGGCCACGCGGCGGTTTTCCGGCGCGGCGCGCCACCACACGAAGGCGGCGACTGCAGCCAGCGCGGCCAGCGTCACCGCCAGTCCGCCCGTCCCCGACAGCACGACCAGTGGCGCGGAACCGAGATCCGTCCACCAGAACAGATGATACGCCCCTGCGAAACTGCCGATGGCGAAGAACGGCAGCGCCACGAGGCTGACCGGGTTGCCGCTGCCAGCGTTCACCAGTGTGCCTGACCCGCAGCCCAACACGATTTGCATGCAGATCCCGAACACGAAGGCACCGCCGACCATCGCCAGCCCGACCGGCGCATGGGCACCAGCAAGCTCGCCCGGGTTCGCGGCCAGCAGCGGGATCGCCACGACGGCGACGATCGCTATCGCGCAGAGCTGCGCGATGATCCCGGCGGGATCGCGGCGCAGGATCATCGCGCGCCACGGCCCGGCAAAGCCGAACCGCAACCCTTCGAGCGTGATCCCGAAGCCAAGGCCGATGGCCAGCAGAAGACCGTAGCGGGCCCCTGCCAGGACGCCGACCAGCGCCACAAACAGCATCGCCGCCCCGATCAGGGCGGCGCGCCGCGATACGGTTCCGGCGGGGGCCGGTGCCGTTGTATCGGTCATTACCGGTTCCTCAGAAAACGCCCTTGATCTGGCTCCAGAGGTTCTGCAGCAGCCCCGGAACATTGGCCATGTCATAACCCGCGTTGGACCAGCCGACCATCGATTCGGGATACAGCTTCACGTTCTCGATCCCGGCCAGCTCGCTCAGGGCGAACCAGTTGGTCGCGGCCCAGTGACCGGTATTGCAAAAGGACACGATCTCGGTTTCCGAAGTATAGCCCTTCTCGGCGGCCAGCGCGCGCGCAGCGTCGGCATCGACGATCGCGGGACCGCCGTCGAACCAGCCGGAATGTGTGAAATACTGTGACTGCGGCAGGGTGCCCGGCTTGGCGGCGGCGGCATGGGCGGTCTTGCCCGACCAGAATTCCTCGGGCCGCGCGTCGAGAAGCAGTGCTTCTTCGTCGCCCGCAACGACCGCGCGCACATCATCGGTGGTGGCGAGCCATTGCTCCGAGAAGGTCACTGTGAAATCAGACGGCACCGGCTGCGCAGCCTGTGTGGTGAGCGGTTCGCCTGCCGCAGTCCATGCATTCACGCCGCCGTTCAGGATCGCCAGCGTGCTGACACCACTGGATTTCAGCGTCCAGTAGACGCGAGCGGCAGCCCCGAAATCAGTTTCGTTCGCGCCTTGGTAGACGACCACGGTCGGACGGTCTGCGGTCACGCCGATCCCGCTCAGAACCTCGGTCAGAACTTCCTCCGGCACGAGTTGGCCGGGGTTGTCCGATGGGCCACGGAACAGTCCGTAAGGGGCGTTGACGGCGCCTTCTATATGGCCACCGCCAAACCCGTTTTCACCGGGAGCGCGAATGTCGATCACCAGCGGGTCGAGCGTGGATTGCACCGCGCTCAGACGCTCCACCGAGATCAGTGGCCCAAAATCGGCCTGGTCCTGCGCGAAGGCGGCGCCCTGCAGGGTCAGCGCCGCGGCGGTGGCAGCAACGAGAAGTCTCATGGAATCCTCCTGTGGGGGATGTGTGCTTTGAAGCTCATGTCGCGGCTTCGAGGGGCGAAATCAAGTCACGTTGCGGGCATCTCGCGGCTCTGCGATCGGAACAGTGTCGCCGCTTTTTGCGCCTCACCGCGCCGAACCGGGCGATTGTCCCGCCAATCCAGCCCACACACGAAAGCTGTTCCAGCGGGCGTGCTCAAGGCCCGGAAACCGTGCTTTTTCACCCGCATCGCCCCGGACCGGCAAGGTGAGCGGGCCAGCATCCGCTCAGGTAACCTCGTCGTTGCCGCCCGAGGCCGCCCCAGGACCCACGCGGCGGCGCATGTCCCACAGCAGGATCGCGCCACCCGGCAGCGTGACCGACAGAAACACCAGCCCGAAGGCCACCGATGCGGCCAGCCCGGCCTCGGCACTCGCTCCGACAACCGGGAACAGCATCGCCGCCGCGCTTTCGCGCACGCCCCAGCCCGCCACCGACAGCGGAACGATCATCGCCAGCAGGATCAGCGGCACGACGGTCAGCATGGCGAACGGGCCGATCACGGTGCCGGTCGCCACCGCGCAGCAGGTGAAGGCGACCAGCGTGCACAGCGCGGTGCCGAGACTCAGGACGATCTGCCGATAACGAATGTCGCGGTCGAACAGGGCGAACCGCGCCGCGTCGAGGAAGTCCCGCGAGGCGCGCCCGACCGCGCCCGGAGCCCGTGCGCCGCCAAGAACCAGTAGCGGCAGCAGCACCAGAAGGCCGGCCACCACCAGCGCAGCGGTGCCGATCACCGCGGGCCATCTGATACCGCCGGGCAGCAGTGCAGAGAGTGCAAGGCCTGGCGCGGCGAGCAGCACCAGCGCGATCTGTCCCGACATCCGTTCAAACAGCACCGCCTGACCCGCACGTACCAGCCCGGCGCCTCCGCGCGCGCGGAACGCACGTCCGGCATCGCCGACCATGCCGCCCGGCAGGGTCTGGTTCAGAAACTGCGCTAGGTAGTATTCCCTGACGGCGACCAGCAAGCTGAACCCGTGATCCAGCCGCGCCGCGGTGATCCGCCAGCGCGCGGCAGAAACCACGGTCTGCAACGTCAGGGCAAGATAGGCAGCCCCGAGCCAGGCCGAGTCAGCGGACCACAGCAGCCGCGCCGCGGAGCGCAGATCGACGATGAAGGCCAGCAGCACGACAAGGCCAAGCGTGAACGCAATCCTTATACTGGCCTTGCCGGGGCGCCAGCCGCGCAGCCGTGCAAGCGCCGTCATACGCGGCCCCGCAGGTTCCAGTGCGGCAGGCACCGCCCCGATTCTCGCGCGCCGCGCGCGGTCCAGCATGTTCCGCAGGCCAGGGCCCGTGCCATCAGCGCCACCTCGATCGAAACCGGTATCGCGCGGGGGTGCGCGCCGGACCCGGCAGGAACGGCTTACGCGAGCGTGACCCGCAAGCCAAGTCCGCGGCTGCTGTTTTAGCTCCTCCGGGGCGGCGTGCGGCGGCCCATCCGTTCATCCCCGCGTTTACCAGACGCACAGGTCCCCTCTTCCAAAGTCAAACCGACTATCCCAATCGTCCCGCCTTCTACCCGGCTGGTTCGTGGACCGAACCGGGCTTCAGCGGGCATACACGTGTGACGGTAGTTCGATGGTTAACGGTTTCTCGAGGAGAACAGACCCCATGGTCAAGACGACAAGACGGCGACGCAATCTTTTGAGTCCAGCAATGGTTATAGGTGGCATTGTGATCGGAGCCTCGCCGCTTGCGGCCTGGCTGCTTTATGCCAGTGGATCGACCGTGGTGACCGCGATCCTTGGCGGCGGGGCCTTCGCGCTGTTCCTGACACTTGGCTTCATCGTCATCCTGCGCCTGATCACCGAGATGTGATCGCGCCGCCGGGGGGACAGGCATGCCGCCGGATACCTCGCCGCCACCCAGTTTTATTTCCAGCAGCACTTTTTCGCCCAGCCCCCGGGGCGCGGCTTTCGTCGCGCGCCGGTCGGCTTCGGCACGTCTGGTTACCGCGCCGGGCGCAGACCGGCCAGATAGACAGCCGCGACGCCTTTCGCATCCAATGCGAATTCCGGATTGCGCGCATGTTGCGCGGCCACGATGGCCCCATCCACCAGAACGACGATGCCCCGCGCCACGTCTTCGGGCCGGTCGACCTGCATCTCGATCGCGGCAGCCTTCAGCCAGGTAAACAGATGCGCTTTGTGCACGTCGGCCGCCGCACGGATCGCGGGATTGCCGGTTTCGAACTCGGCCACCGCGTTGATGAACGGACACCCGAAATAGTTCTCATCGGCGAACCAGTCGCGCAAAACATCGAATACCGCCAGAACACGGTCCTCCGGACGACCGCGCACCTGCCCCAGTCGCCCGAAGAACCAGCGCCGCCATGCCGCGCCTTCGGCCTCCAGCACGGCTTCGATCAGCGCGTCCTTGGAGGCAAAGTGGTTATAGAGTGTCGCCTTGGCGGTACCCGCGCGCGCAATGATCGTGTCGATCCCCGTGGCCGAGAAGCCATTGTGACAGAAAAGATGCGACGCCGCCGACAGGATCTTGTCGCGGGCCGTGGCGGGCGCGTGGCGGGCGAAATTCCAGTCTGGGGCCGACTCGGTGTCGGAAATCGCCGGTGCGGGGTCGCGGGCGTCGAAAGCGGTCATGGCTGCGCCTTGGTCAAGAAGCCGTGAAATCTGTCTGGCATAAATGGACGGAACAGGCAATCGGGCTGGACCGTTCTGTCTTTTCTTTTTCGGAATCAGCGGCCCGCTGAACACACCATCGGACCATTCGATTGCCCTCAACTTGGCGGAATAATGCGCCAATAATGGGCTTTTTCCGTCTGAATTTTAGCCAGTTCCGAATCCTGATGGAAAGACAGGTCTGTTCACTTGACCCGGGAAAACCATACCCGGTCAGATAAGACAGAACAGTCCAGATGACGCCGCAAGGGTGCAGAACACATGATGGTAGAGCCGATCACACGGGACAACGCAGGCCGGACCGCAATGCCCCACGTCGCCGGGCGGCCCAGCGGGGCGCATGTCGCGGTGCGCGGCCTGTCACATGTCTATCGGCGAAGCGACGGCCCGGTGCTGAGCGATATCGGCTTCACCGCAGAACCAGGCGAGATCGTGGCGCTGCTAGGCCGGTCCGGCTGCGGCAAGTCCACGCTGCTCCATATGGTGTCTGGGCTGAGCATGCCGACCGCCGGCGAGGTGGTGATCAACGGTAATGCCGTGCGCGGCCCGTCGCCCCGCTGGGTGATGATGTTCCAGGCGCCGTCGCTTTATCCCTGGATGACCGTCGCGCAGAACGCGGCGCTGGGGTTACGCTTCGCCCGTCGAATGCACGAAGCGCGGGCGCGTATTCCCGAAGTGCTGGACCTTGTGGATCTTGGCGGTTTCGCCGACCGCAACGCGCAGGAACTGTCCGGCGGGCAGCAACAGCGCGTGGCGCTGGCTCGGTCGCTGGCCCCGAAACCCGAGGTGCTGCTGCTGGACGAACCGTTCTCGGCGCTGGATGCCTTCACAAGGCGCAATCTGCAACAGGACGTACGGAAGATCGCACGCGGGCTTGGCCTGACGCTGCTGATCGTGACCCATGACGTCGGTGAGGCGGTCCGCATGGCCGACCGCGTGCTGGTGCTGGACGCCCATCCCGGACGTGTGGCCAGCGACACGCGTATCACCCTGACCGATGCCGACCGCAACGGCGGAAACGACGCGTTCCAACGCGAACACACCCGCCTGATGCAAACCTATTCCGACATCGCGCAGGTGCCCGGCGGCAACCTGACCTAACCCTGCAATCCGACTTCACCCGACACAAAGCGAGACGCCGATGACCCATGACCCCCACACCCGCCCGATCGACCTGCACGCGGCCTGCTGCGGCCATGACGGCGTGGACCACGCCAAGCGGCAGACGCTCGACATGCTGGCGCAGGGCGGTCTGGCGGCGGCACTGGCGACGCTGATGGGCGGCCTGCCCGGCCCGGCGCGGGCACAGGACGACGACATCGTGCGCATCGGCTACCTGCCGATCACCGACGCAACCCCGCTGCTGGTGGCACATGCCAAGGGATTCTACGCAGACGAGGGGCTGGAGGCGGAACAGCCAACACTGATCCGGGGCTGGTCGCCGCTGATCGAAGGCTTTGCCGCGAACAAGTTCAACCTCGTGCATTTCCTCAAGCCGATCCCCGTCTGGATGCGCTACAACAACGACTTCCCGGTCAAGATCATGGCCTGGGCACACACCAACGGCTCCGCACTTGTGGTCGGGCGGCATACCGAAATCACTGATTTCTCGGGACTTGGCGGCAAGCAGGTCGCAGTGCCGTTCTGGTATTCGATGCACAACATCGTCCTGCAATACGCGCTGCGATCGGCCGGGATCACGCCGGTGATCAAGGCGCAGGGCGAACCGCTGGCCCCCAATGAATGCAACCTTCAGGTCCTGCCGCCGCCCGAGATGCCTCCCGCGCTCGCCGCTCGCAAGATCGACGCCTATATCGTGGCCGAACCGTTCAACGCGCTTGGCGAGCTGATGGCTGGCGCAAGGATGCTGCGCTTCACCGGCGACATCTGGAAGAACCATCCTTGCTGCGTGGTCTGCATGAACGAGCAGGTGACCCAGGCCAAGCCGGAATGGACTCAGGCGGTAATGAACGCCGTGGTCCGCGGGTCGATCTACGCCAGCCAGAACAAGGAAGAGGTGGCCGAACTGCTGTCCAAGGACGGCATGGGCTACCTGCCCGCCCCCGCGCCTGTCGTTAAGCGCGCGATGACGGTCTATGACGACAATGCCGAGTACATGGAAACCGGCGCGATCAAGAACGTTGCCGAATATCAGAACGGCCGGATCGACTTCCAGCCCTGGCCCTACCCGTCGGCCACCCGGATGATCGTCGAGGCGATGACCGAAACAGTAGTCAGCGGCGAGACGACTTTCCTGCAGGGGCTCGATCCGCAGTTCGTGGCAGACGACCTCGTGGATTACGCCTTCGTAAAGGCCGCGCTGGAAAAATTCCCCGAGTGGAAGAACGATCCCTCGGTCAATCCCGGCGACCCGTACAACCGCGAAGAGGTGCTCAAGCTATGAGCGCGGTCGCCGACATTCCGCAAGGCCGCGCCGCGCCGGGGCTCGGCCGCGCGCGGGGCCTCGTGAACGCCGTTCTGGGGATCGGCCTGCTGCTTGGCTTGTGGTGGATCGGCGGCGAAATGATCGCGCGCAACGACGATCTGTTCGCCTTCGCCAGTTTCGCGCCCGGCCCCACGCTGTCACGGCTGGCCGAACTGGTCGCCTCGGGCGCGGTGATCGACATGTCGGTGCCGTCGCTCTATCGGGTCGGCATGGGACTGGCGCTGGCGGCCGCGATCGGCGTGCCCGTTGGTATCCTGATCGGACGCGTGGCGATCCTGCGCGAGATCACCAACGTTCCGTTTCAGTTCCTGCGGATGATATCGCCACTGTCGTGGATGCCCATCGCGGTGATGGCCTACGACACCTGGGACGGGGCGATCATCTTCCTGATCTTCGTTGCCGCCGTGTGGCCGATCCTGTTCGCCACTGCAGCCGGGCTACGCCGGATCGACCCTGCCTGGCTGAAGGTTGCGCGAAACCTTGGCGCCAACCCCTTCCACATGCTGTTCGTGGTGATCCTGCCGGCCATCTCGGTCGACATTTTGACCGGCATCCGGCTCGCGCTTGGCGTGGCCTGGGTAGTGTTGGTTCCGGCCGAATACCTAGGGGTCACGTCCGGGCTCGGATACGCGATCAACGATGCGCGCGACACGCTGGACTACGCCAGCCTCGGCGCGACCGTGGTCATCATCGGCGTCATCGGGTTCTTCCTCGATTTCGCGCTGATGATGGCGATCAAGAAATTCAACTGGGTGCGCAGCGACGCCTGAGCATCCGCAAGATCCAAAAAGAAGGAGGATCCCATGTCTGAACCCGCAACCGTGCTGACCGGCTGTCTTGCGCCGATCGACAAGACCGGGCTGCAAGGCCTGATCGAAAAGGGCAAGGCCGACCCGACGGCGGTCAAGACGCTGAAATGCAAGACGGTCGCCGAAGGCAAGTTTCGCCACGCCAACTACATCCGCGATCTCGACCCCTACATCGTGGACGAGCCGCCGGGGCTGCTGGGCGACGACACCGCGCCCAACCCGTCCGAGGCCTCGCTGGCAGCACTCGGATCCTGCGTGGCGGTCGGGCTGCATGCCAACGCCGTGGCGCGCGGCATCACCGTGCACAAGCTGGAACTGGAACTCGAGGGCGACCTGAACATCACCGCGGTCTGGGGCACCGGCGACACGTCAGAAAAGCCCGTTGGCTTCACCGATGTGCGCATCAAGGTTCACATGGAAGGCGACTGCCCGAAATCCGAGATCGACGAGTTGGTCGCCCATGTCATCCAGTGGTCGCCGGTGTTCAACACCTTCTCGCGGCCGGTGAACATGGAAGCCATCGCCGTCTGATCCGAACCCGACCCCAGGTGCCGGGCGGACCGCCGCCCGGCACCATACCCATCAGGAGAGAGCCATGAACATCGCCCTGCCCATCGACCCTGTGGACACCGCAGAGGTCGACCGCATCACGACCCAGACGCTGGCCCCGATGGTCCGCGAGATCGACGCCGGCGCATACCCCGAAGCCGTCATGCGTGCCTTCGGCGGCGCGGGCGCCTATGGCAGCCATGTCGACGCCCCCGATGACAGTATCGACGTGATGCGCGCGATCGCGGCAATGTCGCGGGCGGGCGAGGTCTGCACCTCCACCGCCTTTTGCATGTGGTGCCAGGACGCGCTGGCCTGGTACATATATTCGTCGGACAACGAGCATCTTAAGACGACGCTCGGCCCACGCGTCGCCAGCGGCGAGGTGCTCGGCGGCACCGGCCTGTCGAACCCCATGAAGGCGGTGAACGGGATCGAACCGATGCGCCTGAGGGCGCAGCGCGTGCCGGGCGGCTACCGCGTCAAGGGCGTGCTGCCCTGGGTGTCGAACGTGACCGAGGACAGCTATTTCGGGATCATCTTCGACGCGCCCGTCGAAGGCAGCGAGACCCCGAAAAAGGTCATGGCGGTGGCCTTCGGCGGCTGGGATGGCGTGAAACTGGTGCTGGACCACGACTTCGTGGCGATGGGCGGCACAGCGACTTGCCAGGTGCAGTTCCGTGACGCCTTCATTCCGGACGATCATATCCTCGCCGATCCGGCTGAGGCCTTCATCAAGCGTATCCGCGGCGGCTTCGTGCTCATGCAGTGCGGCATGGCCAGCGGCATGGTGCAAAGCTGCATCGACCTGATGGATCAGGTGCAGACCCCGCTGGGCCATGTGAACCGCTACCTCGAAAAGCAGCCCGACGACTTCCGCACCGAACTTGCTGCACTCGTGGCCGAGATCACCGAGCTGGCGCGCACGCCCTACGATCCGTCGAACGCCTATTTCCGCCGCGTGCTGACAGCACGCCTGAAGGGCGGCGAGATGGCGGTAGAGGCGGCGCATTACGCAATGCTGCATTGCGGCGCGCGCGGCTATGTCAGCCAGGGCGCAGCACAGCGGCGCCTTCGCGAAGCGTATTTCGTCGCCATCGTGACACCCGCGACCAAACAGTTGCGCAAGATGCTGGCCGACCTGCCAGCCTGACCAACAGGAGAGTACCATGTCGAACACGTTGATCACTCCGGCCGACCTAGCCGCCATGCCTGCGGGCAGCACCGTCATCATCGACACCCGTGACCCGGAAAGTTATGCCGCAGGGCATATCGAAGGCGCGGTGAACCTGCATGACATCTTCACCTACCTCGCCACGTCCGACAGCGCGGGCATGGCCGATCTTGCACAGAAGTTCGCGGCCGATTTCGGAGCGGCGGGTCTTGATGGCAAGAAAACCGCGGTGATCTATGAACAATCGATGAACACTGGCTTCGGGCAGTCCTGTCGTGGCTACTTCCTGCTCGCCTATCTGGGCTACCCTTCGATAAAGGTCCTGCATGGCGGACTGGCGGCCTGGACCGCGGCGGGCATGCCCCTGTCCACAGATCCGGTCACGCCGGAGCCCGGCGGGTTCGAGATCGACCCGGCGGCGGCCGAGATCATGATGGACGTGGACGCGATGAAGGCCGCGCTGGACGACGCGGAGGCCGCGATCCTCGACGTGCGCGATGTGGACGAATGGACCGGTGAAAGCTCCTCGCCCTACGGCAAGGACTTCTGCCCGCGCAAGGGCCGCATCCCTGGCGCTGTCTGGATCGAATGGTACCGGATGATGAAGCCGTCGGCAGACGGGCCGGTGATGAAATCCGCGGTCGAAATCCTGGCCGAGTGCGCCACGGTGGGTATAACGCCAGATACGCCGGTGCGGCTTTACTGTTTCAAGGGCGCACGCGCGTCCAACACGTTCCTCGCGCTGAAAGAAGCCGGAATCAAGGACGTCCGGATGTATTTCGGGTCGTGGAACGAATGGTCCCGCGATCCGTCGCTGCCCATCGACGAAGGCCTGCCCTACCACCCCTGAGCCGAGCATCGCGGCGCGGAACGGGTTGCGCCGCGCGCCGCTGCTGCGCCAAATAGCATGCAGGATCGCGGGCGGCTTGAAAGGGCTGCCCGCGCAACACTAACCAGTTGCGGGAGCGCATGGACAACATCGTCGTGATCGGAGCCGGGCAGGCCGGGTCTGCCCTTTGTGCGAAACTGAGAGAGCTGGGCTTCGGCGGCGCGCTCACTCTGGTAGGTGAAGAACCAGTCCCACCCTACCAGCGACCGCCACTTTCGAAGAAATACATGTTGGGCGACATGGCGCTGGACCGGATGTTCCTGCGCCCGGAAGCCTTCTATGCCGACCGTGACATCGCCTTGCGGCTGGGCACGCGCGCGGATGCGCTGGACACGGTCGCGCGGCGCGTCACGCTGTCGGACGGCACCACGCTGGCCTACGACGCGCTGGCGCTCACCACGGGCGCACCGGCGATGCGCCTGCCCGCCGCGATAGGGGGGGCGCTGCGCGGCGTTCACACGATGCGGACCCTTGACGATGCCGACGCTCTGGCGCGCGAATGCACACCGGGGCGCCACATGCTGGTGATCGGCGGCGGCTATATCGGGCTGGAGGCGGCGGCGGTCGCCGCCGGGCGCGGCCTGTCGGTGACCTTGGTGGAACAGGCCCCCCGCATCCTCGCGCGCGTCGCTGCACCCGAGACTGCAGACTGGTTCCGCGCCCTGCACGCGGCCCACGGCGTGCGCATCATCGAAGGGACGGGCGTGGCGCAACTGACCGAAACGGAGGGCCGTTTCAACGGGGCGGAGCTGACGGACGGGCGGCGCATTGACGCCGACTTCGCAGTGGTCGGCATCGGCATACGCCCCGCCACTGCGCTGGCAGAAGCGGCGGGAATCGCCATCAACAACGGGATAGCGGTGGACGAACTCGGCCGAACCTCCGCACCGGGGATCTGGGCGGCGGGCGATTGCGCATCCTTTCCGCATCGTGGCGGACGACTCCGGCTGGAAAGCGTGCCCAACGCCATCGAGCACTCGGAAGCGACCGCAGCCGCCATGCTGGGCGGCACCGATCCCTATGTCGCCAAACCGTGGTTCTGGTCCGACCAGTATGACGTGAAGCTGCAGATCGCGGGTCTGAACACCGGCTATGACCGCGTGGTTGTGCGCGACGATGCAGGGGCACGCTCGCACTGGTACTACGGCGGCGACACGCTGTTGTCGGTGGACGCAATGAACAATCCGCGCGCCTACATGGTCGCCAAGCGAATGATCGAGGCTGGCCAGTCCCCAGCACCCGCACGCGTGACGGATCCGGCGCTGACGCTGAAGGACCTGCTGGCCGCCTGACGGTCAGTCCCGCCGGACCGGCGCCCCCCCGCGCCAGACCCCTGCCAGAACCGGCCCTGCACCATCGGCTGCGTCGACAAGGTGCACAAGATCGGCGCGCGCCCCCGGCACAAGCGCGCCGATATGCCCGCCCCGCCCTGCGACCCGCGCGGGCACGGCTGTCGCCATGCGCAGCGCGTGGCCCAGCGGAAGCCCCACATCCCGGCACAGCACACGCAGCGCCGTTGTCAGGTCCAGATCGGCCCCGGCAAGGGTCCCATCCGCCAGCGTCAACCGCCCGTCGCGGCGCCCGATTCGGCGGCCGTTCAACGTGAAGCCGTCCAGATCCGTGCCGGCGACCGCCATCGCGTCGCTGACTAGGAACACGTCGCCCGGACCGGCCTTTGCGCGCAGCCCGGCACCCATCGCGGCCGGATGCACGTGGATGCCGTCCGCAATCAGACCGGCGCTGACCCGCCCGTCCGCCAGCGCGGCGCCGACCACGCCCGGCTCGCGATTGCCCAGCTGGCGCATTGCGTTGAACAGATGCGTCACACAGCGCGCGCCCGCATCAAAGGCCGCGCGGCAGGTGGCGAAATCGGCATCGGTGTGGCCCAGAGACACCACCGCTCCGGCCCGCGTCAGCGCGGCGATCTGGCCGTGGTCAGCCGCTTCGGGGGCCAGCGTGACCATCAGTACCGGCAGCGCATGAGCTGCCGCCAGCAGGGCGTCGAGATCCTGCCTCTGCATCGGGCGGATAAGGGCCGGATCATGCGCGCCCTTGCGCCGCGGGTCGAGATGCGGACCTTCGAGATGCAAGCCGATGATGCCAGGAACACTTTCCGCCACCGCTGCGCACACCGCTGCGACTGCCGCGGCCGTTACCTCGGGCGTATCGGTGATCAGCGTCGGCAGGATGCTGGTCGCGCCAAGCCGGGCGTGCGCCTGCGCCATGCGCCGCAGGGTTTTGGGCTCCGGCGCGTCGTTCAGCATCAGCCCGTCCCCGCCATTGACCTGCAAGTCCACATAACCCGGCACGAGCATCCCGCCGCCAAGATCCTGCACCGCGGTTCCGGCGGGGATATCGGAAGGGCTGGCAACCGCACGGATCGTGCCACCCTGCATCACCACTGCCGCGTCGCGGTGCCATTCCGCGCCGTCGTGGATCAGCGGCGCGCGCAGGGCGGACAGCGGGCCGGTCATACCGTCTGGGTCACTTTCTTCAGGTGGCGCGGCGTGTCGGGGTCGATTCCGCGTTCCACCGCAAGCCGTTCTACCACCGCGTAGAAGGTTGCAATCAGCGCCAGAGGGTCGGTCAGCGGATGCCCGGTGCGCACGTGCGCCAGCGACGCCGCCCCGCCCCGCGCAGGCCCGGTGATGAAGGCCGCTGCGCCCTTGGCCGCGATCTGCGCAGCGATGTCGGCGACCATGGGTTCGGCCGCATCGGCCGCCGCAAGGCACAGCACCGGGAACCCCGCGTCCACGATGGACACCGGGCCATGCAGCACCTCGGCCGAGGAATAGCTTTCCGCGTGCAGCAGGCAGGTTTCCTTGAACTTCAGCGCCGCCTCGTTCGACATCGCCCAGGACGGGCCGCGACCAAGCGTATAAAGCGACGTGCGCGGGCCGATGGCGGCGCGCAGTTCCGGCCAGTCAAGCGCGACGGCATCCGCCAGCGCCTCGGGCAGCGCATGGACCGCGTTCAGCAGCGCCGCGTCCCCGCGCCAGGCCGCCAGCATCCGAAGCCCGGCCACGGCGGAGCAAACAAAGGTCTTTGTGGCCGCCACGCTGCGTTCGGGCCCGGCATGCAGCGCCAGCGTCCGGTCACATGCCGCGGCAAGCGGCGAGTCCGGGTCATTCGTGATCGCAAGGCTGAGCGCGCCATCGCGCCGTGCCGCGCGCGCCATTTCTACGATGTCGGGACTCTGCCCCGACTGCGACACCGAAAGGCAGGCGGCGCGGTCGAGCTTCATACGCCGCTTGTAGACCGACGCCACCGACGGGCCGACGGAGGCGACCGGAACACCCAGTTCCAGTTCGGCAGCGTATTTCAGGAAGCTGCAGACGTGGTCGGACGACCCCCGTGCCACTGTTACCAGAACCGCCGGGTCAAGCACCCGCAGATCGGCTGCGGCGCCATCGATGGCCGCCGCGCCGTCGGTCAGCAGCCGGTCGACCGCCTGCGGGATCTCGTCGATCTCCTGACGCATCAGGCTGGGGGTCGGGGTCATGGCGTCTCCTGCGGTGTGGCGATCTGGAGTTCGGCGACGAAGTCGTAGGCGTCTCCGCGATAGAGCGAACGGGTGAATTCCACCACCCGTCCGGTCGCGAGGTAGGACACCCGTTCGATCCGAAGCCCGGCCGCATGTTCGGCGACGCCCAGTCGGTCGGCATCGGCCCGGCCGAGATTGACCGCCGAGATCTTCTGCGTGGCGCGCACCGGTCGGTTGCCCTGGGCGTCCAGCACCTCGTAAAGCGATGTGGTCACGGCGGTCGGCACCGGAAGCAGGTCCGGCGGCAACGAAGCGCGTTCGAGGGCCATCGGCTGCCCGCCCGAAAGCCGAAGCCGCGCGATCCGCGCCACCTGCGCCTCGGGCGCCAGAGACAGCGCCTGCGCCTCGTCGGCCCCTGGCAGGAACAACCCCCGTTCCAGCCAGATCGATCGGGTTACCAGCCCACGCTGAGCCATGTCCTCGCTGAAGGATGTCAACCGCGTCAGCGACTGCAGCACCTTGGGGCGCGGGGTGACGAAAGATCCGGACCCCTGCTTCTGTTCCACCAGCCCGCGTTCCACCAGCGCATGGATCGCCCGGCGCACAGTGACCCGTGACAGGCCAGTCAGCGCGGCGATCTCGCGCTCGGGCGGAAGCGGCGCGCCCGGAGGGAGCAAGCCCTCGTCCATGGCCGCCTCCAGCCGCTGACGCAGGCGTGCATAGCGCGGCCCGCCCCCGGCATCGACCCAACCTTCGGGTGCAAGGAAATCCCCGATGCTCATGCGGCGGCCCCGTCCGCCAGCCGGGCGGCCATCCGCAGCGCCCCGTCCAGCGCCGTTGCCTTTGCCGGGACGATGGCGGCGGCGGTCGGCGCGGGCAGGTAGGGCACGTAGTGCGGCGCAAGCCCCCCGGTCAGGCAAAGTGGGTCCGGTGGACGCCATCCCAGCGCCTCCAGCGCGGCCTGCACATGTGCCGCGCCCGCGCGCATCAGGAACAGCCCTGCAGCGTCCCCGTCCCGCGCCGCCGCGACAACGCGCGGCGCCAGCGCGGCGTAATCCGCCGGACGCGCCCCTGCCACGAAGGCCAGAATACCCTCAGGACCGCCGTCATACCCGTCGCGGGTGGCCCGGCTAAGCGCCGTTGCGGGAACCAAGCCGTCTTCCACATGCAGCACCCGTGCGAGCAGCCCGCGCCCCAGCCACGCGCCCGACGCCTCGTCGCCCAGCACGAAACCCCATCCGCCGCGCAGGTCCACCGCGCCGCCCGCCTGTCGTGCGAAGAACGATCCGGTGCCCAGCCCCGCCACTGCCCCGTCCCCGTCACCGAGCGCACCCACGACCGCGGGCACGCAGTCCTCGACAACCTTGGCCCGGCCGAGCGGCAGCCGCGCGGCTATGGCGGCGGCGACACGCGGGCCGGTCACCCCGGCCAGCCCCAGCACGCCACAGGCGCGCTCCAGCCCGTCCCCCTCCAGCCCGGCAAGGCGCGCGGCCTCGTGCAACCCCGCGCGAAGCGTGGCGACTGCGCCATCAGGGTCCGAATGGACATTGGCCGAGGCGACATGAAGTTCGGTCCTCTCGTCGCCCTTCAAAAGCGCGATCCGGCACGATGTGCCGCCGCCGTCGACGCCGATCAGACAGGAAGGGTTATGCCGCAACATATGCATACCACTATAATACCTTTCAGGCTGCGAAAAGCGATTCTTGCATCAATAAAGCTCCAAACCGGACCACTTGACCGCAATAACAGCCCAAATAGAGTTTTCGTTGGACAACAGGTATTCTATCGGTATCTTTTGCGAGATTGCAGGAGATGTGATGGATTCGCCCCCCTCTGAACCGGATTCGGAAGCGCTGGACGCTCTGCCGCCCACGGCGGCCCTTGATCTGCTGCTGGGCCGACAGCAGGCCGCGCTGGCGGCGGTCCGCGGCGCGCTGCCCGCATTGCAGGACGGGGCGGCGCTGATGGCGCGCAGCCTGCGTAGCGGCGGGAAGGTCGTCTATGCGGGGGCCGGGTCGTCGGGCCTGATGGCAATGGCCGATGCGATGGAACTGCCCGGCACGTTCGGCATTCAGGTGGCGCAGATCGGAATCTGCATGGCAGGCGGATTGCCACGCGATGCCCATATGCCTGGCGGCACCGAGGACGAGACAGAGGATGCGGCAAGGGAAGCCGCCCTGCTTGGCCCGCATGACACGGCGATCGTGGTCACTGCAAGCGGCAGCACGCCCTTCGCGCTGGCCTTCGCGCGCACCGCGCGTATGCACGGCGCGACGGTGATCGGGCTGGCGGGTCCGCCCGATGCCGTACTTTTTGCCCATGCAGATGTGGCCGTGTGCCTGCGTACCCCGCCCGAGCCGCTGGCCGGGTCCACACGGATGGGGGCTGGAACGGCGCAGAAAGCGGCGCTGAACATGATGTCCACGCTCGCGGGCGTCGCGCTTGGCCACGTCCATGACGGGCAGATGGTCAACCTGCGCGCAGACAACATCAAGCTGCGGGATCGCGCCCGCGCCATGGTCGCACGGATAGGCGGCGTCGGTGAAGAGCGCGCCGCCGCTCTGCTGGACGCCACCGGAGGCGAGGTGAAACCGGCGATCGCACTGGCATCCGGCGCGCCCGATCCGGGCACGGCGCGGCGCATCATCGCCGACGCGCAGGGGCATCTGCGCGCCGCGCTCGCCGAGTTGAACAGACAACCACAAAGACAAACGGGGAGACCGACATGAAACCGAACACCCTTGGCGCAGCTCTGCTGGGCACGACGCTGGCAGCAACCGGCGCGACCGCGCAGGACGTAACACTGACCATCGAAAGCTGGCGCAACGACGATCTTGCGATCTGGCAGGACCAGATCATCCCGGCCTTCGAAGCGGACAATCCCGGCATCAAGCTGCGCTTCACGCCATCCGCTCCGGCCGAGTACAACGCGGTGCTCAATTCAAAGCTGGACGCGGGTTCTGCCGGCGACCTGATCACCTGCCGCCCGTTCGACGCCTCGCTGGCGCTTTACGAGGCCGGTCATCTGGCCGACCTTTCGGACCTGTCCGCGATGGGCGACTTCCCGGATGTGGCCAAGTCGGCCTGGCAGACGGATGATGGCAGCGCGACCTTCTGCGTGCCGATGGCATCGGTGATCCACGGCTTCATCTACAACGCCGACGCCTTCGCCGAACTCGGCTTGGAAGAACCCGAAACGGTCGACGAATTCTTCGCCGTGCTGGATGCGATCAAGGAAGATGGCGGCTACATCCCGATGGCGATGGGCACCAACGACCAGTGGGAAGCAGCCACTATGGGCTACAACAATATCGGTCCGAACTACTGGAAGGGCGAGGAGGGTCGCAAAGCGCTCATCGCAGGTGAGCAGTCGCTGACCGACGAGCCCTGGGTCGCGCCGTTCCGCCAACTGGCCCGGTGGAACGAATATCTCGGGTTCGGCTATGAAGCCCAGACCTACCCGGACAGCCAGAACCTGTTCACATTGGGCCGCGCCGCGATCTATCCCGCCGGATCATGGGAAATCTCCGGCTTCAATACCCAGGCCGATTTCGCGATGGGCGCCTTCCCGCCGCCGGTCCCCGAGGCCGGGCAGGAGTGCCATATCTCGGATCATACCGACATCGCGCTGGGGCTGAACGCGGCATCGCCGAACGCGGAAGCCGCGCGCACCTTCCTGAACTGGGTCGGTTCCGCCGAGTTCGCCAGCCTTTACGCCAACGCGCTGCCGGGCTTCTTCCCGCTGTCGTCCCATGACGTCCAACTCGAAGACCCGCTGGCACAGGAATTTGTCTCGTGGCGGCAGGAATGCGCCTCCACCATCCGGTCCACATACCAGATCCTGTCCCGCGGCACGCCGAACCTCGAGAACGAGACCTGGAACGCCTCGGCCCAGGTGATCCGCGGTGCCGAAAGTCCCGAAGACGCGGCGGCGCGCCTGCAAGACGGCCTCGCCAGCTGGTACGAGCCGCAGCAGTAAAGCGGCCCGTGATGCCGCGCCAGATCGGCCCCTTCGCAGCGCGGCGAAGGGGCCGTACGCCACCGGCGCGGCACGTTGCGGTCAGAAGCTGCCGGGACGAGGCCCCGCCGCCTTTCGCCGGGGCCGTTCGCTGCCGGACCCCGAAGCGGCCAGAGGAACGACATTCATGTTTAGTGCACACGGACAAGCCAGCCAAAGGAGCGCGGCAGGGGCAAAACCGCCATTGAACTTGACGGCGGGTGGCCCGCTGTCGGCCGTGCTGACGGCAACGGGCGGCAACAGCCGCGGGTGGGCGCGCCTTGTCTGAGCGCCGCCCGGTTCGATGGCACATCGTGGTGTTTCTTGCGCCCGCGGTGATAGTCTACACCGCCGTCATGATCCTGCCGCTCTTCGCCACTTTGCGACTGGCTCTTTTTGCCGAGGTAGAGCAGACGCGCGTCTTTGTCGGGCTGGACAATTTCCGCACGCTTTTCGGAGATCCGCGCTGGTCGGCAAGCTTCTGGAACGCGCTTGGCAACAATTTCTGGTTCTTCGCGATCCACATGGCTGTGCAGAACCCGATCGGGATCGCGCTGGCAGCGATCCTGTCCAGTCCGCGCCTGCGCTTCGCTCATCTCTACCGCTCGGCCATCTTCGTGCCGACGATCCTCTCCTTCGTGATCGTCGGCTTCGCGTGGAAGCTGATCCTTTCGCCGATCTGGGGCATCGCACCGAACATGCTCGACGCGATCGGGCTGCAAAAGCTTTATGCCCCGTGGCTCGGCCTGGAAAGCACGTCGCTGACCACGCTGGCGCTGATCTCGGTCTGGCAGTTCGTCGGCATTCCGATGATGCTGATCTACGCCGCGCTTCTCTCGATCCCGGATGAAATCCTCGAAGCGGGCGAGTGCGACGGCATCACCGGCCTGTCCGCCTTCTGGAAGATCAAGCTGCCGCTGATCCTGCCATCCATCGGGATCATCTCGATCCTGACCTTCGTGGGCAATTTTAACGCGTTCGACCTGATCTATTCGGCACAGGGCGCACTGGCGGGCCCGAATTTCGCCACCGACATCCTCGGCACATTCATGTACCGGACCTTCTTCGGGTTCCAGTTGCAACTGGGCGATCCGCACATGGGGTCGGCCATCGCAACGGCGATGTTCGGGATCATCCTGATCGGCGTGTGCATCTACCTGTTCGGCATCCAGACGCGGCTGCGCCGCTACCAGTTCTAGGGGCCACGATGACAACAGCCCGCCACAGCCCGCTCAATTCGCTGGCCGCCCATGCGGCGCTCATCGCCTACGTGATCGTGGCGCTGTTCCCGGTCTTCGTGATCGTGATCAACAGCTTCAAGGACCGCAGATCGATCTTTCGCGAACCATTGGCCCTGCCCGACGCCGACAGCTTTTCGCTGATCGGCTACCAGACCGTACTGAAGCAGGGGGATTTCTTCCTTTACTTCCAGAACTCGATGATCGTCACCGTGGCGTCGCTGTTCTTCATCCTGCTGTTCGGGGCGATGGCCGCATTTGCCCTGGCCGAATACCGGTTTCGCGGCAACCTGCTGATGGGGCTCTACCTCGCGCTCGGGATCATGATCCCGATCCGTATCGGCACCGTCGCGATCCTTGAGATGATGGTCGCGACCGGCCTCGTGAACACGCTCTGGGCGCTGATCCTCGTCTACACGGCGCAGGGCCTGCCGCTGGCGGTTTTCATCCTGTCGGAGTTCATGCGCCAGGTGTCCGACGACCTGAAGAACGCGGGGCGCATTGATGGGCTGTCCGAATACCGCATCTTCGCGCAGCTTGTCGTGCCGCTGGTGCGCCCCGCGCTGGCCACCGTAGCGGTGTTCAACATGATCCCGATCTGGAACGACCTGTGGTTCCCCCTGATCCTCGCTCCGGCCGAGGAAACCAAGACACTCACGCTGGGAAGCCAGGTCTTCATCGGCCAGTTCGTCACCGACTGGAACGCGGTACTGTCCGCGCTCAGCATGGCGATCCTGCCGGTGATGGGCCTTTACGTCATCTTCTCGCGGCAATTGATCCGCGGCATCACATCCGGAGCCGTCAAATGACCCGCGTTCTGATCGCCGGGCTCGGCAACATGGGCCGGTCCCATGCGCTGGCCCACCATGCCCATGACAGGGCCGAGATTGTCGGGCTGGTCAACCGCTCGCCCGTGGACCTGCCCGCGGCGCTTCAGGACTATCCGCTGTTCAACGACTATGAAACTGCGCTGGCGGCGACCCGGCCCGACCTGGTGGTGATCGCCACCTATTCAGACAGCCACGCGGATTACGCCATCGCCGCAATGCAGGCGGGCGCGCATGTCTTCGTGGAGAAGCCGCTGGCGACCACCGTGGCTGATGCGCGCCGCGTCGTCGATTGCGCGCGGGAGCAGGGGCGCAAGCTGGCCGTGGGTTACATCCTGCGCCACCACCCAAGCTGGCAGCGGCTGATCGCCGAGGCGCGCGCGCTTGGCGGGCCATTCGTCTTCCGGCTGAACCTGAACCAGCAGAGCCGGGGCGCCGAGTGGGCCACGCACAAGGCGTTGATGGAAACCACCTCGCCGATCGTGGATTGCGGCGTTCACTACGTGGACGTCATGTGCCAGATAACCGACGCCGCGCCGGTGCGGGTGCACGGCATGGGCCTGCGCCTGTCGGACGAGATCGCGCCTGACATGTACAATTACGGTCAGTTCCAGGTGATCTTCGACGACGGGTCGGTCGGCTGGTACGAGGCGGGCTGGGGGCCAATGATGTCGGAGACCGCGTTCTTCGTGAAGGACATCGTCAGCCCCAACGGCGCGGTTTCCATCACCGACGGCAACAAGGGCGCATCGGCCGACGTGGACGGGCACACGAGGGTCGGCGGGATGCTGGTGCACCGCCCTGAGGGTGACCGGCTGATCGACCTTCCGGACGAGCCGGGGCACCAACAATTGTGCGACGCGGAACAGGCGCACATGCTGCGCGCCATCGCCGAGGATCTGGACCTGACGCGGCACATGGAGGACGCGGTCGCAAGCCTCGCCATCTGTCTTGCCGCCGACGAAAGCATCCGCAGCGGCCGGGTCGTCACGCTGCAGGAGGGCGCCGAATGACCGCGTTGGTGCTGGACGACGTGTGCAAGGCCTTCGGCAAGGTGGAGGTTCTGCGCAACATCGACCTCGCGGTCGAGGACGGCGAATTCGTAGTCTTCGTCGGCCCGTCGGGCTGCGGCAAGTCCACCTTGTTGCGAGTCATCGCCGGGCTGGAGGACGCGACCTCGGGCCGGATCGCCATCGGCGGGCAGCCGGTGAACGGCGTGCCGCCAGCGAAACGCGGCATCGCGATGGTGTTCCAGTCCTACGCGCTGTACCCGCATCTGAACGTGCGGGACAATATGGCGCTTGGCCTGAAACAGGAGGGTGCCCCCCGGACCCTGATCGCCGAACGGGTGGCCGAAGCCAGCCGGATGCTGGAACTGGGGGCCTATCTCGACCGGCGCCCGGCGGAACTGTCGGGCGGCCAGCGCCAGCGCGTCGCAATCGGGCGGGCGATCGTACGCCAGCCCCGGCTGTTCCTGTTCGACGAACCGCTCAGCAATCTCGACGCCAGCCTGCGGATGAACACCCGGATCGAGATCGCGGCGCTGCACCGGTCGCTGTCCGCCGCGATGATCTATGTCACCCATGACCAGACCGAGGCGATGACCCTGGCCGACCGGATCGTGGTGCTGCGCGACGGACGGGTGGAACAGATCGGTACGCCGATGGAGCTTTACAACAATCCCGCCAACCGCTTCGTGGCCGGATTCCTCGGGGCGCCTTCGATGAACTTCCTGCGCGCCGAACCTCTGGGCGGGCCGCCCGGCGCCACGCTGGGAATCCGGCCCGAACACCTGACCGTCGGCGCGGACGGACCACTGCGAGGCGAGGTCACCCATGTGGAAAAGCTGGGCGGTGATACCAACATCCTCGTGCGGACCGAGGGCGACGAGACGCTGACCGTGCGGGTCTTCGGACAGTACGACGTGGCGGTGGGGGCCGCTTTGCGCCTTGGCTACGACGAACGGCACGCGTTCCTCTTCGCACAGGACGGCAGTCGGCTCTCCAACCGTTGATCCCGGCACGGCAGGACGACGCACCGGCCGATCATCCGCGCTGCGACGCGCGGAATTGCTTCGGGGCGGTGCCCGTCCTGCGCACGAAGGCGCGGGTGAAGTTCGCCGGGTCACTGTACCCGAGCGACAGCGCGATGCCGGTCACCGAAAGGTCGGTTTCGCGCAGAAGGGCGCGCGCCTTGCGCTCGCGCACCCGGTCCAGCAGCGCGCTGTAACTGGTCCCCGACTCCGACAGCCGCCGTTGCAGCGACCTCACGCTCGTGCCCGCCAGCCGTGCAACCCCGTCGATATCCGCGCGGCCGTCGAGAAGGCGCAGCGTCACAATGGCCTCGACAGCCTCTTCCAGCGTCTGGGTGGTCCGTCCGGCCAACTGTGCGGCCAGATCGACGCTGGTCGAAAACTGCGCCTCCCGGGCGACCGCGAAGGGCCGCGGCGTTGCGAGAAGCGCGGCGGGAAAGGTCAGCGACACGCCCGGCCCGTCGAACGACCAATTCAACGCCAGAAGCGCGCTGCGCCGGGCGCTGTCCCCCGGATCGGGATAGTTCATGCGCACCCGCAAGGGCAGCCAATCCAGCCCAAGATACCGGCGACATACGGCGATCATGACGGGCAGGATGTGGTCGGCATGCTGGGCCTGCGGCACCTGCCCGACCTGCGGCGCGATATATGTCCAGACCGCCAGCGCCCCGGTGTCCGACGCGGCCGCCGTGGTCGTGCCAGTGCCACGCGCAGTCCCAAGCAAAAGCCGACCATGCGGCTGGTGCAGGACAATCGTGCGGCATAGTCGCTGCAGCGCTTCACCCAGCGTTGCCGCTGACATCGCGTAGGCGACCCACGATCCATAGCTCAGAGGGGCCATGGCCATACCGACACGAAGGCCGAACAGTTGGTCCCCTGCCCGGCGCGCAGCGCCGTCGAACAGCTCCATCATCGCACCGAGCGGCATCTCAGCACCCGGATCTTCGAGGATCTCTACGGGAAGCTGCACGGACCGGAACACCTGTTCCACGGCCTTCCCGCCGCACATCTCGTCAAGCAGCCGCGGAAGCGGGCCTATCCCGCTCGCGCGGGTCATCGCAATGAAACCCACAGTCATAGTTTCAAGTTCGCACGCATGGCGTGATATGACAAGCGGCCCGTTTGGCCCGGGGTTAACCTTGAAAGGTGGCGCGCATTCCGCCACCGAACTTTCCAGAGGAGTGGACACACGTGTTTTTGACAGCGCCACGTGCAACTTGCAGCGCATTGGCCGCCTTGCTTGCACTCGGTCTTGGCAGCGCCTCCGCGCAGCAGGCCGAAAAGCCGAACATCCTCGTGATCTGGGGTGACGATATCGGTCAGTCGAACCTGTCCGCCTACACGATGGGGCTGATGGGCTACCAGACGCCGAACATCGACCGGATCGCCGACGAGGGCATGATCTTCACCGACTACTACGGCGAACAGTCCTGCACCGCGGGCCGGTCGTCCTTCATCATGGGGCAGTCCGTGTTCCGGACCGGTCTGTCCAAGGTCGGCCTTCCCGGCGCCGAGGAAGGCATGCAGACCGAAGACCCCACCATAGCCGGTCTGCTCAGGGCGGAAGGCTACGCCACTGGCCAGTTCGGCAAGAACCACCTTGGTGACCGCGACGAACACCTGCCGACCAACCACGGCTTCGACACGTTCTTCGGCAACCTCTATCACCTCAACGCCGAGGAAGAGCCGGAGAACGAGGACTATCCGGGCAACATGGTCATGCCCAACGGCGAGACCTTCCTCGAAAGGTTCGGGCCGCGCGGCGTGATCAGGTCAAATGCCGTTTATGGCGAGAATGAGATCACCCAGGAGATCGAGGATACCGGCGCGCTGACAATCGAACGCCAGCGGGTCGTGGACGATGAAACATCGGACGCCGCGATCGCGTGGATGGAGGAGCAGACGGCCGCGGGCACCCCCTGGTTCCTGTGGTGGTCGGGCACGCGGATGCACTTCCGCACCCATGTCAGCGACGAGAACCGCGCGCTTGCAAACGACATCGTCGGCAAGCAGGTCGACGAATACACCGCCGGCATGATCGAGCACGACATGGATATCGGCAAGTTTCTCGACAAGATCGACGAGTTGGGGATCGCCGACAACACCATCGTCTTCTACTCCACCGACAACGGGCCGCACATGAACACCTGGCCCGACGCCGGCATGACGCCGTTCTGGGGCGAGAAGAACACCAACTGGGAAGGCGCATGGCGTGTGCCCGCCATGGTGCGCTGGCCCGGCCGCATCGCGGAAGGAGAAGTCTCAAACGAGATCGTCCATCACATGGACTGGCTGCCGACCTTCCTGGCCGCGGCCGGCAACGAGACCATCAAGGAAGACCTGCTTGACGGCGTCACAGTGCCCGAGATGGCCGGGCGCGAATACCGCGTGCATCTGGACGGCTACAACCTTCTGCCGATGCTGACCGGCGAGACGGATGAAAGCCCCCGGAACGAGATCTTCTATTTCTCTGACGATGGCGACCTGATGGCACTGCGCTACCGCGACTGGAAGATCACCTTCCTCGAGCAAACCAAATGGGCCACCCTTCGGGCCTGGATCGAGCCGCTGACGCCTCTGCGCACGCCGCTGATCTTCAACCTGCGCCGCGATCCCTATGAACGGGGCTACCGAACGTCGAACACCTATTACGACTGGATGCTCGACCGCGCGTTCATGCTTGTACCGGCGCAGCAGTATGTCGGCAACTTCCTCGCCACGTTCCAGGAATACCCGCCTCGCCAGGAGGCGGCGTCCTTCAGCCTCGACAAGGTGATGGAGAAACTGTCGCAGCCCGGCGGCGCGCAGTAACCGCAACCGGACAATCAAGACCAGCCCCGCCGCCACCGCCGCACCGGCACCGGCGGCGGGGCAAACGGCCGGTGCCGTGCCGGAAGGCGCGGCGCCTGCCGCCGTCATCAGCCGCCCGCGAGGCACCCCAACCGCTGCCGCGCAAAACAGTCAGGAGCCGCCTTCATGCCGCACCGTCTTTTGCCCGTTGCCGCGATCGTCGCATCGCTGGCAACAGCCGCCATGTCCGACCCGCTGCCAAGCTGGAACGACACCGACGCCAAGGCCCGCGTCGTCGCTTTCGTGGAAAACGTGACCGATCCCGCATCGGACGACTACGTGACGGCCGCGGACCGGATCGCGGTGTTCGACAACGACGGTACGCTCTGGGCCGAGCAGCCGATCTATTTCCAGTTCCTCTACGCGATGGACCGGCTCGCCGTCCGCGCCGCCGACGACCCGTCGGTGCTGACGTCGGACGTGCTGCGCGCCGCTGCCGAAGGCGACATCGCCGGCGCGATGGCCGGTGGCGAGGAAGGCCTGCTCGAGGTCGTGATGCAATCCCATGCCGGGCTGTCGGTCGACGACTTCCAGGCCGACGTGCGCGCGTGGCTCGACACGGCGGTGCATCCGCAGACCGGCCAGCCCATCCGCGACATGCTCTATCAGCCGATGCTGGAATTGCTGCGCTACCTGCGCGACGAGGGCTTCTCCACCTACATCGTGTCGGGGGGCGGTGTGCATTTCATGCGCGCCTTCGCCGAAGACGCCTATGGCATCCCGCCCAGCCAGGTGATCGGCAGCGCGGGCAAGTCCAGCTACCAGATCATCGACGGTGTGCCCACAATCATGAAGGATCCCGGCATCGCCTTCATCGACGACAAGGAGGGCAAGCCGCTGGGTATCGACAGCAAGATCGGCCAGCGCCCGATCTTCGTGGGCGGCAATTCGGACGGCGATTTCGCCATGCTGGAATGGGCAACCGCCGGGCCCGGCCCCCGTCTGGGCCTGATCGTGCACCACACCGACGCGGACCGCGAATGGGCCTATGACCGCGACAGCCATGTGGGGCGCCTCGATCGCGGGCTGGACGAAGGGCCCGCCCGTGGCTGGGTGATCGTTGACATGGCCTCGGATTGGGCCGACATCTGGCCTTGATGGTTCGTGTTCCCCACCGTATCACGCCTTTGCGCGCATTTGTATTTCTTTGTGTCGCGGCGCTGCCTGCCTCGGCACAGGACTATGTCGGATCGACAGAGTGCACCGACTGCCACGAGGCCGCAGCACAAGCTTGGGAAGGGTCGCACCACGCGCTGGCCTGGACGCAGCCCGGCCCTGACACGGTGATTGCGGATTTCGACGGCACGACGTTTTCCCACGACGGGATGACCGCGCGATTCCGACGCGACGGCACACGCTACATGGTCAGCGTGACCGAGAAGGACGGCAGCATTCGAGAAACCCCGGTGCATTCCGTTGTCGGCATCGCGCCTTTGCAGCAATATCTGCTGGAGACGGAACCGGGCCGCCTGCAAAGTTTCGACGTAACATGGGATGCTGTCCGCGGGGCTTGGTATCATCTCTATCCCGATCAGGATCTGCCCCCGGATGACGGGCTGCACTGGACCGGCCCCTACAAGAACTGGAACGCGCGCTGCGCAGAATGCCACGCCACTGGGTTCGAGAAGAACTACGATCCGGCGACGCGCGGCTATGCCTCCACCCAGGCCGAGATCGGCGTCGGCTGCGAGGCCTGCCACGGCCCCGGTTCGGCGCATCTGGAGTGGGCCGTGACCCGCGATGCGCCCGAGCCAGCCATCGCGCCGACGAATTACGGGTTCACCGCACGCTTCGAAACCGCCGAGGCAACGATCCAGCAATGCGCCGGGTGCCACGCGCGCCGCACGGCTTTCGGCGCCGGCAACCCGCTGCCGGGAACGCCCTTCGCCGATGCCTACGGCCTCGCGCTGCTGCGGCCCGGTCTCTATCACGCGGACGGGCAGATCCTGGACGAGGTCTACGTCTACGGCTCGTTCCTACAATCGAAAATGTACGCGCAGGGGGTGGGCTGCTCCAACTGCCATGACGCCCATTCCGCGACACTGAAGGCCGATGGCAACGCGGTCTGCACCCAGTGCCATTCGCCCGCCGGGAACCCGGATTTCCCAAGCCTGCGCGGGGCGGTCTACGAAGATCCGTCTCATCATTTCCATGAACCTGGCAGCGACGGGGCGGCCTGTGCCTCGTGCCACATGATCGAACGTACCTACATGGGGATCGACGGGCGGCGAGACCATTCCTTCCGGGTGCCGCGCCCCGACCTTTCAGCCCAGACCGGCGCGCCGGATGCCTGCACCGACTGCCATGCCGATAAGGACCCTGACTGGGCCGCCGCCGAGATTGCCGGCCGCTTCCCGGACAGCGCGCACCGCGGGCCACATTTCGGTACCGTGCTTGCGGCGGGCCGCGCCGATCCCGTTGGCACACGCGGCCCGCTGAGTGCACTGGCGCTGGACCGCGCGCAGCCAGGCATCGCGCGCGCCACCGCGCTGTGGCTGCTGGAACAGGGCGGCGACGCGGCCACCGCAGACGCGGTCGCCGACCTGCTGAGCGATCCTGACCCGCTGGTGCGGGCCGCAGCCGCGGGCGCGCAGCGTGCCGCCCCCGACCAGACCCGCGTGCTGCGCCTGCTGGACCTGCTGGAAGACCCGCACAGACAGGTCCGCATCACCGCCGCGCAGCAGCTTCTGAACGCACCGATTGCGCGGCTTCCCGCGGACCAGCAAGCGGCGATGAATGCCGCGATGGGCGAATGGCGGGCCAGCGTGACCGCGCGTCTCGACTTCCCGGAAACCCATCTGCAACTGGGCGGCATGGCGTTGACGCTGCGCAACCCGGACGCCGCGCGTGGCGCGTTCCGCGAGGTGGTCACGCTCGATCCCCAGAACGTCGACGCCTGGGTCATGCTGGTTCGCATCGCCGCCGCGACCGAAGGGCGCAGCGCCACCAGCGCGGTGCTGGGCGAGGCGCTGCAGATCAACCCAGACGCACCGGCGCTGAACCAGATGCTGCAGGAGCTGCTTCCCTAACAAGGTCCGGGACGAGCAAGGTCATGGCAGGTCCCAACCGCCCCCGCATTGCAGCCTACCGGGTTCCACCGACAGCCGCCCGATGCCCGCAGGCTGCCCCATCGGCCAAGCCAGCACCTGCTTCCCGGACGGCACGGGCTTGCCCGGCAGCGCCTCCACATCATTGATGATTTCGAGCGTAGGCAGGTTGGTACAGGACAGGACCAGTGCGTCCTCGTCAGGCGCGGCGCCCACCTGAAGCGCCGCCGCGCGGGTCGAGGCCGGGTCGATCCGGGCCACCCGCGCTTCCACCTTTTTCGCCGAAGCTGGCACAGCGATCCCAGCACCCTCGAACGCTGGATGCACCGGGACCGACACCGCGTCGATATAGAGGGACACGAGGCCGAGCCGCCCAACCCAGAGGTGGCGCAGCGGCGCGATGGCCGCGCTCAGCGGGTCGGCGAGATGGGCGGTGGTGCAGGCTATGCGTGCATGTCGGCCCCGCCCAACCCGCCGATCAGCGTCGCGCCCGAGATGCAGGCACAGCCGACCCCGTCGCACAGTGACGCAACCGGCAGCAGGCCGGACGCCGCGGGCAGGTCGCGTTCCATCCGCGCGATGGTGTCCGGCGTCAGGTCCGCCCCGCTGGGCAGCCGACTGACATGGAGCGTGACATCCGGCGCCGCGATCAGACAGCGGAAACCCTGTTCCAGCGTCTCGTCGGCCTGCAACACGATCACGGCCAGCGTTGCGCGGGCACCGATCGGTTCGGCCAGTGTGTAGGGCATACGGGCCCCGCCGGTCAGTGCAGTACCTGCAGCGCGGCCTGCGCCCACGGACCGAGAAGTTCGGGTAGTGCCCCGCGGCGTGGTGTAAGAGGGCCGGCCTTCGGAGAGGCTCGAGTTGGTCAGGTCGCCACGGCGGGCAGTCTGACGTTGTGAGTATCGGTGATGCGGGCCAGCGACTCCAGCCCCATGTAACGGCGCGCGACGGCCCACTCGTCGTTGGTTTCGATCATCAGCGCGCCGACCAGACGGATGATGGCCGCGTCGTTCGGAAAGATCCCGACGACATTGGAACGGCGCTTGATCTCCTTGTTGACGCGCTCAAGCGGGTTGGTCGAGCTGATCTGCGCCCAGTGCTCCCTGGGGAAGTCCATGTAGGCGAGCACGTCGTCGCGGGAGGCGTCCATCATGGCGCCGAGCCGGTCATTCTTCTCACGGAGGGCGTCGGCGATGGCGTCCCACTGGGTCTCCGCCTCGGCCTTGGTCTCCTGGGCGAAGATCGTCTTGAGCATTGCGGCCACGGCGGTGCGGCTCTTGGCCGGGGCATGGGCGAGCGCGTTTCTGAGCCAGTGCACGCGACACCGTTGGTGGGTCGCATCGAACACTCGGCGGGCTGCGGCCCTGAGCCCCTTGTGATCGTCGGCCACGACGAGCTTCACGCCGCGCAGGCCGCGATCGGCGAGAGAGCGCAGGAAGCCAGTCCAGAACGTCTCCGCCTCGGAGGGGCCGGTGGCGACGCCGAGCACCTCGCGTCGGCCGTCCCCGTTGACCGCCACCGCGATTATTACGGCACGGCTGATGATCCGGCCGTTCTCGCGCACCCGGATGTAGGTTGCATCGAGCCAGAGATAGGGCCAGGCGCCCTCGAGAGGCCGGGTGAGGAATGCCAGCACGCGCTCGTCGATCTCGGCGCAGAGCCGACTCACCTGGCTCTTAGACACGCCACTCCCGCCCATGGCACGCACCAGATCGTCCACGGCGCGCGTCGAGACGCCGTGCACATAGGCTTCCTGGATGACGGCCACGAGGGCCTTCTCCGCCGTCCTGCGCGGTTCGAGAAAGCTCGGGAAGTAGCTGCCCTTGCGCAGCTTCGGGATCGCCAGGTCGATCCGGCCGGCGCGGGTCTCCCAGCCTCTCTCGCGGTATCCATTGCGCTGCGTGGTGCGCGCCGGTGTGCGCGTTCCTTTTGGCGCGCCCGTCGCAGCCTCGACCTCCATCTCCATCAGCCGCTCGGCGGCATAGGCGAGCATGTCGCGGACGAGATCCTCGTCGGCGGACTTCTCCACCAGCTCCATCAGGGTCATTCTATCGTCGGTCATCGTCGTCTCCGGTTCGGTTCCAGGTTTCGCAACCCGAACCTTCTCCGAAGACCGGCGATGGCCGCCAGCGTCACCGCCGGCCGCGCGCTGCGCT
>NZ_QGKU01000067.1 GCF_003172915.1 Meridianimarinicoccus roseus
ATGGCAAAGGCAAAGTTTGAACGGAACAAGCCGCACGTGAACATCGGCACGATCGGCCATGTTGACCACGGCAAGACGACGCTGACGGCGGCGATCACGAAGTATTTCGGCGAATTCCGTGCATACGACCAGATCGACGGCGCGCCGGAGGAGAAGGCGCGCGGGATCACGATCTCGACGGCGCACGTTGAATACGAGACCGAGAACCGGCACTACGCGCATGTGGACTGCCCCGGCCACGCCGACTACGTGAAGAACATGATCACGGGCGCGGCGCAGATGGACGGCGGTATTCTGGTGGTGAACGCGGCGGACGGCCCGATGCCGCAGACCCGCGAGCACATCCTCCTGGCGCGCCAGGTCGGCGTTCCGGCGCTTGTGGTGTTCCTGAACAAGGTCGACCAGGTGGACGACGAGGAGCTTCTGGAGCTCGTCGAGATGGAAGTGCGCGAGCTTCTGTCGGATTACGACTTCCCGGGCGACGACATTCCGATCATCGCGGGCTCTGCGCTGGCGGCGATGGAAGGCCGTGACAACGCGATCGGCGAGGACAAGATCCGCGAACTGATGGCGGCCGTGGACGAGTACATCCCGACGCCGGAGCGCCCGATCGACCAGCCGTTCCTGATGCCGATCGAGGACGTGTTCTCGATTTCCGGCCGTGGTACGGTGGTGACCGGCCGCGTGGAGCGCGGCGTGATCAACGTGGGCGACGAGATCGAGATCGTGGGCATCCGCGACACAAAGAAGACGACCTGCACGGGCGTCGAGATGTTCCGCAAGCTGCTGGATCGCGGCGAGGCGGGCGACAACATCGGCGCGCTGCTGCGCGGTGTGGACCGTGAGGGCGTGGAGCGCGGGCAGGTCCTGTGCAAGCCCGGCTCGGTGAAGCCGCACGCGAAGTTCGAGGCCGAGGCCTACATCCTGACGAAGGAAGAGGGCGGCCGTCACACGCCGTTCTTCGCGAACTACCGCCCGCAGTTCTACTTCCGCACGACGGACGTGACCGGGACGGTGACGCTGGCCGAGGGGACCGAGATGGTGATGCCGGGCGACAACGTGTCGTTCCAGGTGGAACTGATCGCGCCGATCGCGATGGAAGAAAAGCTCCGCTTCGCCATCCGCGAAGGCGGCCGCACCGTCGGCGCCGGCGTGGTGTCGAAAATCCTCGATTGAGCGGAGCGCGACATCGCGGGGTCAGACCCGCGCAGCGAAACAGGAAAGGGCGCCGCCAGGCGCCCTTTTTCGCGTCCGGGGCGGCGCTTATTCGGCGTCCAGAAGCCGTTCGATCTTGCTGCGGTCGGTGGCTGTCATGCCGCTTTCCAGCACGCCCTTGATCTCGGCAATCTGGCCGAGCGTCAGGTTGGACACGTTCGAGGTGTCGAAGCCTTCCACGCGCAGCGCGTTGACGACCGACTGGGTGAGCATGTCGAGTTCCTGCTCCATGGCCTGGCTGGCGGGCGCGAGCGCGGTCAGGCCCAGGGTTGCGGCAGTGGCGAAGATGGCGATGGTGCGTTTCATGGTGTTGTTCCTTTGCTTCTGCGTTGTGCCAGGGCGTCCGTCGCGGCTGGCCCGGTCTGGGTCGCACATCGGCGGGTCGCGGTTAAGTCACTGGAATGCGATGAAATATTTCAGATCACTGGCACGGGAACGTGATTTCCCGTGGCCTTGCGCGCATGTCTTTGCTCGAAACATGGCACTGCGCTGCAGTTCCGCCGGTTGGTCACGCCCCGGTCTGCTGCATTTCCGTCACGGGGCCGTGCGCGGCCGTGCGTCCCCGTGCTGCCGCCGTGAGCGCCATGTGAGCGCAGCGGCACGTCAGGGTGCCGGGAGGCGGGCCTTGACGTTTTGGTGAATGACGTGATCCCGAGCGGCCGTGAGCGGCGCGCGGCGCCGCATACGAAAAACCCGGCCACAGAGGCCGGGCCGGAACGGTGAATCGGTAGCGGATACTGTGTCAGGCCGGGGTGAAGCGCAGGCTGGTGCCGTTGATGCAGTGCAAGACTGATCCTTCGACCAGCAGAACATGCCCCAGATGACTTCCGCACCGCCTGCAATGCGCTTCGATCATGGTGGTGTCGTCGTCCGGGGACATGCCGTAGGAGGGGACTGGTCCGTCGATGCCGGTCAGCACCGCGTCGCGCTCGCTGTGACGGAAAAACGCCCAGCCCTTTGGCACCGACACCTTCCACGCGGCGCTGTAGATCAGAAGATCGCATCCCCGGCAACAATACGTTCCGTCCCGGTCCTCTTGCCAGAGCGGGCTGGAGGCCGGTAGTTCGGTGCCGCCTTCGCGCAGTATGCGGTATTCCGCCGGAGTTAGCCGCGCTTTCCATTCAGTGTCGCTGCGCGTGACCTCGTAGCGGAAGGGTGGTGTTTCCGATGCGGCGGCGGGCCGGTGTGTGAACCCGGCCATGGTGCCGAGCAGACCAGTGGCAAGGATGGTGCGCCGGTTAAGCCCGGCGCGACCGTGTGTGATTGGGTGATGTGCCATTGCGGTACCTCCTGGTGGCAGGATAGGGCGCGACGCCGCTCCGCGGAACGCAAGAGGATGCGAGCCGCCGTGTGGCCTGCGTCGCGTCGGCGTGAAGCGCGGGGGCGGGCACTGTGCAGTGCGGTTTGCCCTTGATGCCGTTCCGGTTTCACCGTATCCACAGCGTCGGCCTAGGGGTTTAGCTCAGTTGGTAGAGCATCGGTCTCCAAAACCGAGGGTCGTGGGTTCGAGTCCCTCAGCCCCTGCCAGGCATAATTTCGGACAGTGCAGACGCGCCGCGTCGCCGCTCAGGTCACGAGGTCGAGCGGCAGATCGGATATGTCGCGCAGGCGCTTGCCATCCACCATCATGTCCAGAAGATCGAGCGTGTCGTCACGATGCTGCGCTTCCAGCGCTGCGCGCAGTTCATACAAGGCGAAGTGATAGATACAGTCGATATCGCCTGTCCCAAGCGCAAGCGAGGCCAGCCGTGCGGGGGCGGGTTCCGCGGTGATGACTGCGATATGGGGCAGGCGCCCCTTGCGGTTGCGCACGAGGTTCAGCCCTTCGGACCGGGCATTCTGCGCCCGGTCGCTGCGGAGGGTCCACTTGCAACTGATGGAGGCGTGCAGCGTCGACATGGCATTGTTGCGGCTTCGTAGGCTGCTGAGCCGTCCCGCGCCGTCATCCACCAGCCGTTCATGGGCGTTCAGAACCGTGTCCGGCACCGGGTGGCGTGATATCAAGATATCGGGCTTGATGAGATAGTCTGACCCAAGCGCCGTCGCGATCTCACGGTTGGCGCGGGCGATAGCTTCGAGGTCGTCGAGATGCGCGTACTGGTCGAACTGCGCGATCC
Organism: Meridianimarinicoccus roseus; assembly: GCF_003172915.1. Classification (GTDB taxonomy): domain Bacteria; phylum Pseudomonadota; class Alphaproteobacteria; order Rhodobacterales; family Rhodobacteraceae; genus Meridianimarinicoccus; species Meridianimarinicoccus roseus. Next base: position 3,333 of record NZ_QGKU01000067.1, read on the forward strand.
CGCCGCCCTTTCGCACCTCGAAACGCCCCGGGCGAAGGTGGCCGAGGCGCGCGAAGCACAGGGCAAGGAATTCGGCGCAGACACCTTCGAAGTCCGCGCCCGCGGTCTGCCCGGCCAGCTTGGAGGCGGTCTGCGCCGGGCCAAGCTGTTCAAGGATCGCACTGGCGATGGCAATGCTGGGCCGACTGGAACGGTCCGCGTTGCTGGGCACGCCGTTGTCGCTGCGCGTCAGGATGCCGGCCAGCAAGGTCGCGTGAAAGGTGCGCCGGGCCTCTGTAAGCCAGGCGTCGGCCATCAGGCGACGACCGACACCGACCGGCGCTGCGTGATGGCCAGCGCGATCTGGCGGCCTACCGCGGCCGCGACAGGGGGCGGAAAGGCGTTGCCGACCTGCCGGTAGGCGGGGGTCTTGCGGCCCGAGAACTTCCAGTCGTCGGGAAAGCCTTGCAGGCGGGCGACCATGCGCACCGTCAGTCGCGGCATTCCGACGAAATCCGGGTCCGGCGCCTGGTCGGCGATGCCCAGTCCGTCCACGCCCAGTGTTGACCAGGCGCGCTTTGCGCGGGTTGGGCCGAGATCTGGGCCGCCGTGCTTCTTCGATCCGCCGACGATGGTCGGCGCGATGTCGTCGGCGCGCGCGGCCCATGTCTGCGCCCCGCCCCAGCCCCGTTCCGCCATCAGGTCCACCAGCGTGCGCCCGACGCTCGCGGGAGAGACGCCGGTGCCCACGGGCCATGAAAAGCCATCCGCCAGATCGCTGCGAATCGCTACGATCACCACGCGCGGCCGCAATTGCGGCACGCCGAAATCCGACGCGTTGAACAGGTGCCAGTCGGTGACATAGCCCATCCGCGCGAGTTGCCGTTTCAGTTTCTGCCGGTAATCCGCGAACACCGCGTCGAGAAATCCGCGTACGTTCTCGATCATAACGGCGCGGGGACGGGTTTCTTCGATCACGCGCAGGGCAGCGGGAAAGAGGTTGCGTTCGTCTGCATGGCCCAGTTGCTTGCCTGCGACCGAGAAGGGTGGGCAGGGCAGCCCGCCGGCCAGAAGGTCGATGCCTTCATGCGCACGGGCATCGAATTTCGAAAGGTCCGCCTGTTCGCCCTGCACCACGGTCCAGTCCGGGCGGTTGAGCGAAAGCGTGTCGCGGCAATGCCTATCGATCTCCACCAGCGCGGTATGGTCATAACCCGCCTGTTCCAGCCCGAGCGCCTGTCCGCCTGCGCCCGCGCACAGTTCAAGTGAAGTCAGCCCCGCTGTCATGTCCGTGTCGCTTCCCGCCCGCTCCAGCCTTGCCTGCGTCGCCGCTGCGGCCATTGATTGTTCTTCTTCTGTTCCATGCCATACTTCGCTGTCGATGTTAAGCCGTTCCCGGTGATTTCGCGCTCTTTGTCCGGCGGGCGGCGGGCGGTCTTGAAACGCAGGGGCAAAACGCGTATCTGCCGCCCATCGTGCGAAAGGACAGGGCCATGGCCACCACCAATCCGTTTCAGTTTATCCAGCAGGTCCGCACCGAGGTGGGCAAGATCGCGTGGCCCGGTCAGCGCGAGGTGCTGGTGACCAGTGCGATGGTTCTGGTGATGTCCACGCTTACGGCGATCTTCTTTTTCTTCGTCGACTGGGCGATCCGCAGCGGACTGGCCTTCACGCTGACCACCTTTGGCAGCTGAACGCGGAGGGCAATTCGCTCTTGTCAAGCGTGGCGTGAGGGTCTAGCACACGCCGGTGTTTCCGGTTCGGGCGTGCAATGATTCGTTGCGCGCCGATTTTTTCTTCCGGAACGACAACGCGTAAATGCGGGCAGACACGGGGCCTTCACGGGTCTTGGCGGTAATTCAAGGGGCGGCAGGCACGATGGCGAAACGGTGGTATTCGGTAAGCGTTCTCTCGAATTTCGAGAAGAAGATCGCCGAGCAGATCCGCACCGAGGCCGTCGAGAAGGGCCTTGAGGACGAGATCGAGGAAGTTCTGGTTCCGGAAGAGGAAGTGATAGAGATCCGCCGCGGCAAGAAAGTCACCGTGCCGCGCCGCTTCATGCCTGGCTACGTATTGGTCCGGATGGAGATGACGGATCGCGGGTATCACCTGATCAACTCGATCAACCGCGTGACCGGGTTCCTTGGGCCGCAGGGCAAGCCCCTGCCGATGCGTGATGCCGAAGTGAACCACATCCTGAACCGTGTGCAGGAGGGCGAGGAAGCCCCGCGCACGCTGATCCATTTCGAGATCGGCGAGAAGGTGAAGGTAAACGACGGGCCGTTCGAAGATTTCGACGGCATGGTCGAAGAAGTGGACGAAGACAACCAGCGCCTGAAGGTGATGGTGTCGATCTTCGGCCGGGAAACCCCGGTCGAGCTGGAATTCACGCAGGTCACCAAGCAGGCCTGATGTGAGCTTTGCGCGGGAGGCGAGCCGGGCGCGCCCGGCGGACCGCACCGCGCCAACCGTAGCCGCCCCGTCGCGTCGGGCGCGGTGTTGAAAGAAGGAGAGGCCAGATGGCCAAGAAACTCGTCGGGAAGATGAAGCTGCAGGTGAAAGCCGGGCAAGCCAATCCCAGCCCGCCCGTCGGCCCTGCCTTGGGTCAGCGCGGCATCAACATCATGGAATTCTGCAAGGCGTTCAACGCCAAGACGCAGGACATGGAGCCGGGCGCGCCGTGCCCGACCGTGATCAGCTACTACCAGGACAAGTCCTTCACGATGGAAATCAAGACGCCGCCCGCGTCTTACTACCTCAAGAAGGCTGCCAAGCTGAAATCCGGTGCCAAGACCCCCTCGCGGGAAACCGCAGGCTACGTCACCACGAAGCAGGTGCGCGAGATCGCCGAAGCCAAGATGAAGGATCTCAGCGCCACCGACGTGGAAGCCGCAATGAAGATCATCCTGGGCTCCGCCCGGTCGATGGGCATCGAGGTGAAGGGGTAAATCATGGCCAAGATTGGTAAACGCACCAAGGCGGCCCGCGCCGCATTCGTCGGCAAGGAAGACCTGACCGTCGAGGACGCCATCGCATTGGTGAAGGGCAACGCTTCGGCCAAGTTCGACGAGACTGTCGAGATCGCCATGAACCTCGGCGTCGATCCCCGCCACGCGGACCAGATGGTGCGCGGCGTCGTCACGCTGCCCAACGGCACCGGCAAGACCGTGCGCGTCGCCGTCTTCGCCCGAGGCGCGAAGGCCGATGAAGCGACCGCAGCGGGTGCTGACATCGTGGGCGCAGAAGACCTGATGGAGACGATCCAATCCGGCAAGATCGAGTTCGACCGTTGCATCGCGACGCCGGATATGATGCCGATTGTGGGTCGTCTCGGCAAGATCCTCGGCCCGCGCAACCTGATGCCGAACCCCAAGGTCGGCACGGTGACTATGGACGTCGAGACCGCCGTGAAGAACGCGAAGGGTGGCGAGGTCCAGTTCAAGGTTGAGAAGGCCGGTGTCGTGCATGCCGGTGTCGGCAAGGCGTCCTTCGCCCCCGAACAACTGGCCCAGAACGTCCGCGCCTTTGTCGATGCCGTGGCCAAGGCGAAGCCCGCCGGTGCGAAGGGCGCGTATCTTAAGAAGATCGCGCTCAGCTCCACCATGGGGCCGGGCGTGTCGGTGAGCGTCGACAACGCGGCCGCCGCCGCGAAGTGAGAATTTGGCGGGGTGACCCGCCAGATGGCGGGGCCTTCGGGCCCTGTCCTGTCCGAGACGGAGGGTGCGTCGCCACGCGGCCGAAAGGCTGGCACGGCGGGGCTTAATGTCCTTCCTGAGATGGGGATCGAGACATTTCTCTGGGGCTGGCGCAGCCATGCTCTCGGGCGATCTTCTCGGGACCCAGTGTTGAGGACCCGAACGCCGGGCGCAAGCCCGGCACACGTGAGCCGAGGGGGAGACCTCTCAAACTTGGAGTAAAACTGTGGATAGAGCCCAGAAAGAGAAAGTGGTCGAGGAACTCGGCCAGATCTTCGAAAGCTCTGGCGTTGTGGTGGTTGCCCACTACACGGGTCTTACGGTTGCCGAGATGCAGGATCTGCGGGCGCGCATGCGCGAAGCTGGCGGATCCGTGCGTGTTGCCAAGAACAGGCTCGCCAAGATCGCCCTTGAGGGCAAGCCGTGCGCAAGCATCGGTTCGCTTCTGACGGGCATGACCGTGCTTTCCTATTCCGAAGACCCCGTGGCAGCAGCCAAGGTGGCCGAGGATTTCGCCAAGGATAACAAGAAATTCGAGATTCTTGGCGGCGCAATGGGAAGCACGGCTCTGGACCGGGCCGGTGTCGAGGCCGTGTCGAAAATGCCGTCGCGCGAGGAGCTTATCGCTTCCATCGTCGGCTGCATCGGCGCGCCTGCTTCGAACATCGCCGGTGCGATTGGCGCCCCTGCTTCGAACATCGCAAGCATCCTTTCGACAATCGAGGAGCGCGGCGAGGCCGCGTGACGCAAGATCCCGTGTGGCGGTTGCCGTTCACGCGTTGGAACACACCTTATTGAGACGGAACAGAGAAAATGGCTGATCTGAAAGCACTCGCCGAATCCATCGTCAACCTGACGCTGCTTGAGGCACAAGAACTGAAAACCATCCTGAAGGATGAATACGGCATCGAACCCGCAGCGGGCGGCGCCGTCATGATGGCCGGCCCGGCTGCCGATGCAGGCGAAGCCGCCGAAGAGCAGACCGAATTCGACGTGATCCTGAAGAGCGCAGGCGCGGAGAAGATCAAGGTCATCAAGGAAGTCCGCGGCATCACAGGTCTTGGCCTGAAAGAAGCCAAGGAACTGGTCGAAGCCGGTGGCAAGGCCGTCAAGGAGCAGGTCTCCAAGGACGAAGCCAACGACATCAAGGCGAAGCTCGAAGCCGTCGGCGCCGAGATCGAACTCAAGTGATTGCGCAGGGCCGGTCGGCCCACGCATGACTCACAGGGCTGGGTCCGGCGTTTGCCGGGCTCAGCCGTCCGCGTCTTGGAAAGCCCCCTTCAGGGGACTTCCCAGGGGGCGGACCGGTCGGGAGGCACCCCCTGGGAAGGGTGCCGGGCATAGACCGATCCCCTTCATGTTTCAGGGATGCACCCCGTGGCCCCGGCGGTGGATGCGTTCCGGCGAAACGAAAGGCAGCGAGACACATGGCGCAAACCTATCTTGGCCAGAAGCGGCTCCGGAAGTATTACGGCAAGATCCGCGAAGTTCTGAAAATGCCGAACCTCATCGAGGTTCAGAAATCTTCTTATGACCTTTTCCTGCGTTCCGGCGACAGCGAGGTGCCGCTTGACGGCGAAGGCCTCAAGGGTGTGTTCCAGTCGGTCTTCCCGATCAAGGATTTCAACGAGACCAGCGTTCTCGAGTTCGTCAGCTACGAACTGGAAAAGCCGAAATACGACGTTGAGGAATGCCAGCAGCGCGACATGACTTATGCCGCGCCGCTGAAGGTGACGCTCCGCCTGATCGTGTTCGACGTGGACGAGGACACGGGCGCAAAGTCGGTCAAGGACATCAAGGAACAGGATGTGTTCATGGGCGATATGCCGCTCATGACCCCGAACGGCACGTTCATCGTGAACGGCACCGAACGCGTGATCGTGTCCCAGATGCACCGCAGCCCGGGCGTGTTCTTCGACCACGACAAGGGCAAGACCCATTCGTCGGGCAAGCTGCTTTTCGCCTGCCGCATCATCCCTTATCGGGGCTCTTGGCTTGATTTCGAATTCGACGCCAAGGATCTGGTCTACGCGCGTATCGACCGTCGCCGCAAGCTGCCCGTGACGACGCTGCTTTATGCGCTGGGTCTGGATCAGGAAGGCATCATGGATGCCTATTACGACACCGTGACCTACACCAAGGATGGCAACCGCGGCTGGGTGACCAAGTTCTTCCCGGAACGGGTCCGCGGCACGCGTCCGACCTTCGATCTTGTCGACGCCGCCACCGGCGAAGTGATCGCCGAGGCGGGCCAGAAGGTCACGCCGCGCCAGGTCAAGAAGCTGATCGACGAAGGGTCGGTTAAGAACCTGTTGGTCCCGTTCGACATGATCTTGGGCAAATTCGTCGCCAAAGACATCATCAACGAGGAAACCGGCGCGATCTATGTCGAGGCCGGGGACGAGTTGACCTGGGAGACCGACAAGGACGGCGAGGTGACCGGCGGGTCGCTGAAAGAACTGCTGGACGCGGGTATCACCGACATCCCGGTTCTGGACATCGACAACATCAATGTCGGCCCGTACATCCGCAACACCATGGCGGTTGACAAGAACATGGGCCGCGACACCGCGCTCATGGACATCTACCGCGTGATGCGTCCGGGTGAACCGCCGACCGTCGAGGCCGCGAGCAACCTGTTCGACACGTTGTTCTTCGACAGCGAACGCTATGACCTGTCCGCTGTGGGCAGGGTCAAGATGAACATGCGCCTGAATCTGACCGCCGAGGACACGCAGCGCACCCTGCGCCGCGAGGATATCGTCGCCTGCATCAAGGCGCTGATGGAACTGCGCGACGGCAAGGGCGACATCGACGACATCGACCACCTGGGCAATCGCCGCGTGCGGTCGGTCGGCGAATTGATGGAGAATCAGTATCGCGTCGGCCTGCTGCGCATGGAGCGCGCGATCAAGGAGCGCATGTCCTCGGTCGAGATCGACACGGTCATGCCGCAGGACCTGATCAACGCCAAGCCGGCGGCGGCCGCGGTGCGGGAATTCTTCGGCTCCAGCCAGCTGTCGCAGTTCATGGACCAGACCAATCCGCTGTCCGAAGTGACGCACAAGCGGCGTCTTTCGGCGCTTGGGCCGGGCGGTCTGACGCGCGAGCGTGCGGGCTTCGAAGTGCGTGACGTGCACACCACTCACTATGGCCGGATGTGCCCGATCGAGACGCCGGAAGGCCCGAACATCGGTCTGATCAACAGCCTTGCGACCTTCGCGCGGGTGAACAAGTACGGTTTCATCGAAACTCCGTATCGCGTCGTCAAGGACGGTCAGGTCACGGACGAAGTGCACTACATGTCCGCGACCGAGGAAATGCGCCATACCGTGGCGCAGGCCAACGCCACGCTGGACGAAAATGGCTTTCTCGTGAACGACATGGTCAACACCCGCCAGTCGGGTGACTACACCATGTCGCCGCGCGAAAGCGTCGACCTGATCGACGTCTCTCCCAAGCAGCTTGTGTCGGTCGCGGCATCGCTCATTCCGTTTCTGGAGAACGACGACGCCAACCGCGCGCTGATGGGCTCGAACATGATGCGTCAGGCCCTGCCGCTGCTGCAGGCCGAAGCGCCGCTTGTCGGCACAGGGATCGAGGAAATCGTCGCCCGCGACAGCGGGGCCGCCATCGTGGCGCGCCGCGCCGGCGTCATCGACCAGGTGGACGCCACGCGGATCGTTATCCGCGCGTCCGGCAATCTGGACCCGTCCGACCCGGGCGTCGACATCTACCGCCTGCGCAAGTTTCAGCGTTCGAACCAGAACAGCTGCATCAACCAGCGTCCGCTGGTGAAGGTGGGAGATACGGTCGAGAAGGACGAGGTTATCGCGGACGGCCCCTGCACCGACATGGGCGAACTTGCCGTCGGCAAGAACGTGATTGTCGCGTTCATGCCGTGGAATGGCTACAACTACGAGGACTCGATCCTGATTTCGGAGCGGATCGTGCGCGATGACGTCTTCACCTCGGTGCATATCGAGGAATTCGAAGTTGCGGCGCGGGACACCAAGCTGGGGCCGGAAGAGATCACCCGCGACATTCCCAACGTCGGCGAGGAGGCGCTGCGCAACCTCGACGAAGCGGGCATTGTCTATATCGGCGCCGAAGTGGGGCCGGGAGACATTCTTGTGGGCAAGATCACCCCGAAGGGCGAAAGCCCGATGACGCCGGAAGAAAAGCTTCTGCGCGCCATCTTCGGCGAAAAGGCATCTGACGTGCGCGACACGTCGCTTCGCCTGCCGCCGGGGGATTACGGCACGATTGTCGAAGTGCGCGTGTTCAACCGGCACGGCGTCGACAAGGACGAGCGCGCGGTGCAGATCGAGCGCGAGGAAGTCGAACGCCTGGCGCGCGACCGTGACGACGAGATGGCGATCCTGGAGCGCAACATCTACGCGCGTCTGAAGACCCAGATCATGGGCAAGGTCGCGGTCAAGGGTCCGAAGGGCGTCAAGCCTGGCTCCGAGATCACCGAGGATCTTCTGAGCACGTTGAGCCGTGGCCAGTGGTGGCAGCTTGCCCTCGAGGACGAGGCCGAGGCGCAGATCGTCGAAGCGCTGAACGCGCAGTTCGACGCGCAGCGCCGCGCGCTGGAGGCCCGGTTTGAAGACAAGGTGGAAAAGGTCCGCCGTGGGGACGATCTGCCGCCGGGCGTCATGAAGATGGTCAAGGTGTTCGTGGCGGTGAAGCGCAAGCTGCAGCCGGGCGACAAGATGGCCGGCCGTCACGGCAACAAGGGCGTGATCTCGAAGGTGGTCCCGATGGAGGACATGCCGTTCCTCGCGGATGGCACGCCGGTCGATTTCTGCCTCAACCCGTTGGGTGTGCCTTCGCGCATGAACGTCGGGCAGATCCTTGAAACCCACATGGGCTGGGCCAGCCGTGGTCTGGGTATCAAGATCGACGAGGCGCTGCAGGACTACCGGCGCACCGGCGACCTGACCCCGGTCAAGGAGGCCATGCGTATCGGATATGGCGACGACGTCTTCGAAGAAGGCATCGAAGGCATGGACGATGATCGTCTGATCGAGGCAGCGGGCAATGTCACGCGCGGCGTTCCGATCGCGACCCCTGTCTTTGACGGGGCGCGCGAGGAGGGTGTGAACGACGCGCTGCGCCGGGCGGGCTTCGACGAAAGCGGCCAGTCCACGCTCTATGACGGGCGCACGGGCGAAGCGTTCGCGCGCAAGGTCACCGTCGGCGTGAAGTATCTTCTGAAGCTGCACCACCTTGTTGACGACAAAATCCACGCGCGTTCGACCGGGCCTTACAGCCTCGTGACCCAGCAGCCGCTGGGCGGCAAGGCGCAGTTCGGCGGCCAGCGCTTCGGCGAGATGGAGGTCTGGGCGCTGGAAGCCTACGGTGCGGCCTATACGCTGCAGGAGATGCTGACCGTGAAGTCGGATGACGTGGCGGGCCGGACCAAGGTCTACGAGAGCATCGTCAAGGGCGAGGACAATTTCGAGGCCGGCGTGCCGGAGTCGTTCAACGTTCTCGTCAAGGAGGTCCGGGGTCTGGGCCTCAACATGGAACTCCTGGATGCGGAGGAAGACTGACGGCGGACAGGAACCCGCCCTGCGCCGCCTGGCGTAGGGCGGGGATTACCCCACCGCTTTCCCACGCACCCGTTTCAAGGATTTGGAAATGAACCAGGAACTCACGAACAACCCGTTCAACCCGTTGACCCCGCCCAAGGCTTTCGACGAGATCAAGGTATCGCTTGCGTCTCCCGAGCGGATCCTCAGCTGGTCCTTCGGCGAGATCAAGAAACCCGAAACGATCAACTACCGCACGTTCAAACCGGAACGTGACGGTCTGTTCTGCGCGCGCATTTTTGGTCCGATCAAGGACTATGAATGCCTCTGCGGCAAGTACAAGCGGATGAAGTACCGTGGCGTCGTCTGCGAGAAGTGCGGCGTGGAAGTCACGCTGCAGAAGGTCCGCCGAGAACGCATGGGCCACATCGAACTGGCTTCGCCGGTCGCGCATATCTGGTTTCTCAAGTCGCTGCCGTCGCGCATCGGCCTGATGCTGGACATGACCCTTCGGGACCTCGAACGTATTCTGTATTTCGAGAATTACGTGGTGATCGAACCGGGCCTGACCGATCTGACTTACGGCCAGTTGATGACCGAGGAAGAGTTCATGGATGCGCAGGACGCGTATGGCATGGACGCCTTCACTGCCGGCATCGGTGCCGAGGCGATCCGTGACATGCTGTCCCAGATCGATCTGGAGGCCGAAGCGCTGAAACTGCGCGACGAACTGAAGGAAGCCACGGGCGAATTGAAGCCCAAGAAGATCATCAAGCGTTTGAAGGTCGTCGAAAGCTTCCTCGAGTCCGGCAACCGCCCGGAATGGATGGTGCTGACCGTGGTTCCGGTCATTCCGCCGGAACTGCGCCCGCTGGTGCCACTGGATGGCGGCCGCTTCGCCACTTCGGACCTGAACGACCTCTACCGCCGGGTCATCAACCGCAACAACCGACTGAAGCGGCTGATCGAGTTGCGCGCCCCGGACATCATCATCCGGAACGAGAAGCGGATGTTGCAGGAATCCGTCGATGCGCTGTTCGACAACGGCCGTCGCGGCCGCGTCATCACGGGTGCCAACAAGCGTCCGCTGAAATCGCTGTCGGACATGCTCAAGGGCAAGCAGGGCCGTTTCCGCCAGAACCTTCTGGGCAAGCGGGTCGATTTCTCGGGCCGGTCGGTCATCGTGACCGGACCGGAACTGAAGCTGCACCAGTGCGGCCTGCCGAAGAAGATGGCGCTGGAGCTGTTCAAGCCCTTCATCTACTCGCGCCTTGAAGCCAAGGGCCTGTCGTCCACCGTGAAGCAGGCAAAGAAGCTGGTCGAAAAGGAACGCCCCGAGGTCTGGGACATCCTGGACGAGGTGATCCGCGAGCACCCGGTTATGCTGAACCGGGCGCCGACCCTGCACCGGCTGGGCATCCAGGCGTTCGAACCCACGCTGATCGAGGGCAAGGCGATCCAGCTTCACCCGCTGGTGTGTTCGGCCTTCAACGCCGACTTCGACGGCGACCAGATGGCCGTGCACGTCCCGCTGAGCCTTGAGGCGCAGCTGGAAGCGCGCGTCCTGATGATGTCGACGAACAACGTCCTGTCGCCCGCCAACGGCGCGCCGATCATCGTGCCGTCGCAGGACATGGTGCTTGGCCTTTACTACGTGACCCTGATGCGCCAGGGCATGAAGGGCGAAGGCATGATGTTCGCCGACGAGGACGAGGTGCAGCACGCGCTCGATGCGGGCGCGGTGCATCTGCACGCCAAGATCACAGCCCGGATCAAGCAGATCGACGAGACCGGGCAGGAGGTCTATCGCCGCTACGAGACGACTCCGGGCCGCGTGCGGCTGGGTGCGCTTCTGCCGCTGAACGCAAAGGCTCCGTTCGACCTGGTGAACCGGCTGCTGCGCAAGGGCGAAGTGCAGCAGGTCATCGACACCGTCTACCGGTATTGCGGTCAGAAAGAGTCGGTCATCTTCTGCGACCAGATCATGTCGATGGGCTTCAAGGAAGCGTTCAAGGCAGGCATCAGCTTCGGCAAGGACGACATGGTCATTCCGGACGGCAAGTGGCCGATCGTCAATGGTGTGAAGGACCAGGTCAAGGAGTTCGAACAGCAGTACATGGACGGCCTGATCACCCAAGGCGAAAAGTACAACAAGGTGATCGACGCATGGTCCAAGTGTTCCGACCAGGTGGCCGATGCCATGATGGCCGATATTTCGGCCGTGCGGATCGAGGACGGCGTCGAACAGGAGCCGAACTCGGTCTACATGATGGCGCACTCCAAGGCGCGGGGCTCTCCGGCGCAGATGAAGCAGCTTGGTGGGATGCGCGGCCTGATGGCCAAGCCTGACGGGTCGATCATCGAAACGCCGATTATCTCGAACTTCAAGGAAGGTCTGACCGTTCTTGAATACTTCAACTCGACCCACGGTGCCCGGAAGGGTCTGGCCGACACCGCGCTGAAGACGGCGAACTCGGGCTATCTGACCCGTCGTCTCGTTGACGTTGCGCAGGACTGCATCGTGCGTCAGCACGACTGCGGCACCGACAAGGCGATTACTGCAGAAGCGGCGGTCAACGACGGCGAGGTCGTGTCGACGCTGGGCGAGCGCGTGCTTGGCCGCGTGTCGGCGGACGACGTATTGCGCCCCGGCACCGACGAGGTGCTGGTCGCGGCGGGCGAGCTGATCGACGAACGCAAGGCCGACTTGATCGAGGACGCGGCGGTGCAGAAGATGCGCATCCGCAGCCCGCTGACCTGCGAGGCCGAAGAGGGCGTCTGCGCCATGTGCTACGGCCGTGACCTTGCGCGCGGCACGCTGGTGAACCAGGGCGAAGCGGTGGGCATCATCGCCGCGCAGTCCATCGGGGAACCGGGCACGCAGTTGACGATGCGGACCTTCCACATCGGCGGCATTGCGCAGGGTGCGCAGCAGTCGTTCCAGGAAGCCGGCAACGAAGGCACGATCGCCTTCCGCAACGCCACGATCCTGGAAAACACCTCGGGCGAGAAGATCGCCGTGGGCCGCAACATGCAGCTTGCCATCGTCGGCCCCGAGGCCGAAGAGCGCGCCAGCTTCAAGATCGGCTACGGCACGAAGATCTTCGTCGAGGAAGGCCAGCAGGTCGCGCGTGGCACCAAGCTGTTCGAATGGGACCCCTACACCCTGCCGATCATCGCCGAGAAGGCCGGTGTGGCGCGGTTCGTGGACCTTGTTTCGGGCATCGCGGTGCGCGACGTCACCGACGATGCGACCGGCATGACTCAGAAGATCGTGACGGACTGGCGGTCGGCGCCCAAGGGCAACGACCTGAAGCCCGAGATCATCATCATGGACGGCGCAACCGGCGAACCCGTGCGCAATGAGGCGGGCAATCCGGTCAGCTACCCGATGTCGGTGGACGCGATCCTGTCGGTCGAAGACGGTCAGGACATCGCGGTCGGCGACGTCGTCGCGCGCATCCCGCGCGAGGGCGCCAAGACCAAGGACATCACCGGCGGTCTGCCGCGGGTGGCGGAACTGTTCGAGGCGCGACGACCGAAGGATCACGCGATCATTGCCGAGATCGATGGCTATGTGCGCTTCGGCAAGGACTACAAGAACAAGCGTCGCATCGCGATTGAACCGGCGGACGACACGCTGGACGCGGTGGAATACATGGTTCCCAAGGGCAAGCACATCCCGGTCGTCGAGGGCGATTTCGTCCAGAAAGGCGACTACATCATGGATGGCAACCCTGCTCCGCATGATATTCTGCGGATCATGGGGATCGAGGCGCTGGCCGACTACCTGATCAACGAAGTGCAGGATGTCTATCGCCTGCAGGGCGTGAAGATCAATGACAAGCACATCGAGGTGATCGTGCGCCAGATGCTCCAGAAATACGAAGTTCTGGACAGCGGCGAGACGACCCTGCTCAAGGGTGAGCATGTCGACAAGGCCGAACTGGACGAGATGAACGAGAAGGCGCTGAAGGACAACCGGCGCCCGGCCGAGGCGGAGCCGATCCTGCTGGGGATCACCAAGGCATCGCTTCAGACCCGGTCCTTCATCTCGGCGGCGTCGTTCCAGGAAACGACCCGCGTGCTGACCGAAGCCTCGGTGCAGGGCAAGCGCGACAAGCTGATCGGCCTGAAGGAAAACGTCATCGTTGGCCGACTGATCCCGGCCGGCACCGGCGGGGCCAGCAGCAAGGTGCGCCGCATCGCTGCGGAACGTGACCAGAAGGTCATCGCGGCCAAGCAGGCCGAGGCCGAGGCGGCGCTGGCGCTTCAGGCGCCTGCGGAACAGACCGCCGGAGACGTGTTCGGCGGCGATCAGTCCGACGCCGCGCTGGTTGATACGCCGGAAAACCGCGGCGAGTGATCCTGCGGAACAAGTGATCCGAAAGCCCCCGCCATGCGCGGGGGCTTTTGCTTGGGACGGTCTTGCGCGGCCCCGGCGATTCCGGTTGAACGGGGCGCATCGGGCGGTGTCGGCGACGCGGTGGCCCGGACGAACCCCGCGAAAGAAACGCGGCGCCACGGGCCGCATGGAAGGGCAGGATGACGGGCGCGCCTTGGGCGGACAATACGCGCGGCGCAGCGCTTATGACCCTCTGCATGGCGGGCTATGCGCTGAACGACACCTGCATCAAGGCGCTGGCCGACACGATGCCGCTGGGCCAGGTGCTGTTTCTGCGCGGGGTCCTGACCTCGGTTCTGATCGGGGCCTGGGTGGGTTGCCATGGCCTGTGGCGCGTGCACCTGTCCCGGCGCGACTGGAGCCGCGTCGCGCTGCGTACCCTCGGTGAGGTCGGAGCGGCATACTTCTTCATCTCGGCGCTGTTCCACATGCCGCTGGCCAATGCCGTTGCGGTCCTGCAGGCGATACCCCTGACCGTAGCGCTGGCCGCGGCGTTGTTTCTGGGAGAACCGCTGGGTTGGCGCAGGCTTAGCGCGATCTTGCTGGGCTTCGTTGGCGTGCTGCTCATCATCCGGCCAGGCCCGGACGGATTCAATACCTACGCGCTCTATGCCTTGATGGCGGTCGCGGCGGTGACGCTGCGCGACCTGTCCACGCGCAGGCTCGACGGCAGCGTGCCGACGATGACGGTCGTTCTGTTTGCATCGCTCGGCGTGACGGTGCTGGGTGCCGGACTGGGCGGGAGCGAGGTGTGGACCCCGGTGACCGCCCAGGCCGCGACGCTTCTGGTGGCTTCGGCTGCCTTCATCACGGGCGCCTACGTCTGCTCCGTGATGGTCATGCGGGTCGGCGACATCGGCGTGATCGCGCCGTTCCGCTATACCGGACTTCTGTGGTCGATGCTGCTGGGGCTGCTTGCCTTCGGCGATTTCCCGGGCCCTGTCACCCTGCTGGGGGCGGGCATCGTCGTCGCGGCCGGCGTGTTCACCTTCTACCGCGAACGCGCGCTTGCGCGCCGCTGAGGGCGCGGGGGGCTGCGCTGCGGGGTATCGCTGTTGACAACCCCCGCGACTCCCCATATACGCCGCGAAATCGACAGGGGTATGCCCCCTTCGACCCAATGTTATCCGTGGTCACGATCCGGGCCTGACCGCCCCGATCCTCTGAAACCCACCGCGTCGTCACCCGGAAATGGGGGCGGGAGCGGTGTTTGCGTTTGTCCGTATCCTTTGCGGCAGAGGCCACGAGAAGATCAATCCGCGCGTCCTCGGACGTGTGACCGAGACGATGAAGATGAGCAACGCGGGGATAAAACCGGAATGCCAACGATCCAGCAGCTGATCCGCAAGCCGCGGCAGCCCAAAGTGAAACGCTCCAAGTCGCAGCACCTGGAGTCCTGCCCTCAGAAGCGCGGTGTTTGCACGCGCGTCTACACGACCACGCCGAAGAAGCCGAACTCGGCCATGCGGAAAGTGGCCAAGGTGCGGCTGACCAACGGCTTCGAGGTGATCAGCTACATCCCGGGGGAAAGCCACAACCTGCAGGAGCACTCGGTGGTCCTGATCCGCGGGGGCCGCGTGAAAGACCTTCCCGGCGTTCGCTACCACATCCTGCGCGGTGTTCTGGATACCCAGGGCGTCAAAGACCGCAAGCAACGCCGTTCGAAATACGGCGCCAAGCGTCCGAAGTAAGAGGATTACCATATGTCCCGTCGTCACGCTGCCGAGAAGCGCGAAATCCTGCCCGACGCCAAATTCGGCGATCGCGTCCTGACCAAGTTCATGAACAACCTGATGATCGACGGCAAGAAGTCCGTCGCTGAACGCATCGTCTACAATGCGTTCGACCGGGTTGAACAGAAGCTGAAGAAGGCCCCCGTGGAAGTGTTCCACGAGGCGTTGGACAACATCAAGCCCGCCGTCGAGGTTCGCTCGCGCCGCGTGGGTGGTGCCACATACCAGGTGCCCGTCGAAGTCCGGCCCGAACGCCGCGAGGCGCTGGCGATCCGCTGGCTGATCATCGCAAGCCGGAAGCGCAACGAAAACACCATGGAAGAGCGTCTCGCCGGTGAGCTGATCGACGCCGTCCAGGGTCGCGGCACTGCCGTGAAGAAGCGCGAAGACACGCACAAGATGGCCGATGCCAACAAGGCATTCAGCCACTACCGCTGGTAACCAGATCTAGAGGACCGACAAATGTCACGCGAATACTCCCTCGGGCGCTACCGGAACTTCGGGATCATGGCGCATATCGATGCGGGCAAGACCACCTGCACCGAGCGCATCCTGTTCTACACCGGCAAGTCGCACAAGATCGGCGAAGTGCACGATGGCGCTGCGACCATGGACTGGATGGAGCAGGAGCAGGAGCGTGGCATCACGATCACCTCTGCTGCCACAACCACCACTTGGTTCCGCACCGAGGATGGCCAGACCACAACCGGCATCTACGGCGAAACTCCGCAGGAAGCATCGTTCCGGTTCAACATCATCGACACGCCCGGCCACGTTGACTTCACCATCGAAGTCGAACGTTCGCTGGCCGTTCTGGACGGCGCAATCGCCGTTCTGGACGCCAACGCCGGTGTCGAGCCGCAGACAGAAACCGTGTGGCGTCAGGCCGACCGGTACAAGGTTCCGCGCATTGTGTTCGTAAACAAGATGGACAAGATCGGCGCTGACTTCTTCAATTGCGTACGGATGATCAAGGACCGCACCGGTGCCATCCCCGCGCCGATCCAGATGCCAATCGGGGCCGAGGATCAGCTGGAAGGCATCGTGGACCTCGTAACCATGAAGGAATGGGTCTGGAAGGGTGAGGATCTCGGCGCAAGCTGGGTCGTCCAAGACATCCGCGACGAGCTGAAGGACAAAGCCGAAGAGATGCGCGCTGAGCTCATCGAGATCGCCGTCGAAATGGACGACGATGCGATGGAGGCTTATCTCGAAGGCAACGAGCCCGACCTGCCGACCCTGCGCGCGCTGATCCGCAAGGGCACACTGTCGATGTCGTTCGTTCCGATCCTCGCCGGGTCTGCGTTCAAGAACAAGGGTGTCCAGCCGCTGCTGAACGCCGTGATCGACTACCTGCCCGGTCCGCTCGATGTGCCGGCGTACATGGGCTTCTCGCCGGACGACGAGACGGAAACCCGCAACATCGCGCGGCATGCCGATGACGACGAACCGTTCTCGGCTCTGGCGTTCAAGATCATGAACGACCCGTTCGTCGGCTCGCTGACCTTCACCCGCATCTATTCGGGCAAGCTGGCCAAAGGTGACAGCATCCTGAACACGACGAAGGGCAAGAAAGAACGTATCGGCCGGATGATGATGATGCACGCCATCAACCGCACCGAAATCGAAGAGGCGTTCTCGGGCGACATCATCGCGCTTGCCGGTCTTAAGGACACGACCACGGGTGACACGTTGTCTGACAGCAAGTCGCCGGTCGTTCTGGAAACCATGACCTTCCCGGACCCGGTGATCGAGATCGCCGTGGAACCGAAGACGAAGGCGGACCAGGAAAAGATGTCCCAAGGCCTGCAGCGTCTTGCGGCCGAAGACCCGTCGTTCCGCGTGGAAACCGACCTCGAGTCGGGCCAGACGATTATGAAGGGGATGGGGGAACTTCACCTCGACATTCTCGTCGACCGTCTGAAGCGCGAGTTCAAGGTCGAGGCGAACATCGGTGCGCCGCAGGTTGCTTATCGTGAGACCATCGGTCACGAGATCGAACATACCTACACCCACAAGAAGCAGTCGGGTGGGTCGGGCCAGTTCGCCGAGGTGAAGATGATCCTTGCGCCGACGGAGCCGGGCGAAGGTTACTCGTTCGAAAGCCGTATCGTCGGCGGCACAGTGCCGAAGGAATACATTCCCGGTGTGGAAAAGGGCATCAAGTCCGTCATGGACAGCGGTCCGCTTGCCGGCTTCCCGGTCATCGACTTCAAGGTCGCGCTGATCGACGGCAAGTTCCACGACGTGGACTCCAGCGTGCTGGCGTTCGAGATCGCAGCGCGGATGTGCATGCGCGAAGGTCTCAAGCGCGCGGGCGCCAAGCTGCTCGAGCCGATCATGAAGGTCGAGGTCGTGACCCCGGAAGAGTACACCGGCGGTATCATCGGCGACCTGACTTCGCGTCGGGGCATGGTGCAGGGGCAGGATACGCGCGGCAACGCGATTGTCATCAACGCCTTCGTGCCGCTGGCAAACATGTTCGGCTACATCAACACGCTGCGCTCGATGTCTTCGGGCCGCGCCCAGTTCACGATGCTCTTCGATCATTACGAACCGGTCCCCGCGAACATCAGCGAAGAGATCCAGAAGAAATACGCATGACGGGATGGCGGGGTGAACCCCGCCCTACCCAAAGACTGTAGGGCGGGGGAAACCCCGCCGCCCCTTGAGCGAACAGGAGGCCATTATGGCAAAGGCAAAGTTTGAACGGAACAAGCCGCACGTGAACATCGGCACGATCGGCCATGTTGACCACGGCAAGACGACGCTGACGGCGGCGATCACGAAGTATTTCGGCGAATTCCGTGCATACGACCAGATCGACGGCGCGCCGGAGGAGAAGGCGCGCGGGATCACGATCTCGACGGCGCACGTTGAATACGAGACCGAGAACCGGCACTACGCGCATGTGGACTGCCCCGGCCACGCCGACTACGTGAAGAACATGATCACGGGCGCGGCGCAGATGGACGGCGGTATTCTGGTGGTGAACGCGGCGGACGGCCCGATGCCGCAGACCCGCGAGCACATCCTCCTGGCGCGCCAGGTCGGCGTTCCGGCGCTTGTGGTGTTCCTGAACAAGGTCGACCAGGTGGACGACGAGGAGCTTCTGGAGCTCGTCGAGATGGAAGTGCGCGAGCTTCTGTCGGATTACGACTTCCCGGGCGACGACATTCCGATCATCGCGGGCTCTGCGCTGGCGGCGATGGAAGGCCGTGACAACGCGATCGGCGAGGACAAGATCCGCGAACTGATGGCGGCCGTGGACGAGTACATCCCGACGCCGGAGCGCCCGATCGACCAGCCGTTCCTGATGCCGATCGAGGACGTGTTCTCGATTTCCGGCCGTGGTACGGTGGTGACCGGCCGCGTGGAGCGCGGCGTGATCAACGTGGGCGACGAGATCGAGATCGTGGGCATCCGCGACACAAAGAAGACGACCTGCACGGGCGTCGAGATGTTCCGCAAGCTGCTGGATCGCGGCGAGGCGGGCGACAACATCGGCGCGCTGCTGCGCGGTGTGGACCGTGAGGGCGTGGAGCGCGGGCAGGTCCTGTGCAAGCCCGGCTCGGTGAAGCCGCACGCGAAGTTCGAGGCCGAGGCCTACATCCTGACGAAGGAAGAGGGCGGCCGTCACACGCCGTTCTTCGCGAACTACCGCCCGCAGTTCTACTTCCGCACGACGGACGTGACCGGGACGGTGACGCTGGCCGAGGGGACCGAGATGGTGATGCCGGGCGACAACGTGTCGTTCCAGGTGGAACTGATCGCGCCGATCGCGATGGAAGAAAAGCTCCGCTTCGCCATCCGCGAAGGCGGCCGCACCGTCGGCGCCGGCGTGGTGTCGAAAATCCTCGA
>NZ_QGKU01000068.1 GCF_003172915.1 Meridianimarinicoccus roseus
ACGATTGTCGCCTCGGTTGCGGCGCGGATGTCGTCTTCGGTGACGCCGTCGGCGGTCTCGACGATCTTCAGCCCGCCCTCGACCACGTCGAGCACCCCGAGATTGGTGATGATCCGGTCCACCACGCCGGTGCCGGTCAGCGGCAGCGTGCAGGCCTTCAGCACCTTGCTCTCGCCCGCCTTGTTCTGGTGGTCCATCACCACGATGACCCGGCCGACCCCGGCCACGAGATCCATCGCGCCGCCCATGCCCTTCACCAGCTTGCCGGGGATCATCCAGTTCGCCAGATCGCCGTTCTCGGCCACTTCCATCGCGCCCAGGATCGCCGCCGCGATCTTGCCGCCCCGGATCATCCCGAAGCTGGTCGCGCTGTCGAAATACGACGTGCGGTTCAACTCGGTGATCGTCTGCTTGCCCGCGTTGATCAGGTCGGGGTCTTCCTCGCCCTCGTAGGGGAAGGGCCCCATGCCGAGCATCCCGTTCTCGGATTGCAGTGTGATGTCCTTGTCGCCGACGTAATTGGCCACCAGCGTCGGAATGCCGATCCCGAGGTTCACGTACCAGCCGTCTTCGAGTTCCTGTGCCGCGCGCGCGGCCATCTGGTTGCGGTCCCAGGGCATCAGGCTTCCTCCCGCTTGCGCGTCGTGCGCTGTTCGATCCGTTTCTCGTGGTCGCCCTGCACGATCCGGTGCACGTAGATGCCGGGCAGGTGGATGGCGTCGGGGTCGAGCGCGCCGCGCGGCACGATTTCCTCGACCTCGGCAACGCAGACCTTGCCGCACATCGCGGCGGGCGGGTTGAAGTTGCGCGCGGTCTTGCGGAAGACGAGGTTGCCGGTGTCGTCTGCCTTCCACGCCTTCACGATGCTCAGGTCCGCGAAGATGCCGCGCTCGAGGATGAAATCCTCGCCGTCGAACTGCTTCACTTCTTTGCCCTCGGCGATCATCGTGCCGACGCCGGTCTTGGTGTAGAAGCCCGGGATGCCGCAGCCGCCCGCGCGCATGCGTTCGGCGAGCGTGCCCTGCGGATTGAATTCTAGCTCCAGCTCGCCCGACAGGTACTGGCGCATGAATTCCGCGTTCTCGCCGACATAGGACGACATCATCTTCTTGATCTGGCGGGTGGCCAGCAGCTTGCCGAGCCCGAAGTCATCGACGCCCGCGTTGTTCGAGGCGACGGTCAGGTCCTTGACGCCGCTTTCGACAATGGCGTCGATCAGAAGCTCAGGAATGCCGCAAAGACCAAAGCCCCCCGCCGCGATGAGCATCCCGTCCGACAAAAGCCCGTCAAGAGCCTCCGACGCGCTGCCGTACACCTTTTTCATATACGCATCCTTCCACGCAGTTTGCGGAACTTGTGACGTTGCGGTGCGGATGTGTCAACAAAATGCCGCAGCGCGGCGACGGGCGGCGGTCACTCCGCCGCCTTGGAAGAAGATTTCGACGCGGCTGTCTTCTTTTTCGCCGCCGGTTTCTTCGCGGCTGGTTTCTTGGCCGCCGGTTTTTTCTTGGGGGCCGCCTTCTTCTTCGCGCCGGTCTTGGCGGCCCGCTCCGCCAGGATCGGCAGCGCCTGCTCCAGCGTCATGGTTTCGGGGTCGATATCCTTGGGCAGCGTGGCGTTGACCTTGTCCCACTTCACGTAAGGCCCATAGCGGCCCTTCATCACGTTCACCGCGCCGCCGTCCGGGTGCTCGCCCAGCTCCTTGAGCGGGGTGGTCGGGGCGGGTTTTCCGCGCTTGGGCTTGGACGCCAGCACCTCCACCGCGCGGTTCATCCCGATCGTGAACACCTCGTCCACGTCCTCGAGGTTGGCATTGGTGCCGCCCTTGTGGGAAATCGACTCGGCGTGTTTCAGGTACGGCCCGTAGCGCCCGATATTGGCCCAGATCGTGACCCCGTCCTCGGGATGCGGGCCTATTTCGCGCGGGAGAGACAGCAGCTTGACCGCCTGTTCGAGGTCCACCTGATCTGCGGGCCAGTCCTTCGGGATCGACTGTCGCGGCGGTTTCTTGTTCTCCTCCGTCACCTCGCCGCGTTGCACGTACGGTCCGAAGCGGCCCTTGTGGGCGTAGATGTTGTCGCCCGCATCCACACCCAGAAGCTTGCCTTCGGGCGGAATTCCGCTGGCATCGGTGTCTTCCATACCGGGCGGGCCGAACGGGCGCGTGTACCGGCATTCGGGATAGTTGGAACAGCCGATGAAGGCCCCGCCCGACCGCGCGGTGCGCATCGAGAGGCGCCCGGCGCCGCAATTCGGGCAAAGCCGCGGGTCGGAGCCATCAGGCTTGGGCGGAAACAGGTGCGGCTCGAGCACCTCGTTGATCTTTTCCAGAACCTCGGTGATGCGCAGTTCGGCGGTTTCCTCGATAGCGGCCGAGAAGTCGCGCCAGAACTGGTGCAGCACTTCCTTGTAGTCCCGCTCGCCCGCCGATACGTCGTCGAGCTGGCTTTCGAGATCGGCGGTGAAGTCGTAGCCGACATACTTGCGGAAGTAGTTGACGAGGAACGCGGTAACGAGGCGGCCCTTGTCTTCCGGGATCAGGCGGTTGCCGTCCTTCACGACATAACCGCGATCCTGGATCGTGGTCACGATCGACGCATAGGTCGAGGGTCGACCGATGCCAAGCTCCTCCATGCGCTTCACAAGGCTGGCCTCGGTATAGCGCGGCGGGGGCTGCGTGAAATGCTGCTGCGCCAGCACGGCGCCGCTGTCGGACAGGATCGCTGCCGCGCTCTTGCGTGTCTCCACCACTGCATCGGCGCTGCCCGCAGCCTTTTCATAGTCTGCCTGAAGCGCGTCGCGAGCCGGGCTGACCGTGTCGCCTTCGGCGACCTGCGGCAGCCGGGCGCCCTCATCATCGCCGTCGTCGTCGCGACCCTCCTCGTAGACCTTCAGGAAACCGTCGAACAGCACGACCTGCCCGGTGGCCCGCAGCATCACCTGCTCGTCCGGGCTTCCCACGTCGATGGTCGTGCGTTCCAGCCGCGCGGCTGCCATCTGGCTGGCGATGGTGCGCTTCCAGATCATGTCATAGAGCCTGCGCTGGTCGCCGTCCGAGATGCGCAGCGCCGCGGCATCCCGGCCCATGTCCGTGGGACGGATGCACTCGTGTGCCTCTTGCGCGTTCTTGGCCTTGTTCTTGTACATGCGGGGCGACCCCGGCAGGTAGTTGTCGCCGTAGCGGTCCTTGATCGCGTCGCGCGCGGACATCACCGCCTCGGGAGCCATGTCGATCCCGTCGGTCCGCATGTAGGTGATCAGCCCCGCCTCATAAAGCCGCTGCGCCGCACTCATGGTCTGGCGCGCACCGAAGCCGAACTTGCGGCTCGCTTCCTGCTGCAGGGTGGAGGTCATGAAGGGCGGGGCGGGGTTGCGCGTGCCGGGCTTGGCTTCGACCGACCGCACGGCAAGGGCGCGCGAACTGACGGCCTGCACCGCCAGTTCGGCCGCCTCGGCGGTAGCCAGGTCGAACTTGTCCAGCTTGCGCCCGCCCAGCACCGTCAGCCGGGCCGTGAAGGTCTGCCCGCGCGGGGTTTCCAGCACGGCGCGGACCGACCAGTATTCGCGCGGCTTGAAAGCCTCGATCTCCATCTCGCGTTCGACGATGATGCGCAGGCACACGGACTGAACGCGCCCGGCCGATTTCGCGCCCGGCAGCTTGCGCCACAACACAGGGCTGAGGTTGAAGCCCACGAGGTAGTCGAGCGCCCGGCGCGCGAGATAGGCATGCACCAGTTCAAGATCGACCTGCCGGGGGTTCTTCATCGCTTCGGTGACGGCCGACTTGGTGATCGCGTTGAACACGACGCGGCTGACTTCCGTGGACTTCTTGATCGCCTTGCGCTTCGTCAGCGCCTCCTGCAGGTGCCAGCTGATCGCCTCGCCCTCGCGGTCAGGGTCGGTTGCGAGGATCAGCGCGTCATCGCCCGCAAGCGCATCGGCGATCGCCTTGACGTGCTTGCGACTGTCCGGCGAGATTTCCCAGATCATGTCGAAATCGTGGTCCGTATCGACTGACCCGTCCTTTGGCGGCAGGTCGCGAACGTGCCCGTAGGAGGCCAGAACGGTGTAGTCGTCGCCCAGATACTTGTTGATGGTCTTGGCTTTCGCGGGGGACTCGACAACGACGACCGGCATAAGCTGGGCTCCAGAGACAGGGACATTCCGAACGGGTGACCGCTAGATGTGACTGCGGGGCATTGCTTGTCAATGTCGGGCGGGTCCGGCGGCGGCCGTGTCGCGGGCTAGCTGCGGGAAACCATGCCACCGGCGTGGCGCACGATCCGCCCTTCAAGCTCCAGTTCCATAAGGGCCGGCGCAACGATGGTCGCGGGCATGGCGAGGTCGCGGATCAACTGGTCTTCGGGCAGCGGCGTCGGGCCGAGCCGGGACAGGATCGCGGCCATACGTTGCTGCGCAGGCTCGGGCACCGTGCCCTGCGGGCGCGGTGCGGGACGCGTCGTCAAAGAGGCCCGGACCGCGCGGTCGGCTGCCGCTTCCGGCGCGGCCGAGGGCGATGGAGATTCGGGTTGCGGGGGGCGCAGGGCTTCCGGGGCATCGGGCGCATCCGCGTCCACAGGGCCGAGCGCGTCGATCACGTCGGCGGCAGAGCGGATCAGTGTTGCGCCGTCTCGGATCAGCATGTTGCAGCCCGTCGCGCGCCCATCGAACGGATGGCCCGGCACGGCCAGCACGTCGCGGCCCTGATCGAGTGCGTTGCGTGCCGTGATCAGACTGCCCGAGCGCGCGGCGGCTTCCACCACGATCAGCCCGCGCGCCAGCCCCGAGATGATCCGGTTGCGGCGTGGGAAGTGCCGCGCCTGCGGGGCAAGGCCCATCGGCTGTTCCGACAGCAGAACACCCTGGTCCGCGATCCGCCGAAAGAGCGCCTCGTTCTCGGAGGGGTACGGCACGTCGATACCGCCGCCCAGAACCGCCACGGTGCCGGTCTTCAGGCTTGCGCCGTGAACTGCGGCGTCGATGCCGCGCGCAAGGCCCGAAACTGTGGCGAATCCCTGCTGACCGAGGTCCTGCGCAAGCTGGCGAGCCATCCGTTCCCCGAGGCTGGAGGCATTGCGCGCGCCCACCAGCGCGACCAGCGGCATTGCCAGAACCTCGGCCCGGCCACACATCCACAGAACGGGCGGGGGGTCGGGGATCCCGGCCAGCAGGGGCGGATAATCCGGATCGCCCCAGCACAAGAGGCGCGCTCCGGCCCGGCGGCCCGCACGCAACTCAGCCTCTACACTATCGGGTGCAGCGGCAGTGTAGTTGGTCACGCCCGCCCGTGCGGCGAGGTCCGGCAGCAGATCGAGCACGCGCGCGGCGCTTCCGTGTTCGCCCATCAGCCTGAAAAACGTGTGAACCCCGACGCCGCGAGAGCGAATGAGGCGGAGCCACGACGATCTGTCTTCTTCCGTCCTGGGTGAGGTGAGGGGTGTGGTGTTGGAGGAAAACAGGGTTTGTGTCATCGCGGCTCCGCCCGAGGGGTAAAGCCACCCTCGCGCCGCGGTGCTTAACTTTAGGTAAAATTGGACCGGAATTTTTGATGGTTTCTCCGGAAAACCCGGCGGGCTGGAGCGCGGCCGCGGCCGACGCTCCTTGCGTGCCGGGTGGGTTATGAAGATCCGCCGACCGTCAGGCGGCCGATCCGCAGGCTGGGCTGGCCGACCCCGACCGGCACCCATTGGCCCGCCTTGCCGCAATTGCCGATGCCGGGATCGAGAGCCAGATCGTTGCCGATCGCCTGGATGTGCTGCATCGCGGTGGGCCCGTCGCCGATCAGCGTGGCGCCCTTTACCGGCGCGCCGACGCGGCCATTCTTCACCCGGTAGGCCTCTGTGCAGGAGAACACGAACTTTCCGTTGGTGATGTCCACCTGCCCGCCGCCGAATCCCACGGCGTAGAGCCCGTCATCCAGACCGGCGAGGATGTCGGCGGGGTCTTCCTTGCCGCCGAGCATGTAGGTGTTCGTCATGCGGGGCATAGGCGGATGGGCATAGCTTTGCCGCCGCCCGTTGCCGGTCGCGGCCGCACCCATCAGCCGGGCGTTCTGGCGGTCCTGCATGTAGCCCACGAGGATGCCGTCCTCGATCAGTGTGGTGCGGTGACTGGGTGTCCCCTCATCGTCGATCGTGATCGACCCGCGCCGGTCGGGAATTGTACCGTCGTCCAGCACCGTCACGCCGGGGGCGGCAACGCGCTGTCCCATCAGGCCGGAAAACGCCGACGTCTTCTTACGGTTGAAATCGCCTTCAAGCCCGTGGCCCACGGCTTCATGCAGAAGTATGCCCGGCCAGCCGGGGCCAAGCACCACGTCCATTACTCCGGCCGGAGCGGCCTCGGCCTCGAGGTTGACCGACGCGATTCGCAGCGCCTCGCGCACGGCGTCCTGCCAATGGGCCGCGTCGGTGACGAGCGACAGCGGCCGCCGTCCACCCGCCCCAACCCCGCCGGATTCGCGCCGACCATCCTGTTCCACAATCACCGATACGTTGAGCCGCGTCATCGGCCGGATGTCCGACACGATCATCCCGTCCGGGCGCAGAATCACGACCTCCTGCTGCCCGGCAGCCAGCGTTGCCGAAACCTGCACCACCCTCGGGTCGATGTCCCGCGCGAAGGTGTCGATATCGCGCAGCGTGGCGATCTTCGCGGCGAAAGGGGCCTCGATCAGCGGATCGACGTCGGAGTAGAGCCGCGTGTTGGTTCCCTGCGGCGGTTCGGCCAAGGTCCCGCCGCCCGCGCCAACCGCCAGCCGCGCCGTGTCGCTGGCGCGCGCGAGCGCGGCCTCGGTCACTTCGGTGGAATGCGCGTATCCGGTCGTGTCACCGCGCACCGCCCGCAGCCCGAACCCTTCGGAGGCATCGTAGCTGGCTGTGCGCAGGCGCCCGTCATCGTAGCTCAGAACCTCGGAACGGCGGCGCTCCAGGAACAGTTCGCCATCATCTGCGCCGTCCGTGGCCGCGCGTAGCCGTGCAAGCGCGACGTCGGGGTCGATGCGCGTGGCGAACGGGTCAAACCTGTCTACGTTCATGTAAATCCGCTTTCATGTCTTTGATTCAGGTCAAACTGACCGGAATGTCGCAGGGCCGCATCTTGTTCCATTGCCTCAGATATGATCTTTGGGCTCATCACAACAATGGGTGACCACGCCCGGGCACGTCGAACCAAACTGCGCCGTGCCTTCGGCGAGATCAACAGGAAGAAAACATGCGAATCAAACTGCCGACCCTTGGGCTTGCCACCGCTGCGCTGACGGCCCTCGCCGCGCCTGCGGCTCTGGCGCAGGACGTGCTGGGTGATCTGCCGGTGGTCGGAAAGCCGATTCCCGGCGGCACGGGCTTCCAGCCGGCCGCAACGGAACTGGCGCGCGACCTGCAATGGCTCGACGGTTTTATCAACGTGATCATCATCGCCATCGTTCTGTTCGTGACGGCGTTGCTGGTGTGGTGCATTCTGCGATTCAACGAGAAGCGCAATCCGGAGCCGGGTACCTTCACGCACAACTCGCCTTTGGAAGTGGCGTGGACGATCGTTCCGATCATCATCCTAGTGTTTATCGGCGCCTTTTCGCTGCCGATCCTGTTCAAGCAGCAGGAGATCCCGGAGGCAGACATCACCATCAAGACCACGGGTTACCAGTGGTACTGGGGCTACGAGTACGTGGATGAAGGCTTCTCCTACGAGGCGTTCATGCTGGAGAAGGACGAACTGGCCGAGGCAGGCTATGCCGAGGACGAGTATCTTCTGGCCACGAGCGAACCCATGGTCGTGCCCGTCGGCAAGACCATTGTCGTGCAGGTGACCGGCGCCGACGTGATCCATTCCTGGACCGTGCCCGCCTTCGGCGTGAAGCAGGACGCTGTGCCTGGCCGCCTTGCGCAGCTGTGGTTCAAGGCCGAGAAGGAAGGCGTCTATTTCGGCCAATGTTCGGAGTTGTGCGGTCAGGCCCACGCCTACATGCCGATTACCGTGAAGGTCGTGAGCGAAGAGAAATACGAGGCATGGCTGGCGCAGATGCGCGAAGAGTATGCCGGTATTCCCGCCGACTTCGAGGTCGCTGCGCGCTGAGATCGCGCCCCCTGAACAAGCCCCGCCCGAAAGTGCCGGGCGGGACGGAGAAGACTGAATGACCGACGCAACATCCACACTGCCCGGAACACGGACCGGCGAGGCGGGGTTCGGCGATTACGTTGCGCTGCTGAAGCCACGCGTCATGACGCTGGTCGTGTTCACTGCCTTTGCCGGGCTGATGGTCGCGCCGGTATCGCTGCACCCGATGGTGGCGTTCGCGTCCATACTGTTCATCGCCCTGGGCGGCGGCGCGTCGGGCGCGCTGAACATGTGGTGGGATGCCGACATCGATGCCGTAATGCGCCGCACGCGGTCCCGCCCGGTCCCGTCCGGCGCGGTGCGCGGCGATGAGGCGCTCGCGCTGGGGCTGGCGCTGTCGGGCATCGCGGTCGTGATGCTTGGCCTTGCGGCCAACTGGGCCGCGGCCGGTCTTCTTGCCTTCACGATTTTCTTCTACGCCGTGATCTACACGATGTGGCTGAAGCGCTGGACGCCGCAGAACATCGTAATCGGAGGCGCCGCCGGAGCCTTCCCGCCGATGATCGGCTGGGTGGCGGCGACGGGCAGCGTGTCGCTTGAAAGCGTTCTGATGTTTGCGCTGATCTTCATGTGGACGCCGCCTCATTTCTGGGCGCTGGCGCTGTTCATGAAGTCCGACTACGCCGACGCGGGCGTGCCCATGCTGACCGTCACGCATGGCCGCCCGGCGACCCGCCGCCACATCGTTGTTTACACCGCGCTTCTGGCGCCGTTGGCGATCGGCACGGCATTCTCGGCCATCGGCGGGCCGGTCTATCTTGCGGTCGCAGTGATCATGAACTTGCGCTTCCTGCAGGGTGCCGTCGCAATCGCGCGGCGCGACGATGCCGCTGCCGAGGCGGACAATTACAAAGTTGAAAAAGCGTTCTTCCGCTTCTCGCTCTACTACCTGTTCGCGCATTTCGGCGCGCTGATGGTCGATGCGGGGCTGGACCGCTTCGGATGGGGGATCTGGTAATGTCGTTCGGCAAGCAGCATGACCTTCACCAGCGCCGGTTCGGGCGCAACCTGGGGCTTGGGCTCGTTCTTCTCGGGTTCGTGGCCGTGATGTTCGGGTTGACTGTGGCCAAGGTCGGCGGGGGCGCGCCCACGCAGGGCTTCGACCACGTTCTCCGTCCGGAAATGCTTCCGGAGACGTCGCAATGAGCCGGGCCGGGGTGCGCAACACCGCCTTCGCCACCGCGGGCGTCGTCGTGGTCATGGCCGGGCTGGGCTTCGCTGCCGTGCCCCTGTATGACCTGTTCTGCCGCGTTACCGGCTTCGGCGGGACGACATCTGCCTCTAGCCAGGCGTCGGACAGCGTGCTCGACAAGACAGTGAAGGTGCGTTTCGACGCTTCCACCGACCGCGACATGCCCTGGCAGTTCAAGCCGGTGCAGCGGACGATGGACCTCAAGATCGGCGAAACCGGGCTGGCCTTTTACGAGGCCTACAACCCCACAGACCGGCCCGTCGCGGGCACCGCCACCTACAACGTGACCCCTTATGCCGCTGGCGGCTATTTCACCAAGATCGATTGCTTCTGCTTCACCATGCAGGTGTTGCAGCCTGGTGAGCGGGTGCAGATGCCGGTGACATTCTATGTGGATCCCGAGATCGTCGAGGACCGTGAAGGCAAGTTCCTACATGAGATCACGCTGTCCTACACCTTTTATGAAACGGATGTGCCGGAGGACCGGCAGGCGCGCCTTGCGCCTGACGCCGGGGGCGCGCCCGACCCCGCACAGACCCAATCTTCCGTGAACTGACGAGCGACCGAGAGAGACAGAGCAACCCATGGCCCACGAAAAGAATCACGACTACCATATCCTCCAGCCGTCGATCTGGCCGCTTCTGGCCGCGGCCGGGGCGTTCTTCATGCTGTTCGGCGCCGTCCTTCTGATGCACGGCAGCGGGCCCTGGATGTTCCTCGCCGGTCTGATCTGCGTGTTGTACGTCATGTTCGGCTGGTGGTCCGAAACCGTGGCCGAGAACCAGGTCGGCGATCATACGCCGGTGGTCCAGATCGGCCTCCGCTACGGCTTCATCCTGTTCATTATGTCCGAGGTGATGTTCTTCGCGGCGTGGTTCTGGAGCTTCTTCAAGCATGCGCTCTATCCGATGGGCCCGGACAGCCCGGCTGTCGATGGCGTCTGGCCGCCGGTCGGCATCGAAACCTTCGATCCCTGGCACCTTCCGCTGATCAACACGCTGATCCTGCTTTGCTCCGGCGCGGCGGCGACTTGGGCGCACCACGCGCTGGTTCACGAGAACAACCGCAAGGACATGAAGTGGGGACTGATCCTCGCCATCGGACTCGGCGTTCTGTTCACCGTCTTTCAGGTGTACGAATACAGCCACGCGGCCTTCGGCTTCTCGGGCAACATCTATGGTGCGAACTTCTTCATGGCGACGGGCTTCCACGGCGCGCACGTGATCATCGGCACGATCTTCCTGACGATCTGCCTGTTGCGGCTTCAGGCTGGCCATTTCACCCCGGACAACCACATCGGCTTCGAAGCCGCGTCGTGGTACTGGCACTTCGTGGACGTGGTCTGGCTGTTCCTGTTCGCGTCGATCTATATCTGGGGCGGTTGAACCTTCCCCACTGTCAGGCGTAAAGCGGGGCGCGGGCCGAAAGGCCTGCGCCCTTCCCGTTCGCGCCGCACGGAGGCCTCATGCGACTTCTTCTGCCCCTGATGTTCGGCCTGGCCGGGACGGCGATCCTGGTCTGGCTCGGCCTGTGGCAGATGCAGCGGCTTGACTGGAAAGAGGCGGTGCTGGCCGACATGGAGGCGCAGATGACCGGTGCGCCGGTCGCGGTTCCCGCCGATCCCGATCCCGGAGCTGACAGGTACCTGCCGGTGCAGGCCAGCGGGACCATCGGCGCGGAGGAGATCCTGGTGCAGGCGAGCCTGAAGGCGGTTGGCCCCGGTTACCGAGTGATCGCGCCATTCGATCTTGGCGCGCGGCGCATCCTGATCGACCGCGGATTCATCCGCCAGACCGACCGTGACCGGCCGCGCCCTGCGGTGCAGGCAACCGTGACCGGTAACCTGCATTGGCCCGACGAGGTAGACGGCTTCACCCCCGATCCCGAAGGTCGCCTGTGGTTCGCGCGCGACGTGCCAGCGATGGCGGCGGAACTGGGCACCGACCCGGTCCTGCTGGTCGTGCGCAGAACCGACGAGGCGCCTTTGGCGGTCACGCCGCTGCCGGTCGACACTGCGGGCATTCCCAACAATCACCTGCAATACGCGGTGACATGGTTCCTGCTGGCGATCGTCTGGGCCGGCATGACCGCCTTCTTCGCAGCGCAGGCGCGCCGCAACCGTGAAAGCGAAAGCACATGAAGTACGTCTCTACCCGCGGCAAGGCGCCGGTCCTGAATTTCGAAGAAGCGATGCTGACCGGGCTGGCCCGCGACGGCGGGTTGTATCTTCCCGAGACGATCCCGGTGTTCGATGCCGCGCAGATCGCCGCTCTGGCGGGGCTGCCCTATGAAGAGGTCGCTTTCCGCGTCATGAAGCCCTTCATCGGCGACACCTTCACCGATGCGGAGTTCCGCGCCATCATCGAGCGGGCCTATTCCGGTTTCGGACATGCCGCGCGCGCGCCGCTGGTTCAGACCGACGCAAATCAGTTCCTGCTGGAACTGTTCCACGGACCGACGCTCGCGTTCAAGGATTTCGCGATGCAGATGATCGGCCAGATGTTCGAGGTCGCGCTGAAGCGCCGGGGCGACCGCGTCACCATCATCGGGGCCACATCGGGCGACACCGGCTCCGCCGCGATCGAAGCGTTCCGCGGACTCGATGCGGTGGACGTGTTCATCCTGTTCCCGCATGGCCGGGTGTCCGAGGTGCAGCGCCGCCAGATGACCACCCCGTCCGAGCCAAATGTCCACGCATTGGCGCTGGACGGAGATTTCGACGACTGCCAGGCGCGTGTAAAAGACGCCTTCAATCATTTCGACTTCCGTGACCGGGTGCGGCTGGCCGGCGTCAATTCAATCAACTGGGCGCGGGTGCTGGCACAGGTCGTCTACTACTTCACCGCGGCAACCGCGCTTGGCGCACCGCACCGCAAGGTCAGCTTCACCGTGCCGACAGGCAATTTCGGCGATATCTTCGCGGGCTACGTCGCGCGCCGAATGGGTTTGCCGATCCACAAGCTGGTGATCGCCACCAACCGCAACGATATACTGCACCGCACGATGGAAACCGGTGCCTACACCAAGTCGGGCGTGGAGCCGACGATCAGCCCGTCGATGGACATCCAGGTCAGTTCCAACTTCGAACGTGTGCTGTTCGAGGTCTACGACCGCGACGGCGCTGCGGTTGCGGACCAGATGAAGATGCTCGGCGAAAGCGGCAGCTTCCCGATCAGCCAGGGCGCCCTTGGCCGTTTGCGCGATCTGTTCGCCAGCGGCCGCGCCTCGGAAGAGGAAACCGCGGCGACGATCACCCGGTCCTTTGCCACGAGCGGCGAGATCCTTTGCCCGCACACTGCGGTCGGCGTGAAGGTCGCGCACGAACTTGCCGACCCGCAGGTGCCGATGATCACACTGGCCACGGCGCATCCGGCCAAGTTTCCTGACGCAGTCGAGGCGGCGATGGGTCGGCGCCCGCCGCTTCCCAACCGCATGTCGGACCTGTATGAGCGGCCGGAACGGGTGACCCGCGTCGCCAACGAATTGGTGGCCATCGAAACCCTCATCGAGGAGAAGATTTCAGCGTGAGCGTCGAAATTCATAGATTGTCCAACGGCCTGCGCATCGTCACCGAACGGATGCCGGGGCTCAAGTCCGCGGCCATTGGCCTGTGGGTCACCGCGGGCGGGCGGCATGAACGGCTGGAACAAAACGGTATCGCCCATTTCCTGGAACACATGGCGTTCAAGGGCACCAAGCGGCGGTCGGCCCTGCAGATCGCCGAGGCGATCGAGGATGTGGGAGGCTACATCAACGCCTACACCTCTCGCGAGATGACGGCATACTACGCGCGTGTGCTGGAAGATAACGTGATGCTGGCGCTGGACGTGATCGCCGACATCATCCTGAACCCGGTGATGGACCCCGCCGAGATCGAGGTGGAGCGCGGCGTGATCCTTCAGGAGATCGGACAGGCGCTGGATACGCCCGATGACATCGTCTTCGACTGGCTTCAGGAGGTCGCCTTTCCGGACCAGCCCATCGGTCGCACCATCCTTGGCGAAGCGGCCCGCGTGAAGGGCTTCTCGCGCGAGGATCTGTTCGGTTTCGTCGGCGAACGCTATGGGCCGGACCAGATGATCCTGTCTGCAGCCGGATCGGTGGATCACGATCAGATCGTTGCCGAGGCCGAGAAGCTTTTCGGGCATCTCAAGCCCGCGCCCTTCGCGCTGGCCACGCCCGCGCGTTTCGCCTGCGGCGAACACCGGACCGACAAGGCGCTGGAACAGGCGCATATGGCGATCGCGCTGGAAGGGCCCAGCTACCGCGACGACGACATCTATACGGCGCAGGTCTTTGCCACGGCGCTGGGGGGTGGCATGTCCTCGCGGCTGTTCCAGGAGATCCGCGAGAAGCGCGGCCTCTGCTACACGATCTTCGCGCAGGCGTCGGCCTATTCCGATACCGGTATGACCATGATCTACGCTGGCACCAGCGGCGAGCAGGTAGGCGAGTTGGCCCGCATCACCATCGACGAGTTGCGCAAGGCCACGCAGGAACTCAACGATGCGGAACTGGCCCGCGCGCGGTCACAGATGAAGGCGGGCCTTCTGATGGGGCTGGAAAGCCCGTCGAACCGTGCCGAAAGGTTGGCGCGGCTGGTGGCGATCTGGAACCGGGTGCCGCCGCTGGAAGAAACTGTTGACCTGATCGAGGGCGCGACCGCCGCCCGTATTCGCGACTATGGCACTCGGATCGCCGCGGCTGCACCGGCGGCAATGGCGCTTTACGGGCCGGTGTCGGGCGCGCCGTCGCTGGAGGAACTCAGGGGGCGGCTTGCGGCATGATCCGGCTGAACCGGAGCCGCGTGCAGATCGTGTCCGAAAGGATGCGTTTGCGTCCACCGATCCACGCGGATTTCCTGGTCTGGTGCGCGCTGCGGCGTGAAAGCCTTGAATTCCTGCAGCCTTGGGAGCCGACCTGGGCCGCCGATCACCTGTCCCGGCGCGGCTTCACGAACCGCGTGCATTGGGCGCGGCGCAGCATCGACAACGGCACGGCGCTGCCGCTGTTCCTGTTCCACGCGGGCACGGGCGACCTGCTCGGCGCAATCACGCTGGACAACATCCGGCGCGGTCCGGCGCAGGCCGCTACCCTGGGCTACTGGATCGGGGAACGGCACGCGCGGCAGGGCTACATGCGCGAGGCGATCCGCGCCGTCACGCACCACGCGTTCAAGGTGATGGACCTCAGCCGCCTCGAAGCGGCCTGCCTGCCCGAGAACGCGGCCTCGCGCGGGGTGCTGGAGAGTTCCGGCTTCAAGTACGAGGGCGTTGCGCAAAGCTATCTTCAGATCAACGGGCGCTGGCGCAATCATGTGCTGTACGCCAATTTGCGCAGCGACCGGCGCGGAAGGTCGGACGCAACCTGACGCGGCCGGCACGGCGGACGTGACCTTCGCGCCCGATGCGCTATGCTTTGCGGCATAGTGTCGGAGGAAGCCGGATGCGCCTGATCGCCCTGTTACTTGCCTGCGCCGTTCTTGCCCTGCCTGCCGCGGCGCAGGATCGCAAGCCAAGCCACTGCATTTCGCTGGTCCGCAACACGCCGGGACTTGCCGTCGTGCAGAAGGCTGCCTTCCGAAATCCGCTGCCGGAGTACACGGTCCGGCTGAGTTTCCTCGGCCATGCCATGTTTCTTCTGCAGACGCCGGGCGGGCAAAGCGCGGTGACCGACTATACCGGGTTCATCGGCAGCGCCGACCATGTGCCGGACGTCGCCACGATGAATCGTGCGCATTCCAGCCATTGGACCGAAGATCCCGACCCGCGCATTCCCCATGTCCTGCCGGGCTGGGACTTCGAAACCGGGCGCGCCGATCATTACCTGGAAACCGGCGATCTCATCGTGCGCAACGTGACCACAGACATCCGGAGCTATTCGGCTGAGGACGGCAAGGACGGCAATTCGATCTTCGTGTTCGAAACCGCAGGGCTGTGCATCGGGCATCTGGGACACCTGCACCACGAACCCACGCCGGAACAATACGCCGCGCTGGGACGGCTGGACGTCGTGATGGTTCCGGTGGATGGCGGCTACACGATGGACGTGCGGGCGATGATGCGCGTCGTGCAGCGGCTTCGGTCCTCGATCGTGGTGCCGATGCACTGGTTCGGCCCGAGCACGCTGGAATATTTCATTGACGGAATGTCCGGTGAATTTGCCGTCGAACGGCTGGATCGATCCTGGCTGGAGGTGTCGCTGCGCACGCTGCCCAGCCGTCCGACGATCATGGTGCTGCAACCGTCCTACCTGCGCCGCGATGAGTGACACGCTGTCCCGCCACCCGGTGCTGTCCGCGCTGCGCGGGGCGTTGCCGGAGGGTGCAGTGCGGGCGGCGGGCCCCGGCCACCTGGAGGAACCGCGCGGGCGTTTTCACGGACATGCGCTTGCGCTGGTGCTGCCGTCCTGCACACGCGAGGTCGCCGAAACGGTGCGCATCGCGGGCGCGGCAGGTGTGCCCGTGGTGCCTTATGGCGGGGGCACCGGGCTTGTCGGTGGGCAAATTGTGCCGGACGGTCCCGCCCCGCTTCTGATCTCGCTGGAACGGATGAACCGGCTGCGCGCCGTCTACCGGGCCGAGAACGTGCTGATCTGCGAAGCGGGCACAACCCTTCAGGACGTGCAGGACGCGGCATCGGCGCATGGGCTTCTGTTTCCGCTTGCGCTTGCGTCGCAGGGGTCGTGCCGGATCGGCGGAAACCTCGCGACTAACGCGGGCGGGGTGAACGTGCTGCGCTATGGCAACGCGCGCGACCTCTGCCTCGGGCTCGAAGCGGTGCTACCCGACGGCAGCATCTGGAATGGGCTGAAACGCCTGCGCAAGGACAATACCGGCTATGACCTGCGCAACCTGCTGATCGGTTCCGAAGGCACGCTGGGCGTCATCACCGCCGCCAGCCTGCGTCTGTTCCCGCGCCCGCGTTCCGAAGCCGCTGGTTTCGTGGCGGTGGACAGTCCGGCGGCGGCGCTGGACCTGCTGGCGCTGGCGCGGGACGACCTGGGCGAAGGGATCACCGCGTTCGAACTGGTCGCGCGGCAGAGCTTCGATTTCCTGTCCGAAACGCTGCCCGACCTGCGCCAGCCTTTCGGCGATACCCCGCCTGACTGGGCGGTGCTGATCGACGTGGGGCTGCATGGCGCGCAGGACGCCGGTGCGGCGCTGACCGTGCTTCTGGAACGCGCGATGGCGGCCGGGTTGGTGCGGGATGGGGTGCTTTCCGGTTGTGAGGCGCAGCGCGCGGCGTTCTGGGCCACGCGTGAGCAGATACCCGAAGCCAACCGACGTATCGGGTCGATCTCGTCGCATGATGTGTCGTTGCCATTGGGCGCGTTGCCGGATTTCATCGAGCGGGCACGCGCCGCCGTCGAGGCGTTGGGCCAGTTTCGGGTGAACTGCTTCGGGCATCTTGGCGACGGAAACCTGCATTACAACGTATTCCCGCCCAAGGGCGAACAGCGTGACCGCTACGCGGCGGCCTCGGACCGGGTGCGGCGCACGGTTCACGATCTTGTCGATGCGATGGGCGGATCGGTCAGTGCCGAACACGGGATCGGCCGATTGAAGGTGGCCGATCTGGAACGCTACGGCGATCCGGCGAAACTGGCGGCGATGCGCGCGATCAAGGCGGCGCTTGACCCGCGTGGGATCATGAATCCCGGCGCGGTGCTGCGGCAGGGCGTGCCGTCGGCCTGACACTGGCTGTGTCCAAACGCACGGTTTGAGGGTCCGGAATCCTTACCTTACGGGAAGGCCGCCGATCGGTTAACCTTAAGTTGCGAATTCAGAAAGGATGAGCCGATGAAGATGATTCTGTGTGTTGTCCTGTTGTCCGCCGCCGCGCCCGTTCTTGCGCAATCCTCGCCCAAATGCCCGGACGCCTACAAACCCTGCGGGAATGTCTGCTGTCCCAAGTAATGAAACTGGGAGAAAGACGATGCTCAAACGTGTCGCTATGGTACTCAGCGTCCTGGCCGTGCTTCTGGTCAGTGCTTTCTTGGTTAACAAGGTGACCGCCGTCACGCTGGACGATGTCGCATATCACTTCAGCCTTGGCCGAACGAAGGCCACGGTTGGCGTCAGCGGGGGGGATATCTACGCGATCTCGCCCGATGGCCTTGCCGAAACAAAGCTTTGTTCTTTGAAATTGCAGGAAGACTTCGTCACTCGCGTCAAGGTGGAGGCCCGCTTTACCAACGCCATCGGCGATACGCTTCCGTTCCTTGTGAACTGGGTGTCGCTGGGGTCTGAAGACAGCCTTGGCACGACGGAAGGTTTCAAGGCCGGCAACCTGCACTTCTCAGGCGAGTTCACGGAGCTTCAGCCCGACGCGCCTATGGGTGCACCGGCCGACTGCGAACGCAAGATGGCCGAGTTCATGAACCGCCGCCACCGCATCTGCATGGTGCGCAGTTCACTGATCCCGACCGAGAACGGCGTTTTCAGTGCCTATCGTTTCGACCAGCTGCAGATGTGGTTGCCCGAATCGATTTTCGAGATGAACGGTCTTGTGAAAAGCGATGCCGCACATGAGGTACAGACCCAGTCCTGCCCGCTAAGCTCGGCGGTTCCGTGGGATGTGGCTTTTCGCAAGTCGCTTCGGGTCATCAACATGGAAAACCTGCCCGACGAAGACGCGGAAGAGAAAGGCACGGACAAGGAAGTCTGACAGCTGATCGGCCAGGCCGCCCAACACGGCTACCCGATAAGAAGATCCTAACATCAGCCCGCGCGCGCGTGAGAGGCGCGGGCGGGCTGCATCAGTCTCCTTCGTAGGCGCAAAGGGCGTGGACTTTCATCCCCAGCCCTTCAAGACGCGCGCGACCGCCAAGGTCCGGCAGATCGACGACGAAGGCGCAACCCACGATGTCGCCGCCCAGCCGTTCCACAAGTTTGATCCCTGCCTCCGCCGTACCGCCGGTGGCCAGCAGGTCGTCCACGATCAGCACCGACTGGCCCGGCGCGATAGCGTCGTCATGCACCTCGACGGTGGCCTGGCCGTATTCCAGCGTGTAGTCCTCGGAGATGGTGGCGGCGGGCAGCTTTCCCTTCTTGCGCACCGGCACGAAGCCCGCTGACAGCTGGTGCGCCACGGCGCCGCCCAGGATGAAGCCACGCGCTTCCAGCCCGACGACCACGTCGATGCGCCGCCCGGCGTAGGGTTGCAGCAACTGGTCCACCGCGATGCGGAAGCCCCGCGGATCGGCGAACAGCGTGGTCACGTCACGGAACATGATCCCTGCATGGGGAAAATCGGGGATGGTGCGGATATAGTCCTGAACCTGTGCCATGCCTCAGCCCCCCAGCACGCGGCCGGCGACGGCGCGCAGCCGTTCCACCACCGCGGGGTCGCGCTTGTCCGGTGCGGTCAGGATCGCGTGGTCCAGCGCGCGGTCGCACCCGTGCGGGCAGGGTGCGCGGTCTTGTCCCAGCAGGTCCGGCAGCCGCGTGACCAGCGCCCGCGCATTGCCCGCGTTGGCTGTCAGGGTGGCGATGATCGCGGTGATCTCGACGGCGCCGTGATCCGGATGCCAGCTGTCATAGTCGGTGATCATGGCGACCGAGGCATAGCAGAGCTCCGCCTCGCGGGCCAGCTTGGCCTCGGGCATGTTGGTCATGCCGATCACATCGCAGCCCCACACGTCGCGGTACAACCGCGATTCGGCCAGAGTGCTGAACTGCGGGCCTTCCATCGCAAGATACGTGCCGCCCATGTGGACGGTGATCCCCGCCGCCGTGGCTGCTTCAAGGCAGGCCGCGCTCAGCCGGGGGCAGGTCGGGTGCGCGACCGACACATGCGCCACGCAGCCCGCGCCGAAGAACGACTTGTCGCGCGCGAAGGTGCGGTCGACGAACTGGTCCACGATCACGAAGTGGCCCGGCGCCATATCCTCGCGGAACGACCCGCAGGCCGAAACCGAGATCACGTCGGTCACGCCCAGCCGCTTCAGCGCGTCGATATTGGCCCGGTAGGGCACGGTGGTCGGGCTGTGCACGTGGCCGCGCCCGTGGCGCGGCAGGAACGCCATGCGCACGCCGTTCAGGCGCCCGGTCAGGATCGCGTCGGACGGGCTGCCGAACGGGCTGTCGATGCTGACCCATTCCGCCCCTTCGAGACCGTCCATGTCATAGACACCCGATCCGCCGATCACCCCGATGAAGGTTTCCATGCCGTGCTCCGTGCTGGTGGCGTTTCGCGGCAGACTAGGGGCAAACCGGCACGGGGAAAAGTGGGCTTACAGGCCCACCAGCGCGCGCAACTGAGGCATCACGATGGCGGCCGACACGCCCAGCACCGCGCCGAACACGAGTCGTCCATACCAGCGCCTGAACCGCGGCGCGAGCAGGCCGACAAGACCGCACAGCACGGCGTAGAAGGTGACCGGGAACATGTCCATGACGCAACGCTAGCACCCGGTGCCGCGCACGCGAAGCCAAAACGCACCTAGTCGTCCGGGCGGGCCAGTTCGAATACCTCGCGCACCACCGTGTAGTCGCGATAGCCCAGCCGCGAGAGCGGGTTGAAGCGCGTCACGTCGAACCGCCCGTCCACGATGCAGTCATCGCGCAGATGAAACCCGGTCACCTCGCCGAAGGCCACGAAATTCGCGGCGCCGGGCAGTTGCACGATCTGCGTCAGGCGGCATTCGAGGCTGGCGGGGGCATTCGCCACGCGGGCGCAATCGATGGTCTCGCATCCGGCCTTGGCGGCGCCGGCCTTAGCGAATTCGTCCACCTCACGCGGATGCGCGCCCGAAGAGGCGTTCATCACGTCGCGAGCGGCGTATTCCACGATGTTGACGCAGAACACACCGGTTTCGCGGATATTGGCCATGCTGTCCTTGGTGTCGCCCCGGTCCGGCTTGGTCGAGGTGGAGGCGAACATCACTTGCGGCGGCACATAGGCCACCGCGTTGAAGAACGAATAGGGCGCAAGGTTGTCGGCCCCGTCCGCCCCGCGGCTGGAGATCCAGCCGATCGGGCGCGGTGCGACGATGGCGCCGAACGGGTTGTGCGGCAGGCCGTGGCCGTCTTGGGGGGTGTAGAACATTGCGGGCTCCGTCTGGGTCGGCCCTTCGGTGCCCTGACGGGCCGCGATTTGCAAGCCCGCCGCGCTTTGGGCTTGCGGCGCGCGGGCCCATCGGGTGACCCTGCGGGCCAGCACAATGGGGGGGAGACCGCATGGCGAACATCTATCAACAGGGGCTGGACAAGGGTCCGGCGAATTATGAACCGCTCACGCCGCTGGCTTTCCTGCGCAAGACGGCGCTGGTCTATCCCGACCATCCGGCCGTGGTCTATCACGCGGTGCGCCGGACCTGGGCGGAAACCTATGCGCGCTGCTTCATGCTGGCAGGCGGGCTGGCGCGCTGCGGCATCGGCCGGGGCGACACTGTGGCCATCGTCGCCGCCAACATACCCGAGATGTTCGAGGCGCATTTCGGCGTGCCGATGTGCGGCGCGGTGCTGAACACGATCAACACCCGCCTAGATGCCGAGATGATCGGCTTCATCCTGAACCACGGCGAGGCGAAGGCGGTGCTGGTCGATCCCGAGTTTTCCGAAGTGGTGGAACGGGCGATCCGCATCTCGGGCCGCGACATGCTGGTGATCGACATCGAGGACATCAGTTTCGAGGGCGGGAAGCGGATCGGCACGATGACCTATACCGAACTGCTGGCCGGGTCTGACCCGGACTACGAATGGGTCATGCCGCGCGACGACTGGGACCCGATCTCGCTCAACTACACGTCGGGCACCACGGGCAATCCCAAGGGCGTCGTCTATCACCACCGGGGCGCGCATCTGAACGCGGTGTCCAACATCGCCACCTGGGCGATGCCCCACCACGCCGTCTATTTGTGGACACTGCCCATGTTCCACTGCAACGGCTGGTGCTTTCCCTGGACACTGGCGGCGAATGCCGGCACGGCGGTCTGCCTGCGAGCGGTGCGGGCCGACGTGGTGTTCGACCTGATAGGGCACGAAAAGGTCACGCATTTCTGCGGCGCACCCATCGTGATGAACATGCTGGCCAACGCACCTGACCATCTCAAGCACCGCATCCGCAACCCTCTGAAGGCGATGACCGCGGGCGCCGCCCCGCCCGCCAGCGTGATCGAGAAGATGGAAGCGATGGGGGTGGAGATCACCCATGTCTACGGGTTGACCGAGACCTACGGCCCATCGGTGATCTGCATGCCGCAGCGCGGCTGGCAGGGGCTGCCGCCCGACCGGCTGGCACGGCTCAAGGCGCGGCAGGGCGTGGCGAACATGGCGCTGGACGACCTGATGGTCGCGGATCCCGAAACCATGCAGCCGGTGCCAGAGGACGGCACCACAATCGGCGAGATCTTCATGCGCGGCAACTGCGTGATGAAAGGATATCTCAAGAACCCCTCCGCCACCGAAGAGGCTTTTCGCGGCGGATGGTTCGCGTCGGGCGATCTCGCGGTGAGGCACCCGGACGGCTATGTCGAGATCAAGGATCGTTCCAAGGACATCATCATCTCGGGCGGCGAGAACATTTCTTCGATCGAAGTGGAGGACGTGCTGTACCGCCACCCCGACATCATGGAGGCGGCGGTGGTCGCGCGGCCGGACGAACGCTGGGGCGAGACGCCCTGCGCGTTCGTGACCCTCAAAGACGGCCGGACCCTCGGCGCGGACGAGGTGATTGCCTTCTGCCGCGAGAACATGGCGCACTACAAGGCGCCGCGCCACGTGGTTTTCGGCCCGCTGCCGAAGACATCGACCGGCAAGATCCAGAAGTTCCAGCTCCGCGAGCGGGCGCGCGAGGTTTAGCCAGGCCGGGAGAAGCGCCAGCGCGTGATCTGCCGCACGGCAGTTCCGCCCTCCACCCGGACCGACGGAAAGCCGGGCCGGTTCGGCGCGTCGGGCCAGCCCTGCGGTTCGATGGCAAGCCCGCAGCCCGGCCCGATCGGGCTGCCCGCGTGGTCGCGCGCGGCGCCGCCGTCGAACCCAGCGGCGTCATAGATCTGCACGCCGGGTTCGGAGGTCGAAACGTGCAGCGCAAGGCCGCCTGCGCCAGTCAGTGTCAGCACCTCCACCGGGGCGCGGCGTACCCGCGACAGGCAGAAATTGTGATCGAGCACGGGCAGCGTGCCGGGGCCGATCGGGCGCGGGTCCCGGAAATCGAACGCGCTGCCCGCCACCTTCGCCACTGCGCCGGTGACCAGTGCGGTCTCGTCCACCGGCAGGTAGTAGTCCGAGGCGATGCGCAGGGTGTGGCCCGACAGATCCGGCGTTCCGTCGAGGTTCCACAGCCCGTGCGGTGCGAAGTTGATCCAGGTCGCGGCATCGGTCGCCGCCATCACGGTCAGTTCCAGCGTGTCGGGACCGGTCAGGGCGTATTGTGCCGCGATGGTGCGATTTCCGGGAAAGCCGCCCGTGCCGTCCGGCAGGGCCAGTGTCAGTGTCGCGCGATCGGCGCGGGCGACGTCGATTTCCCAGTTCCGCGCGTGGGTGCCGTCCGCACCGCCATGAAGCGTGGTGGTGCCGCCCTCGTTCCGGTCGAATTGGTGCTCGATGCCGTCCAGCCGTGCCCGCCCGCCCGCTATCCGGTTCGCCACCGGCCCTACTATTGCGCCGAAATAACGCAGCGGGTCCTGATAGGCGCTTGCGTCGGGGCTGCCGACGGTCAGGGCGTGTGGCACGCCCGCCAACCTGAGATCCTGCAAGATCGCGCCCCGGGTCAGAAGCGCCACGCGGATGGATCCGTTGTCGAGGATCACGCGCTGCACGGGGCGGCCGTCACAGGACTGAGGCAGGGCGGTCACGCCGACGGTGGGCTGGGTCATGGCGTCACCTAAGCGGCTGCGCCGCGCGCTGGCAAGCGGTCATCGCGCCCGCCATGCGACGCCGGCGGGCGGAAGGCTGCGCCCCTCCCAGACAACGGGGTCGGGTCCGTAGTTGAACGCGAAACGGTGGGTCGCGGTGTCGCGCAGCCGCAGGCCTTCGGGCAGCGATTCGGTCTCTATTCCCTGCTGCGCGCAGGCCGCCCGGATCAGGCGGCGCAGCGCCGCGGCATCGGGCCAGCCACCCAAGTAGTCCAGACCGCCCGCACGTACGATCAGCGGCGCACCGGCTGCGTCCGTCTCCAGCACCTCCGCGTCGCCCTGCAAGTGCTCGCGCCAGTGCAGCACGTGGCCGCCCCCCGACAGTGGCTCGGTCATTCCCGGCGGCAGGCTTTCGACCTGGGTGATGCGCAGGTCCATCCCCGGCAGGTTCGGCGGCAGCGGGACCGGCGTCGCCATCGCGTCGGCCTTGGCATTGCTTCGCGGGCCGATCAGCGCGCGCCCGCCAAAGCCGTCCAGCGCCCGCAGCGCCGAAGGGCGCAGGCGGGCAAGGCCGGGCATCAGAACGACGCGGTAATCGCCCAGATCAGCCGCGTGGGGCGGCAAGATGTCGATCGACAGGCCCAGTTCGCGCGCTCCCCGATACCAGCAAAGCACCATGCGGAAATAGTCGAAATCCGCGCCCTGCGGCTGCACCGCCCAGGCCCAGGCGGCTTCGTAGTCGAAAACCAGCGCGACGGGTGCGCGGGCGGGGGCGACATCGGGCATCGCGGCCAGTTCGCCCGCGACCTGCGCGGCCTCGGCCAGACCCGGCGCCGCGCTGCTGTCGGGCAGGAGCAGCCCCGCATGCATCTGTTCCTGCGCGAAGGGCGCCTGCCGCCAGCGGAAGAAGGCGACGGTTTCGGCGCCGTGGGCGAAGGCCTCCCAGGTCCAGAGCCGCACCATGCCGGGCAGGGGCGCGGGGTTCCACGGTGCCCAGTTCACCGGTCCGGGCTGCTGCTCCATCACCCACCAGCGTCCGCGCCCCACCGCCCTGTAAAGGTCGTGGTGCAGCGCCTGCATGTCCGGATCGCCCTGCCGCAGGTATCGGCGCTTGTGATCGGCATCCGCCTCGAGCCGGTCGGACAGGAAGCCGATCGGGTAGCTGTCCCAGCTTGCGATGTCGAGATCGGCGCCCACCGCGAAATGGTCGTACGCCAGTTCGCGCCCCATGTAGTTGTGCAGGATCGGCGCGTCCGTGTGGCGGCGCAGAATATCGACCTGCATCCGGTTGAAGGCCACCACCTGCGCGCTTGAAAAGCGCCGGAAGTCGAAGGCATGGGCCGGGTTCGGTTCGGTCACCGTCAGGTTGGGCAGACCGATCTGATCGAAACTGTCATAGGCCATGGACCAGAAAACGTTGCCCCACGCACGGTTGAGCGCGTCGGGCGACTGATATTCCTGCGCCAGCCAGTCGCGGAAGGCCGCGGTGGCGGCGGGCGAGTAGCTGAGCACCGTGTCGTGGCAGCCGTACTCATTGTCGGTCTGCCAGGCGATGACGCGCGCATCGCGGCCATAGCGGCGGGCCATGGCTTCGGTGATGCGCGCGGCCTCGGCCCGGTATCCCGCGTGGCTGAAGCAGTAATGCCGCCGCGATCCGAAGCCGCGCGGGCGCCCCTGCGAATCCAGCGCCAGCATGTCGGGATGACGGTCGAGCATCCAGCGCGGCGGCGTCGCGGTCGGCGTGCCGAGGATGATCTCAAGCCCCGCGTCCCCCAGAACCCCGATCGCGCGGTCGAGCCAGCCCCAGTCGAAGCGGCCTGGTTCCGGCTCCATCAATCCCCATGCGAATTCGCCGATGCGCACGCGGGAAATGCCTGCGGCCACCATGCGCGCGGCATCCTCGGGCCACTGCGCTTCGGGCCAGTGTTCGGGGTAGTAGCACACGCCAAGGCTGCGTTTCATGCCAGGGTCGCCCCGTTGCCCTCCAGCCGCTCCCAGGCTGCGACAAGGTCCGCCGCGCGGGCGGCAACCTCGGCCGCGCTGCGCCCCGGCGCGTAGAGTGCGGTGCCGATGCCGAAGCCGCTGGCCCCGGCCTGCCGCCAAGCGGCGAAATTGTCCGGCCCGACGCCTCCCACCGCAAACACCTGCGC
The DNA here is from genome assembly GCF_003172915.1 of Meridianimarinicoccus roseus. Classification (GTDB taxonomy): domain Bacteria; phylum Pseudomonadota; class Alphaproteobacteria; order Rhodobacterales; family Rhodobacteraceae; genus Meridianimarinicoccus; species Meridianimarinicoccus roseus. The sequence goes on from NZ_QGKU01000068.1 coordinate 25,258, forward strand.
GTCGGGCGGCAGTACCGCGCGAAGGGCGGCCAGCCCGTTCGGCCCCAACAGCGAGGCCGGGAAGATCTTCAGCCCGTCGGCCCCGGCCTTCAGCGCTGCAAAGCACTCGGTCGGCGTGAAGACGCCGGGAAAGCTGGCCATGCCGCAGATCCGCGTCGCGCGGATCACGTCCGGGTCGCAATTGGGCGATACCACCAGCCGTCCGCCAGCCGCCGACACCAGTTCGACCTCGGCCGCGGTCAGCACGGTACCGGCGCCGATCAGCGCATCCTGGCCGAAGGCAGCGGCCATGGCGGCGATGCTGTCCAGTGCATCGGGCGAATTCAGCGGCACCTCGATCCGGTCGATTCCCGCGCCGATCAGCGCCTCGGTCACGGGCAGGGCGTCGGGCGGGGTGATCCCGCGCAGGATGGCGATCAGCGGGCGGCTCATGGCGGCTCCTTGTGGTGGCTCGGCCTAGGGGGCGATCTGGCGGTACGCGGCGATCAGTCCGGCGCGGGTCATCGCCCCGGCATCGGCCTGCACCGGCGCAGTGCCCTGCCGTGACAGGGCGGTGACATAGGGCGCGGCGATGGCGCCCTCGCCGATCACGGCGACCGGTTGACCCAGCCAATAGGGCCTCGCCGCGGCAAGTTCGGCCCCGATCAGCAGGCCCGACAGGCGCGCCCGCGCCGCGCGCCCGTCCGCCGCGTTCAAAAGGGCATCCGCGCGCAGTGTGAACAGCCGCGCCGCAAGCCGTTCGGGGCGCGAAAGCGCGTCGTCCAGCGCATCGGCGAAGGCGTCGTCGTCCCAGCCATCCGGGCTGACCGAATGGCGCAGGACGCTGTGCGCGGCCAGCGTCGCGAACAGTTCTCCAGTCATGAAGGACTGGAAGCTGACGACCTCTCCGGCCGATACCTGCGCCCACTTGGTGTGGGTGCCGGGCAGGCACAACACCCCGTCGAAGCCCGTGTTGAGCGCGAGAAATCCGGCGATCTGGGTTTCCTCGCCGCGCATCACGTCGGCCGGGGCGGCCTGCTTCAGTCCGGGCACGACCCAGACCGCGAGGCGCGGGTCCGTGGCGTCGGCGCGCACTGGCGGCTTGGGGAGAGGCGCGCAGGGCACGGCGCTGTAGGGCGCTTCGACCCAGCCCTGCCGCGCGCCGACCATGCCGCAGGCGACGACCCGGGTCGTGCCGACGCCCAGCCAAGGTGCGACCAGCGCCAGCAGAGCCGCCTCGAACCCGCCCGGGGCGAGCCGCGCCATGCCCTGGTCGGACTGGGCCTGCGCGACATGGCTGCGGCCGGACATGGCCCAGACCCGCAGATGCGAGGTGCCCCAGTCGGTGGCGATCCAGTCGGCGGTCACGGGCGGCGGGGTCATCCGCTCACCACGACGCCGCCATCCACGGCCAACGTCTGGCCGGTCATCGCGCGGCTGGCCTGCGAGGCGAGGAACAGAAGCGGTTCTACCATCTCCTCTGGCTTGAGCATTCGGGGCAGGCACTGGCGCGCAAGATGTGCCGCGACCCCTTCCTCGGTGGCCCACAGATCGATCTGCTTCTGTGTGAATACCCAGCCGGGCGCGAGCGCGTTGACGCGGATACCGTCGGGCCCAAACTCGCGCGCGAGCGACCGGGTCAGCGCGGTGATCGCACCGTTGGCGGCAGTGTAGGCGGGGTAACCCGCGTTGCCCATCATGTAGCTGATCGAGGACAGATTCACGATGCTGCCGCGCCCCATCTCCCTCATGCCCGGAAGCACGGCCTGCGCGGCGAAGAAATACGCCTTCAGATTGATCGCCTGCGACCAGTCCCAGAATGCCTCGTCCACCTCCAGCGTACTGTGGCGCTTGTCGTTGGCGGCGTTGTTGACCAGCACGTCGATCGTCCCGTGTGCCTTGGCGGCGTGGGCAATGGCGGCCTGAAGGGCGGAAATGTCGGTGATGTCGCAAGGCAGGAAAAGCGGGCGCGTGCCGTGGCGGCGCTCCATCTCGTCGCAGAAGTCCCCCGCGTCGGACCGTTGCACGAAGGCGACCTTTGCGCCCTGCGCCATCAGCCCGTCGCTGAAGGCGGCGCCAATGCCGGACCCGCCGCCGGTGACGAAGACGGACGCACCGTCAAGATCTGGAAAGCGGGCGGGGTCGGTCATGCGGCGGTCCTTTTTCCGTGGCACCACGCGGGCAGCCAGTCGCCATGCGCTTCGATCAGATCGTCGACGAGGGCGCGGATCTGGCGCAGGTCCAGTTCGGCGGCGGTGTGAGGGTCCATCATGGCGGCGTGGTAGATGTGCGAGCGGTCTTCTTCAAGCAGCGCCCGCACCACGAGTTCCTGTACGTTGATCTGGCTGCGCATCAGCGCGACCAGTTGCGGCGGAATGTCCGTCACGGTCGTGGGCTGCACGCCGTTGGCATCGACAAGACAGGGCGTTTCGACCGCGGCGCCCTGCGGCAGTTGCGGGATCTGGCCGCGATTGGGCAGGTTGCCGTAGATCGTCATCGGGGTGTCCGTCAGAACCGCGTTCATCAGGTCCGCCGCGAATTCGTGGCTGCGGGCGGGCGCCTCCGCTGCGTCGTCATCCGCGCCGGCCCGCGCGGCCCAGTCGGCCATCTGCTCTTCGCAGCGCTTCGGGTATTCGTCGAGCGGGATGCCAAAACGCTCGATCAGATCGGGTCGGCCGCGTTTGATGAACCAGGGCACGTATTCGGCGAGGTGTTCGGAGCTTTCGGTGCAGAAATACCCAAGGTGCTCCATCACCTCGTAGCGGACATGGTTCGGACAGCGCGGCATCAGTAGCGGCGGTTTCGGCAGGCGGCCCGCCGCATGGCCCGCGCGCAGCAGGGGATAGAGGTCGCGGTGCCCGCCATCTTCCAGTGCCTGTTCCAGGCGCAGGAAGAACGCGACATGGTTCACCCCGGCCACCCTGTAGCGCAGCGTGCCGGGGTCGAGATCAAGATCATGGGCCAGTTCGGCGACGGTGTTCTGTACCGAATGACACAGTCCGACCTGGCGCAGCGCCGGGAAACGGTCGGCGAGCGCCCATGTGTTGATTGCCATCGGGTTGACGTATTGCAGCAGCAGCGCACCGGGGCAGAGCCGCGCCATGTCGGCGGCCAGCGCCCACAGATGCGGCACGGTGCGCAGCCCGCGCATGATGCCCCCGACGCCGAGCGTGTCGGCGATGGTCTGGCGCAGGCCGTGGGCCTTCGGGATCTCGAAGTCGGTGATCGTGCAGGGCCGATATCCACCGATCTGGAACGCGGTGATGACGAAGTCGGCTCCGTCGAGCGCGGCGCGCCGGTCGGTATGGGTGCTGATCCGGGCGCCCGCCTTCATGGCACGGACCATGCCGCGCGCCGCGCGGGCGGACTCGGCCAGCCGCGTCTCGTCAATGTCCACCAGCGCGATATCCGCCCCGGACAGGGCGGGCACGTGCAGAGCGTCGCCGACGATGTGCTTCATGAAAATGGTGGACCCGGCCCCGATGAAGGCAATCTTGGGCATGGAATTCCCTTCCGGTTCTACTTGACCGCGCCCAGCGTGAGCCCGGCGATGAAATGGCGTTGCATCGCGAAGAACATCGCCACGGGCGGCAGGGCGGCGACGATGCTGCCCGCACTCATCAGGTGATAGGCGGCGCGGTACTGCGCGTTGAAGCTGGTGATGCCCGCTGTGACGGGCTGGCTGCCCGATCCTTGGGTCAGCACGATGGCCCAGAAATAGTCGTTCCAGATGAAGGTGAAGATCAGTACCGACAGTGCCGCGATGGCCGGTTTCATCAGCGGAAGCACGACATGCAGGAAGATGCGGATCTCGCTGACGCCCTCCACGCGTGCAGCCTCGATCAGGGGGCGGGGCAGCGCGCGGATGAAGTTGCGCATGAAGAGCGTGCAGAACCCGGTCTGGAAGGCGATGTGGAACAGGACCAGCCCGGTCTTGGTGTCGTAAAGGCCCATCGACAGTGTAAGGTCACGCACCGGTACCATGAGGATCTGGAACGGCACGAAGTTGCCGGCTACGAACATGAAGAAGATCAGAAGGTTGCCCCGGAAGCGATAAACGCCAAGCGCGAAGCCGGTCATGCAGGAAAGCGCCACCGCGCCGAGCACCGTGGGTACCGTGATCAGCACCGAGTTCAGCAGGTAGCGCGGCATGTCCGAGCCGGTGAAGACCAGCGCATAGTTCGCCGCCCCCTCGAAGGCCGACGGCCAGCCCCAGTAGTTGCCCTGCGCGAAATCCGCCGCGGGCTTGATGGAAAAGACCGCGACACCGATCAGCGGCAGCAGCCAGGCGATCAGCGCCAGCGGTAGAAGCGCCTGGTAGGTGATCCGCCAGGGGCGCGAGGTGCGGGCGACCGGTGTGGGATACATCTCAGGCCCCCCGCTCGTCGCGGTACATCTTCCACAGGAAGCCCGCGATGTAGATCATCATGATGCCGAACAGGACCACTGCGATGGCGGCACCGTACCCCATGCGGAAGCCGTATTCTGACAGCGCGACCTCGAACATGTAGAAGGCCAGCACGCGGGAGCTTCCGAACGGGCCGCCCTGCGTCATGATGGAGATCAGATCGAAGCTGCGGAGCGCGCCGATGATCGTGACCACGAAGCAGATGAAGGTCGCTGGACGCAATTGCGGCAGGATCACGTGCCACAGCATCCGCAGTCCCTTCGCGCCGTCGAGTCGACCGGCTTCCACCTGCTCCGGGTCCACGGAATTCAGTCCAGTGAGGTAGAGGATCATGCAGTAGGCAGTCTGCGGCCACAGCCCGGCGGCGATGATGCCGTAGGTCACCTTCGACGGATCGCCGAGGATGTTCACCGGGTCCATGCCGACCGCGCCCAGCAGCGTGTTCAGCAGCCCGAAGGTGGGATCGTAGAACCAGGTGAAGACGAGGCCGACCACGACTTGGCTGACCACGAATGGGAAGAAGAAAAGCGATTTGTAGATCCGGATCCCGGTCACGGTCTGGTTCAGGAACAGCGCGATGGCCAGCCCGGCGGGGATCGCCAGAAGATAGAGCACGAGCCACAGCAGGTTGTTCCAGAGCGAGGTGTAGAAGGCTGGGTCATCGAACAGCTGCCGATAGTTCTGCAGGCCTACTGGCTGCGCCGGGCTCAACCCGTCCCATTCGTAAAGCGAGATCTGGAACGATTGCAGGATCGGGAAGAGCACATAAAAGGCGAAGAAAAGCAGGCCAGGCGCAAGGAACAGCGCGGGCGCAAGGGTCTGCTGGTTGCGCTTCCAGAACCCGCTGGTCATGGCGCGCTCCGCGGATGTCCGGGCCGGTTCGGCATCGCGCCGGAAGCCCGGCGGGCAGAGCAAAGGCTGGATGGCAGGGCGCTTGGCATGGTCAGGCTCCTCTGGTCGGGCTGGGCGGCGATCCGGTCCGCGGCAACGCCGCGGACCGGATCAGCATCGTGTCGGGCGTGGCACACGCCCGTCCGCCGGATCAGTAGATCCGCTGGCGTCCGGCTTCGAGCCGGTCGAGGATCCGGTCGAGATTGTCTGGAAGCACCATGAACTCCTGGAAGCCTTCCATCGCCAGTTTGGCCATTTCGGCGGGTGCATCGCGGTCGAAGAACTGCGCGATTCCGCCCGGCGCGCGGTTGCTCAGCACGTCGAAACCTTCCTTCAGGAACTTGTCGTCATCGACCGAGCTGTTCGCGTTGACCGGAAGCTGCCCGAGCGCGTCGCCCGCGTTGATCAGCGTCTGGTTCTCGGCCGACACCACGAAACGCAGAAAAGCGCGCGCGGCTTCCTTGTTTGCGGCCTGCGCGGGGATGTGGAACGTGTCGGTCGGGGCGTCCTCACCCAGCGCCACCTCCGCGTTGATCGACGGGAACTGGTAGTAGTCGAGCTTGCTGTCATCGAGGCCCGCATCACGCAGCGGGGCAACCGCGAAATTGCCCATAAGGTAGGCCGCCGCATCACCCTGCGCCATGAAGGGCAGTGCCTCCTGCCAGCTGTAGGCGGTGTGGTTGTCGATGAACGCGCCCATGTCGATCAGCTCGCGCCAGTTGGCGAAGGTGGTCTTCACCCGCTCGTCGGTCCACTCGACTTCGCCCGCGGTCAGCGCCATGTGGAAGTCGTAGCCGTTGGTGCGCATGTTGAGGTAGTCGAACCAGCCCGCCGCGGTCCACAGGAACTTGGTGCCGATGGTATAGCACTTCACCCCGTCATCCAGCAGCGCTTGGCAGTTTGCCTTCATCTGCTCGAAGGTTTGCGGTTCGGAGAGGCCAAGCCGGTCGTAGATGTCCTTCCGGTAATAGACACCCCACTGGTAGTAGGTGTAGGGCACGCCCCACTGCTTGCCATCCAGAGTCATCGCGCCTTTGGTCGAGGCAAGCTCCTCGCCGATCTGGCCATCCCAAAGGTCGCTCACGTCCTCGAAGAGGCCCGCGTTCACATAGGGCGCCATTCGGTTGCCCGCGTACCAGTTCGCCACATCCGGCGCATTCGCGGTCAGGAAGTTGCGGATCTGCGTCTTGTAGGCTTCGCGGTCTATGACCGTCAGCTCGATCTCGAGATCTGGATGCATCGCGCCGAAACGGTCGACCATGCCTTCCATCACCGCGCGCGGTGCCGGATTCGACATGTCCGAAAAGATCTTGAGCGTGCCGGACAGGCTGTCCTGTGCGGCGGCGACACCGGCACCGGTCAGCGCGGTGCCCAAAGCCGCCGCGAGAAGCGGCAGTCGGGTGATGGATGGCATGGAGTCCTCCCTGGAGTCAGGCCTGATATTGCGGTTTCTAGTAGTTCCACTATATGAAACTTTGTTTCTTATATTGAAATGATAAGCGCGACTCGCCTAGTGTTGTCAACACCGGAGCCGGAACGCGGCCCGGCCACCGCGACGGGAGGCGGCGATGGGCGAACAGGCACGACAGCGGCACGGGACCCGGCAAGGTGCCCCTGCGGGGTCTGCAGGGTCGCAAGACGTCGGCGCGCCCGACCCCGATGCGGAGGTGCGGGGCGTCCCGGGCGCGGCCGAGCCATCCGCCGGTCCGGGCACGGTCGGCAAGGCGCTGGAGGTTCTCGACGCGGTGGCGGCCAGTCCCGGCGGGGTGCGCTTCGCCGAACTCGAGACGCGTGGGCGCTATCCCAAGGCTACGCTATACCGCCTGCTTCAGACGCTCGCGCGCGAAGGCATGGTGCAGCATGATCCCGATAGCGGGCTCTACACGCTGGGCATGCGGCTTGTGCGGCTGGCGCATGTGGCCTGGCGCCACTCGAGTCTCGCCCCGATCGCGCGCCCGCATCTCGATGCGCTCAGCGCGGATCTTGGCCAGACCGTCCATCTGGCGCAACTCGACCACGGACAGGTGCTCTATGTGGACAAGCGCAACGCGGCGCAGCCGGTGGAGATGTATTCCGAAGCTGGCAAGGTCGGGCCGGCCTATTGCACGGGCGTCGGCAAGGTGCTGCTGGCACATGTCCCGGCCCCCGAGCTTGATCGCCTTCTGTCGCAACAGTCGTTTCATCGCTTCACACCATCCACGCTGACCGATGCCGCCGCCTTGCGGGCCGAACTCGCCCGGATCCGGGCCGAGGGCGTCGGCTATGACCGGGAAGAGCACGAGGCCGGTATCATCTGCATCGCCGTTCCGGTGCTGAGCGCACAGGGCAGGTGCCTTGGAGCGCTGTCGGTCACGGGGCACGCGGACCGGATGACCGCGGCGGACCTGGCCGCCTTCCTGCCCGAGCTGCGGGCGGCGGCGGCGCGGATTTCACAAGATACGCAGGCCTGGCGCTTTCCGGACGCGCCCGAGCCGCACTAGGCCGCATATGCCCGCACCGGGCCGCAACACCGCAGAGGGAGGAAGCCGAATGTCAGGGGTGCAACTGGACGGGGTCGTCAAGCGCTACGGCGATCTGCAGGTCATTCACGGGATCGACCTTTCCGTCGCCGAAGGGGAATTCTGCGTGTTCGTCGGCCCGTCGGGATGCGGCAAGTCCACGCTGCTGCGGATGATCGCCGGCCTGGAAGAGACCACCGGCGGCGCGATCCGGATCGGCGCGCGGGAGGTCACGCGACTCGACCCGTCCGAGCGCGGCGTTGCGATGGTGTTTCAAACCTATGCGCTCTACCCGCACATGACTGTGGCGCAGAACATGGGCTTCGGGTTGAAGATGACCGGCCATCCGAAGGCCGAGATCGCAGCCAAGGTGACCGAGGCGAGCCGCATCCTGAAGCTGGACCCGTATCTCGCGCGCAAGCCGAAGGCGCTGTCGGGCGGGCAGAGGCAGCGGGTGGCGATCGGTCGGGCGATCGTGCGCGGGCCTGAAGTGTTCCTGTTCGACGAACCGCTGAGCAACCTTGATGCGGAACTGCGGGTGGAGATGCGGGTGGAACTGGCGAGGCTGCACCAGCAGATCGGCGCGACGATGATCTACGTGACCCATGACCAGACCGAAGCGATGACGCTGGCCGACAAGATCGTCGTTCTGCGCGACGGGCGCGTGGAACAGGTCGGGGCGCCGATGGATCTGTACCGCGACCCGGACAACCGCTTCGTGGCCGGCTTCATCGGCAGCCCGTCGATGAACTTCCTCTCGGGCGAGGTCGCGGAGGGCGGCGTGATGGCGCAAGGCACCGGTGCGGGGCCGGTGCGGGTCAGCGCCCGGTTGCCGGAAGCCGGGCGCCGGGTGCTGCTGGGGCTGCGCCCCGAACACCTGGCGCTGGATGCGGACGGCGGCACGCACGAAGTGACGCTGGCGGAAGCGCTTGGAGGAGTGTCCTACGCGCATCTGCGCTGTCCGGGCGGCGAGACTCTGGTGGTGGAGGAACGCGGCGCCCATCGGTCGCGGGCCGGGGATCGCGTGGGTCTCGCGGTACAGCCCGAACTGGCGCAGGTTTTCGACGCGCAAAGCGAGTTGCGCTTGCGCTAGGGATCGCGAACCGGCGGTCGAAGTCGAAGTCGAAGTCGAAGTCGAAGTCGAAGTCGAAGTCGAAGTCGAAGCTGGGCCAAGGCCATTGCTTGAACGCGGTCGGTGCTCCGGCTCTGAATTCAGTCGCTGCATTCCGGCGCAGCGAGGCCGGATGCGGCGGTCGGGCGCGTGCCGCGCCCGGCGACATACTGGCCCGGCCCGCGGCGCCGCCGCAGACCGGCCCGCCGCGCGCGACCGTTGCTGCGCTTCAGACGTCCCCTGTCGCCAGCAGGATCTGGGTCCAGACCGCGCAGTCGTCGATCACCGTCCATTCCCGCCTGACCCCGCCGGGCCCGAATTCCGCCTGGGTAATGCCCAGCACGTGAACGTAGACACCTGTAGCCGCGCCGAAGCGGCCATGACCGTCGTGGCGCCCGTATAGCGACCAGCGCACCGCCGCGCGTGGCGCCTCGCCGGGCGCTTGCGCCGCGTTCCGGTGTTCCACGCGGAACGCCGCAGATGGCAGCGCGCTGCGCAGACCCGCCCAGAAAGGCAGCGCCTCGCGGTCCCCCAGCGCACGCAGATCGCCCGGCAGCACTGCAGTGCAGGCTTCCGCGCTGCCGCGGCGCAACACTCCGAAGTCGCCGTCCATCACGCAGCGAAGCCGATCCGCCAGGGAGTCGGCGGGCTCGCTCGTTGCGCCGCGGCCAGTATAGGGTCCATCGGGATCGGTATCGGGCGACAGCGGCGCTTCGCACAGATCCGCACCGCCGACCGCCCGGATGCGTGCCCTGGCCCAGCCCTCGGGGCTTGGTCCGCCGGTCTGGGCCAGCGCGCCAGCGGTGTCACGCAGCAGCCAGCCATCATGCACTTGCCCGCCCGAGCACCAGAAGTCGGCCATGGCCCGAAGGCGCAGGCGGCGGCCCGACGGTGGCCCCGGCCAGCCCGCACCGTCATGCAACCCGGCAAGACTGCCCCGCGCCGACACGATCACGCCCTCCGCGTCCGGCGAAAGCTCCTGCGCCTCGGCGGTCTCGGGGCAGATGTCTCTAGGGCCTGTGAGCGTGCCCATCGCGTCTTCACCGAAAAAGCGCGCTTCCCGCAGCGCGGAGAGATCTCCCAGCGCGTCGGCCATGAGAGGCCCCGGCCCCCGGCACACACGCAGCGGCAGGCGAAGGCAAGCGCGCGGGTGCACCGCGTCCTCCAGCGAGCCCACGTCGCCGTCTGCCCAGCCCGCGCCGAGGCAACGCAACACCAGCGGGGTGGGGTCCGCCGCCGCGCGCTGCGATCCGCGCCCGCTGCGGCGGAAGAGCGGTGTAGGGCTCGCCGGATCGGCGTCCGCGTCGGGTGACAGCGGACCATGGCGGGTCCAGTCCGGAAAGGCGGAAAGGGGCACGGCGGAGGCTCCTGAAGTTCAAGGCGAGCAGTATTTCCCTATCCCTAGCGCCTTCAAGGTTAAGGCTGTCTGAAGCCCGGAGCGCTTCCCCCATCGCAACGGGCGCTTTCGGAGTTCGTTTCCGGAAATGGCTACGCCCAGGATCCAGGCGGGCGTGCCCGCCTGCCGGGCCCAACGGGATGAGACACCGGAAGGTGTCGAAGACGGGCGGGAGTGCCCCGCCCCGCCTGCCCGGAGCAGTCCCTGTTACGGCGCGACCCAGTGGCCCCGCCAACCTGTGCTGCGCCGATACACCGCCCGGTGATGCACGTCGCGCCCAAGATGAAGTGTGTCGATCTCGCGCAGCGTGCAGGTCATCACGGCAAAGCGGTTCTGGTCCGGCGTCACGGTCAGTGCTTCGGGGCAGTCCATGCCGCCACCCGGCTCGGGCTCGTTGCCATAGACCCGGCGCGCGGCCTCGGGGATACGGGCCCAGTCGTGGCCGACCACCGCGCCGGTGTCGATCCCGACCTCGGCTTTCAGCCGGATCTGAAGCTGCGCTGCCGGATCCCAGGCGAGCAGCGTCGCCCGCGGATCAGCGCGCAGTTCCGCCACCTTTGCGGACAGCGTATCGGTATGCACGAACAGCTTGCCCGCCGCCCTGTCCGCCCCGCGCAGCACCACCATCCGTGCCTCCGCCCCGCCGGTCTGCCCAGCCGTCGCGAAGGCTACGAACCGCGCCGGAGCGCGCCGGTCTCGCACACCGTCGAGCACCGTCTCCCAGACCCGCGCATATAGCGTGTCGAGATCGGTCCACCACTCACTCATACCCTGTCATCTCCAGATATCCGCGCCCCTGGTGGCTGCCGTGCACCCGCACGGGGCCTTCCCAGTAGGGCACGTTCAGGTCCATCCATGCCTGAGCGTTCAGCGGCTCGGTCACGATGTCCACCCCTCCTTCGTCCCACTGCACGCGCCAGCGCACAGGGATCTCCCGTCCGGCCACACGCGCGGTGTCCAGCGGGGTCAATTCTACGGCCCCGTCGGGCAGATAGCGCGCAGCGCCGCTGGGACCAACATGGCCCGCCGGGATGAAGTCCGGCCCGTCCGCGTCGCGCAGGCGATAAACCATGAGCTTGGAGCCGTCTGACAGGTGCAAAGAGAACCAATCCCACCCGGTCTGGCTGTCCGCCAGCGGCTGCGAAGACCATTCCCGGTCGAGCCACGCCTGCCCGGTCACGGCGACAGGCCCGTCCGGCAGATCGAGCGTTCCGGAAACCGAGTAGTGCGGCTGCGAGTAGTAGTAGCTGGCCTGCCCGCGAGGTGATTTCACGGAATAGCCGCCCCGGCCCTGCAGCATCAGCGGTCCCCCGGCGGTCAGCGCGAGTTCGTAGCCGAACCCGTCGCCGCGCGCTGTCAGATCGATCCGGTCCAGCGCATCGTCCCCCGGCGCCGCGCGCCCGGTCATCGCCCAGTTGTTGATCCAGGCGGCGAACGGGTCGGCGGTGGCACCGGCTTGCCCGATACCGCCGCGCGCGAAGGTCTGCGCCGCGAAGTGCCGGTCCGCAGCGGTCAGCCCGGCATGGCCGAACCAGATCTGCGGCGCGCGCCAGCCGCCGCGTTCGCTACCGGGCGCCTCGGGCCGCAGGGCGCTGCGGAACAGCGTCCATTGGATGCCGTACTCGGCCCCGTCCGCGCCGGTCAGGTTGGCGGTAACGTACCACCACTCGATGCGGAAATCGGGATGCGGACCGTGGTCGTGGGGAAATTCGAACGCGGGGTCCGGTTGCGGCAGCGTGAACCCGTCGGCGTCCGACCCCATCCCGGCGAATCCCTGCGCTGCGGCGTACGGTGCGGGCACGCCGACCGCCAGCGCCGCGCAGCAGGTCAGTCCTGCAAGGGCAAGGCCAAAGCGCCGGTACAAGCGGTGCCGGGCAGAGACAGGATCGGGTCGGAACGGGCGGTCAGCGGTCACTGGCAAACACCTTCAGCAGATCGGCGGGGGGGCGGCGCGAGAGGCGCCGGGCGGGGAGGGCGCTGGCGGCCAGCGCAGCGGCCAGCGCCAGCGCGGTCAAACGCAGCCAGTCGGCGGGAAACACCTGCATCGGCAACCGCCAGCCGAAGGCAGCGACGTTGACCACCGCCAGCAGTACCCAGGCCAGCGCCAGCCCGACCGGGATCGCCGCCGCCGCCGTTCCGAGCGCCAGCAACGCGGCGCGGGCCAGTTCCATGTGCCCAAGCCGGGCGCGCGGCAGCCCCGCCGCCCAGATCGGCGCGACTTGCGGCAGGCGCTGCGCCGCCAGGGTCAGAAGGCTTGTCAGCATCGCCAGCGCCGCCACCCCCAGCGTCAGCACGTTCAGCGCGCCAGTGACGGCGAAGGTCCGCTCGAAAATCGCCAGCGACAGCGCTTTGAGTGCGGCCTGGTCGCGCAGCGCGTCGCTGCCCAGCCCGAACAGGTCGCGCAGCGCCTCCATAAGTGCGGGTACCTCGGCAGGGGGCAAGCGCAGCGCGAAGCGGGTGACCGGCAGATCGGGATGCGCGGCGGTGAAAGCGTCCAACGACACCGCCGCCTCGGCCAGCGGGTTGCCGTAGTCGGAATAGACCGCCAGCACCCGCGCCGCGCGCCCGTCCAGCGTGACGGTGTCGCCGGGTCCTGTGCCGCTGCGTAGCGCGAACTGTTCGTTGACGAGGATGCCCTCGCCACGCGCCAGCGCGTCCCAGACACCGGCGCGGCTGCCCAGAAGCGGCCAGGTTTCGCGGTAAGTCGCATGGTCCGCGAGGCCGCGCAGCTGGGCGGGCCGTCCGTCCAGTCGCGCCTCGGTCCAGACCTGCGGCAGGATCGCGTTCACGCGCGGGTCCAGCCATGCGGCGATCTGTTGCGCCCGCGCTTCGGTGCCCGCGTCGAGGTAGATCTCGGCCGCGAGTCGCTGGTCTAGCCAACCGGTGAAAGTGGCGCGGAAACTGCCCACCATTGTCGACACGCCGATATTCGCCGCCAGTGCCAGCATCAGCGCCATGAGCGCGAGCGACAGGCCGGGCAGTTGCTGCCGCGTGTCGGCCCAGAACCATTCCGCCAGCGGCCCTTGCGCGCGGGACTGCGCGGCGGCAAGACCCTGCGCCAGAAGCCACGGCAGCACGAGCGCCGCGCCCAGCAGCAACCCACCCAGCGCCGCGAATCCGGCGATCAGCCCATCCCCGGCGGCCGCTGCGATGCCGGCGAGTGTCAGCGCGCCCAGTCCGGCCAGCGCCTGCCGGGCCTGCGCCGTCCCTGAGGCAAGCGCCCATGCGCGCGGTTGCGCGCCGGACAGCACGGGCAGCCGCGCAAGCCGCCAGAGCGCCTGTGTTGAGGCAAGCGCGGTGCCGAGCCAAGCCATCGCGAAGCCCGCCGCGATCCAGCCCGGCCGTAACGCCAACGCGCCGGACGCGGGCGCGCCGTAAAGCCCGCGCAGCGTTGCCGCCACGTCGGGGAGCAGCGCTGCCGCGATCACATAACCAAGCGCGACCCCCGCCGCGCCGGCCAGCGTGGCCGCCAGCGCGAGTTCTGCCGCCAGCAGCAGAGCCAGTGCACGGCGTGTCAGTCCCAGCGCCCGCAGCGTCCGGAACATCCCTCGCCGCTGTTCGAACGCCAGCCCGACGGCGCCGTGCACGATGAAAAGCCCGACCGTGAAGGACAGTAGCCCGAATGCCGTCAAGTTCAGATGAAAGCTGCCGGTCAGCCCGCCGATCCCGGCGCCCGCCTCGGGTTCGCCGCGCACAAGGCCGGGTGCCAGCGCCGAAAGGGGCGTGGCGCCCGGCGGCGGGTCTTCGATCAGCACGAGCCGGGATGGATCGCCACGGCCGCCCGCATCCGAATCTCGTGTGTCATCCACGCCCGCCAGTAAGTCCGCCACGGTGCCGATATCGCCGATGGCGGTGCCGGGGGCCACGTCTTCGCTGATCAACACCTGCTGCGGCACCGCGTCGGAGAGCCATCCCGCGGTGCCCGGCGCGGCGAAAAGCCGTCCCGGCGGGCCGATGAAGGCGGCCAGCGCGGTCGCGCCGTCCTCTTCGGGAAGCGGATCGGCACCGTCCGCGGGTTCCGTGGCGGCGGGCAGCACCGGGGCGGAGAGCGGATCGAGCCCGATCAGCGACACACCGCGACCACCGATAGTGGCGCGCCCTTCCAGGACCGGGGCCACGGCCCAGCCCGCCCGCCGCAGCGCAACGTAATCAGCCAGCGGAACCGGCCCGCCGTCGCGAGCGCGCAACACGGGCCGGTTTTCCTGGCTGACCACCTGCGCCGCGCGATCATAGCTGGCCCGGGCCTCGGAGTTGATCGCCTGCACGCCGGTCCAAAGCGCAGTCGCCAAGGCCAGCCCCAGCAGCAGCGTAGCCGCCTGCCCGGGATGCCGCCGCCAGTGGCTGGCCAGCGCGCCTGCCGCCGCCCGCCACATCAGCGCGGACCCGCCGCGCAGGTGCCGTCAGCCCGCGTCGTCACGCGATCCGGCCCCGGCTGAGATGCGCACGGCGGTCGAGCCGCCCGGCCAGCCGTTGCGAATGGGTGACCATCAGCAAGGCGACACCGCTGTCGCGTGACAACTCCAGCATCAGCGCCAGCACGCGGTCCGCAGCTGCCTCGTCCAGATTGCCGGTCGGCTCGTCGGCAAGGATCAGCGCGGGACGGGCTGCCAGCGTTCGACCGATGGCGACGCGCTGTTGCTGTCCGCCCGACAGCTGTTCCGGATAGCGCGTCGCAAGCTCGGCCAGCCCCAGTCGGGCCGTCACCTCGTCCAGCCAAGCGCGGTCGAGCCGCCCGGACAGCCGCGCCTGGAACGCGAGGTTCGCGGCAACGTTCAGCGACGGGATCAGGTTGAACTGCTGGAACACCAGCCCGACCGTGTCGCGCCGCAGCGCCGCGCGCCCGGCATCGTCCAATGCCGTAACGTCCTTGCCCGCGACATGGATGCGGCCCGCGTCGGGCGCGTCCAGCCCTGCGATCAGCGTCAGCAGCGTGCTTTTTCCGGACCCGCTTTCGCCGGTCAGCGCCAGGGTCGCCCCTTCCGCAAGCGTTAGGTCCAGCCCGTCGAGCACGCTCAGCGTCCCTTCGGGCCCGGCAAACGACTTGCGGACGGCTTCGATCGTCAAAATCATGTGATCTCCGTAGCCATGCCGGGCAGGTAGCTCGCGCGCGCCGGGCGAACAGGGGCAGGGATAGTGCGCCGCCGGGTGGCAGGCTCAGCCGGGCGTTTGGTCGGCCCGTGCCACAAGCTCGGCAACCTTCGGGCCCACCGCGTCCACCACCAGTGCGACGCCCCGCGCGTTGGGGTGGATGCCGTCGGGCTGCATGAGCGCGCGCAGGGCGCCATCTTTGCCGCCCGCATCGCGCGCAGCTTCGATCGGGGCAAGGAAGCTGGGAACCAGCAGCGCGCCATGCTTGGCAGCAAGTTCAGGGTAGATCGCGTCGAACGCGTCCTTGTAGTCCGGTCCGAAATTGCCCGGCGCGGTCACGCCGATCAGAAGCACCGGCAGCCCGCTTGCCCGCGCCTGCGTCAGGATCGCATCCAGATTGGCGCGCGCCGTTTCCGGGGGGATGCCGCGCAGCAGATCGTTTCCGCCAAGCGCCACGATCAGCGCGTCGACATCGTCCGTCAGAGTCCAGCCGAGCCGCGAAAGCCCGCCCGCCGTGGTGTCGCCCGACACGCCTGCGTTCAGAACCTCGGCGCCGATCTCTTGCGCATCGAGCCAGCGCTGCAATTGCGGCACGAACCCATCGCCCTGCGCCAGCCCGTAGCCCTGCGTGAGGCTGTCACCCAGCGCAGCGACCGTCACCGTGTCCTGGTTTTGCGCGGGCGCGCCGCCGGGTTGCAGCGCCAGCGTGGCCGTCAGCAGCCCCGCCGCCAGCCGCCCGGCTGCCGCGCGTCGGATCGCGCCCGCGTCGGCGCGCAGCTTGAGTCCCGCGCGTGCAGAGCCATATGTCCCACATGACCAATGTCCGAGGAGCCGTTTGATGACCGACCCCATCCTGTCGCTGAAGGATGCCAGCCTGCGCCTTGCGGGCAATGCCGGCCCCGTGGACATCCTGCATGGCATCACGCTCGACGTGGCGGCGGGGGAAACGCTGGGCCTGGTCGGGCCGTCCGGGTCTGGCAAGTCGTCGCTCCTCATGTTGATGGGCGGGCTGGAAACCGCCACGGGCGGGCGGGTGCACGCGCTTGGCCAGGACCTGACCGCGATGAACGAAGACCAGCTGGCGCGCTTCCGCCGCGATCATATGGGGGTGGTGTTCCAGTCTTTCCACCTGATCCCCACCATGACCGCGCTGGAAAATGTTGCAACCCCGCTCGAGCTGGCGAGACGGGCCGACGCGTTCGACCGTGCGGCCGAGGAACTGGCGGCGGTCGGGCTGGCGCACCGGGCCGATCACTACCCCTCGCAACTTTCGGGGGGAGAGCAGCAGCGCGTAGCGCTGGCCCGCGCCTCCGCGCCGCGCCCGGCGATCCTGCTGGCGGACGAACCTACCGGCAATCTCGACGGTATCAACGGCAAGGCGATCATCGACATGCTGTTCGGCCTGCGCGACCGGCATGGTGCGACGCTTGTCATGGTCACCCACGCGCCTGAGCTTGCACAACTTTGCGACCGGGTGGTGCCGCTGCGCGACGGTCGGATCGACGCCGAGGCGGCAGCGCTTGAGGCTGCAGAATGAACGGTGCGCCGGCCGTTAGCACCGCCGCGACCGACACCACAGGGGCCGGTCGCTGGCGCATCGCTGCCCGCATCGCCCGGCGCGAGTTGCGCGGCGGCGTGGCGGGCTTCCGCATCTTTCTGCTATGCCTCACGCTGGGTGTTATGGCGATCGCCGCCGTCGGCACCGTGCGCGCCGCGATCGAGGCCGGGCTGCGGGCCGAGGGCGCTGTGATCCTTGGCGGCGACGCCGAGATCGAGTTCGACTACCGGCCCGCGGAAGCAGACGAGCGCGCCTGGATGGACGACATCGCGCAGCGCGTCTCCGAGGTCTACGATTTCCGGTCGATGGCCGTGTTCGACGCGCCCGGCGGGGCCGAACGCGGCCTTACGCAAGTGAAGGGCGTGGACGACGCCTATCCGCTGATGGGCGAAGTCGGATTGACGCCCGATATGCCCCTGGACGCCGCGCTCGACGGCCGGGACGGTCTGCCGGGCGGCGTGATGCAGCGCGTTCTGATCGACCGGCTGGGGATCGAGATCGGAGACACTTTCCGCCTCGGAACCGCCGAATTCGTGCTGATGGCCGAACTCGAGCGGGAACCGGATGCATCGTCGGCCGGCTTCTCGCTCGGTCCGCGCACCATCGTGCGCGCCGCGGCGCTGGACGGGGCCGGACTTCTTGGGGCGGGCACGATTTACGAAGTCAAATACCGGCTGGACCTGCCGCAGGGCGCCGACCTCGCTGCGCTGGAAGCCGCCGCCGATGCGCGCTTCGAAGGAACCGCCGCGCGCTGGCGAGACAGCCGGAACGGCGCGCCCGGCGTGCAGGAATTCGTGCAGCGGATCGGTGCGTTCCTGGTGCTCGTCGGCCTGGCCGGGCTGGCGGTGGGCGGGGTCGGGATCTCGGCCTCGGTGAGGGCCTACCTTCAAGGCAAGCGCGGGGTGATCGCCACGTTGAAGACGCTGGGCGCGGACCGCGCGACCATCTTCGCGGTCTACCTGCTGCAGATCGGCGTTCTGACCGTGGCGGGGGTGGTGGCCGGCGTGCTGCTGGGTATGGCGCTGCCGCTGGCCTTCGCACCGCTCATAGAGGCGCGCCTGCCCGTGCCCGTCGCGTTCGGCCTGCATGCCGCACCGCTTGCCGAGGCGGCACTTTACGGCGCGCTGACCGCAGCGATCTTTACGCTCTGGCCTCTGGCCCGCACCGAAGAGGTGCGCGCCGCCGCGCTGTTCCGTGATGGCGGGGCGGGTCGTCTAAGCCTGCCGCGGCCGCGCTACCTTGCGCTGACCGGCGGGCTTCTGGTGCTGCTGGTGGGGTCGGCGGCGGTCCTGTCGGGCATTCCTGCGCTTGCGATGTGGACGGCGGGGGGCATCGTCGGAGCGCTTGGCGTGCTGGCGCTGGCGGCACTGGGGCTGCGGCACCTTTCGCGGTCTCTTGCGCGGCGACGCGCGGTGCGCGGTCGGCCGGCGCTTCGCATGGCGCTGGGCGCGATCGGCGGCCCGCGCGAGGAAGCAGGGTCGGTTGTGCTTTCGCTGGGACTGGGGCTGACGGTGCTGGCCGCGGTGGGCCAGATCGACACCAACCTGCGCAGTGCGATCGACAACGACTTGCCCGAGGTCGCGCCGTCCTATTTCTTCGTGGACATCCAGCCCGATCAGATCGACGGTTTCCGCGCGCGGCTGGACGGCGACTCGGCCGTCAGCCGGGTTGATGCGGCCCCGATGCTGCGCGGCGTGATCACCGCGATCAATGGCACGCCCGCGCGCGAGGTCGCAGATCACTGGGTGCTGACGGGCGATCGCGGGGTGACCTATTCGGACGCTCCGCCGGACACGGTGGAGGTGACGGACGGGCAGTGGTGGCCGGAGGGCTACGATGGCCCACCGCAGGTCAGCTTCGCCGCCGAGGAGGCCGCCGAGATCGGCCTGGACCTGGGCGACAGCATTACCGTGAACATCCTCGGACGCGACATCACCGCCGAGATCACCAGCTTCCGCGCGGTCGATTTCTCGAACGCGGGGATCGGATTCATTCTGTCGATGAACCCGTCCGCGCTGCAGGGTGCGCCGCATACCTGGATCTCGACGGTCTATGCCGAACCGCAGGCCGAGGCGGCGATCCTGCGCGACCTTGCCGGGGCCTATCCCAACATCACCGCGATCCGGGTACGCGACGCGATCGACAACGTGGCGCGCGTTCTCGACAGTATCGCCGCGGCGACGTCCTATGGCGCGGGCGCGACGCTGCTGACAGGCTTCATCGTGCTGATCGGCGCGGCGGCGGCGGGCGAACGCGCGCGGGTCTACGAGGCCGCGGTGCTCAAGACGCTGGGCGCGACGCGGGCACGCATCCTCGGCAGTTTCGCGCTGCGCTCTGCTCTGATGGGCGCGGCGGCGGGGGCGGTCGCGCTGCTGGCCGGCGCGCTGGCGGGCTGGGGCGTGATGACCTTCGTGATGGACGCGCCGTTCCACGTCGCCTGGGGCTCGGCCGCGGCGATCATCGCGGGCGGCGTGTCGGCGACGCTGCTGGCAGGGCTGGCCTTTGCGCTGCGCCCGCTGGCAGCGCGCCCCGCGCAGGTACTGCGCGCGCAGGACTGACGCTCCTTCCGGCGCAGCCCCGCGGCGGCGCTGAGGCGAACCGAATGAAAGGCGGGCATGACATGATGATAGAAGCGCAGACTCTGATCCTCGGCGCCGGGCTGACAGGGCTGACCGTGGCGGCGGGGCTGCGCCGTGCGGGTGGCCGTCCCGTCGTGCTGGACAAGAGCCGTGGCCTTGGCGGGCGGCTGGCCACCCGCCGCGCAGAGACGTGGCAGTTCGATCACGGCGCGCAGTACCTTCGCCCGCGCGGGCCCGAATTCGCCGCCCTGCTGGATGCGCTGAAGCCCTCGGGCGCGGTGCAGGCATGGGATGCTGCCGGCGAGGGCGCGCCGGCCTATGTGGGACTCCCGGGCATGAGCGCGCTGGTCCGTCCGATGGCGGACGGGGTCGAGGTGCATCGCGGGGTGCGGGTCGCGGCGGCCCGTCGCGCGCAGAACCTGTGGCACCTGTCCGGCCCTGAAGGAGAGCCGCTCGCTCGCGCACCCGTGCTGATCTGCACCATTCCGGCGCCGCAGGCCGCTGCGGTGCTGGAGGGGCATCCGCTGGCACCGCGTATCGGCGCCGTCGCGATGGACCCGTGCTGGACTCTGATGGCGGCCTTCGCGGCGCCGCCGGACCTGCCCGACATCTCGCGCGCGCCGGACAGCGCGTTGCCGTGGATCGCGCGGGACGGTGGCAAGCCCGGCCGACAGGGCGAGACATGGGTCGCGCAGGCCGCTGCCGACTGGACGCGCGCGCATCTCGACCTTCCGCGCGCCGAGGCGGTTCAGGCATTGCTGGCGCTGCTGCGCGACCGCGCGGGCGGGCACTTGCCCGATGTGCTGCACGGCGACGCGCATCGCTGGCTTTACGCGGAGGCCCCTTCGCCGCTGGGCGTGCCCTGCCTGTCCGATCCCGACAGCGGGCTGATCGTGGCCGGGGACTGGTGCCTCGGGAGCCGGGCCGAACACGCGGTCCTGAGCGGCGAGGCCGCGCTGGCCGCGTTGCCGCCGCTGGCCGCCGCAGCCTCGGCGATGTCGGCGGGCTGAGGCTTTTCCTTTCCGAGCGGTGCCGCTATCGGGGGGGCATGGTCTACACCCTTACCTCGCTGAACGATCTGCACCGCGCGGGCTTCGACACCCTGATCGACGCGCGGTCCCCGGCCGAATACGCCGAAGACCGGCTGCCCGGCGCGATCAGCCTGCCGGTTCTGGACAATGACGAACGCGCAGCGGTCGGCACGATGTACGTGCAGGAAAGCCGCTTCGGGGCACGCAAGATGGGGGCCGCGCTGGTGCTGCGCAACATCGCGGCGCATATCGACGGCCCACTGGCGGATCGCCCGGGTGGGTGGCGCCCGCTGGTATATTGCTGGCGCGGCGGGCAGCGCTCCGGCACGTTCGGCTGGCTCCTTCGCGAGATTGGCTGGCGTGCCGAGACACTGGAGGGCGGCTACCAGAGCTTCCGTCGTCAGGTTGTCGCCGATCTTTATGACCGGCCGATCGCGGGGCCTCTGGTGGTGCTGGCGGGGATGACCTGCACCGCGAAAACCATGCTGCTGCACCGGCTGGCGGGGGCGGGGCTGCAGGTGCTCGACCTCGAGGGGCTGGCACGGCATCGCGGGTCGATCTTCGGCGGGCAGGCGGGTGGGCAGCCCAGCCAGAAGGCGTTCGAATCGGGCATCGCGATGGCGTTGGCCAGGGCCGATCCGACGCGCCCCGTGGTGGTGGAGGCCGAAAGCTCCAAGGTGGGTGACCTGATCGTCCCGCCGAGCCTGTGGAAGGCCATGTGCGCCGCCCCGCGTGTGGAGGTCACGGCACCGCTTGCGACGCGCGCGGCGTTCTTTCCGACGGCCTATCCCGATCTCGTGGCCGACCCGGCTGCGTTCTGCGCCCTGATCGGGCGGCTACGACGGCTGCACGGCGCGGCCCAGGTCGCGGCGTGGCAGGCGCAGGTCGCCGAGGGCGACATGGAGGGCGTCGCGGCCGGGTTGATCGCGGCGCATTACGACCCGCGCTATGCCAAGTCGCAGGCCCGCTTCGCGCAGAACCTGCGCGCGACGGTGCGTCTCGAGCGACTCGATCCCGCATCGCTGGACGCCGCCGTACCCACCCTCGCGGCGCACCTGCTGGAAGCCGCCCACACGGGGTGAAGCAGCGGCACGCGAAGGGGCCGGCCGGTCGGAGCGTGGACTAGGCGCCGCGCAGCGCGATCCGCTCGGGACCGTCCCTCAGTGTGCCGATGCGCGCGGCGGCGTGACCCATCCTGGATAGCGCGTGCAGCAGGTCATTGACCGATGCCTCGGGCACAGCGGCCAGCAGTCCGCCGCAGGTCTGCGGATCGAAAAGCAGCGCCGCGCGGGGCGTGTCCGGCAGGCTGTCGAGGTGCAGCGCGGTGTCGGCCCGGTTGGACGGCGCGAGAGTGGAGGCGATGCCGCGCGCGGCCAGCGCTTCGGCGCCCCGGTGCAGCGGCACCGCGTCAAGGTCCAGCGCAGCGCCGCAGCCCGAGGCCCGCAGCATCGCCAGCAGGTGACCCGCCAGACCGAAGCCGGTCACGTCGGTCATCGCGTGCGCCTGTGGGGCCAGCAGCGCCGCCGCGTCGCCCTGCGGGCGGACCATCGCGGCATAGAGCGCGGCCATGTCGCCGCCGTCCGCCCGCCCGCGCATCTCGCCGGCCAGAAGCGTGCCGGACCCGATCGGCCGTGTCAGCAGCAGCGCGTCGCCGGGCTGCCCGCCGGCCAGTGTGATCGGCCGCTCCGCAAGGCCGGTGACCGTGAACCCAAGTGTCAGGTCCGCCCCCTGCGTGGTATGACCGCCCGCCAGCACCGCCCCGGCCTGCGCCAGCACGTCCTGCGCGGCCTGCGTGATCTCGCGCAGGGTCGCGGCCTGCATCGGGGCGGTCATGCGCGGCAGGATGATCGTCGCCAGCGCGGCCTGCGGCTGCGCCCCCATGGCCCAGATGTCTCCCAGCGCGTGTACCGCCGCGATACGGGCCATCAGCGCCGGATCCTCGACCACGGCGCGCAGGTGGTCGGTGGTCAGCACTTGCCGCGTCGCACCGAAGGCCAGCACCGCCGCGTCGTCGCCGGGCCGCGACAGCACGTCGTCGCGCAGGGTGTCCGGCGCGGGCAGTTGCGCCAGCGCTCCCGACAGCCCCGAAGCCGCCACCTTGGCCCCGCATCCGCCGCAGAGCGGAGCAGCGGCCGCGCCGCGCGCGCCACGTGCCGCATCGCCGGTGGGCAGCGCGGGCCGCATCGGGGACAGGTGGCGGAACCTGTCCATGAAATCGCGGTCGATGCGGTTCTTCAGCCGCCACAGCCACGGCCCCTGAAGCGTCAGCGCGCCCTTCTGGACCAGCGCCGACCTGCGCCCGAGCGAAATCAGCTTGAGGTAGTCGCGCTGCGGACGGTATCGGCGTGCTTGCATTCCGACCAGCGCGGCGCGCAGATTATGGGCCAGCACAGGCGCCTGACGCACGGCATAGACCCCCGCCTTGGGGCGCGGCGCAAAGGTCATGTGCGCGCAGTCGCCTGCCGCGAAGAGCTCGCGGTGCGAGGTGCTGCGCAGGCGGTCGTCGACATCGATGAACCCCTCCGTCAGTGCGAGCCCGCTGTCCGCCAGCCAGCCATGTGGGCGCGTCCCGGCGGTTCCGGCGCAGAATGCGCAGGGCAGGGTGCGGCCATCGGCGAGTTCCACCGCCGCGGCGGTGACGCGCGATACCGCGGCACGTTCCAAGAGGCGGATGCCTGTGGCATCGATTTCGGCGCGCAACGCGCGGCGCGCGGCGGCGGGCAGGGCACCCAGCATCCGGTCCGCCTCCAGCAGCGTGACGCGCGCGTCGTCGCAGCCTGCCGCGCGCAGCCGGTGCGCCATCGCCAGCGCAAGTTCGACCCCGGCGACGCCCGCGCCGATCACTGCGGCGGCTGGCGGCACGCGCCCCGCCGTCGCATCGGAGACGAACCGGGCCCAGCGGTCCGCGAAAGGGCCCAGCGGCTTGGCGGGCACGCCGTGGTCGGGAAAGCCCGGCAGATCCGGCATGGCCGAAGTGATGCCGACATCCACCGACGCGATGTCGTAGACGATCGGCGCGCGGCCGGGCACGTGGATCTCGCGGGCTTCGGCATCCAGCCCGCAGGCTGCGCCCAGCACCAGCCTTGCTCCCGCGAAGCGCGCAAGCCGTACGAGGTCGATCTCCAGTTCGCTGCGGTCGTAGTGCCCCGCCACATGGCCCGGCAGCATCCCCGAATAGGCGGCCGTGGGGTTCGGGTCGATCAGCGTCAGCCGTGCGCCCGCCACCGGGGCCATGCCCCATGCGCGCAGCACCAGCGCATGGGTGTGGCCGCCCCCGATCAGGACGACATCGCGGGTCAGGGGGGCGGGCATGTGCATGGCGGGCCTTCGGGCTGCGGCGGGGAAACGGGCGCCTTGGCGGGCGCGCGGCGGAGTGATTGTGTCGCATGGCGGTGCGATACCGGGGCAGGGTCAGGTGTGTTAGTAAAATCCCGGACGAGGCTTCACAAGCCTTTGACGACATTCGCACGCCGCCCGCGCAGACGGGCCCGGCGGGCCGGAAATCCAGGAGGACGCGACCATGAAGAATCCGTACGACATGAGCCAGATGTTCAAGATGTTCGACCCCGAGGACGTGCAGAAGTATTTCGACCCGAACCGCATGTTCTCCATGTTCGAACCGGCCAAGTCGAACGCCTTCGACATGTCCGGCGTGTTCGACATGAACCGCAAGAACTTCGAGGCGATGGTGGAGGCGAACAAGGCCGCTGCGGCCGCTTACAAGGACCTGCTTGAAAAGCAGATGGAGGTGTTCGGCCAGATGACGCAGGCCGCGCGCGAACACGTGGCCTGGGTGGACGAGACAACCGGCCCCGACGCGATGTCGACCCGCACCGAAGCCTACGGCATGGCCGTGGAGAAGGCTCTCGTTCTGATGCGGAAACTGGCAGATACCGCCCGGGATGCCAACGAAGAGGCCTATACGCAACTAAAGGGCCAGGTCAACGAAGCGCTGGATGACATCAAGCAGAAGACCAAGTAACCCGAAGCTGCGTCCCACGCGCCGCCCGGCCGGCGGCGGCGCGGCGGTGCAGGTGTTCCCGACGGGGTTTTCATGATCGACCACGATCTTCGCTATTCGCTGGCCAACGAACTTCACGCGCGGCCCTTTCCGTCACTGGCGGCGCCCTGCCGGGCAATTCACCTGGCGATCAAACAGCCGACCGATGCGGCCTCGCGGGACCGGGCGACCGACCGCGCGCACCTGATCGATCTGCTGGACCGGCACGGCGCCCAGCACCCGCGCCCCGGTGCGACGCACTATTTCGGGCAGATCGGCAAGCATCACCTGAAATGGGAAAGCCATACCGAGTTCGTCACCTATACACTGTTCTCGGACGGGGTGGCGGCGCAGCCCTTCGACGGGCGTTCGTTCGAGTTGTTCCCGAAGGACTGGCTGGAGAATGCGCCGGGGGTGCGTGTGACCTCCGCTCTGATCCGGATCGAGCGGCTGCCGGATTTCAGCACAGTCGCGCAGAAGATCGAGGACTGGTTCGTGCCCGAAAGCGTGGCCGTCAGCCAAGTGATCGACGGCTCGGCAGTGATCGCGGGCGATTTTCGCATCGACAGCAACGGCCACATGCGCATGGCGGTCTTCGCGGCGCCACAGACCGGCAATAACCGCATCGGCAGGATCGTGCAGCGCCTGACCGAGATCGAGACCTACAAGACCGTGTCGATGCTTGGCCTTGCCATGGCGCGCGAGTTGAACAGCGCCATGAACGGGATCGAGACCGACATGTCCGAGATGGTCGGGAACATGAGCGGCGAGACGGCGAAGCCCGAGGCGACGCTGAAATCGCTGCTGTCCATGGCGGCCGAGCTTGAGAACCTGTCGACCAAATCGACTTTCCGTTTCGGCGCGACCGGGGCTTACGAGGCGCTGGTGAATCAGCGGATCGAGGCGCTGCGCGAGACCCGCTTCGAGGGGCGCCAGACCTTCGCGGAATTCATGATGCGGCGCTACGATCCCGCAATGCGGACGGTCAAGGCGGCGGAACGGCGACTGGCCTCGATGACCGACCGGGCGATCCGCGCGGGAGGGCTGCTGCGGACACGGGTGGACGTTGAGCGTTCGGCCCAGAACCAGCTGCTTTTGGAGAGCATGGACAAGCGCGCCGACATGCAGCTTCGGCTGCAAAAGACGGTCGAGGGGCTGAGCGTGGTGGCGATCAGCTATTACGCGGTTTCGCTGGTGCTGTATGTCGCAGCGCCCCTGAGCGGGCTGCTGGACCTGTCCAAGACCATGCTGGGCGCGCTTGTGGCACCGCCCGTGGTGATCGCCGTCTGGTACATGGTAGGCCGCATCCGCAAGGCGATGGAATAGCCGCGCGATACCGGTTGCGGCATGGGACCGGGCCGCGCGGCCACTCGCCATCCGGGTCGGGGCACGCTACCTTCGCTGCATGTTTCAGGAGTGACCCGATGCCGATCAAGAACCGTTTTGCAGAATTGCTCCCCGAGATCACCGGCTGGCGGCACGACTTTCATGCCCATCCGGAACTGATGTTCGACACGCACCGCACCGCGGGCATCGTGGCCGAAAAGCTGCGCGCCTTCGGTTGTGACGAGGTGGTAGAGGGCATCGGGCGCACCGGCGTCGTGGGTGTGATCCGCGGACGACAACCCGGACCCGGCGTGGTGGGCCTTCGCGCCGACATGGACGCCCTGCCGATCGAGGAGGCGACGGGGCTGCCCCATGCCTCGACCATCCCTGGCAAGATGCACGCCTGCGGCCACGACGGGCACACCGCGATGCTGCTGGGCGCTGCGAAATACCTTGCAGAGACGCGCAATTTCGCTGGCACCGCCGTAGTGATATTCCAGCCCGCCGAAGAGGGCGGCGGCGGGGCAGGCGTCATGGTCCGCGAGGGTCTGATGGAACGGTTTGGCATCCAAGAGGTCTATGGGATGCACAACTGGCCGGGCCAGCCGCTGGGCCGCTTCGCGATCCGGCCCGGGCCGTTCTTCGCCGCCACGGACGAGTTCAACATCACGGTCGCAGGGCGCGGCGGTCATGCGGCCAAGCCGCAGGAAGTGGTCGACCCTGTGGTGATGGCCAGCCATCTTGTTCTGGCGCTGCAGACCATCGTCAGCCGCAGCGCTGACCCGGTGGGGCAGATCGTGGTGTCTGTGACGCTGCTGCAGGCGGGCGGCGGGGCGCACAACGTCATCCCGCAGACGGCGAAGCTTCGCGGCACCGTCCGTACGCTCGATCCCGCGTTGCGCGACATGGCCGAGGGACGGATGAAGGAAATCGCGGCGGGCGTTGCCGCGACCTTCGGCGGCAGCATCGAGGTGGACTATATCCGCAGCTATCCGGTGATGGTGAATACCGGACCCGAAACGGAGTTCGCAGCCGGGGTCGCCCGTGACGTGGCGGGCGCGTGCGGCGAGGCTCCGCTCGTGATGGGTGGCGAGGATTTCGCCTACATGCTGGAGGCGCGGCCGGGGGCCTATATTCTCGTCGGCAACGGCGACACCGCGCCGGTGCATCATCCCGAATACGACTTCAACGACGAGGTGATCCCGGTGGGCTGTTCGTGGTACGCGGGCCTCGTGGAAACGCGCCTGAAGGCGGTCTGACGCCCGGCGCAGCGGCCGGGCGCCCCAGGATCAGGTGGCGGCCTTGAAGCTTTCAAGGTCGATCACGAAGCGGTATTTCACGTCCGACGCCTGCACCCGTTTCCATGCTTCGTTCACCTCGTCCATGCCGATCATCTCCACGTCGCAGACGATGCCGTGTTCGGCGCAGAAATCCAGCATCTCCTGCGTCTCGGCGATGCCGCCGATCAACGATCCCGCGACCGACTTGCGCCCGAAGATGAGGTTCACGCCCATCACCGGTTCGATCGCGTCGATTGCACCAACGATGGCCATGGCGGCATCGGTGCCCAGAAGCTGGATATAGGGGTTGATGTCGTGGCCGACAGGGATCGTGTTCAGCAGGAAATCGAAGCTTCCCGCCGCTTCCGCCATCGCTTCCGCGTCGCTGGACAACAGCACCTTGTGCGCGCCCAACTTCTTCGCGTCCTCGCCCTTCGCGGGCGACCGGGTGATCATCGTGACCTCAGCGCCCATCGCCGCGGCCAGCTTCACGCCCATGTGCCCCAGCCCGCCAAGGCCGATCACGCCGACCTTGTCGCCCGGCTTCACGTTCCAGTGCCGCAGGGGCGAATATGTGGTGATCCCGGCACAGAGCAGGGGCGCCACCGCTTTCGTGTCAAGCGTTTCGGGCACGCGCAGCACGAAGTTGCGGTCCACGACGATCATGGTCGAATAGCCGCCATGCGTCGTGCCGCCGAGATGCCGGTCAGGCGAGCCGTAGGTCTGCGTCGCGGTTTGCTCGCAATACTGCTCGTTCCCCTTCTTGCAGGACGGGCAGGTGCGGCAACTGTCCACAAGGCAGCCCACGCCGACGAGATCGCCCAACGCAAAGCCTGTCACGGCAGCGCCGGTGGCTGCGACGCGGCCGACGATCTCGTGACCCGGTACCAGCGGGTAGCTGGTCATGCCCCAGTCGTTGTGGCCGAAATGGATGTCCGTGTGGCACACCCCGCAATAAAGGATGTCGATCTGCACGTCGTCGGGGCCGATTTCTCGGCGGTCGATGCTCAGATGGTCCAGCGGCGCGCCTTCGGCGGCGACGCCGTACGCGGCGGTCGTTGTGGTCATGAAGTCAGTTCCTGTGTCGAGTGTCCGCGTCGTGCGCGGTTACTTCACACGTGATCTGGACTTGCGGGTTTTCAACCGTAGGCCGTGCGAGGCTGCGCCACGTAAGCTGCCTCGCAGCGCGACGTCAGCCGCCCGTATGACTCATGTGGCGCGACATCTGCCCGTCCGCCCGCTGGCGCGAATAATCGAAATCGTGACCCTTGGGCTTGCGCGCGATGGCGGCACGGATCGCTTGCTCCAGAGGGGTGTCGTCGGCAGGGCTGGTGCGCAGCGGCGCGCGCAGGTCAGCCATGTCCTCCTGACCGAGGCACATGTAAAGCTCGCCCGTGCAGGTCAGCCGCACTCGGTTGCAGCTTTCGCAGAAGTTGTGCGTCAGCGGTGTGATGAAACCGATCTTCTGATCGGTTTCCGTCAGCCGGACGTAGCGCGCGGGCCCGCCCGTGCGTTCGGTGAGATCGACCGCCGTGAAGCGTTCGGCGATGCGCGCGCGGACGTCCTTGAGCGACCAGTACTGGCCGACCCGGTCTTCGTTCCCGAGATCGCCCATCGGCATTACCTCGATGAAGGTCAGGTCCGTGTCGCGCGCGGCGCACCAGTCCAGAAGCCCGAACAACTCGTCCTCGTTGAAGCCTTTCAACGCCACGGTATTGATCTTCACGCGCAGCCCGGCGGCCTGCGCCGCGTCGATCCCGCGCAGCACCTGCGGCAGGCGGCCCCAGCGGGTCACGCGGGCGAACTTGTCCTCGTCCAGTGTGTCGAGCGACACGTTCACACGGCGCACGCCCGCTGCGTACAGGTCGGCGGCGAAACGCTCCAACTGCGAGCCGTTTGTCGTAAGCGTCAACTCGCACAGCGCGCCGCTGTCGAGGTGCCGTGCCATGGAACGGAAGAAGGTCATTATGTCCCTGCGCACCAAAGGCTCGCCGCCGGTGATGCGCAGTTTCTCGACGCCCATGCGCACGAAGGCAGAACACAGCCGGTCCAGTTCTTCGAGTGTCAGCAGTTCCTTCTTGGGCAGGAAGGTCATGTTCTCGGCCATGCAATAGACGCAGCGAAAATCGCAGCGGTCCGTGACCGAGACGCGCAGATAGCTGATGTCGCGTTGGAACGGATCGACCAGTTTCGGTGTCATGGCAGGGGCTCCCTCAAGCGTGCGCAAAGATGGGCCAGCGATACGGTTTTGTCCAGATGCGCGGTTCCCATCCCCAGCCCGGCGGGGTAATCGGCCACAGATTTGCAGGCAAGGCATGGAGCGGCGGGCATGGCGACGGTGGTTTTCGATCTCGATGGAACGCTGGCGGACACATCGGGCGACCTGATCGCTGCAGCGAACCATGTTTTCCGTGCGCGCGGACTGGGCGACCTTCTGCACCCGGAACGCGATGCGCTGACCGCCTTCGCGGGTGGCCGGGCCATGCTGAAGCTGGGCTTCGGCCGTGCCGGTCCGGGCTTTGCCGCCGAGGATATCGAGGCGGGTTATCCCATGCTACTGGGCGCCTATGGCGATGCAATCGACGTGCACACGCGGCTTTACCCCGGCGCGATGGACGCGGTGGCGGCGCTGCGCGCCGACGGCTACCGCGTATCGATCTGCACCAACAAGCCCGAGGCGCTGGCCCGCAGCCTGCTGACGCGGCTGGGTGTTCTGGACGCGTTCGGCGCGCTGGTCGGGGCCGACACGCTGCCGGTGCGCAAGCCGGACCCTGCGCCGTTCCGCGCGGCGGTCGAACGCGCGGGCGGAGACCCGGCGCGGGCGGTGCTGATCGGCGACACCGTGACGGACAGGGACACGGCCCGCGCGGCCGGCGCGCCCTGCGTGCTGGTCGGTTTTGGTCCCCTAGGTGACGGTGTGTCCGCCCTGGAGCCGGACGCGCTGCTGCCTGATTACGCCGACCTGGGCGGGATCGTGGCGCGGCTGATGCCCGTGGGCTGACCCGGAGGCTTAGGGCGCTTGACGCCCCGCACGGGATGGGAGAGCGTCGCGCCATGACCGACACGACCGAGCGTTTCAACGGAAACTTCACCCAGCAGACCCCGATTCCCCAAGCGGCTGAGGATGCGGCGCTGCGTGTGATGCGGTCGGGGCGGCTGCACCGCTACAATCTGCTGCCGGGCGAGGATGGAGAGACCGGGGCGCTGGAGCGCGAGTTCGCGGCCTATACCGGCGCGCGCTACTGCCTGGCGGTCGCATCGGGCGGTCAGGCAATGCAGATCGCCCTGCGCGCCGCCGGTGTGGCCCCCGACGAAACGGTGCTGGTCAATGCTTTCACGCTGGCCCCGGTGCCGGGCGCGATCGCCGCCGTGGGAGCGCGGGCGCGGCTGGTGGATACCGCGCCGGACCTGACCATCGATCTTGACGACCTTGACCGGAAGACCGACGGCGCACGGGTGCTGCTGCTGTCGCACATGCGTGGCCATGTCGGCGACATGGACCGACTGATGGCGCTTTGTGATGCGGCCGGTATCACCGTGATTGAGGATTGCGCGCACACGATGGGAGCGCGCTGGCGAGGGGTTCCATCGGGTCGGCACGGTCGGATAGGCTGCTACAGCACGCAGACCTACAAGCACATGAATTCGGGAGAGGGCGGGCTGATCGTCACCGACGACGCCGACGTGATGGCGCGTGCGACGCTGCTGTCGGGCTCCTACATGCTGCATCAGCGCCATCCGGCGGGGCCGGGCTCCGAGGCCTACGAGGGGCCGATGTGGGACATGCCGAACATGTCGGCGCGGATGGACCACCTGCGCGCTGCGCTGCTGCGGCCGCAGCTGGCGGCGCTGGACGCCAATTGTGCCGCATGGACCGCGCGCTACCGCGTGGTGGAGGACGGCCTGCGCGGCACGCCCGGCCTGCGGCTGATCGAACGCCCGGCGCACGAGGCTTTCGTAGGATCGTCCTTTCAGGTGGTGATGGACGAGGCTGCCCCGGGCGCGATCGCCGATCTGGTGGCGCGCTGCGCCGCCCGAGGGGTGGAGCTTAAATGGTTCGGGGCGGACCGGCCCGCGGCCTTTACGTCACGCTACGATCACTGGCACTTCGCGGCGCCGGATCGGCTTCCGGGGACCGACGCGCTGCTCGCCGCTCTGCTCGACATGCGGTTGCCGCTCAGTTTCTCGTTGGAGGATTGCGCGACCATCGCACGTATCCTGCGCGACGAAGCGACTCGCGGCGCGAACGGCGAAGGAAACGCGCAAAGAATGACCCCCGCCGCGGAGTGACCGGGCGGGGGCAGAGCAAGGGCGGGCTGCCGGACAGCGGACCCGGCGCGGCCGACCAGTCAGGTGCGGAGCATTTTCAGCGCCGCTTCGCGGGTTTCGTTGGTGCGCCGTGTCCAGCCGTTCTTGAAGGTGTCCCAGATGCTCAGGCTGCGGTAGTGGTCCATCCGCCCGTCGCTGAAGGCCGTAACGATGTGGTCGGCGGCGATGGCCTTGGTAGCGCCCACGGTGATCGGGCCGACCTGCCCATCCTGTTCCACATGCACGATCTTCTGCAGCAACTTCGCAGCGCGTGAGACGCCCGCGTTGACGCCGAAATCGAACACCACGAGATCGACCCCGCGCGGCAGCGCATCGCAGCTCAGCGCGTTCCAGTAATTGGCGCGATAGATCTCGCCGGCTTCCTCGCGGGTCAGGTTGCGCACATCTTCGCGGGTCACCGGCGCGCCGCGCCACTGGGCCAGCGTCTTGTGGGTGATGCCCATGTTCGTTGCACCACCCGGATCCTTGGGGTGATCGACATAGCCGCCTTCGTGGCGGAAGATCGTCTCCAGGCAGCGGGTGAACTGCAGCGCGTCCTTCGCGGCCGGGTCCGCCGCCGCCGGGGTGGATGCCGCGGCAGCCGCGCCTTGCGCCGGGGCGGTAGGCGGCGGCTGACGCGTGACCTTGTCCAGCAGTTCCGCCGTCTGGCGGGACTGTTCGCTGACGATCCGGCGCGTCGCCTCGGCGTTCTCGCGCTGCATGGCGGCGGCGGCGGTCTGTGCCTGCGCCGCCGACAAGTCCTTGCGCCGCGAGCCGTCGGACGATCCCAGCCAGAAGCTGACCACCGTGGCGAAGCCGGCCGTCAGCGCACCGACCGCGATGTTCACCACTTGGAAAACCACCGGGTCGGTTTGCGCCGCACCGAAGCCGCCCCGGATAAGAAACACCAGCGTGATGAAGAACCCGGCCGTGACGATCACCGACACCACGACGGGCCCCCAGGCGAAGGGGCTGGCCTCCTTGGCCAGTCCTTCGAAGGTTTCCCGGGCGTTCTGCTGGTCTCCCATCCGCGCCGACAATTCGCGAAAGGCGGCATCGCGGCGCGCGGCTTCCGCGTCAAGCTCGGCGCGCAGCCGGTCCAGTTCGTTCTGACGGCGGGCCTGTTCGGCGGCGTCCTCCTGTGCCTTCGCGGCGGCGTCGATCTCTGCGAGCTTGACGCGCAACTCGGCGCTCAGATCGCCGTCCGCGATCCGTTTCCGGGCCTCTGCAGGGTCGTCGGTGCCGAGCACCTCGCGCACCACCGAAACTACCAGATCGGTGGTTTCCGGTTTCGCGCCGCCCGTCAGCCGCTTGGCCAGATCGGGCAGCAGATTGACGGCAATGGCAATAAGCGGGTTCATGAGGGCGTCCTCCGATCATGGTTAACGACAGCGTTGACGCAACGTAGTAATCGGTCAAGTCGGGATGTTGCGCATTGCGCGGGGGCGCCGTCCGCCGCGCCGCTATGAGGCACATGCTGCGTCATTACGGCGCTTACGCCCCAGCCTGTTTCTAAGATATTGAAAGAATTATCATATTCAACAATCGCAAGGTATGGGTCCGGTTGACCGTGCCTAGGCATGGCGTTACATCCCGGACATTGAACGATCCGACCAATGAACCGACCACCGGCTCGTGGAGGCTGACGCGCATGGAAGACCTGCTTCGTGAATACTTGCCGATCCTTGTTTTTCTGGGGATTGCCATCGGGTTGGGGCTTGTCCTGATCCTTGCCGCCGCCGTGGTTGCGGTGCGCAGCCCGGACCCGGAAAAGGTTTCGGCCTATGAATGCGGGTTCAACGCCTTCGACGACGCCCGGATGAAATTCGATGTCCGCTTCTACCTTGTGTCGATCCTGTTCATCATCTTCGACTTGGAGGTCGCGTTTCTGTTCCCCTGGGCGGTCGCGTTCAAGGACCTGTCGATGGTGGGCTTCTGGTCCATGATGGTATTCCTAGGGGTGCTGACCGTCGGCTTCGCGTATGAATGGAAAAAGGGAGCGCTGGAATGGGAGTGAATGACACCACCCCACTCGTCACAGAGGTCCAGAGCGACGGGCCGCAAGGCAATCGCGTGAAATCGGGCCCATCTGCGCTGGCGCCCTATGGCCAGACAACGGCCGGGCCGGACCGCGAAGTCGCCACGCAGGCGCTGAACCGCGAATTGCAGGACAAGGGCTTCCTGTTGACCTCGGCCGAGGACATCATCAACTGGGCGCGCACCGGGTCGCTGCACTGGATGACCTTCGGCCTCGCGTGCTGCGCTGTAGAGATGATGCACACGTCCATGCCGCGATACGACGCCGAACGCTTCGGGATCGCGCCGCGCGCCTCTCCGCGCCAGTCGGATGTGATGATCGTGGCAGGCACGCTGACGAACAAGATGGCCCCGGCGCTGCGGAAAGTCTACGACCAGATGCCCGAACCGCGCTACGTCATTTCGATGGGGTCCTGCGCCAATGGGGGCGGATACTACCACTACAGCTATTCGGTGGTGCGCGGCTGCGACCGTATCGTGCCAGTGGACATCTACGTGCCGGGCTGCCCGCCCACGGCGGAGGCGCTGCTCTACGGCCTGCTGCAATTGCAGCGCAAGATCCGCCGGACCGGCACGCTGGTGCGCTGAGCGACAGGAGCGATCATGACCCAAGCCCTCAAGGACCTTGCTGCGCATCTCGAAGCCGCGCGGCCGGATTGCATTCTCGGCACCGAAGTCGCCTTTGGCGAACTCACCGTCACGGTTACGCTTGCCGCGCTTGTGCCGTTCTGCGATTTCCTGAAATCGGACCAGACCTGCCGCTTCTCGTCGCTGGTGGACATCACGGCGGTCGACCATCCCGACCGCGAACGGCGGTTCGACGTGGTCTATCACTTCCTGTCGATGTACCAAAACCAACGCATCCGCGTGCGCACGGAGGTCCGCGAGGACGAGATGGTGCCGTCTCTGATAGGCGTGCACAAGTCCGCCAACTGGTTTGAGCGCGAGGTGTTCGACATGTTCGGCATCCTGTTCTCGGGGCATCCCGACCTGCGCCGTCTGCTGACCGACTACGGCTTCCGCGGCTACCCGCTGCGAAAGGATTTCCCCACCACCGGGTATACCGAGGTGCGCTATGATGAAGAGCAAAAGCGCGTCGTGTACGAACCCGTGAAACTGGTGCAGGAATACCGGCAGTTCGACTTCATGTCGCCATGGGAGGGCGCGGAATATGTGCTTCCCGGTGATGAGAAGAAGGGCGCCTGAGTGAAGCCCGGCCTGAATATCGGCGACACGGCGAGCTTCGCGCGGGTGGTGACGGAGCGGGACGTGGTGCCCGACCTGTTTCCCGATGCCGATGTTCTGCACGGGATGCCGCGGGTGTTCGCCACGGCCTACATGGTCGGGTTGATGGAATGGGCTTGTGTGGAACAGATCGCACCGTTTTTCGAGCAGGGCGAAGGCTCTCTCGGAGTGCATGTGGACATGTCCCACGTCGCGCCGACCCCGCCAGGCCTGACCGTCACGATCGAAAGCACGGTTGACGCGATGGATGACCGGACGATCTGGTTCAATGTCGTGTTGCGCGATGATCACGAGGTGATCAGCACCGGTCGCCACCAGCGCGCCATCGTGCAGTGGGACAGGTTCCAGCGTCGGGTGGACACAAAGCACCTGGCGGAGGTGCCCGCATGAGCATGCTGTGGTTCCTTGTGCTGAGCGCGCTGACGATTGTGCCGCTTTTCAAGCTGCTGCCGCAATACGGTATCAACCCCTGGTTTGCGCTGTGCGCTGTATTCCTGCCGGGGCTCATCGTTCTGCTGTGGATCATGGCGGCGCGGGTCGAGGACTGAGAGAGGGCGAGATGATGGACGGAACGCAATTCGACGACGCCCTGACGGGCGAACAGAAAATTCGGAACTTCAATATCAACTTCGGCCCGCAGCACCCGGCGGCCCATGGTGTGCTGCGCCTCGTGCTGGAGCTGGACGGCGAGATCGTGGAACGCTGCGATCCGCATATCGGCCTGCTGCACCGCGGGACCGAGAAGCTGATGGAAAGCCGGACCTACTTGCAGAACCTGCCGTATTTTGACCGGCTCGACTACGTCGCGCCGATGAATCAGGAACACGCTTGGTGCCTCGCCATCGAGAAGCTGACCGGGACGGAGGTTCCTCGACGCGCCTCTCTGATCCGCGTTCTATACTCCGAGATCGGACGTGTGCTGAACCACCTGCTGAACGTGACGACGCAGGCGATGGACGTGGGCGCGCTGACCCCGCCGCTCTGGGGCTTCGAAGAACGCGAAAAGCTGATGGTGTTCTACGAACGGGCCTGCGGCGCGCGCCTTCACGCGGCTTATTTCCGTCCGGGCGGGGTGCATCAGGACCTGCCGGGCCAGCTGATCGACGACATCGACGCCTGGGCCGACCATTTTCCGAACGTGCTCGACGATATCGACGGGTTGCTGACCGAGAACCGGATCTTCAAGCAGCGCAACGCCGATATCGGCGTGGTGACGGAACAGGACATTCTCGACTGGGGCTTCTCGGGTGTGATGGTGCGCGGGTCGGGGCTTGCCTGGGACCTGCGGCGCGCGCAGCCCTATGAATGCTATGACGAGTTCGACTTCCAGATCCCTGTCGGCAAGAACGGCGACTGCTATGATCGTTACCTGTGCCGAATGGCCGAGATGCGCGAAAGCACGAAGATCATCAAGCAAGCCTGCGAGAAGCTGCGCAACGAACCGGGTGACATACTGGCTCGCGGCAAGCTGACCCCGCCCAAGCGCGGCGACATGAAGACGTCGATGGAAGCGCTGATCCACCACTTCAAGCTTTACACCGAAGGCTTCCACGTCCCCGAAGGACAGGTTTATGCCGCCGTCGAGGCGCCGAAGGGCGAATTTGGCGTG
Organism: Meridianimarinicoccus roseus; assembly: GCF_003172915.1. Taxonomy (GTDB): domain Bacteria; phylum Pseudomonadota; class Alphaproteobacteria; order Rhodobacterales; family Rhodobacteraceae; genus Meridianimarinicoccus; species Meridianimarinicoccus roseus. Next base: position 61,602 of record NZ_QGKU01000068.1, read on the forward strand.
TATCTCGTGGCTGACGGAACCAATCGACCGTATCGTGCCAAGTTGCGCGCGCCGGGCTTCCTACATCTGCAGGCGATGGATTTCGTCAGCAAGGGGCATCAGTTGGCTGACGTCGCCGCGATCATCGGAACGATGGACGTGGTGTTCGGGGAAATCGACCGCTGACCATGCTGGAGACGGTCGTCATCACCTTTGCGGGTATCGGTGCGCTGATCCCGACCTACCTGGCGGCTGTTTTTGCGCTTGCGCCGGACCGCGCGCTTGCGCAGGCGACGCATCGCGCCGACGCGCTGCCACGGGTGATGGTGAACCGCTATGCCAGCTTCGCGCTGTTTGCCTTGGCCGCAGCATTGAGCGGCGACATGGCGATCGTGGCCGTGGTGTTCGCCATTCTCGCGGTGCCTGGCCTTGGCGACACGCTGATCTATGCCCGCGCGGGGCATCCTTACGCGAAACATCTGGCCGCCGGGATCGGGGCGCTGCTTGTCAGCGCGCTGGCCTTCGCCGCGGCCCAAACACCTACCGGAGTGCTGTGACATGCTGCGCCGACTTCATCCCGACCAGCCCGAGAGCTTCGCCTTCACGCCCGAGAACCAGGCTTGGGCCGAGGCGCAGATGACCAAATATCCCAAGGGGCGGCAGGCATCGGCTATCATCGCGCTGCTGTGGCGCGCGCAGGAACAGGAAGGCTGGCTGACCCGGCCCGCGATCGAACACGTGGCCGAGATGCTGGACATGGCCTACATGCGTGCGCTCGAGGTCGCCACTTTCTACTTCATGTTCCAGTTGGCCCCTGTCGGAAGCGTGGCCCATGTGCAGATCTGCGGTACCACAAGTTGCATGATTTGCGGTGCGGAAGACCTTGTCGCCGTGTGCAAGGACAAGATCGCTCCCAACGCCCACGAACTCAGCGCGGATGGCAAATTCAGCTGGGAGGAGGTCGAATGCCTGGGGGCCTGCGCGAACGCGCCGATGGCCCAGATCGGCAAAGACTACTACGAGGATCTGACGGCCGACGGTTTCGCCGCGCTGCTCGACCGCATGGCGGCGGGCGAGGTGCCCGCGCCTGGCCCACAGAACGGGCGCTTCGCGTCCGAGCCCAAGGCCGGTCTGACCAGCCTTGAAGGCGGCGGCGCGCGCGCGTCGGCTAACGCGTCGGTCGCGCTGGCAACGGACCTTGGCGATACTCTTAAGCGGATCGACGGGACGGAACTGCCGCTACGGGCCCCTTGGAACCAGCCCGCCGATGTGTGATGGCGCCGGACAGACCGGGCAAGACACAGAAGGCCACGGGCGCTAGAGTGTTGGCGGGGGAAGGCCCCTAAAGACACCGTGCTCAGGGAGAACTGGAATGCGTTTGGAAAGAAACTCGGGGGCTGTTCTGATCGAAACCGGCATGTTTGCCGGGATGGTCGGCGTGGTTGCGGGCGTGATGCTGATGGTGGTGTTCGCCAAAGGCTTCATCGCAGCGATCTTCGCAGGGGTGATCGTCGCCGCCATCGTCTTTGTCGCCATGTGGCTGATGATGCGCGGCACGCTCGAAGCGCCGCGCGGGCCGGGCAACATCGCGCCGAACAAGACAGCGATCGGCCAGCCGGTCGCCGCGTCCAAGGCCAATTCAGCCGCGAAAGCCGCCGCCCCGACGGCCAAAGCCGAAGCGCCCGCCGACGGCGGGGGCGAGGACATCGGCACGAAGCCGCAGATGCTGGAGGCACCGCGCGGCGACGGGCCGGATGATCTGAAGCGGATCAAGGGCGTCGGACCCAAGTTGGAAGAACTGATGCATTCCATGGGGTTTTACCATTTCGACCAGATCGCCGCTTGGACCGAGGACGAGATCGCGTGGGTGGACGAGAACCTGATCGGCTTCAAGGGCCGCGTGACCCGTGACGATTGGGTGACACAGGCCCGCGAACTTGCGGCGGAGACGTCCTGATCATGGCCGCGCCCCGCTCCGATGCCACGGACCGGCACACCGCCCGGCAGGCCCGCCTCGCGGCGCTTGTTATGGCGGGGACGGCCGTCGTGTGGATGGGGGCGCAGGCCCTTGGCGGCGCGCTCGGCTGGCCCGCGCGCTACGTCTTTCTGTTCGATTTCGCGGCGCTCGCCGGGCTGTTCTGGGCGCTGGTCGTGACCTATCAAGTTTGGCGCAAGCGCCGCACCGCCCGAACCGGCGGAGAGTGAGGAGATGGCAATGCTGAAAGATGAAGACCGCATCTTTACCAATATCTACGGCATGCAGGACCGCACGCTGCAGGGCGCGCAGTCCCGTGGCCACTGGGACGGCACGGCCAAGCTGATAGAGAACGGCCGCGATTGGATCGTCGACCAGATGAAGGCGTCCGGCTTGCGCGGACGGGGCGGGGCGGGCTTCCCGACCGGACTGAAATGGTCCTTCATGCCGAAGGGAAGCGACGGACGCCCACACTACCTTGTGGTCAACGCAGACGAATCCGAGCCGGGCACCTGCAAGGACCGCGAGATCATGCGCCACGACCCGCACACGCTGGTCGAAGGCTGTTTGATCGCATCCTTCGCCATGGGCGCCCATGCCGCCTATATCTACATCCGCGGTGAGTACATCCGCGAGCGCGAGGCGCTTCAGATCGCCATCGACGAAGCTTATGACGCGGGTCTTCTGGGCAAGAACGCAGCCGGGTCGGGCTGGGATTTCGACCTCTACCTCGCGCACGGCGCCGGCGCGTATATCTGCGGCGAGGAAACCGCACTCATCGAGAGCCTTGAGGGCAAGAAGGGCATGCCGCGCATGAAGCCGCCCTTCCCGGCGGGAGCGGGGCTTTACGGCTGCCCGACTACCGTGAACAACGTGGAATCGATTGCCGTGGTGCCGACGATCCTACGCCGCGGACCGGAATGGTTCGCAGGTTTCGGCCGCCCGAACAACGCCGGCACCAAGCTGTTTGCGATCTCGGGTCACGTGAACAACCCCTGCGTTGTCGAAGAGGCCATGTCGATCACGTTCGAGGAACTGATCGAGAAGCATTGCGGCGGCATCCGCGGCGGCTGGGACAACCTCAAGGCGGTGATCCCCGGCGGATCCTCGGTGCCCTGCATCCGCGGCGAGCACATGCGCGAGGCGATCATGGATTTCGACTATCTGCGAGAGCAGCGGTCGGGCCTCGGCACTGCGGCGGTGATCGTGATGGACAAGCAGACCGATATCATCAAGGCGATCTGGCGTCTTGCCAAGTTCTACAAGCACGAAAGCTGCGGCCAGTGCACGCCCTGTCGGGAAGGAACCGGCTGGATGATGCGCGTGATGGACCGGCTCGTGACTGGCGATGCGGACCCCGAAGAGATCGACATGCTGTTTGACGTGACCAAGCAAGTCGAAGGGCATACGATCTGCGCGCTCGGCGATGCAGCGGCCTGGCCGATACAGGGCCTGATCCGCAATTTCCGCGACGAGATCGAGGACCGGATCAAGGCCAAGCGGACCGGTAAGCTGTCGGCCGTCGCTGCGGAGTGAACGATGTCCGTTAAGACCCTCTCCGCCGCGCCCCTACGCCGCGTTGCCTGCGGCGGTGCCGTTATGCTGTCGCTTGTCGTGCTGACGGCCTGCGCCAAGGCGCCGCCACCCGCAGTCTTCACCGACTACGCCACCAACGTGCAGATCGCGCAGGTGCTTGCGGCAGGCTGCCCGGACGTGACGCTCAATCAGGCCGGCATGGGCGCGGGGGCGCGCGATCTCGGTGTGGCGCTCAGGGCGCAGGGGTACACTGCCGAGGACATCGCCGCGTTTCCCGACACGATCGACGTTGGCGAGATCCGCGGTCGGGCGCAGGCATACCTGACCGCGAACGGCATCGATCCCACCGACAGGGCGACCGTTTGTCCCGTGGCGAAGCGCGAGATCGACGCGGGATCGCCGATCGCGGCATTCCTGACCGCGGCCTGACAGAAGTTTGAAACGCGCCGCGGCCCCGATGGCGGCGGCAGACAAAAAGGACAGCAGCATGTCTGACCTGCGCAAGATCATCATCGACGACCGCGAGATCGAGGTCGACCCGGCGCTCACGCTGATCCAGGCCTGCGAAGAAGCCGGCATCGAGATTCCGCGTTTCTGCTATCACGAACGGCTGTCCATCGCCGGCAATTGCCGCATGTGCCTTGTAGAGGTCGTGGGCGGTCCGCCGAAGCCCGCGGCAAGCTGCGCGATGCAGGTGCGCGACCTGCGGCCCGGACCCGAGGGCGCGCCGCCGGTCATCAAGACCAACAGCCCGATGGTGAAGAAGGCCCGCGAGGGCGTTATGGAGTTCCTCCTGATCAACCATCCGCTCGATTGTCCGATCTGTGACCAGGGCGGGGAATGCGACCTGCAGGACCAGGCGATGGCCTATGGCGTGGATTTCTCGCGCTACCGCGAACCCAAGCGCGCGAACGAGGATCTCGACCTTGGCCCGCTGGTGGAAACGCATATGACGCGCTGCATCTCCTGCACCCGCTGCGTGCGCTTCACGACCGAAGTGGCGGGCATCAGCCAGATGGGCCAGACCGGGCGCGGCGAGGATTCCGAGATCACCAGCTATCTCGGCGAGACGCTGGACAGCAATCTGCAGGGCAACATCATCGACCTGTGCCCGGTGGGTGCGTTGGTCAGCAAGCCCTACGCCTTCACCGCCCGTCCCTGGGAATTGACCAAGACCGAAAGCATCGACGTGATGGATGCGCTTGGCTCGTCGATCCGCGTGGACACCAAGGGGCGCGAGGTGATGCGCTTCCTGCCACGCAACCATGACGGCACAAACGAGGAATGGCTGTCCGACAAGTCCCGCTTCGTATGGGACGGGCTGCGCCGCCAGCGGCTTGATCGGCCTTATATCCGCGAGAACGGCCGCCTGCGCCCGGCCAGCTGGGAAGAAGCGCTGACGGCAGCCGCCGCCGCGATCAAGGGCAAGAAGCTTGCAGGCCTCGTGGGTGATCTTGTGCCGGTGGAAGCGGCCTATGCGCTCAAGCTGCTGGTCGAGGGCCAGGGCGGCAAAGTCGAATGCCGCACCGACGGTGCGCGCCTGCCCGCCGGGAACAGATCTGCCTATGTCGGTACCGCTACGGTGGCCGATATCGACAGGGCTCGCTTCATCCAGCTGATCGGGACCAACCCGCGCGACGAGGCGCCGGTGCTGAACGCGCGTATCCGCAAGGCCTGGCTGTCAGGGGCGAAGATCGGCCTTGTCGGGGAACCGGCCGACCTGACATATGACTATGCCCATGTCGGCACCGACCGCGCGGCGTTGACCGGGCTGCTGGACCACGATTTCGCCGATGTGAAGGACGCGCCGTCTCTGGTCATCGTCGGGCAGGGCGCGCTGCGCGAGGCCGATGGTGAGGCCGTGCTGGCCCAAGCGATGGAACTGTGCGCGCGTACGGACTCCAAGCTGCTGGTTCTGCACACCGCCGCGGGCCGTGTCGGGGCGATGGATGTGAACGCGGTGACCGAGGGCGGACTCGGCGCCGCCATCGACGGTGCAGAGGTGATCTACAATCTCGGGGCCGATGAAGTCGAGATCGCGGCGGGGCCCACAGTGATCTACCAAGGCAGCCACGGCGACCGTGGCGCGCACCGCGCCGACATCATCCTGCCCTCTGCCGCCTGGACCGAGGAACAAGGCCTGTTCGTGAACACCGAAGGGCGCCCTCAACTGGCGATTCGGGCCGGATTCCCGCCGGGTGAGGCGAAGGAAAACTGGGCGATCCTGCGTGCTCTTAGCCCGCGTCTTGGCGAAACGCTGCCGTTCGACAGCATTGCCGCCCTGCGCCGTGCGCTTGTAGCCGAGGTTCCGCACCTCGCACGCATCGACACGGTGCCCGAGAACGACTGGCAGCCGCTCGAGTTGCGCGCGCCGGGCGATGCAGGCTTCCGAAACGCCGTCGCGGATCACTATCTGACCAACCCGATCGCACGGGCGTCGGCCCTGATGGCCGAACTCAGCGCGGCGGCGAAGGCTCGTGCGGCCTCCCCCCTGGCGGCGGAATGATGGCTCTTGCTGCGCCGCGACATCTTCGCACAAGCCCGCGTGCGGTGGCTGGAAAAGGTGGCGGATATGCTGTTTATCACCGCGCAGAGGCGAGCCGCCGTGCCGCGCCCGGCCGGGCCGGTCCACTGACCCCGGAGGACACCGTTCATGGATGATTTCTTTGCATCGAACCTTGGCATCGGGGTGATCATCGTCGCGCAATGCCTTGCGGTGCTGGGCTTCGTGATGATCTCGCTGCTGTTTCTGGTCTATGGCGACCGCAAGATCTGGGCCGCCGTCCAGATGCGGCGTGGCCCGAACGTGGTCGGTCCGTGGGGCCTGCTGCAGACCGTTGCCGACGCGCTGAAGTATGTGGTCAAGGAAATCGTCGTACCGGCCGGGTCGGACCGCACGGTGTTCATGCTGGCACCTCTGACCAGCTTCGTGCTGGCGGTTCTTGCGTGGTCGGTGATCCCGTTCAACGACACGTGGGTGCTGTCCGACATCAACGTCGCCATCCTGTTCGTCTTCGCGGTTTCCTCGCTCGAGGTTTATGGCGTGATCATGGGCGGCTGGGCTTCGAACTCCAAGTATCCGTTTCTTGGCTCGCTGCGCTCGGCGGCGCAAATGATCTCCTACGAGGTGTCGCTGGGTCTGATCATCATCGGCGTTGTCATCACGTCCGGGTCGCTGAACTTCGGTGACATCGTGCGCGCTCAGGACGGGAACCTCGGGTTCTTCAACTGGTACTGGCTGCCGCATCTGCCTATGGTTGTCCTGTTTTTCGTCTCGGCGCTGGCCGAAACGAACCGTCCGCCCTTCGACCTGCCGGAAGCGGAAAGCGAACTGGTGGCGGGCTACCAGGTGGAATACTCATCCACCCCGTTCCTTCTGTTCATGGCGGGTGAGTACATTGCCATCTTCCTTATGTGCGCGCTGATGAGCCTGCTGTTCTTCGGCGGCTGGCTGTCGCCCATTCCCGGCCTGCCCGACGGCGCGGCCTGGATGGTCGGCAAGATGGCGATCTTCTTCTTTCTGTTCGCCATGGTGAAGGCGGTCGTGCCGCGCTACCGCTACGACCAGCTCATGCGGATCGGCTGGAAGGTATTCCTGCCGATGTCGCTGGCTTGGGTCGTGATCGTTGCGTTCCTTGCGAAATTCGAACTGCTCGGCGGCGCCTATGCCCGCTGGGCCGTGGGAGGCTGACATGACGGCAATCGACTGGACCCGCGCGGGCAAGTATTTCCTGATGCAGGACTTCATTCACGGGCTGAAGCTCGGCATGAAATACTTCCTCGCCCCCAAGGCCACTTTGAACTACCCGCACGAAAAGGGGCCGCTCAGCCCGCGCTTTCGTGGCGAACACGCGCTGCGCCGCTATCCAAACGGCGAAGAGCGCTGCATCGCCTGCAAGCTGTGCGAGGCGATCTGCCCTGCGCAGGCGATTACCATCGACGCCGAACCGCGCGAGGACGGCTCGCGCCGGACAACGCGCTACGACATCGACATGACGAAGTGCATCTATTGCGGATTCTGTCAGGAAGCCTGCCCCGTGGATGCCATCGTCGAGGGCCCGAACTTCGAGTTTTCCGCCGAAACGCGGGAGGAGCTTTACTACAACAAGGAAAAGCTTCTGGAGAACGGCGAGCGTTGGGAGGCGGAGATCGCCCGCAACCTCGAAATCGACGCGCCCTACCGCTGACCGGCCAGGAAGGATCACGCCCATGACCGTCGCTGCAATCGCCTTTTACGGCTTCGCCATCGCCGTCATCGCGGGGGGGCTGTTCACCGTGATTTCCCGCAACCCTGTCCATTCGGTGCTGTGGCTGATCCTTGCGTTCCTGTCCTCGGCCGGGCTGTTCGTGCTTCTCGGCGCGGAGTTCGTGGCGATGCTGCTGGTGATCGTCTACGTTGGCGCAGTCGCTGTGCTATTCCTGTTCGTGGTGATGATGCTTGACGTCGATTTCGCCGAACTGAAGGCCGAGATGGCGAAGTACATTCCAATTGCGCTGCTGATCGGGGTGGTGATCCTGATGCAGCTGACGCTGGCGCTGGGTGCCTGGACCTTCTCGACCGAGGCGATGGGCCTGCGCGCCAACGTGACGCCCGCGCCAGATGCGGTCAGCAACACGGCAGCCTTGGGGATGTTGGTCTATGACCGCTATTTCCTGCTGTTCCAGCTTGCCGGTCTGGTGCTGCTGGTGGCGATGGTCGGTGCCATCGTGCTGACGCTGCGCCACCGCGCCGACATCAAGCGGCAGGACGTGCTGGCGCAGATGTACCGCGATCCGGCCAAGGCGATGGAACTGAAGGACGTGAAGCCTGGGCAGGGGCTCTGATCCCCGCGGCAGGCTGACTGACGACGACGACTTGAATTGCACGGGCGAAAGACCCGGAGGGACATGGATGATTGGACTTGAACACTATCTCGCGGTGGCGGCCACGCTGTTCGTCATCGGCATTTTCGGGCTGTTCCTGAACCGCAAGAACGTCATCATCATCCTGATGTCGATCGAGTTGATCCTGCTTGCGGTCAACATCAACCTCGTCGCGTTCTCCAGTTTCCTGAACGATCTGACCGGGCAGGTCTTCACGCTGTTCGTGCTGACCGTTGCCGCCGCCGAGGCCGCCATCGGCCTTGCCATCCTCGTCTGCTTCTTCCGCAACCGCGGAACGATCGCGGTCGAGGACGTGAATAACATGAAAGGCTGACCCGGGATGGAAACCGTCATTCTCTTCGCCCCGCTGGTCGGCGCACTGATCTGCGGCTTCGGCTGGAAATTCATCGGCGAAACCGCTGCGATGTGGACCGCGACAGGCCTTCTGTTTCTGGCATGTCTGTTGTCCTGGATCGTGTTCCTGACTTTCGACGGCGACACGCGCATCATCGACATCCTGCGCTGGATCGAAAGCGGCTCGCTCAGCACGTCATGGGGCATCCGGCTCGACCGGCTGACCGCGATCATGCTGATCGTCGTCACCACCGTTTCGGCGCTCGTGCATCTTTACAGCTTCGGCTACATGGACCACGATCCGCAGTGGCGCGAGGGCGAAGTCTACAAGCCGCGCTTTTTCGCCTACCTGTCGTTCTTCACGTTCGCCATGTTGATGCTGGTGACGTCGGACAACCTCGTGCAGATGTTTTTCGGATGGGAAGGCGTCGGCGTCGCCTCTTACCTGCTGATCGGTTTCTACTACCGGAAGCCCACAGCCAACGCCGCCGCGATCAAGGCCTTCGTCGTCAACCGGGTTGGTGATTTCGGCTTCGCGTTGGGGATCTTCGCTCTCTTTTTCCTGACCGATAGCATCAATTTCGACGTGGTCTTCGCCGCAGGGCCCGAGCTTGCGGAAACGCAGTTGTCCTTCCTGTGGCGCGACTGGAACGCGGCGGAACTGGTGGCCTTCCTGCTGTTCATCGGCGCGATGGGCAAGTCGGCGCAGCTTCTGCTGCACACCTGGCTGCCCGATGCGATGGAAGGCCCGACACCTGTTTCGGCCCTGATCCACGCCGCCACCATGGTGACCGCGGGCGTTTTCCTTGTTTGCCGCATGTCGCCCGTCATGGAAAACGCGCCGGTCGCGTTGACCTTTATCACCTTTCTTGGCGCCACGACCGCCTTTTTCGCCGCTACGGTGGGTCTGGTGCAGAACGACATCAAGCGCGTCATCGCCTATTCGACCTGTTCGCAGCTCGGATACATGTTCGTGGCTGCGGGTGTCGGGGTTTACTCGGTGGCGATGTTCCACCTGCTGACACACGCCTTCTTCAAGGCGATGCTGTTCCTTGGTGCTGGGTCCGTGATCCACGCGATGCACCATGAGCAGGACATGCGGAACTACGGCGCGCTGCGCAAGAAGATCCCCATGACCTTCGCGGCCATGATGATCGGCACGCTGGCCATCACAGGCGTGGGCATCCCGCTGACCCATATCGGTTTCGCCGGCTTCCTGTCCAAGGACGCCGTGATCGAAAGCGCGTGGGCCGGAGCGAACAGCATGTCGGGCTACGCTTTCTGGATGCTGGTGATCGCGGCGGCCATGACCAGCTTCTACAGCTGGCGCCTGATCTTCATGACCTTCTACGGCGAGGAGCGGGGCGACCATCACACTCATGAGCACGCCCATGAAAGCCCGCGCGTGATGCTCATCCCGCTCGGTGTTCTGGCGATCGGGTCGGTGCTGGCCGGGATGGTCTGGTACAAGTCATTCTTCGGCGACCATGACAGCGTGAACGCCTTCTTCGGCATCCCGCATCACGTGGAGGTCGTGGCCGATGGAAACGGGGCAACGGGCGATGCAGGCCACGGCGACGCGGCGCATGGCGAGGCGGAGGGCCACGGCGCTTCCGCCGACGGTCACGGTGCTGCCGCCGAGTCCGGACAAACGTCGGCCGCCGCTGCGCATGGCCCGGTGGAATTCGGTGCGATCTTCATGGGGCCGGACAATCACGTGATGGACGATGCCCACCACGCGCCGAAATGGGTCAAGGTTTCGCCCTTCGTCGCGATGGTGCTTGGCTTCTCGCTGGCGTGGCTGATGTATATCCGCCGTCCGGAACTTCCCGGCAAGATCGCCGCTGCGAACTGGCCGCTCTACCAGTTCCTGCTGAACAAGTGGTATTTCGACGAGATTTACGACTTCCTGTTCGTGCGTCCTGCAAAAGGGCTCGGCCGACTGCTGTGGAGATATGGTGACGGAGCCACCATCGACGGTGGGATCAACGGGCTTGCCATGGGGATCATTCCATTCTTCACGCGGCTCGCCGGCCGGGCGCAGTCTGGCTACCTGTTCCACTACGCCTTCGCGATGGTACTCGGCATCGCAGTTCTGATTACCCTGATGACGCTCACCGGAGGGGCGGAGTAATGGCAAACCTTCTGTCGATCGTCACCTTTCTGCCTGCGGTCGCGGCGCTGATCCTTGCGCTGTTCCTGCGCGGCGACGACGCGGATGCGCAGCGCAATGCCAAGTGGGTCGCGCTGGCCGCCACGACGCTGACCTTTCTGCTGTCGATTTTCATCTATACCGGGTTCGACCCCGCCAACACGGGCTTCCAGTTCGTGGAGGAACGCGAGTGGATCCTCGGGTTCACCTACAAGATGGGCGTTGACGGGATTTCGGTTCTGTTCGTGCTGCTGACAACCTTCCTGATGCCGATCACCATCGCCGCCTGCTGGACGGTGGAGCATCGGGTAAAGGAATACATGATCGCGTTCCTGCTTCTCGAAACACTGATGCTGGGCGTATTCTGCGCGCTTGATCTGGTGCTGTTCTACCTGTTCTTCGAAGCCGGCCTGATCCCGATGTTCCTGATCATCGGCATCTGGGGCGGTGCGAACCGGATCTACGCGAGCTTCAAGTTCTTCCTCTACACCTTCCTCGGGTCGGTGCTGATGCTGGTCGCAATGATCGCCATGGCGACAGACGCGGGCACCACGGACATTCCCACGCTGCTGACCCACAGCTTCGGATCGGACAGCTTCAACATTCTGGGCGTGCATGTCGTGGGCGGGCTTCAAACCATGCTGTGGATCGCGTTCTTCGCGTCCTTCGCGGTCAAGATGCCAATGTGGCCGGTTCATACCTGGCTGCCCGATGCGCACGTGCAGGCTCCGACCGCCGGATCGGTCGTTCTGGCGGCGATCCTGCTGAAGATGGGGGGCTACGGCTTCCTTCGCTTCTCGCTTCCGATGTTCCCGGTTGCCTCCGATCTGCTGGCGCCGCTGGTCTTGTGGCTGTCGGCGATCGCCATCGTCTACACCAGCCTCGTGGCGCTGGTGCAGTCCGACATGAAGAAGCTGATCGCCTATTCGTCGGTCGCGCATATGGGCTACGTGACGGCGGGCATCTTCTCGGCCAACCAGCAGGGGCTGGACGGTGCGATCTTCCAGATGGTCAGCCATGGCTTCATCTCGGGTGCATTGTTCCTCTGCGTCGGCGTCATCTACGACCGGATGCATACCCGCGAGATCGACGCCTATGGCGGGCTGGTGAACCGCATGCCGGCCTATGCGCTGATCTTCATGTTGTTCACGATGGCGAATGTGGGCCTGCCGGGCACCTCGGGCTTCGTCGGTGAATTCCTGACGCTGATGGGCATGTTCCAGGCAAACACCTGGGTCGCCGCGGTCGCCGCGAGCGGCGTGATCCTGTCCGCCGCCTATGCGCTGTGGCTGTATCGCCGGGTCGTCTTCGGCGACTTGATCAAGGAAAGCCTGAAATCGATCAGCGACATGGACCTGCGTGAGCGGGCGATCTTCGCACCGTTGGTCGTGATGACAATTCTTCTCGGCGTCTACCCCAGCCTCGTGATCGACATCACAGGGCCGGCGGTGGCCGCACTCCTGACCGACTACCAGACCGCAGTTCTGGACGCCGCACCGGCGATCCAGGTCGCGGCAGAGCACTGAGGGCACGCCATGACGTCTGCCGACCTATCCGTGATCCTTCCCGAGATCGTCCTGTCGGTCTACGCGATGGCTGCGCTGATCATCGCGGTCTACACAAGCAAGGACGAGATTGCGCCGCTGGTGCTGCGTCTGACCGTCGGTGTGCTTTTCCTGACCGCGCTCTGGGTCGGGCTGCACCACAGCGACACGCGCATCGGTTTCGGCGGGATGTTCGTCGATGATGGGTTCTCGCGGTTTGCCAAGGTGATGGTGCTGCTGTCCGCCGCCGCTGTCCTCTTGATGAGCGAAAGCTACATGCAACGGCGCGACCTGCTGCGCTTCGAATATCCGCTTCTGATCGTGCTGGCCGTGGTCGGTATGATGGTGATGGTGTCCGCGGGCGACCTCATGGCGCTTTACATGGGTCTGGAATTGCAGTCCCTTGCGCTGTATGTCGTCGCCTCCTTGCGCCGCGACAGCGTGAAATCCACGGAAGCCGGCCTGAAATACTACGTGCTCGGTGCGCTGTCCTCGGGGCTTCTGCTCTACGGCGCATCGCTGACCTACGGCTTCTCGGGCACCACCGAATTTGCGGGCATCCTTGAAACCGCCGTGTCGGGCGAAGTGTCTCTGGGGCTTTTGTTCGGGCTGGTGTTCCTGCTTGCCGGTCTGGCCTTCAAGGTGTCGGCTGCGCCGTTCCACATGTGGACGCCGGATGTCTACGAAGGCTCGCCAACGCCCGTGACCGCGTTCTTCGGCACTGCGCCCAAGGTGGCGGCCATGGCGCTGTTCGCCCGTGTCGCACATGATGCCTTCGGGCAGGCAACTGTCGAATGGGGCCAGGTCGTCGCGCTGCTGAGTGTGGCATCGGTGTTCCTCGGGTCCATAGCGGCGATCGGCCAGACCAACATCAAGCGTCTGATGGCGTATTCTTCCATCGCGCACATGGGGTACGCCCTGATGGGTCTGGCGGCGGGCACGGCTTTCGGCGTGCAGGCGATGCTGGTCTACATGGCGATCTACGTGACGATGAATGTGGGCACCTTTGCTTTCATCCTGACCATGAGCCGCGACGGCCAGCCGGTCACCGACATCCGGGCGCTGAACAACCTGTCCGCGCGCGAACCGCTCAAGGCGCTGGCGATGCTGATCCTTCTGTTCAGCCTGGCGGGCGTGCCGCCGCTTGTCGGGTTCTTCGGCAAGTACTACGTGCTGAACGCGGCCGTGCAGGCAGACATGGCGTGGCTCGCCGTTGCGGGGGTGATCGCGTCCGTGATCGGAGCGTTCTACTATCTGCGCATCGTCTACTACATGTATTTTGGGGCGGAGATCGAACCGCTCGACCAGATCCAGACACCTATTCTGACCGGTATGCTGGTCGCCTCCGCCGCGGCGATGGTGGTGGGCGTGGTCAACCTGTTCGGGGTCGAAGCGATCGCAGCGGTGGCGGCGGCGTCGCTTGTCCAGTAGCACGCCGGTCTGGCCCGCGGGCCATGACCGCCGGGTGCTGGCGGAAGTGGACAGCACGAACGCCGAAGCGGCGCGCATCGCCGCCACGCTGGCCGGGCCGACCTGGATCCTCGCCCTGCGCCAGACCGCGGGTCGCGGGCGCCGGGGGCGGGCCTGGAACGACCCGCCGGGAAATTTCGCAGCAACGCTGGCGATACCCTCCGGCGCCGCACCCGCCCAAGCGGCGCTGCGATCCTTCGTTGCGGCGCTGGCGCTGGCAGATGCGCTGACTCAGGCGACGGCACGTCCCGAGGCGATCAGCCTGAAATGGCCCAACGACGTGCTGCTGAACGGCGCGAAAGTTGCGGGTATTCTGCTTGAAACGACCGGGCAGGGAGGCACTCCGGGGCCTCTGGCCATCGGCATCGGTGTCAATCTTTCCCACGCGCCTGATCCCGGCACGCTTGAGCCGGAGGCGAAGGCGCCGACATCGGTTCTGTCGGCCACCGGCGCCGCCATAGACCCCGAGAGCTTCCTCGACCTGCTTGCACCCGCCTTTGCCCGATGGGAGGCCACGCTGCGCCAGCACGGTTTCGCACCGCTGCGCCGCGCCTTCCTCGATCGGGCGGCGCGTTTCGGGGAGCCGATCACCGCGCGCACCTTGCGCGAGACGCTGACGGGAACCTTCACCGATATCGACGAGACCGGTGCGCTGGTGTTGACCACGGCGAAGGGTCCCGTGGCGGTTCAGGCCGCCGATATCTTTTTCTGACGACCGAAAGGCAGGGCGGATGCTGCTTGCGATCGATTGTGGCAATACCAACACCGTGTTCTCGATCTGGGACGGCACGCGCTTCTTGGCGACATGGCGGACGTCGACCTATCATGGGCGCACGGCGGACCAGTATTTCGTCTGGCTGACCACGCTGATGCAGACCGCGAAGCTGGATGTGACGATTTCGGGGGCGATCATCTCGTCCACCGTGCCGCGGGTCGTCTTCAACCTGCGCGTTCTCTGCAACCGGTATTTCGACTGCAGGCCCTTCGTTGTCGGGCGCCCCGAAACCGCGCTGCCGGTCGATGTGCGCGTCGATCCCGGCACCCAGGTCGGCCCGGACCGACTTGTGAACACCGTAGGCGCGCACGACAGGTTCGGGGGCGATCTTATCGTGGTGGATTTTGGCACCGCCACCACCTTCGACGTTGTGGACAGTGACGGGGCCTATATCGGCGGGGTCATCGCGCCCGGCGTGAACCTGAGCCTCGAGGCTCTGCACCAGGCCGCGGCGGCCCTGCCGCATATCGACATCACGACGCCGACGCGGGTTATTGGCAAGAATACGGTTGATTGCATGCAATCCGGCGTGTTCTGGGGATATGTCGGCTTGATCCGGGAGATCACGACGCGTATCCGCGCGGAACACGGTCGACCAATGCAGGTTATCGCCACGGGCGGACTTGCCCCGCTGTTCCAGCAGGGCGATGCCGTGTTCGACCATTTCGAGGAAAGTCTTACCATGCATGGGCTGACCGTCATCTATAATCACAACAAGGACAAAGCGCCATGAGCACCGACCGTCTGATCTACATGCCGCTGGGCGGGGCCGGCGAGATCGGGATGAACGCCTATGTCTACGGCTATGGGCCTGCCGGCAAGGAACGCCTGATCGTCGTCGATCTGGGTGTGGCCTTTCCCGACATGGACACCTCGCCCGGCGTGGACCTGATCTTTCCGGATATCGCGTGGCTGGCGGAACGCGCTGACCGGCTGGACGGCATCTTCGTCACCCATGCCCATGAAGACCATGTGGGCGCTGTGGGCCATTTGTGGCACCGCCTGCGCGCGCCGGTGCATTGCCGACCCTTCACCGCGAACATTGCCACCCGCAAAATGGAAGAACAGGGCGCCCCGTCCGACAAGGTCAGGATCGCGCAGGTCTGGCCCGAGCAGGTGAAGGCGGGCCCGTTCTCGGTCGGCTTCCTGCCGATGTCGCATTCGATCCCGGAGACCTCCGCGCTGGTGATCGACACGCCCGCGGGCCGCATCGTCCATACCGGCGATTTCAAGCTGGACCGAACGCCGCTGGTGGGCGACCCGTTCGAACCCGCCGCATGGGAAGAGGTGTCCAAGGACGGTGTGCTCGCGCTGGTCTGCGACAGCACGAACGTATTCAGCCCTCATGCGGGCCGGTCGGAATCGGTGCTTGGCCCCGACATCACGGCGCTGGTGCAGGGCGCGCCGGGCATGGTCGTGGCCACCACCTTCGCGTCCAACGTGGCACGGGTCAAAACGCTGGCCGAAGCCGGTGTCGCGGCGGGACGGTCGGTCGTGCTTTTGGGCCGTGCCATGCAGCGCATGGTCCGCGCCGCCGAGGAGACCGGGGTGATGGACGATTTCCCGTCCACGGTGCCTGTCGAGGAGGCGGGGTCGATCCCGCGCGAGAACCTGATGCTGATCGTGACCGGCAGCCAGGGCGAACGGCGCGCGGCCTCGGCGCAACTGGCGCGCGGCAAGTACCTCGGGCTGGAGATGAAGGAGGGCGATCTGTTCCTCTTTTCATCCAAGACGATCCCGGGCAATGAACGCGGCGTGTTGCGCATCATCAATGCGTTTTCCGAAAAGGGCGTGGACGTGGTTGATGACAGTTCAGGCCTCTATCATGTGTCGGGTCATGCCAATCGCCCCGACCTTGAAGCGATGCACGACCTTGTGAAGCCTCAATTCGTGGTGCCGATGCATGGCGAACACCGGCATTTGCGCGAACACGCCAAGCTGGCAGAAGCGCGCGGCCGCACCGGGGTGCTGGCACCCAACGGCACGATGGTGGAACTGTCCGGCAATGCGCCGCGCGTGGTGGAATACGTCGAAACCGGACGCACGTATCTTGACGGGTCGGTGCAGATCGGCGCGCTGGACGGCGTGGTCCGAGACCGGCTGCGCATGGCTCTGAACGGGCATGTGATGATCAACGTGCTGATGGACGAACAGGACGAACCGCTGGGCGAGCCGTGGTGCGAAGCGATGGGCCTGCCGACCAAGGGCAGGTCCGGCACGCCGCTGACCGAGGTGATCGAGGCCGATCTCGATCAGTTGATGGGCCGGGCGGATGACGATGTGCTGGTCGATGACGATAAACTGACCGAAGCGATCCGCCGCGTGGTGCGCAACACCGCCAACGGCGAGATCGGGCGCAAGCCCGAGGTGACCGTGGTGATCTCGCGCCTGACGGACTGACACTCGCAGCCACGTCAACACCGGGGGGCGCCCCCCTCGGTTGCAAGAGACTGGCGTGGCGCAAGGTCGGAAAGGGCCAGAGCCGAAGCAAGGTCAGCTGCGTTCCGGCGCAGCCCTTGCGGGCACGATTGCGCCGCTGTCGGCACGGCGCTATACGCCGCGCATGTCAGACCGAAGCGCCAACGCCCCGACCCTTCCGCCGGAAATCGCCCGGCGGCGCACCTTCGCCATTATCTCGCATCCCGATGCGGGGAAGACGACCCTGACGGAAAAGTTCCTGCTCTATGGCGGGGCGATTCAGATGGCCGGGCAGGTGCGGGCCAAGGGTGAAGCGCGCCGTACGCGGTCGGATTTCATGAAGATGGAACAGGATCGCGGCATCTCCGTCAGTGCTTCGGCCATGTCGTTCGATTTCGACGGCTACCGCTTCAACCTCGTCGACACGCCCGGCCACTCGGACTTTTCCGAGGACACGTATCGCACGCTGACGGCGGTCGACGCGGCGGTCATGGTCATCGATGGTGCGAAGGGGGTAGAAAGCCAGACCCGCAAGCTCTTCGAGGTGTGCCGCCTGCGCGATCTGCCGATCCTGACCTTCTGCAACAAGATGGACCGCGAAAGCCGCGACACGTTCGAGATCATCGACGAGATCCAGGAAAACCTGGCCATTGACGTCACACCGGCAAGCTGGCCGATCGGGCAGGGCCGCGAGTTCGTCGGGTCATACGATCTGATCAACGACAGGCTGGACCTGATGGAACGCGCCGACCGCAACAAGGTCGCGCAGAGCATCGCGATTGCAGGTCTGGATGACCCGAAGCTGGCCGACCATGTTCCCGCTCATCTGCTGGAACAGTTGTGCGAAGAGGTAGAGATGGCCCGCGGCCTCTTGCCCGCGCTTGACCCGCAGGCTGTGCTTGACGGGACGATGACGCCGATCTGGTTCGGTTCCGCGATCAACTCGTTCGGGGTGCGCGACCTGATGGCCGGGATCGCGCGGCTGGGCCCACAGCCGCAGCCGCAGCGGGCCACCCCGCGCCAGATCGGACCGGAAGAAGGCAAGGTCGCGGGCTTCGTGTTCAAGGTTCAGGCGAACATGGACCCCAAGCACCGCGACCGGGTCGCTTTCCTGCGCCTCGCGTCGGGGCACTTCACGCGCGGCATGAAGCTGACCCACGTTCGTTCGAAGAAGGCGATGACCGTCTCGGCGCCAGTTCTGTTCCTCGCTGCCGACCGCGAGCTTGCCGAAGAGGCCTGGGCCGGTGATATCATCGGTATTCCGAACCACGGGCAGCTGCGTATCGGCGACACGCTGACGGAGGGCGAGGCGCTGCGCGTGACCGGCATCCCGTCCTTCGCGCCAGAACTTCTGAACAGCGTGCGTGCGCTTGACCCGATGAAGGCCAAGCATCTCGACAAGGCGCTCATGCAGTTCGCCGAGGAAGGCGCGGCCAAGGTGTTCAAGCCGATGATCGGGTCGGGGTTCATCGTCGGTGTTGTCGGCGCGCTCCAGTTCGAAGTGCTGGCCAGCCGGATCGAGCTTGAGTACGGCCTGCCCGTGCGTTTCGAGGGCTCGCAATTCACGTCCGCGCGTTGGGTGACCGGGCCGAAGGACAAGCTGGCGCGTTTCGTCGAGGGCAACAAGGGTCACATCGCCCATGACAACGACGGCGACGTCGTCTACCTCACGCGGCTGCAATGGGATATCGACCGTATCGAGCGCGACCATCCCGACCTGACCCTGTCGGCGACCAAGGAAATGATGGTGTGAAGCGCGTCGTCCTTTACGATTGTGGCCGTCTCATGGCGCGTGCCAAGTCGGCGACGCCCACCGGCATCGACCGGGTGGACCTTCGCTACCTCGATCATTTCCTGAATGATCCGGATACGCAGGTCATCGGGGTGGGGCAGAAGTCGGACAGTCTGGGCCTATACTCCGAGGCGGATGTCGCCACGATCCATCGCCTGCTGTGCCGCCGCTGGCTGGACCGCGCGGCGCTGAGCGACGCGGATCGGCGGACCGTCACGCGCGTCTACCTGCGCGGCAAGGCCATGAGCCTCGGCGCCAAGCTGGGCCGCAGGCTGACCGGCGCGCGCTTTCCGGGCGCGTTGCGCCGCCGTCTTTCAGGGTGCGGCGACATGCCGGTGATGTACGTCAACGCCTCGCACAAGGGTCTGACGAAAGAGCCACTCTTTTCAGCGATGAAAGCCGAACTGGGCGCGCGGCTGGTGTTCTTCGTGCATGACATGATTCCGGTGGACTTTCCGCAATTCGTGCGCCCCGGACATGACGAAAAGCACGCGGTGCGCATGCGTATCGCCGCACGGCAGGGTGACATGATCGTCTGGAATTCGATCTATTCGCGCGACCGGTTCAATGCCTTTGCCGCCCGCGAGGGCATCGAGCCCCCGCCCGGCGTGATCCTGCATATCGGAGTGGAGCCTCATTTCCGCCCCCTTGCCACCGCGGCGCCCCCGGCTGAGCGCCCCTATTTCCTGATCGTCGGCACAGTGGAGCCGCGCAAGAACCTGCGTGTTCTGCTCGACGCTTGGGAACATCTCCGCACGCGCGGTGGGCCGGTGCCGCAACTGCGTGTGATCGGCAAGCGCGGCTGGGTGACCGAGGCGAACATCGGTGATGCCGAGCGCGCGGCTGCACTGGCGCCGGACGTGGTCGAACTTGATCGCGTGGATGACGACGCGTTGATGGCGCAGCTTTCGGGTGCCTGCGCGCTGCTGTTTCCCAGCTTCACGGAGGGTTGGGGCATGCCGCTGGTCGAGGCCGCGATCATGGGCATCCCGGCCATAGCTGCCGACATCCCGGCCTTCCACGAGGCGGGGCAGGGCTGCGTTCTGCTGATCGATCCCGCCGACCCGACCGCTTGGGCCGACGCGGTGACCGCATACGCCGCGCCCGCCAGCAAGGCCCGCGCCGCCGCGCTGGACGGACTGGCGCGCTTCGTGCCGCCGCAATGGACAGCCCATTTCGAGGGGCTGGAAGCCGCGCTTGCGGCGCAAAACGGGAAAAACGCCGGGAAATGACGTGTTTCCGCCCCGAAAGGCGCGCCGCGCGTTGACCAAAACGGCCAAAGCGGCTACCAAACGCGCGGCGTGCCCATGCGGGGCCGCTCACGACGCCGGGACGCCCGGAAAACTTGCGTCCCCTTCACCATGAACAGGCTGCTCTTGCGGCCGGAACGGGACGACATGACGACATTCGCAGACCTCAATCTGGGACCGAAGGTTCAGAAGGCCATCGACGAGGCGGGCTACACCACGCCGACGCCGATCCAGGCCGGGGCCATTCCGCCCGCGCTCGAGGGGCGTGACGTGCTGGGGATCGCGCAGACGGGCACGGGCAAGACCGCTTCCTTCACACTGCCGATGATCACAAAGCTGGCGCGCGGCCGCGCGCGGGCGCGGATGCCGCGCAGCCTTGTGCTGGCGCCGACGCGCGAGCTTGCCGCGCAGGTGGCCGAGAATTTCGATACCTATTCCAAGCACGTGAAGCTGACCAAGGCGCTGCTGATCGGCGGCGTAAGCTTCAAGGAACAGGATCAGCTGATCGACAAGGGCGTTGATGTGCTGATTGCCACGCCGGGCCGCCTCCTGGACCATTTCGAACGCGGCAAGCTGCTGCTTACCGGGATCGAGATCATGGTGGTGGATGAAGCCGACCGGATGCTCGACATGGGGTTCATCCCCGACATCGAACGGATCTTCAGCCTGACGCCCTTCACGCGCCAGACGCTTTTCTTCTCGGCCACCATGGCGCCCGAGATCGAGCGGATCACCAACACGTTCCTGTCCTCGCCGGCCCGGATCGAAGTGGCGCGCCAGGCCACGGCCTCCGAGACGATCGCGCAGAACGTGGTGCTGTTCAAGGGCAGCCGAAAAGACCGTCAGGCCAAGGAAAAGCGCGACCTGCTTCGCGCGCTGATCGATGCCGAAGGCGCGGCCTGCTCCAACGCCATAGTGTTCTGCAACCGCAAGTCGGATGTCGATATCGTGGCCAAGTCGCTTCAGAAATACGGCTACGACGCTGCCGCGATCCACGGCGACCTGGACCAGTCCCAGCGCACGGCGACCCTGCAGGGCTTCCGCGATGGCAAGCTGCGTTTCCTCGTCGCCTCGGATGTGGCCGCGCGGGGGCTCGATGTGCCATCGGTCAGTCACGTGTTCAATTTCGACGTGCCCAGCCATGCCGAGGATTACGTGCACCGCATCGGCCGTACAGGCCGCGCCGGCCGCGACGGCAAGGCGCTGATGATCTCTGTACCTGCGGACGAAAAGAACCTCGCCGCGATCGAAAAGCTGATCGACAGGGAAATCCCCCGCCTCGACAGCCCGCTGGGCGTGACGGCCGCCGCGCCTGACGCAGCGGCTCCGGCCGAAGACGACACGGACCGCAAACCGGCCCGCCGCCGCGTGGTGCGGCGCAAGGACAAGTCCGCAGACGGTGCGGACAGCGATGCGCCTGCAGCCGCAGCCACGCCCGTGGCCCCTGCCGACCCGGAACCCGAGGCGCGTCAGGTCCGGTCAGAGCGCGCGACAAAGGACAAGCCGTCCGAGGATACCCGCGGCGGCAAGTCGCGCGGGCGCGGAGGCCGTGGCCGCCGTGAGGAAACCGTGGTTGGAATGGGTGATCACCTGCCCAGCTTCATCGCCCTCAGCTTCGAGGAACGCCGCGCGGGCTGACCGCCGCGCGCCATCGCGTCAGGCGCCATCCTGCCGTGCGCGGGTGTCTTCCGTGCATCTCGCGGCGGCTTGCATGTGCCCCGGGGCGCGGGCACAACACGGGATGACCCGCGACCGGAGCATCCCGATGGCCTGTTTCACACCCGATCCTTTCACGGACGCAGACCTCGGGATCGGCCGATGACCACGCGCGCGGCCTTCCGCATTGGTGGCCAGCTCGTGGCCCCCGGCAAGCGGCGCACCGTCAACCTGCCCGTCAGCGTGCTGAGCGATCACACGCCAGTCACAATGTCGGCCCATGTCATCCACGGGCGAAAACCCGGCCCGGTCGTCTGCGTGACCGCCGGGGTGCATGGCGACGAAGTGATCGGGGTTGAGATCGTGCGCCGTCTGCTTGGCCTGTCGCGGCTCGATTCGCTGGCAGGCACGCTGATCGCGGTTCCCATCGTGAACGCCTACGGCTTCATGAATCATTCACGCTACCTGCCCGACCGGCGAGACCTCAACCGTTGCTTTCCCGGTTCGCCCGGCGGCTCGCTTGCGGCGCGGCTGGCCCATTTGCTGCTGACCGAGGTCGTCAGCCGGTGCGACATGGGGATCGACCTGCATTCGGCGGCAGTGCACCGCACCAACCTGCCGCAGGTGCGCGTGGCCCCCGACAGCCCCGAATTGCTCCGCCTCGCGCGGCTGTTCGGTGCGCCTGTCGTGCTGCGATCAAAGCTGCGGGAGGGTTCGCTGCGCATGGCGGCGGGCGAAATGGGCATCAACATCCTGCTTTACGAGGCGGGCGAAGGGCTGCGTTTCGACGAGATGGCCGTGCGCGCCGGCGTGACGGGCATCCTGCGCGTGATGGCCGACCAAGGCATGATTCCCGCAAAAAGCGTGCCCAAGGCGCGCAGTCGGCCGATGCTGTGCAAGTCGAGTCAGTGGCTGCGCGCGCCGCAGGGCGGGTTGTTGCGTACCTTCCGCTCCGAAGGCGACGTGGTGGCGAAGGGCGATCTGCTGGCGATCGTGTCCGACCCTTTCGGTGAGGTCGAGACCGAGATCACCGCGCCCGAGGAGGGGGTGATCGTCGGCCGGGCGATTCTGCCGATCGTGAACGAGGGCGACGCGCTGTTCCACCTGGCCGAGATCAGTTCCGTCGGCGAGGCCGAGGAAACGGTGGAGGCGCTGGCGACACAGCTTGGCGAAAGCTCCCTGTTCGACGAGGACGAGATCATCTGACACAAAATGGCCGTGGCGCCGGAAGGGCGACGGGGCCTTGAGATGCACGGCCTGGTCGGGCGCTGCCTGAACTGGCCTCAGTAGGCGGCGTCAGTGCGGATCAGGGCGAGCGGCGTGGCGATGAGGATGCGCAGATCCAGAAGGAGCGACCAGTTCTGCACGTACTGCAGATCCAGGGCGGCGCGGCGGGCCATCTTCTCTACCGTCTCGGTCTCGCCGCGGGCGTTGTTGATCTGGGCCCAGCCGGTCATGCCCGGCTTCACGGCGTAGCGCATCATGTAGTTGCCGATCTGCGGTGCGTAGAATTCGTCGTGCGCGACGGCGTGGGGGCGCGGGCCGACCAGCGCCATGTCACCCATCAGAACGTTGACCAGCTGGGGCAGTTCGTCCAGCGAGGTCTTGCGCAGCACCGCGCCGACGCGGGTGACACGCTGGTCGTTGCGCCGTGCCTGCGATATCGATGCATTCACCTGCATGGAGCGGAACTTGAGGATGTAGAAAACCTTGCCGTTCTGGCCGGTGCGCGCCTGGCGAAAGATTACGGGACCGCGGCTGTCCAGCTTAACCGCAGCAGCGATGCCCAGCATCAGCGGCGTCAGTGTCAGCAGGGCGATCAGGGCAAAAGACCGGCCGAAAAGGCACTTCGCGCACTGCTGCAGGCGCTTGTCGAAGCTGCGGAGGCCGGTCGTTTCGCTTGTCATCGGATCCACCAAGTATTCGGGTTCAGTCGTTTGCTCTGGTGGATATGCCCCTTTCTGCAGCTGGGGGCACGCGTCCAACGGATCAGTTCAGGGCGCGAAGGATCACGTTGGCACTCCCTTGGGATAGTACCTGGCCGAAAGTATGGGTTTGTGGGGCGTTTTCAGGCGCACGGGGGGCCTGGAATGGCGAGGCGCGCCTTTACGGGGGGTGGCGGGCCCGGTTTCGGGCCCGCCGGGCGAATCTCAGCCCAGCATCATCTGGTAGCTGGACGGCACGTAGCGGAAGCCGTCGCCACGCGTCTCGACATAGCCAAGCGCCGGGAAAGGCATGTGATAGCCGATGAAAGGCACCTTGTCGGCTGCAAGCATGCCCAGCACCCGGCGGCGCGTGGCGGCCGCAGCGGCCTTGTCCATGTCGAACAGGACCTCCCAATCCGGGTAGGCCAGCGACCAAACGTAGTGGTTGGCGAGGTCCGCGAAGAGCATCAGCTGCTGTCCGCCGCTTTCCAGCATGTATCCCATATGGCCGGGCGTATGCCCGAAAGCGGCCATCGCGGTCACCCCGGAAGCGACGCTTCCGCCGTCCTCAAGAAAGGTCATGTTGTCGTTCAGCGGCGCGACCTTGGTGTTGAACCCTTCGTTGTCGGCCTGTGACCAGTGGTTGTGTTCGACCGCGCCGGTCACGTAGCGGGCGTTGGCGAAGGTTGCCCCGGCGTCGCCCATGAGCCCGCCGATATGGTCGCCGTGCATGTGGGTGATCACGACCGTGTCCACCTGGCCCGGTTCGTAGCCCGCGGCGGACATCACGTCGGTGGTGGCGTCGGGATTCAGGCCGGTGTCGAACAGGATCAGTTCTTCCCCGGTGTTGACCAAGGTGGGCGTGAAGAAGAACTGCGTGCGGTCGGTCGGGATGAAGTTCTCTTCCGACACCTCGGCAAATTCCTCGGGTGTGACGTTCATTCCGAAGATACCCTGCGGTTCCTCACGGGTCACGCTGCCACCAAGCAGCGCCGTCACCTCGAATTCGCCAAGGGCGAAGCGGTTGAAGCGCGGCATCGCCGCGCCCTTCATCTCTGCCGCAGCGTGCGCCGACCGGGCACCAGCGGTCAGTCCGGCGCCCAAGGGCAGGGCTGCGCTTGCGGCCAGTGCCTGTCTGCGTGTCATACGTGTCATTTGAGTCTCCCTGTTTGCTCGCAATTAACTAATTCGACCGCGGCGCTTGGCGAGACAGCCCCGCCGAAATCTTCCGGGATGAGCCTTGCTTGGAGTGTCGATCCGGGCATGCCGCACCCAACGGATTGTTGCGAGGGTCGGCAATCGGGAGTATTATCTTTACTTAACGGTAACTAGGATGAGATTCCCGATATGCGTACCCTTATTGCGGCCCTATCACTCGCTGTCGCGTCCTTCGGCGCGGCGGATGCCAGCACGTCGCTGAGCGTTCAGGCGACCACCAACATCTTCAAGGCCAGCGCCACCGGCGGCGGCGACGGCATTGTACCGACGGCTGTCGGCTTCTCTCCCGCCGCGGGCCTCGTGCTGACCTTTTCGTCCATCACCGGCCTGACCGATTGCTGTTCGGGTACGCCGGACATGAACGCGGACGGAACGACCGGGCTTGTGTTCAGCGGAAACAGCAGTGTCACATCCTCGGGCGGCATTTCAGGCTTGACGGCGCTCGGACGCCAGCTGTTTCTGGCCGGCCTGTTCGTGGACAGCAGCACGCCGCCCTCCGGCACGGCACCGACCACGCTGGCCTACGGCGGCGCGGGCCTGTCCTATGAACTCGCAAGCTACAGCCCGTCCTTGAACCAGACCTTCTTCATCGGCGACGGCCTGACCGGCACCGGTTCGGGCACGGTTCAGAGCTTTGTGGCACCGGCAGGGGCAGACACGCTGTATCTTGGCTTCGTGGATGCAGGCGGCTTCAACGGCGGGCCGAATTTCTACAACGACAACCGCGGCCAGCTTGACGTCACCTTCACGCTGGCGGCGCCGTCGGCGGCCATTCCGCTTCCGGCTGCTCTGCCGCTCAGCCTTGCGGCGCTTGGCGGTCTTGGCCTGCTCGGTGCGCGGTCCCGGCGCAAGGGCTGAAAGCATAAGCGCCGCGCCTTTTCGCGCGGCGTCATTCCCACCAGCGGTCGATGCGGGCGATGTCGGCGTCGGACCATCCCATGTGGTGTGCCAGTTCGTGCACGACCACATGGGTGACAAGATCGGCAAGCGTCACGTCCCCCCGCGACACCCATTCGTCCAGGATGGCCCGCCGGAACAGCCAGATCACGTCGGGCCCGGTCGGCTGGTCCATCACCGATTTCTCGGTCAGCGGAATGCCGTCGTACAGCCCGGTGAGCGAAAACGGATCGTCCATCCCCAGATCGTCCAGCATCGCGTCGTCGGCAAGGTCCTCAACCCGCAGCACGACCCCTTGGGCGGCTGCGGCAAACGGGATGGGCAGCGCCGTCAGCGCCGCGCGTGCAAGCGTCTCGATCGTGTCCAGATCGGGCGGCATCGTGTTGGACCATTCGTCAGCCATGCCTCCGATATGACCAAACGCGGCGCGACTTGCCAGCGTGAAGGGCCTGTGCCACGTTTTTGCGATGCCCTTGCCGCCACCCGATACGCCGCAGGATGTTGCCGACTTTCTGAACCGGGTCGCGCCGCCCGCTCGGCGAGACGATGCGCTGCAGCTGGACGCGATCTTCCGGATCGCCAGCAGCTTTCCCCCGCGCCTTTGGCCCGGGGGGATCGTTGGTTATGGCCGTTACGACTATATCTACGAGAGCGGGCGATCGGGCCGCAGTCTCGCCACCGGTTTCGCGCCGCGTGCGCGCCAGACGGTGGTGTACATCATGCCGGGCTATGCTGACTTCCGCGACCTGCTTGCGCGGCTCGGTCCGGTGAAAAGCGGCAAGGCGTGCCTGTACATGCCTCGGCTGGACCGGGTGGACACCGATGTCCTTGCCGAGTTGATTCGCGCGGGACTGGAAGACCTTGCGCGCCGCTGGACAATCCACCCGGTGTGAGCGGCGGTGGACTTGGCCGAACGATTGTGATTATCCAGCGCGCGACAGGAGACCGCGTTCCATGACAATCACCCGCTTCGCCCCCTCGCCGACAGGCCACATCCATGTGGGCAACCTGCGCACCGCGCTGTTCAACTACCTGATCGCGCGCAAGGCCGGGGGGACCTTCATACTGCGTATTGACGACACCGACCCTGAGCGGTCGAAGGAAGCCTATGTCGACGCGATCAAGGAAGATCTCGACTGGCTCGGTCTGCACTGGGATCGGGTGGAACGGCAGTCGCTGCGGCTCGATCGCTATGCCGAGGCCGCGGACCGACTGCGCGCCATGGGCCGGTTTTACGAATGTTTCGAGACGCCGACCGAGCTTGACCTGAAGCGCAAGAAACAGCTGAACATGGGTCGCCCGCCGGTCTATGACCGCGCTGCGCTGGCGCTAAGCGATGAAGAGCGCGCGGCGCTGCGGGCCGAACGCGGGCAGGGGCACTGGCGCTTCAAGCTGGACCAGTCCCGCATCGAATGGGCGGACGGCATTCTCGGCGATCTGTCTATCGACGCGGCCAGCGTGTCCGACCCGGTTCTGATCCGGGGCGACGGGCAAGTGCTGTATACGCTCGCCTCCGTGGTGGACGATACCGAGATGGGGGTAACCCACGTGGTGCGCGGTTCCGATCACGTGACCAACACGGCAACGCAGATCCAGATCATCGAGGCGCTTGGCGGCACCGTGCCCAGCTTTGCGCACCATTCACTGCTGACCGGCCCTCAGGGCGAGGCCTTGTCGAAGCGGCTGGGCACGCTCAGTCTGCGCGACCTGCGCGCGCGTGGGGTGGAGCCGATGGCGCTGCTCTCGCTGATGGCGCGGCTCGGCTCCGCGGATCCGGTGGAACTTCGCGGATCGGTCGACGAACTCGTCGAAGGCTTCGATATCGCCCGGTTCGGCAGTGCGCCTACAAAGTTCGACGAGAACGACCTGTTTCCGCTGACTGCGCGCCATCTGGGCACGCTGCCGGTCTCGGCCGTCGCAGCCGATCTTGAAGCCGCCGGGGTGCCCGATGCGCAGCGCGCCGCGTTCTGGTCCGTCATGCGCGAAAACGTGACCACGCGCCACGACATCCTAGGCTGGTGGGAGGTTCTGTCCGAAGGGGCCACGCCGCAGATCGACCCGGAGGACGCCGAATTCGTCGCCACCGCGCTGGAGTTGCTGCCCGATCCGCCCTACGGCCCGTCCAGCTGGGCGGACTGGACTGCGGCGGTGAAAGAACGCACCGGGCGCAAGGGCAAGGGGCTGTTCATGCCGCTACGCAAGGCGCTGACCGGCCAGGGGCGCGGCCCCGAGATGGCCGATTTCCTGCCCCTGATGCAGGCCCGGCCCAAGCCGCGCTGACCCGCGCCACCGCTGGGTCGCGGCCTCAGTCCGGCGGTGTAAGCGTCACCGGCAGAGCGGCAAGGTGCCGGTCCACCAGCGCGCGCTCAGCCGCGCTGAGGGTCTGATGACGCGGATAGCGCGGCGCGGCGCGGTCGTCGATCACCGGGCGCGCCCATCCGTCCGTGCTGTCGAAAAAGGCGGCTGCGCCATCCTCGCCATACTGTGTCAGGAAGCCCTGTACGACCACGTCGATATAGCTGAGCAGGATCGGGCTTGCGTCCTGCGCGTGCTGGTCCGCGGGCGGCACGGCATAGACCTGCACCTGCGCCTCCGCGTGCAGGTCGTGATAGATGTCGTCGCGCAGCGCGTGGCGGCGATAGCCGGTCTCGCGGCGGTCCAGCGCCTCCCAGTCTTGCCCCGGCACGGCTGCGACCAGCCCGTCGATCGCCCCGGTGCCGGTACGGTGCACCGACAGAAACGCTTGCGGCGCAAGGGGCGTGCCTCGCCACACACGCCGCCAGCCCTGCAACCGTGCCTTGCGCCCGTCGGGGTAACTGTGGGTGCGCTGATTCACGAGCGATCCGTAGCCAAAGAAGTAATGCGCGTGCATGGCCTTGCCTGTCCGGGGTTTCCCTGTCGATGCCAAGCCGCGCGGCGCGATGCAAGCGGCTTTAAGCCGCCCTTCATCCCTTCGTTCTAGGGATCGGGGGAAACAGCTTCCGCGCGAGGACGGGAATGGCCGACAACACGCCGATGGCGCCGATCATCATCAAGCGCAAGAAAGTGGTCGCGGGCGACGGCCATCACGGGGGCGCGTGGAAGGTGGCGTATGCCGACTTCGTGACCGCGATGATGGCCTTCTTCCTGCTCATGTGGCTGCTGAACGCGACGACGGAAAAGCAGCGCAAGGGGCTGGCGGACTACTTCTCTCCGGTGGTGCCTGTGAACCGCGTGTCGGGCGGCGGGGAAGGGGCCTTCTGGGGCGACAGTGTTTTCGCCGAGGACGTGCTGGCGCAGAACGGAACCGGCGCGACGATGCTGCATCCGGGCGAACTGGACAAGGCGAATGGCGAGGCCGGCGAGACGGGGGCGCAGGCCGTGGACCAGAGCCCGGAGCAGGCCGTGCGCGACCTGATGCGCGTGCTGGCCGCGCGCAGCGGCGAGAGCATGTCGCAATTGCGCGACATGCCGCATGTCGTCACCCGTGTCTCCGACATGGGTATGGCGATCGACATCTTCGAGATGCCGGGCGCACCGCTGTTCGATCCGGCCACCGGCGCGCCGACGCAACGGCTGCACGACACGCTGGCCGTGATCGTAAAGGTGATGGACATCGTGTCGAACCAGGTTTCGGTCGAGGCGCATGTCCCCGCGCGTCCGCTGGTGGTCGCGCGCAACCCGGTCTGGGACCAGTCCACGGATCGCGCGCAGGTCGTGCAGGTCCGGTTGGAACGGATCGGCCTCGCGCCGGACCGCATCCTAAGGATCACCGGCTATGCCGACCGGCGCCCCGCCGATCCGGGCAACCCGATGAGCCTGCGCAACAGCCGCATCGTCGTGACGATCCTGCGCGACGACGTCTGACACGGGCACGGGCCACGGCATTGGTGGGGGGCTTGACACCCGGTGGGGAGGGGTCTAGGGGCACGGTTCCGGCGATGCCGGGCAGACCATTGGTGTTGGTGGCCCCCGCAAGGGGATGCCTGTCGGCCAAACCGGGACATCCGGGGCGGCGAAGGACAACGCCCTTCGCAATCGGGGATTATCCCCAAGCAAGGAGATCAGCCGTGACCAAACGCACAGCTGCCAAGTACAAGATCGACCGCCGTATGGGCGAAAACATCTGGGGCCGTCCGAAAAGCCCGGTCAACCGCCGCGAATACGGCCCCGGCCAGCACGGCCAGCGCCGCAAGGGCAAGATTTCCGATTTCGGCCTTCAGCTGCGTGCGAAGCAGAAGCTGAAGGGCCACTACGGCGATCTGACCGAGAAGCAATTCCGCAAGATCTTTGCCGAGGCCGAGCGAGTGCGCGGCGACACCGGCGAGCTGCTGATCGGCCTGCTGGAAAGCCGCCTCGATGCCGTTGTCTACCGCGCCAAGTTCGTGCCGACCGTGTTCGCCGCACGCCAGTTCGTGAACCACGGCCATGTGCTCGTGAACGGCAAGCGCGTCAACATCCCCTCCTACCGCGTGAAGGAAGGCGATGTCGTCGAGGTGCGCCAGAAATCCAAGCAACTGGCCATCGTGCTGGAAGCGACTCAACTGGCAGAGCGCGACGTGCCCGACTACATCGAAGCCGACCATTCCAAACTGACCGCGACCTTCGTGCGCCGCCCCGGCCTTGCCGACGTGCCCTACGCAGTGCAGATGGAACCGAACCTCGTGATCGAATACTACGCCCAGAACTGATCCCGTTCGGAGCAGTCTTCGCAGGCCGCGCCGGGCAACCGGGCGCGGCCTTTTTCATGTCCGCTTGCCGCTGGAAATGACCCGCCGTGCCCGCTACACCGCACCAGAGCAGGAGAGCCAAATGACCAGCGCAATCGTACCCCAACCCGGCATTCTCGACATCGCGCTCTACCAGGGCGGCAAGGCGAAGATCGACGGCGTCGCCGACGTTGTCAAACTGTCGTCGAACGAGAACCCGTTCGGCCCGTCCCCCAAGGCCATCGCCGCGGCAGAGGCATCGCTGGGCGCACTGCACCGCTACCCGTCCACCGATCACGCGGCCCTGCGATGCGCCATCGGCGAGATGCACGGGTTGGATCCGGATCGGATCATCTGCGGTGTCGGCAGCGACGAGATCATCACCTTCCTGTGCCAGGCCTATGCCGGGCCGGGCGACGAGGTGCTTCACACCGAACACGGCTTTCTGATGTATGCCATTTCGGCCCGCGCTGCGGGGGCAACGCCGGTGGCCGCCCCCGAACGCGAGCGCACGGCCGATGTCGATGCCCTGCTCGCGGCCTGTACCGATCGCACGAAGCTGGTATTCCTCGCCAACCCTAACAACCCCACCGGGACCATGATCGGCGGGAACGATCTGGCGCGGCTTGCGGGCGGACTTCCGCCGCAGGCTATCCTCGTGATCGACGGCGCCTACGCGGAATACGTGGAGGGCTACGATGGTGGCGCCGCGCTGGCCGGTGCGCGTGACAACGTCGTAATGACCCGTACCTTTTCCAAGCTTTACGGGCTCGGCGGTCTGCGGATCGGCTGGGGGTATGGCCCCGCGGCGATCATCGACGTGCTCAACCGGGTCCGCGGGCCGTTCAACCTGTCCGCCACGCAACTGGAGGCCGCTGAAGCCGCCGTGCGGGATGCGGACTATGCCGAACGCTGCCGCGCCGAGAACGCGCGCTTGCGCGAGAAGCTGGCCCATGATCTGGCCGCCCTCGGCGTGCCTTCCGACACCTCGCAGGGGAATTTCGTTCTGGCCCGCTTCGCATCGGAGACCGAGGCCGCTGCCTGCGACGCGCATCTGCAATCGCGCGGGCTGATCGTGCGCCGTGTTGCCGGGTACGGGCTGCCGCACTGTTTGCGCATCACCATCGGCGACGAAGCCGCCTGCACCCGCGTCGCGGCCGCCGTGGCCGAGTTCCGCGCGGCCCGGACATGAGCATGATCTACCGCCGCGTCGCATTGATCGGGCTGGGCCTTATCGCGTCCTCCATGGCCCATGCGATGCGCCGCGCGGGTCTTGCCGGCGAAATCGTCGGCACGGCCCGTACACCGGCCACCCGCGCCATCGCACGCGAAGACGGGCTGTGCGACCGCGTGACGGACACAGCGGCAGAGGCAGTGATCGGCGCCGATCTCGTTGTGCTTTGTGTTCCCGTCGGTGCGATGGGGGCGCTTGCCGCCGAGATCGCGCCCCACCTTGCGCCGGGCGCGACCGTCACCGATGTGGGGTCCGTAAAGCGGTCTGTGATAGATGCCGTAGCCCCCCACTTGCCGGACAGCGTGCATTTCGTGCCCGCCCACCCTCTTGCAGGGACCGAACATTCCGGCCCGCGATCGGGGTTCGCGGAACTCTTCGACAACCGCTGGTGCCTGCTCGTTCCGGTGCCCGGAACCGATGCTTCGGCCACTGCACGGCTGCGCGCGCTGTGGGAAGGGATGGGGTCGAACGTCGATGAAATGGATGCGGATCACCACGATCTCGTGCTGGCCGTCACCAGCCACGCGCCACACCTGATCGCCTACACGATGGTCGGCGTGGCGGACGATCTGCGCCGCGTGACCGACAGCGAGGTCATCAAGTATTCCGCTGCGGGATTCCGCGACTTCACCCGCATCGCGGCCTCGGACCCGACGATGTGGCGCGACGTGTTCCTGAACAATCGCGAGGCAACGTTGGAGATCCTCGGCCGTTTCACCGAGGAACTGTTCGCATTGCAAAGGGCCATCCGCACCGGAGATGGCGACCACCTGCACGCCTATTTCACCCGGACCCGCGCAATCCGGCGCGGAATCATCGAGGCCGGGCAGGACACCGACGCACCCGATTTCGGCCGCGGTACCCGCAAGATCAGCGCAGCACCAGGCGCGGCGCCTGACCCAGCGGCAGCACACCGCCAAGGCTGACCCGCCCGCCGTCGAAGCGCAGCGGCACGTCCAGCGTGTCGGGGTTGCCGGTCATGCGGGCCATCTGCGCCAGTCCGCCCTCCAGCAGCGGGGCCAGCCGTTCGGGCACCAGCCCTGCGGCCTGTGCCAGCGCCATCATTTCGCGCCAGTTGGTGGCCTTGACCGTCAGGCTGCCGGTCGGCACTCCGTCCTCCGCCACGTCCAGCGTTCCGGCGATGCGCAGGTCCAGTTCGCCCCAGCTGGCCCGCGCGAGTCGCAGGTCGATCCGGCGGGGCTGGGGGCGCCGCTCCTCGATCGCCCGCCTGTCCCATGGCGCGTCGAACACCACGCTGGCGTCCAGCGCCAGCCGCTGCACCGTGTCACCGATCAGCGTGCTGCGCGCCAGAAGCCGGGTGACGAGGCTTTCGGGCGGCGCGAAATCCGCCGCCTGCAGCGACAGATCATAGCTGTTCACCGCCGCCGGCGTGCGCCGCAGCGCCAGTTGTCCGCTTCCCAGTCCCGCGCGCCAGTCCGCGCTGGACTGCGCGACCACTGCCGCGAACTCCACCGTCGCCCGGTCCAGCGTAAAGGCGCGCATGTCGGCGAAAACCACCGACCCGCGCATTCGTTCGCTGGTCAGGTCAATCTTCTGCAGCGGCGTTGCGACTGTCTGGGTGTCCGGCCAGACGGCGATCACATGGCTGGGCCGATAACTGAGCGCCAGAACCTGGAAAATCGGCGCCGACCACGCCCAGCCAGTAGACGGATCGGCCAGTTCGACCTCGCGCAACGTGGTATCGAAGCGGTTGGGAAACCCGGCCGTGTTCAGGCTGGCGGTGCTGACGACCCACCCATCGGCCTCGCGCGCGGCCAGCCAGTTGCGTAGCCCGCGTTCCACCGCCTGCGCGCCGATGAACCAGTATCCGGCCCAGGCGGCCGCCGCCAAAAGGATCACGGCCAGTAGAATTCGCATCGCGGGGCCTTTTCTGTCTGTTCGCGCTTGTGTTTACAGGGGCCGCGGAAAAAGGACCAGTCAGATGCCTCAGAACACGGCCGCCCTTTGGGTTTTCGGATACGGATCGTTGATCTGGAATCCCGGTTTCACCCATGTGGAACGGGTGATCGCGGAACTGCCCGGGTATGCCCGGTCATTCTGCATGCGCTCGGTCCATCATCGCGGCACTGCAGACAGCCCTGGGCTGGTGCTGGCGCTCGATCCGCATCCGGGTGCACGCTGTTCCGGCATTGCCTTCGGCGTGGCCGAGGACGATGCCGACGAGACACTCGCCACGCTGCGCGAACGGGAGCTGATCTCTTCGGCATATCTGGAGAAGACGCTGCCGCTGGACCTGTCCGACGGGCGCCGCGTGCACGCGGTGACCTACGTCGTCGATCCGCAGCACGTGCAGTATTGCGGCGGACTGCCGCTGGAAGAACAGGCAAGGATCATCGCATCGGCCGTGGGGGGGCGCGGCCCGAACCGCGATTACCTGTTCAACACCGCCGCGCATCTGCGCGAACTCGGCCTTGGCGATGCAGATCTCGACTGGTTGGCCATGCGCGTCGCAGAACTGGACTGAGCCGGACAAACGCTGTTGGAACACGCGCCGCCGCACCCTATGCTGCGCGAAAGTCACTGGAAAGGCAGACGGATGGCAGCGCAAGGCGATGGGCGGCAGGGGCTCCGGCAGGGCCGCGAAGTGCGTGCGCAGTTCTCGCAGCCCGTGCGCCAGATCGTGCTGATGCTGATCGTGATCGGTGCGTTCTCGGCGGGCGCCTACGTGGCGTTCCCGCAGGTCGCCCCGGTCTTCGCACAAAGCCCCTGGTTGAACGGCACCATCGGCGTCGTGTTCGTCGTTGGTGTGCTGGCCTGCTTCCTGCAGGTGCTTCAACTGGTGTCGGCGGTGAACTGGATCGAGGATTTTGCCCGCGACCGGCCCGGTTTCGACATCAAGCGCCCGCCACGGCTGCTGGCGCCGCTTGCGGCGCTGCTGCGCTCGCGCGGGGCGCGTATGCAGATCGGGGCGTCCTCGTCGCGGTCGATCCTGGACA
The DNA here is from genome assembly GCF_003172915.1 of Meridianimarinicoccus roseus. Classification (GTDB taxonomy): domain Bacteria; phylum Pseudomonadota; class Alphaproteobacteria; order Rhodobacterales; family Rhodobacteraceae; genus Meridianimarinicoccus; species Meridianimarinicoccus roseus. Next base: position 96,285 of record NZ_QGKU01000068.1, read on the forward strand.
GTGTCGCAACGCGGTTGGACGAAGCGCGCGACATCACCCGCTACATCACTAGCCTTCTGATCTTTCTGGGCCTTCTGGGCACGTTCTATGGCCTTGCGACGACGATCCCGGCTGTGGTGGACACGATCCGCTCGCTTGCGCCGGCACCTGGCGAAAGCTCCACCGCGATCTTCGGTCGGCTGATCGGCGGTCTGGAAACGCAGCTTGGCGGGATGGGGACGGCCTTCGCCTCTTCGCTTCTGGGGCTTGCCGGGTCGCTCGTTGTGGGGCTTCTGGAACTGTTCGCCGGGCACGGCCAGAACCGCTTCTACCGCGAACTCGAGGAATGGCTGTCCTCGATCACGCGGGTCGGGTTCAGCGCGGGCGACACCGACATGAGCGCGGAAAGCTCCATGTTCGCGACGCTGATGGACCAGATGACCGAACAGTTCGACGCCCTGAACACCACCTTCATCGAAAGCGACCAGAGCCGCGCTGCGGTGGACGAGAAACTCGGGATGCTCGCCGCATCGGTCGAACGCCTGTCGCAGAAAGTGTCCGAAGACGCCAACATCAATGCCACGCTTGCGCGGATCGCCGAGGGTCAGGAGAACCTGATCGCCGCGATCAACGCCGTCACCGCCCGGCCGATTACCGAAGCCGACGCGCTGGAGGCCGAAACGCGCTCGCGCCTGCGCAGCATCGACGTTCAGCTGCTGCGGATCCTCGAGGAACTGACGGCAGGCCGCCAGGAAAGCACGACTGAACTGCGCCGAGATCTCGCCCGTCTGACTCGCGTGATCGAGATTGCGGCGGACCCGTCGGGCGGCCAGGGGCAGGGGCGCTAAGGCGTGGCGCTGAACCGCCGCAGCGGACAACGGTTCCAGGCCTCGATATGGCCGGGTTTCGTCGATGCGATGACGGCGCTGCTGCTTGTGCTGATTTTCGTATTGACCATTTTCATGGTGGTCCAGTCGATCCAGACCGAAACGATCACCGGGCAGGAAACCGAACTGGACCGGCTCAGCCGCGAGATCGACACGCTGGCCACGGCGCTCGGGGCGGAACAGCAGCGCAATTTCGAACTGGAATCGAACGTGGCCGCGCTGGACGAGGATCTTGCGCGGGCGGAGGACAACAGCGAATTCCTGAACAGGATCATCGACACGCTGACCGCCGAGGTCGAGAGCCGCAACGCGCAACTGGGTGAGGCCCGCGAGCGGATCACCGCCTTCGAGGCGCAGGTTACCGCTCTGCTTGCCGACCGTGATGCGGCCCGCGGGCAAGTGGCCGATCTGGAGCAGGACGTGGATGCGCTGACGCAGGACCGCGACGCGCTGGAGACGGCGTTGGCCCGGGCCCGGGATGAGATAGACGCCGAGGCCGAGGCAGCCCGACTTGCGGCGGCACGGCGCGATGCGCTGGAGGCGCTGGTGGCCGATCTGCGCGCGACAGGGGATGCGCAATCGGACGAGATCGCGGCGTTGCGCGGCAATCTGCAGGATGCCGAACAGGCCCTGTCCGAACAGGAAGCCGCGCGTCTTGCCGAGGCCGAGGCCGCCCGGCGGCTCCGAGCGCGGCTTCAATCCGCGGACGCGGAATTATCGGCGATGACGCTGGCGCTGGAAGAACAACGCGCGCAGGCGGAAGAAACCCTGACCCTTTTGGCTGCCGCCCGTGCCCGCCGGGACGAACTGGATGAAAGGCTCATGGCCGCGTTGGTGGATGGCGACCTGTCCGAAGAGGCATTGCAGGCAGCCCGCGCCGAACTGGAGCAGGCCCGCGAACGGCTTCAGCAGGAGGGTGCGACGGCCGAGGATCTGCGCAACCGGCTGGCCGATGCGCTGGCCGCGCGTCAAAGCGCCGAGGCCGAGCTTGAGACGGCCCTGACCGAAGCGGAGCGACAGGAGCGGCTTCTGGCCAGTGCGCGCGCGGAACTGTCGGAATTGTCAGACACCAGTGCCGAGGATCGGCGCCGACTTGCCGCGCTGAACGCGCAGCTGTCCACCCTGCGTGGCCAGTTGGGCGAGTTGCAGGCGCTTCTGGACGAGGCCGATGCGCGCGATGCTGCAGCGACGGTCCAGATCGAGGCCTTGGGCGCGCGGCTGAACACGGCGCTGGCGCGGGTTGCGGCCGAAGAGCGCAAGCGCGCCGAACTGGAAGCGGCGGAACGGCGGCGGCTCGAGGCGGAGGCGCAGCGGTTGGAGAACTACCGATCCGAGTTCTTCGGGCGCCTGCGCGAGATCCTTGGGGATCAGGACGGGGTGCAGGTGGTCGGTGACCGGTTCGTCTTCTCCTCCGAAGTGCTGTTCGCATCGGGCTCGGCGGAACTGTCGTCCGATGGACGGGCCGAGGTCGCCAAGGTTGCACAGACGTTGCAGCAGGTCGCCGCCAGTATTCCGCCGGGCATCGACTGGGTGATCCGCGTCGATGGCCACACCGATGACGTTCCGATCTCGGGAAACGGGCCGTTCGCGGACAACTGGGAACTCAGCCAAGCGCGGGCGCTGTCGGTGGTCCGCTTCATGATCGACAATTACGGCTTTCCGCCCGACCGGCTTGCGGCGACGGGCTTCGCGGAATTCCAGCCGGTCGATCCGCGCGCTACTCCCGAGGCGCGGGCGCGCAATCGGCGGATCGAGCTGAAACTGACCGAGCGCTGATCGATGCCGCCGAGGGGGAACGCCTATCCCGTGTGAGGAACCCCGGAACAAAAGCCCCGCCGAACCGGCGGGGCTTATCTTGTTCTTTTGTTTGCGGGTCAGTCGGCTGTCAGCAAGGGTGGACGCTTGCTCGACAGCCGGGCGTTTTCCGGCGGAAGCGTTTCAAGGTGGATTTCACCGTCGCGGACTTCGACCCGAACGATGCCACCCTTGGCAAGCTTGCCGAACAGCAACTCTTCGGCCAGCGGCTTCTTGATATGCTCCTGGATCACGCGGCCTAGCGGACGTGCCCCCATCTTGTCGTCGTAACCTTTGGTGCCCAGCCACTCGGCAGCTTCCGGCGTCAGTTCGATCGACACGTTGCGATCCATCAACTGGGCTTCGAGTTGCAGCACGAACTTCTCCACCACCTGCATGATCACCTCCTGCGGCAGCGGACGGAAGCTGATCACCGCGTCAAGGCGATTGCGGAACTCGGGCGTGAAGATACGCTCGATCGCGGCGGTGTCCTCGCCCTCGCGGCGGTCGCGACCGAAACCGATGGCCGCTTTTGCCTGTTCGGCCGCACCGGCGTTCGAGGTCATGATAAGGATCACGTTCGAGAAATCGACCTGACGGCCGTTGTGGTCGGTCAGCTTGCCGTGGTCCATAACCTGCAACAGAATGTTGTAGACATCCGGGTGCGCCTTCTCGATCTCGTCCAGCAACAAGACGCAATGCGGATGCTGGTCCACACCATCGGTCAGCATGCCACCCTGGTCAAAGCCGACATAGCCCGGCGGTGCACCGATCAGGCGCGAGACGGCGTGCTTTTCCATGTACTCCGACATGTCGAAGCGCAACAATTCCACTCCGAGCGAGTCCGAAAGCTGCTTGGCCACTTCGGTCTTTCCGACGCCGGTAGGTCCGGCGAACAGGTAGTTCCCGATCGGCTTTCCCGGTTCGCGGAGCCCGGCTCGTGATAGCTTGATCGCCGAGGACAGTGCCACGATGGCATCATCCTGCCCGAACACGACCCGCTTCAACGTACTTTCGAGGTCGCGAAGCACTTCAGCATCGTCCTTGGACACGTTCTTGGGAGGGATTCGTGCGATCTTGGCCACCACGGCCTCGATCTCCTTGGCGCCAATGGTCTTGCGGCGTCGGCTTTCAGCCACGAGGTGCTGTGCGGCTCCCGCTTCGTCGATCACATCGATCGCTTTGTCGGGGAGCTTGCGATCATTGATATAGCGCGCCGAAAGTTCCACCGCCGTGCGGATCGCGTCCGAGGTGTAGCGGATATCGTGATGCGTCTCGAAATAGGGCTTCAGCCCTTTCAGGATCTTCACAGTGTCATCGACAGACGGTTCAGCAACATCGATCTTCTGGAACCGGCGGCTCAGCGCTCGGTCCTTTTCGAAATGCTGGCGGAACTCCTTGTAGGTGGTGGACCCCATGCATCGCAGCTTGCCGCCCTGCAGCGCGGGCTTTAGCAGATTGGACGCATCCATCGCACCACCCGACGTGGCACCTGCTCCAATCACGGTGTGAATCTCGTCGATGAACAGAATCGCGTCAGGATGCTCTTCCAACTCGCTGACCACGGCCTTCAGGCGCTCTTCGAAATCGCCCCGATACCGCGTGCCGGCGAGCAGCGCGCCCATGTCCAGCGAAAAGATCGTCGCGCCGGACAGTACATCGGGCGTTTCGCCCTGCACGATCTTGCGCGCGAGTCCTTCGGCGATGGCGGTCTTGCCGACGCCCGGATCACCCACCAGAAGCGGGTTGTTCTTGCGGCGGCGGCACAGCACCTGAATACAGCGCTCAACCTCGGATTCGCGTCCGATCAGTGGATCGACCTCACCCTTCATCGACTTCGCATTCAGGTCCACGCAGTATTTGCCGAGCGCCGATTCCTTACCATCAGCCTCGGTAGCCTGGGCCGTTTCCTCTTCGTAATCGGTCGCACCCTTCACCGGACGGCTTTCGCCAAAATTCGGATCCTTGGCGACGCCATGCGCGATGAAATTCACCGCATCGTAGCGGGTCATTTCCTGTTCCTGAAGGAAGAAGGCCGCGTTGCTTTCGCGTTCGGCGAAGATCGCGACCAGCACGTTCGCGCCTGTCACCTCCGTCCGGCCCGAGGACTGAACATGGATCGCCGCGCGCTGAATCACGCGCTGGAATGCCGCCGTCGGAACAGCTTCGGAACCGTCCACGTCGGTTTCAAGGGTCGACAGCTCCTCGTCGATGAATTCGACCAGCGTGGTCTTGAGCGTCTGCAGGTCGACACCGCAGGCCTGCATGACCTTGGCCGCGTTCGGCTCGTCGATCAGGGCAAGCAGCAGGTGTTCAAGCGTGGCCAGTTCGTGGCGACGGGAATTCGCCAAGGCCAGAGCCGCATGAATGGCTTGTTCAAGCGTATTCGAAAATGACGGCACGAGACGTGCTCCTTTCAGTCGGGGCGGCGACGCAGGACGGCACCACCGTGGGCTCATGATCTTAAAGTTTGGTTTTCCGGCGCAACCTTCAAGTCTTTTTTCCTCACCGTCCCGGCATTGACCTTTCGGAACCGGCGCCCATGCATTGTGCATCGCTGCCCCTGCGGTCCGCCCAAATTTTAGTCAAAAGGCGTCTTTCAGGGCGCGTGTGCGCGCGAACACATCCACATCCGATGCATTTTCCATGCCGAGAGCGGCCTTCAATGCCGGATCCGACGCGCGGAGGAACGGATTTGTGGCCTTTTCGAGCCCAAGCCGGGTCGGAACCGTCGCAAGTCCCTTGGCGCGGGCCGCCGTCACTTCCTCCGCGCGGCGGCGCAGTGCGTCGGGCACATCGCCGAGACTTAGCGCGAAGGCTGCGTTGGCCTTGGTATACTCGTGTCCGGAACAAACGATCGTGTCCTCGGGCAGGTCCGCCATTGCGCCAAGGCTGCCCCACATCTGTTCGGGCGTGCCTTCGAACAGCCGCCCACACCCAAGCGCCATAAGGCTGTCGCCGGAAAACAGCAGGTTCGACGGTGCCATGAAATACGCGATATGGCCAACGGTATGTCCCGGCACGTCGATCACGCGGACCGTGTCGTCGCCGAAGCGTTCGTCGCGGCCCGGCTCCACCGGACGGTCCAGCGGCGGCAGGCGATGTGCGTCCTGCGCGGCACCCCACACGGCGGCGCCGGTGGCGGCGCGCAGTGTCTCCACCCCGCCGACATGGTCGTGGTGGTGATGGGTCAGCAGGATGTCGGTCAACGCCCAGCCGCGCTCCTCCAGCGCGGCCTGCACCGGTCCCGCGTCTGGCACATCCACCACTGCCGTGGCCCCGCTGCCCGCGTCATGAACGAGATATGCGTAGTTGTCGGACAGGCAGGCAATCGTGACCAGGGTAAGGGGCATGGCGTTTCGCTCCGCATTGGGTATGGTCACCCCACGCTACGTCGGCAAGCAGGGGCGCCGCAATGCATCTCGACGTTCAGGACCTGAAAACCTTCTATTACCGCACGCGGCTCGGACGGGCGGCGCAACGCGTGATCCGCGACCGCGTGGTCGCGCATTGGGGCGACACGAAGGGTCACACGGTCGTGGGCTTCGGCTTCGCGGTGCCGGTGCTGCGTCCGTTCCTTAAGTCCGCGCGGCGAGTGATTGGCCTGATGCCCGCACCGCAGGGCGTGATGGCCTGGCCTGCGGGCCTGCAGAACGTGTCGGTGCTTTGCGAGGACGCGCTCTGGCCGCTGCCGACCGGCATGGTGGACAGGTTGGTGATGTTGCACGGACTGGAAACGTCCGAAAATCCCTCGGCGCTGCTGGACGAGGTGACCCGCGTCCTGGGGCCGGGCGGGCGGGCCTTGGTCGTGGTGCCGAACCGCGCGGGGCTTTGGGCGCGCAGTGATCAGACGCCGTTCGGCTATGGGCGGCCCTACAGCCTCGGGCAGCTCGAAGCGCAGCTGAAGCGGCACGGGTTTCGCGCCGAAAGTCACGAGGTCGCGCTGTTCCAGCCGCCATCGCACCGGCCTTTCTGGCTGAAGACCGGCGCGTTTTGCGAACGTGTCGGGCACCGGCTTTCAAATCGCTATGCAGGCGGCGTGCTGATCGTGGATGCCGTCAAGGAGGGTGCACCGGTCAGCGGCACTCCGGTGCGTGACGCTATGCCGGACCCGCTTCGTGTTCTGGAAGGGATCGGCCAGCCGGCCCGCGCCGGTGTTTCCGCTAGCATCCTTCCGGCGCGCACGACCAACCCCGCGAAAGGAATCATGGTGCGGCGCGCGGCCTTTTGAAATAAATGTTGTGCGGCGTGTTGCGCATAGGGTCGCACCCTTGGCAAAACCTTGCAGCTAAGGGTCGGGAAGCCGTTTTCAGGGCGCGTTGAGCGGTTGCCTGCGCACAAGCGCTTTGCTACACCCACGCTGATTTTGACGGCATCGTGAGCATGCGGGCCGCAGACCTCGCCCGGCCTGTATGTTCAGGTTCGGGCCAAGACATCGAAAGGGTGGACGTGTCCGAACCAGCTTCGATTTCCACGGGCATAGCCGAACGCTATGCCAAGGCCATGTTTGAACTGGCCCAGTCCGACAACCAGATCGACGCGCTCGAGTCCGATATCGACGCGCTCGATGCTGCGCTTGCCGAAAGCCCCGAATTCGCCGACCTGGTGAAATCGCCGCTTTATTCGCGCAAGACCCAGCAGGATGCCGTGACTGCCCTTGCATCGGCCATGGGACTGTCGGCGCTGGCGTCGAACACTCTGGCGCTGATGGCGTCGAAACGGCGGCTGTTCGTGCTGCCGCAACTCGTGCGCGCGCTGCGCGAGATGATCGCCGACGAAAAGGGCGTCGTTACAGCCGAGGTCGCCGCGGCGACCGCGCTAAGCGAAGAACAGACACGCAAGCTGGCCGAAACGCTGAAGGCGAAGGTCGGCAAGGACGTGACTATCAAAACGACCGTGGATGAAAGCCTCATCGGCGGTCTTGTCGTCAAGGTGGGCTCGCGGATGATCGACATGTCGGTCGCCGCCAAGCTTGCGAACCTCCAGCATGCAATGAAAGAGGTCGGATAACATGGGAATCCAGGCAGCCGAAATCTCTGCGATCCTCAAGGAGCAGATCAAGAACTTCGGACAGGAAGCAGAAGTTGCCGAGGTCGGCCGCGTGCTGAGCGTCGGCGACGGGATCGCGCGGGTTTATGGCCTCGACAACGTCCAGGCCGGTGAAATGGTCGAATTCCCCGGTGGCATCCGCGGGATGGCGCTGAACCTTGAAACCGACAACGTCGGTGTCGTGATCTTCGGGTCCGACCAGGACATCAAGGAAGGCGACACCGTCAAGCGCACCAACTCCATCGTGGACGTGCCCGCCGGTGACGAACTGCTGGGCCGCGTTGTGGACGGTCTGGGCAACCCGCTGGACGGCAAGGGCGCGCTGAACGCTTCCGAACGCCGCATCGCGGACGTGAAGGCGCCCGGCATCATCCCGCGCAAATCGGTCCACGAGCCGATGGCGACCGGCCTGAAGTCGGTGGACGCAATGATCCCGATCGGTCGCGGCCAGCGCGAGCTGATCATCGGCGACCGCCAGACCGGCAAGACCGCCGTGGCGCTCGATACGATCCTGAACCAGAAGTCCTACAACGACGCCGCGGGCGACGACGAGGGCAAGAAGCTCTACTGCATCTACGTTGCCATCGGCCAGAAGCGGTCCACCGTGGCGCAGCTGGTGAAGAAACTCGAAGAGACCGGCGCGATCGACTACACCATCGTCGTCGCAGCCACCGCGTCGGACCCCGCGCCGATGCAGTTCCTCGCGCCCTACGCCGCGACCGCGATGGCGGAATACTTCCGCGACAACGGCCGCCACGCGCTGATCGTCTATGATGACCTGTCCAAGCAGGCCGTCGCCTACCGCCAGATGTCGCTGCTGCTGCGCCGCCCGCCGGGCCGCGAAGCCTATCCGGGCGACGTCTTCTACCTGCACTCCCGCCTGCTGGAGCGGTCGGCGAAGCTGGGCGACGACCATGGCAACGGCTCGCTCACTGCGCTGCCGATCATCGAAACCCAGGGCGGCGACGTCTCGGCCTTCATCCCGACCAACGTGATCTCGATCACCGACGGCCAGATCTTCCTTGAAACGGAACTGTTCTACCAGGGTATCCGTCCGGCGGTGAACACCGGTCTTTCGGTGTCGCGGGTGGGGTCTTCCGCGCAGACCAACGCGATGAAGTCGGTCGCCGGCCCGGTGAAACTGGAACTGGCGCAGTACCGCGAAATGGCGGCCTTCGCGCAGTTCGGGTCCGACCTCGACGCATCGACCCAGCGGCTGCTGAACCGCGGCGCGCGTCTGACCGAACTGATGAAGCAGAACCAGTACTCGCCGATGACCAACGCGGAAATCGTCTGCGTGATCTTCGCGGGCACAAACGGCTTCCTCGACAAGATTCCGGTGGGCGATGTGGGCCGCTTCGAATCCGGTCTGCTCTCGCACCTGCGCAACCAGAACAAGGAATTGCTGGACTGGCTGACGAAGGAAGACCCGAAGATCAAGGGTGATGCCGCGGATCGTCTGAAGAAAGCCATCTCCGAGTTCGCCGAGAGCTTCGCGTAAGCGGGGCCCGGAGGAACGCTGAATGGCAAATCTCAAGGATCTCAAGAATCGGATCGCGAGCGTCAAGAGTACGCGCAAGATCACGAAGGCAATGCAGATGGTCGCGGCGGCGAAGCTCCGCCGCGCCGAGGAGGCCGCCGAGATGGCGCGCCCCTACACCGAGAAGTTCAATGACGTGATGTCGGGACTGGCTGCATCAGTGGGCGACAGCCCGACCGCGCCCGCGCTTCTGCGCGGGACCGGGTCGGACGCAACCCATCTGCTGGTGGTTATCACGGCCGAGCGCGGGCTTTGCGGCGGGTTCAACTCGTCCATCGTGAAGCTTGCCAAGCAGCGCGCCACGAAGCTTCTGGGAGAGGGCAAGACGGTCAAGATCCTGACCGTCGGCAAGAAGGGCCGCGAACAGCTGCGCCGCGACTTCGGCGAGTATTCAGTCGGCCATGTCGATCTGTCCGACGTGAAGCGGGTGGGCTACGTAAATGCGCAGGACATCGCGCGCGACGTGCTGGCCAGGTTCGACGGCGGAGAATTCGACGTCTGCACGATCTTCTTCTCGCGCTTCGAATCCGTGATCAGCCAGGTGCCGACGGCCCAGCAGATCATTCCCGCAAGCTTCGATGCGGACGCGTCCTCGGGCGGCACGCTCTACGACTACGAACCGAGCGAGGAAGGCATCCTTGCCGACCTGCTGCCGCGGGGCGTGGCCGTGCAGATCTTTGCAGCGCTGCTGGAAAATGCCGCCTCCGAACAGGGCGCGCGGATGTCCGCAATGGACAACGCGACCCGCAACGCAGGCGAAATGATCGAGGACCTGACGATCGAGTACAACCGCTCGCGCCAGGCCGTCATCACCAACGAGCTTATCGAAATCATCTCGGGCGCCGAGGCGCTCTAAAGGAACCGGAGAACCCACAATGGCTAACGCACAAGGCAAAGTGGCCCAGGTCATCGGCGCCGTTGTCGACGTGCAGTTCGACGACGAGCTGCCGGCGATCCTCAACGCGCTGATAACCGAAAACAACGGCAAGAAGCTGGTTCTGGAAGTCGCCCAGCACCTGGGTGAGAACACCGTCCGCACCATCGCGATGGACGCGACCGAAGGACTCGTGCGCGGCGCCAAGGTGGAAGACACCGGCGCGCCGATCTCGATCCCGGTCGGTGACGGCACGCTGGGCCGCATCCTGAACGTGATCGGCGAACCGATCGACGAAAAGGGCCCTGTAGAGGCGAAGGAAACCCGCGCGATCCACCAGCCCGCCCCGTCCTTCGAGGCGCAGGCTACGACGTCCGAGATCCTCGTCACCGGCATCAAGGTGATCGACCTGCTGGCTCCCTATTCCAAGGGCGGCAAGATCGGCCTGTTCGGCGGCGCCGGCGTGGGCAAGACGGTTCTGATCATGGAACTGATCAACAACATCGCCAAGGTGCACTCGGGCTATTCCGTGTTCGCGGGCGTGGGCGAACGGACCCGTGAGGGCAACGACCTCTATCACGAGATGATCGAATCCAACGTCATCAAGCCCGACAACCTGTCGGAATCGCAGGTGGCGCTGGTCTATGGCCAGATGAACGAACCGCCGGGCGCCCGTGCCCGTGTCGCGCTGACCGGCCTGACCCTGGCTGAACAGTTCCGCGACCAGTCCGGAACCGACGTTCTGTTCTTCGTGGACAACATCTTCCGCTTCACGCAGGCGGGTTCCGAGGTGTCGGCGCTTCTCGGCCGTATCCCTTCGGCCGTGGGCTATCAGCCGACGCTGGCCACCGACATGGGCCAGATGCAGGAGCGCATCACCTCCACCAAGGCGGGTTCGATCACCTCGATCCAGGCCGTCTACGTTCCTGCGGACGACCTGACCGACCCCGCACCGGCAACGACCTTCGCGCACCTCGACGCAACCACGGTTTTGTCGCGGGCGATTTCGGAGCTTGGGATCTACCCCGCGGTGGACCCGCTCGACAGTTCGTCGCGCCTGCTCGACCCGTCCATCATCGGCGAAGAACACTATGCCGTGGCGCGGGACGTTCAGGGGATTCTGCAACGTTACAAGTCGCTTCAGGACATCATCGCCATTCTCGGCATGGATGAACTGAGCGAAGAGGACAAGCTGACCGTGTCGCGCGCCCGCAAGATCCAGCGCTTCCTGTCCCAGCCCTTCGACGTTGCGAAGGTCTTCACCGGGTCCGATGGCGTCCAGGTGCCGCTGGAAAAGACGATCGCGTCCTTCAAGGCAGTTGTCGCCGGCCAGTATGACCACCTGCCGGAAGGTGCCTTCTACATGGTTGGCGACATCGACGACGTGATCGCCAAGGCCGAAAAACTGGCCGCTGAAGCCGCGTAAAGGAGCCTTTGATGGCCGATACAATGCAATTCGACCTCGTGTCGCCGGAGCGGAGCCTTGCTTCGCACCCGGCGACGGCGGTGCAGATCCCGGCCGCCGAAGGCGACATGACAGCGATGCCGAACCATGCGCCGGTGCTGACCACGCTCCGGCCCGGCATCCTGTCGGTGACAGGGCCGGATGGCACGTCGGACTACGCCGTGACCGGTGGCTTCGCCGAGATCACACCGGAAGGCACGACGGTGCTGGCCGAACGCGCCTATGAACGTCACGCGGACAACCGAGCCGCGATCGAGGCGCATCTCGAAGAAGCCCGCAAGGCCGCGACCGAGGTGGCGGGCGAGCACAAGGACGCCGCCGAGAAGTTCGTCGCTGATCTTGTTCACCTGCTTGACCACATGCAGTGATCCGCGGATCTTCCACAAAGTGACGCTGAATTACCCTTGCTCTCCCGGGAGCGAGGGTTTTTTCATTGGTTAACATGCGTGCGGATTCGGGCCGTGCCACTGGCAACAGATACAGGACATTCCCATGCAGAAATTTCTAGCGATCCTGCTGCTGGCTCTCGGACTGGGGTTTGGAGTTATGGGCGCCGGTCCAGTGTCTGCGCAGGATACCACCGCAGCGGCTGACGCGGCGCCCGCCGCCGAGGATGCCCCTGCGGAGGACGCCGCCCCGGCTTATCCCGAAGGTCTGTCGAACCAGGGCATCGCGCTGGACGAACTGAAATTGCGGGTGATCCCGCTGCGCGTCGACCAGCTGGAGGCATTGGCGCAGGATTGGCTGGCCATCGTGCAACGGCAAACCCAGGCGGTGACCGACCTGCAGGTCCGCATGCTGAACACCGAGGGCGCTGCGCAGGACGACCTGCGGGGTCGGCTGACCGAGGTCACGCAGCAGCGCGGCGAAGCGTTCCAGCGCTTCACGCTGGTGGTGGACAGCTTCGAGAAGAAGGGCGGCGACGCGGCCGTCGTGGCGCAGCTGCGCGCCTATCGCAGCGCGATCATCGTGGACGAGAAGCAGAACGCCGATTGGGAAACGCTGCTGGCGCAGGCGGTGAACTGGGCGCTTCAGCGCGACGGCGGTATCAAGCTCGCGATCCAGGTTGCAACCATCGCGGCCTCGTTCCTCGGGCTGCTGATCGTCGCACGCATGGCGCGCGGCTTCGCAAGGCGCGGCTTCTCGCGGGTGCGCAACCTGTCGAAGCTGTTGCAGGCCTTCCTTGCCATGATTGTCTACTGGATCACGATGGCCTTCGGCCTGATGGTCGTGCTGTCCATGCTGGGGATCGACATCACGCCTGTCTTCGCTCTGGTCGGCGGTCTGTCCTTCATCGCCGCCTTTGCCTTTCAGGACACGCTCGGCAACCTCGCGGCGGGTCTTATGATCATGTTCAACCGCCCCTTCGACGAAGGCGACTACGTCACCGTCGCCGGTACGGGGGGCACGGTGAAGTCCGTGTCCGTCGTATCGACCACCGTGACGACCCCCGACAACCAGGTGATCGTGATCCCAAATTCCAAAGTCTGGGGCGACATCATTACGAACGTCACCGCCTCGGCCACTCGGCGCGTCGATCTGGTGTTCGGCATCAGCTACGAAGATAGCATCGCCGACGCGCAGCGCATCCTGGAACAGGTGGTGGCCGCGCACCCGATGGTTCTGGCCGACCCCGAACCGGTGATCCGTGTCAACGCGCTGGGGGCCAGTTCGGTCGATTTCATTTGCCGTCCCTGGGCCCGCAGCGGCGATTACTGGGCGGTCTATTGGGATCTGACCCGCCAGGTGAAGGAAGCCTTCGATGCGGCCGGTATTTCCATCCCGTATCCACAGACCGACATGCACATCCATGTGCGCGATGCCGCCGCCGCCGGGGCGCTTGACGTGCCGCTGGTGGGTGCGGCGACACCCGGTATGGGCCGTCCAGCCGGGGCGCCGGACTTCCGCAGTGGCGATGACGGCGCAGATGGCGCAGGCGATGCTGGAGAAGAGCGCGGCTAGGCGCCAGGCCGTCAGCTAAGACGGGCGGTCAGCCGGTCACACCCCGCGCCGACCGCCCGGTGCAAAAGTAACGTCAGCAGCGCAAGCACGGCGAGCGCGGCGAACATCAGGTCGATCTTCGCCCGTCCGTTTGCAAGCAGCATCAGGTAGCCCAGCCCCTGGCTGGCACCGACCCATTCCCCGATGATCGCGCCGATGGGCGCATAGACCGCCGCAAGCCGCAGCCCCGATGCAAGCGAGGGCAGAGCAGCGGGAACGCGGATGCGCCACAGCACTTGTCGGCGAGTGCCCTGCATGGAATGCGCAAGATCGAGCCAGCCGCGCGGCGTGCCCCGCAACCCGTCGAAGAAGGCCGAGGCGACTGGGAAATAGATGATCAGCACCGCCATGAGGATCTTGGACCCGATCCCGTAGCCCAGCCACAGGGTCAAGATCGGCGCAAGCGCGAAGACCGGAAGTGCCTGCGTCAGAACCAGCACCGGCCGCAAGAAGCGCCGGGCCAGCGGCGAGACGGCCATGTGCAGCGCCGTCGCCGCCCCAAGCACGGAGCCGAGCGCGAGGCCTGCCAGCACTTCGGTGAAGGTCACCGAGGCATGCCACGCGATCAGTGCGGCATTGTCGGCAAGCGCCGTGGCCACCCTAAGCGGGCCGGGCAGAATGAAAGGCGGCAGTCCCGCCACCGTCACCAGTGCCTGCCAGAACCCCAGCAAAACAAGGGCAACAAGCAGCCCGCTGCTGAACCGCGCGATCATGACGCCGACCTCAGCCGGGCCAGCAGGCGTGCGCCGTAGGCCAGCGTTTCAGGATCATCGACCGGGCGGGGCGGCGGCGGGCCACCGGGCGTTGGCAGGTCCTGCAGCCTGCCGCTGGTGATCAGGCACAGCCGGTGCCCCAGTCGCGCGGCTTCCATCGGATCATGTGTCACCAGCAGAACCGTCCGCCCCGCGAGATGCCGCGCCGCAAGGTCTTGCATGTCGGCGCGGGTGCGCGCGTCGAGCGCGGAGAACGGTTCGTCCAGAAGTACGAAGTCTTTGTTTTCCATCAGGGTTCTGGCAAGCGCCGCGCGCTGGCGCTGCCCGCCGGACAGCCGAGAGGGCCGTTTTTCCGCATGCGCGGCAAGCCCCAGCGAACCGATCAGCGCGTCGATGCGCCCGGTGTCGGGCCGTTGCCCGCGCAGCCGCGCGCCAAGCGCCACGTTTCCGCGCAGATCTAGCCAGGGCAGCAACAGATCGTCCTGCGCCATGTAGGCTACGCGCCCTTCCAAGGCATTGCCATCGCTGGAATTTATCGATCCGTCGAAGCGCGAGCCGGTGTCCAGTCCGGCGATCAGTCGCAACAGCGTGGACTTGCCCGTGCCGGACGGCCCAAGAAGGCAGGTCCAGCCGCCGGGCACCAGATCGAGCGTCACGTTCTCCAGCAGGAGCGCGTCGCCGAAGCGCACCGATCCTGTCATCCGCAGGCCCGGCGCGTGGCCAGACGGGGCGCCGAACCCGGTGTCGGGATTCTGCAGGAGCCTTTTGGGAACCCCGTAGGAGTCCGCGCCCTCCGCGCCCTTTGTCATCGCGCGTCCCAGCCCATCTGCCAGAAGTCCGCCTCCAGCCGGGTTGCGGCCGCGAAGCGTGCGCAGAGCGCGGGCCAGCGGGGCGATACCGCCGGGTCCGGGCCAAGCCGCGCGGCGATCACTCGGTCGATCAGCGCGCCGACCTCGGCGCAGGTCCGCTGGTAGTCCGTCCCGCCATAGGTCGCCACCCAGTCGGCATATGCCGGCGCGGCACCGGACGCCGCAAGCCGCGCGCCGATCTCGCCGTAACCCAGCACGCAGGGCGCGAGCGCGGCCAGAAGGTCGGCCATGTCGCCCGCGTGCCCGGCATCGAGCACGTAGCGCGTATAGGCAAGCGTCGCCGGCGCCTCGCGCGTGGCGGCAAGGTCGGCCTCGGTCAGACCGAGAGCGGCGCAGGTGGCGATGTGCAGGCGCATTTCGTCGTCGATCAGCGCGTGCACCGTGGCGGCGCAGGCGCGCATGTCGTCGATGCTGTCGGCCTTGGTCACCGCAAGGGCCCAGGCGCGGGCGAAATGCACCAGGAACAGGTAGTCCTGCCGCATGTAGCGCAGGAAGGCCGCGCGCGGCAGGCTGCCGTCGCCCAACCCCGTTACGAACGGATGGCCGGTATAGGCGGCCCAGTCCTTCGGGCAGGACGCGCGCCAGAGCGGGAAGGTCGCACCGTAGCTGTCAGTCATCGCGGGCTGGTCTTTCGGTTGGTCCGTTCTGTTCAAAGCGGACGGGTCTGGCCGTTTTGGGGGCGTCGGCGTCACTGCGCGCCGAGATCCACGGCCAGCGCGCTGACCGGGCGCGTGCCATCGATCAGCCCGGCATCGCGCAGGAAGGCTTCGAAAGCGGCATAGCGGCCCGAGTCCAGCCCGGCCGGGGTGAGCGCGAGGCGCGGCCATGTGTCGGCCCATGCGCGCGTGTTCAATTCGTCCTGCAATTCGCGGGCGGTGCCCGAGAAGATCTGCCACGCCTCGTCCGGGTTGTTGACGATGAATTGTGTCGCCAGTTCGGTCGCGGCGAGGAAACGCCGGATCGCGTCCGCATTCATCCTGTCGGGATTGGCGACGTAGATCAGTTCGTCATAGGCGGGGATGCCATGTTCCTCCAGGTAGAAGCAGCGTCCCGGCACCCCTTCGATGTCCATCTGGTTCAGCTCGAAATTGCGAAAGGCGCCCAGCACCGCATCGACCTGCCCGGCCATCAGCGCGGGCGAGAGCGACCAGTTGACGTTCACGAGCGTGATGTCGTCCAGCGTCAGCCCGGCCTGCGCCAGAAGCGCGCTCAGAAGCGCCTCTTCCACGCCCGCAACGGAAAAGCCGACGCGGCGGCCCTTGAGGTCGGCCAGCGTGGCGACCGGACCGTCCTCCAGCACCAGAAGGCAGTTCAGCGGCGTGGCGACCAAAGTGCCGACGCGCACCAGCGGCAGCCCCTCGGCGACCTGAAGGTGCAGTTGCGGCTGGTAGGACACGGCCATATCGGCGCGCCCGGCGGCAACCATCTTCGGCGGGTCGGCCGGGTCGGCGGGCGGGATCACCTCGACCTCGAGACCCTGGTCGGCGAAGTAGCCGCGTTCTTGCGCGACGATGATCGGTGCGTGGTCGGGGTTCACGAACCAGTCGAGGATCAGGGTCATCCGGTCCTGCGCTGAGGCGGGGGCGGCAGCCAGCAGGCACAGCAGGAGGGCAAGGGGTCTCATCGGGGGCATCCTTCTTCAGTCGCGCCAGAGCGCGTGGAAATGGTGGGTCGGCCCGTGGCCGTGGCCGACGTCGAGCCGGTGCGCGGCGGCGACGGCGCCTGACACATAATTCTTGGCGGCGGCCACCGCGTCGGTGTCCGGCAGGCCCTTGGCCAGTTCGGCGGCGAGCGCGGCCGACAGGGTGCAGCCGGTTCCATGGGTGTTGGCGGTGTCGTGGCGCGGACCGGTAAACCAGTGGGCCGCGTCCTCGACAACCAGCACATCGGGGCTGTCGTCACCCGCGAGGTGCCCGCCCTTCAGCAACACCGCCGGCGGGCCGAGTGCGGCGAGCGCCGCGGCCTGCACCTGCATCATGTCGCGGTCCGTCGCCTCGGGCGCTTCCAGCAGCACGGCGGCCTCGGGCAGGTTGGGCGTCAGGTGGGTGGCAAGCGGCAGCAGCCGGTCGCGCAGGGCGTCCACCGCGTCGCCGGGCAGCAGCGGCGCGCCGCCCTTGGCGACCATGACCGGGTCGAGCACGACGGCGATGCCTACATGGGGCGCGAGCGCGTCCGCTACGGCCGCCGCGATCTCGGCGCTGGCGATCATGCCGATCTTCACCGCGTCGACGCGGATATCCGCGAAGACCGCGGCAATCTGGTCGGCGACGAAGCCGGGCGGCACGGTGTGGACGCCGGAGACGCCGACGGTGTTCTGCGCGGTCAGCGCGGTCAGCGCGGCCATGCCGTAGCAGCCGCGGGCCGAGAAGGTCTTGAGGTCGGCCTGTATGCCCGCGCCGCCCGATGGGTCGGAGCCTGCAATCGACAGCACGTTGTGGATCATGAAGCGGGCTCCGTGAAGCGGGCGTGGAGGGCGGCGGCGGCGGCGCGCGGGTCGGTCTGCCCGCAGATCGCCGAGACGACGGCGATGCCGGCCGCCCCGGCGTCGCGGGCAAGGGCGGCGTGCTCGGGCTTGATTCCGCCGATGGCCACGGCGGGTACCGGTGCGGCAGCGATCAGGCGCGCCAGCCCGTCCCAGCCGACAGGGGCCTTGTGATCTGCCTTGGTTGCGGTGGCGAAAACTGGCCCGGCGCCGACATAATCCACCAGCGCGGGGTCGATGGCAGCGGCGGCCTCGGGGGTTTCCACCGACACACCGAGGATCGCGTCTGGCCCGATCAGCGCGCGGGCGTGGGCGGCGGGCATGTCGTCCTGGCCCACGTGCAGCCCGGCGCCAAGGCTGCGCGCGGCGTCCGCATCGTCATTGACGATGAGCGCGGCACCGCTGCCCTGCAGCGCGTCCAGCAGCGCGCGGCCCATGGCGACCATCGCCTGGGTGTCTGCCGTCTTGTGGCGCAGCTGCACGCAGCGCGCACCCCCCTGCACGGCGCGCACGGCGGTATCCGTCAACCCGCGCGACCCGCAAAGCGCGTCGTCGAGCACGAGGTACACGGTAAGGTCGGGCAGTGTGCGCATGTCAGGCGTCGGTGACCGCGACGGCGGCCAGCGCGTCGGGGCGCAGCGCATGGAGCGTGTCGATGAAGGCGGTCTGAAAGCTGGCCGGGCCGGACGCGCCCTGCGCCGCGATGTCGCCAGCGCGGGCGAACAGGGCAAGCGCGCCAACGGTCGCGTCGAACGGATCGTCCAGCGCGGCGGCGTAGGCGCCCACGAGGCAGGTGAGCGAGCAGCCCATCGCGGTGACCAGCGGCATCAGCGGCGAACCGCCGTCGATGCGCACTGCGCGGGTGCCGTCTGTGACGAAATCGGTGGCCCCCGTGACCGCGACGACCGCGCCAAGCTCGGTTGCGAGCGTTCGGGCGGTGGCTTCCGCTGCTGCGACCTCGTCCCCGGCATCCGGGCCCTTCGCTGCCGTCTCGCCGCCGCCGAGCGCCAGCACCTCTGACGCGTTGGCGCGCAGGATTGTGGGCTGGCGTGCCAACAGGTCGCGGGCGATCCCGGCGCGCCAGGGCGAGGCGTAATGCGCGACCGGGTCGAACACCCAGGGCTTGCCGGCTGCCTGCGCGCCGTCGATTGCCTTGTGCATCCCGTCCACCCAGTTGGGTGACAGCGTGCCGAAATTCACCGTCAGCGCCCCTGCGATGGCCGCGAAATCGCCCGACTCCTCGGGCGTGTGCAGCATGGCGGGGGACGCGCCGGCCGCCAGCAGCACGTTCGCGGCGATGTTCATGGCGACGTAATTGGTGATGCAATGCACCAGCGGCGCTGTTTCGCGCATCTGTGCAAGGGCATCGGCCGGTTGGGTGGTCAGGGTCATGTCGGGCCTCCTATCGCTTGGGGAAGCCGGGCGCGGACATCGGCAGGGGGCCGGGGCCGCACAAGACTTCCTCCGCCGGGACTAACCGGGTCAGGTTCAAAGGGTACTTCTCAGCCCCGCCGGGGCGCCCCTGTCTTGGAGCACGTGTAGAACACAGCCGCCGCGCTGTGTCACGGGGGAATTTTCCAGGCGGTTTCGGGCCGGGGTGCGGCGCGCAGGCCCGCGACAGGCGGCGCGCGATGAGCTAGGATTGCTGCAGTGCCGCATTGCGTGCGCGGCGAAAGCGGCCGCAGGCACCCGAGTTTCCGTGTCCCATGTCAGAGGGGATTGCCCATGTCAGACCGCCGTTCCGAAAGCCCCGCCGTCAGCCGTATCCCGCCCGGCACGCAGGCCGATATCGACGCCCACCAAGGCTGGGCGCTGGTCTGCCACGACCCGGCAGGCGGCCCCGACGTCAGCCCCGGCCGGGGCGGGGCGCCGCTGGACCTGCTGTTCGTGCACGGCATGGCCGCGGGCGGCTGGATCTGGCCCGCCGCGTGGCTGGACGGCTTTACCCGGCAGGGCCACCGCTGCTGGACGCTGACCCTGCCGGGCCGTGCAGGCGGGCGCAGCGTGACGCGCGATCCGTCGGTTCTGGAGCGCGCGATCGGCCACGCGCTGAATACGGGCGATCTGGACGGGGCCAGCGCGATGCTGGTCCGCGCGCTGCCGGGCGCATCGCTGTTCGACGGGCCGACACTGGACGATTTCGCCGACGCGGTGCAGCAGGCGATGGCTCGGATCGGCCACCCGGTGGTCGTGGTGGGCCATTCGCTGGGCGGGGCGGTCGCGCAGCTTTTGCTGCGGCGCGGTGTGGCCCAGGCTGGCACGGTGCTGCTGGCCTCGGTACCGCCCTATGGCACCTGGCGTGCTTCGGCCGAGATGGCGGTGACGAACCCCGCGCTGTGGCACGCGCTGTCGCAGTTCGCGCTGCATGGTGCGGCGCGCGCCGACATGGCGCTGATGCGCCGGGCGCTGTTCCCAAACGGCATTTCGGATCGCGATTTTGAGGCGCTGATGGCCGGGATGCACGATGAGTCGCTGGCTGCGACGGTGCGCACCGCGGGCCTGCCGCCCTTTGCGCCCCTGCCGGGGCCCCGCGGCGACGTGCTGGTGGTCGGCGGTGGCGCAGACCTGCTGGTTCCGCCGGCCGATGCGTGGATGACGGCGGCCTATTACGGCGGCGCGCCGTTGATGGTACCGCGCGCGGGGCACATGATCATGCACGACCCGCACGCCGATGCGGCGGTGACGGGCATCCTGCGCTGGTGCGCGGCGCGCGCAGGGCGGGGCGCGCGGGCGGCCTGACACGAGGCGTAAATACGGGCACGAGCGAGGTCTGATCTCGAGGTCTTGAG
This sequence comes from Meridianimarinicoccus roseus, assembly GCF_003172915.1. Classification (GTDB taxonomy): domain Bacteria; phylum Pseudomonadota; class Alphaproteobacteria; order Rhodobacterales; family Rhodobacteraceae; genus Meridianimarinicoccus; species Meridianimarinicoccus roseus. The sequence goes on from NZ_QGKU01000068.1 coordinate 116,727, forward strand.
TGGTGGGTGCAGTTCCCTTCCGCCTTGCGACCGGGGCTGAGGAGAGAAGGTTGCGCGGCCTGGCTAGGGCGGCGCGCACGCGGAGGTGCGCGGAAGCGGGCAGGGGCGGGGGCGACGGCCTTTTGACCGCCGCCCCGCCAGGCCGCGGGTTCACCCGCGGAGTGCGGCGCATTTTACGCCGGGCGGGAGATTCGTCCCGCCTGCCTTCGGCCCCTAAAGCGATAGGCGATCAAGGTTAACAAAGCGTGTGGTGCGGCCGGAGCGGCGGGGCGACGGGGTGGCGCGGATCGGCCAAAGGGCCTTGCGGCGCGGGGCACGCTGTGGCCTGTTCCGGCCATCCGCCAGAAAAGGTGCCCCACAGATGCAAGACACGCTGCCGCTGCTGACCCCGCCGACGCAACCTGCCCGCCGATTCACCGATGCGCAGGAGGCGGTCACCTATCTTGAAACGCTTTATGCCACGGCAGCGAATTTCCTGAAGGACGGCTTTTCGCGGGCGATCCGCACCGGGCGGCCCGACGGGCGCTATCGCGCGTTCTATCCCGAGATTCGCCTGTCGATGACCAGTTTCGCACCGGTCGACAGTCGCCTGAGTTTCGGCCATGTGGTGCACCCGGGCGAATACGCGACCACGATCACCCGGCCGGACCTGTTCCGTCACTATTTCACCCAGCAGATCGGGCTGGTGCAGCGTAATCATGGCGTCGCCGTCACGGTCGGGCCGTCGGCGACGCCGATGCCGCTGCATTTCGCCATGGCGGGGCAGGCGGTGCCCCATGACGGGGTTCTGGAATTCGCCCTGCGCGACGCCTTCGACGTGCCGGACCTTCAGACCACCAATGACGACATCGTGAACGGCGCGGCGGGCGCGGCGGCGGACGGCTCCTATCCGCTGGCGTTGTTCAGTGCGCAGCGGGTGGATTACTCGCTCGCGCGGCTGTCGCACTACACCGCGACCGAACCCGAGCATTTCCAGAACCACGTCCTGTTCACCAACTACCAGTTCTATGTCGAGGAATTCGAAGCCTTCGCGCGCCGGATGCTGGCCGACAAGGACAGCGGCTATACCGCCTTCGTCGGTCCCGGCAACGTGGAGATCACCGAGGCGGACGCGCCCCTGCCGACCCCGGCCAAGTTGCCGCAGATGCCGACCTATCACCTGAAACGCGGCAAGAGCGCGGGCATCACGCTGGTCAATATCGGCGTCGGCCCTTCCAACGCGAAGACCGCGACTGATCATATCGCCGTGCTGCGGCCTCATGCCTGGCTGATGGTCGGGCATTGCGCGGGCCTGCGCAACTCGCAGCGGCTGGGCGATTTCGTGCTGGCCCATGCCTATCTGCGGGAGGACCACGTGCTGGACGACGACCTGCCCGTCTGGGTGCCGATCCCGCCGTTGGCCGAGATCCAGATCGCGCTGGAAGACGCCGTGGAGCAGGTCACTCAGTTGCAGGGCTATGACCTGAAGCGGATCATGCGCACGGGCACGGTGGCGACCATCGACAACCGCAACTGGGAACTGCGCGACCATTCCGGCCCGGTGCACCGGCTCAGCCAGAGCCGGGCCATCGCGCTGGACATGGAAAGCGCGACGATCGCGGCCAACGGCTTCCGGTTTCGGGTCCCGTATGGCACGCTGCTGTGCGTCTCGGACAAGCCGCTGCACGGCGAGTTGAAGCTGCCGGGCATGGCCAGCGATTTCTACCGGACGCAGGTCTCGCGGCATCTGGAGATCGGGATCCGCGCGATGGAACTGCTGCGCGAGATGCCGCTGGACCGGATTCACTCGCGCAAGTTGCGTTCTTTCGAGGAGACGGCCTTCCTTTAAGCCGCGTTTTTGTGCGGATTCTGCGCTTATCCCCAATGAAAAAAGGCAAAAGCCGTTGTGCCCGCGATTCTTCTGCCGCTAAGGTGTTGCGACACGAAACAAACAGGCATGGAGACTCGAATGAGCAAGCCGATGACGAAGGCCCAACTGGTGGCGGCGATCGCCGAGGAGATGGACGCCGACAAGAAGACCGCTGGCGCCGCGCTGGATGCGATCACCTCGCTGATCACGCGCGAGGTCGCATCGGGCGGCGCGGTGACCCTGCCGGGCGTCGGCAAGTTCTATTGCCGCGAACGTCCCGAGCGCATGGTGCGCAACCCCGCCACCGGCGAGCAGATCAAGAAAGAGGCCGACAAGGTGGTCAAGATCACCGTCGCCAAGGCGCTCAAGGACAGCGTGAACGACTGATACCGGGCTGGCATTCGCCGGGCCAACGTGAAAAGGGTCGCGCCGGGCGCGGCCTTTTTTGTTTGGAGAAAGACGATGGACTTCAAGGCAGTGGCGATGGGGCTGGCCTTCGCCTTCATGTGGTCTTCGGCATTCACCTCGGCGCGGGTTATCGTGGCGCAGGCCCCGGCGCTGCCCGCGTTGGCGCTGCGCTTCGCGGTGTCGGGGCTGCTGGCGGTGCTGATTGCTCGCGCTCTGGGCCAAAGCTGGCGGCTGACGCGGCCGCAGTGGCGGGCGACGGTGATCTTCGGGCTGTGCCAGAACGCGCTCTATCTTGGACTGTTCTTCGTGGCGATGCGCACGCTAGAGGCCTCGCTGGCCGCGATCATCGCATCTTCGATGCCGCTGCTGGTGGCGCTGGCGGGCTGGCTGGTGCAAGGCGAGCGGCTGCGCCCGCAGGCGGTGGCGGGGTTGCTGGCGGGCCTTGCCGGCGTGGTGCTGATCATGGGCACGCGGGCATCGGGCGGCGCTGATATTTTCGGGCTGACCCTTTGTATCATAGGGGTTCTGGCGCTGACGGTGGCGACGCTTTCGGTGCGTGGTGCTTCGTCGGGGGGCAATGTTCTGATGATCGTCGGCCTGCAGATGCTCGTCGGCAGCGCGATCCTGTGGGTGCCGGTGACGATCAGCGGTATCGCACCCTTCACCGTCACACCGAGCCTTGTGGCGGCCTTCGTCTACACGCTGCTTGTGCCGGGGCTGGCGGCAACCTTCGTGTGGTTCCTGCTGGTCAACCGGATCGGGGCGACGCGGGCGGCGACCTTCCATTTCCTCAACCCGGTGTTCGGCGTGGCCATCGCCGCGGTGGTGCTGGGAGAGCCGGTGAGGGGGCTGGACATGGTGGGCGTAGCGATCATCACCGCCGGTATTCTTGCGGTGCAACTGTCGCGCGCTGCGCCGGAAACGCCGAAACCCGCCATATGACTCGCATATGACTCTCGTATGAATCCCATATGAGCCGCGTATGGCCTGGCCACCACCGGCACACGGGGATCGTGCGCGTCTCAGGCCGGGCCGATGCGCCCGCGTGGGCCGTCGCCGACCTGCCCTCGATGCAGCAGCAGGTGATCGAGCAGCACGCAGGCCATCATCGCCTCGCCCACCGGGACCGCGCGGATGCCGACGCAGGGGTCGTGGCGGCCCTTGGTGACGATCTGCGCGGCTTCGCCCGATTTGGTGATGGTCGCGCGCGGCGTGAGGATCGACGAGGTCGGCTTGACCGCGAAGCGCACGACGACGTCCTGCCCGGTCGAAATGCCGCCGAGGATTCCGCCCGCGTGGTTGGAGCCGTAGACCGGCGCGCCGTCGGGGCCCATCGTGATCTCGTCGGCATTGGCGGAGCCGGTCAGCGTGGCGGCAGCCATGCCGTCGCCGATCTCGACGCCCTTCACGGCGTTAATGCTCATCATTGCGGCAGCGAGGTCGGTGTCGAGCTTGCCGTAGATCGGCGCGCCCAGACCCGCGGGCAGGCCGCGCGCCACGATCTCGATTACCGCGCCGACGCTGTCGCCTGATTTGCGCAGCCCGTCGAGATAGTCGGCCCAGTCGGATGCTGCCTGCGCATCGGGCACCCAGAACGGGTTGCGGTCGATCTCGGCCGGATCGAACCGCGCGCGGTCGATGGGGTGGGGGCCGATCTGGACCATGTAACCGCTGATCTGCACGCCCGGCAGCAGCGTGTCCAGCGCAGCGCGTGCGACGCCTCCGGCGGCCACGCGCGCCGCTGTTTCGCGCGCAGAGGACCGCCCGCCGCCGCGCGGGTCGCGGATGCCGTATTTCTGCCAGTAGGTGATGTCGGCATGACCGGGGCGGAATTTCTCGGCGATGTCGCCGTAATCCTTCGACCGCTGGTCGGTGTTGCGGATCATCAACTGGATCGGCGTGCCGGTGCTTTGTCCCTCGAAGGTGCCGGAGAGGATTTCCACCTCGTCGGCTTCACGACGCTGGGTGGTGTATTTGTTCTGGCCCGGCTTGCGCCGATCCAGCCAATGCTGGAGCGCGGCTGTGTCGATCGGGATGCCAGGCGGGCAGCCGTCCACGGTCGCGCCGAGCGCGGGCCCGTGGCTTTCGCCCCAGGTGGTGACGCGGAACAGGTGACCGAAGGTGTTGAATGACATGGAGGTTCCAATTTGTGACCGTCGCTTCATTATCGTGGCAGGCAACGAATGCAAAGACCTCCAAGGCGGGGCGAAAGGCGAATGGCTGATACCGAGACATCCTGGCACCTCCGGCGACCTACGACAGCTTCATCCCGCGGATACTGACCTTCAAGAGTTGGTCGGCAACCGTCGGGCTTGCGGGTTCGGTCTCGGGTGCAGCCCTTGGGCAGAACGTGCCGCCGCGCCGTCTGTGCGGCCGTAGCCTTGAGCGCACTGCTGTTCTTGGGAATGGGGGTCCAGTGGAAGCTCTACCAGGAGGCGTACCTCGACATCCTGAAGGCCGTGGAGACGGGCAGCTTTGCGTCTGGTGTTTGCGGGGTTGATCTGAAGGTGATCGCCTGCCGGGACGCTTTTCATGGCGGCTACGACGCGGCGACATGAGCCGACACCGTGTTCTGGCGCGGGTCGGTGCTGCCCCACGGCGACAACCTTGTTCTGTCGGGGCTGATAGCCAGCCTTCCGGAGACCGTCCTGACCCGAAAAGGCGCTCCATCCCGGTCGTAGCGCGCAGCGACTGCTTCGCATCCTCGGCTCGGAATACTCCGGCGGCTTCAAGCCGTGTGGTAGGGCGCCTTGCTGGGACGAGCGTGCGCGCCCGGAAGCATCAGACCGGCTGCCCGGGCGCTTTCCGGCGGAACAGGGCCAGACCGGCGATCGCGCCGCTGAGCAGCCAGACGCCCGCGGGCAGGGGCACGGCGGTCGGCGCAGGCAAAGCGGCGGTGAAGGTGATCGGCGTCGACAGGGCGGTCGCGGTGCCGGCAAGGGCTGTAAGGCCCGCTTCGGCGTAGCTGCGGCAGCGGGTCGTGCAGATTGCCCCGATCGAGAAAGACAGCGAGGCATCGGTCACGCCGGGTGCCGTGTTGTCCTGCCCCAGCGCCTTGAAGCTTGCCGACAGAATGCTGCCATTGGCGATGTTGAAGCGGTTGAGCGACGGCGCGCCGATGTATTCGCCGATGCCGAAGCCGCCACTATTGGTGAGGATCTCGACGCTGCGCGCGCTTGATTCCGCGTTGTCCGTCAGGCCCCGGATCACGCCGGTCACAAGATCGTTGCGGCCGTCGACCGTGTTGGTGAAGGAGAAGTCGAAATCCAGCGTCGCAGCCGTCGCAGACGTGCCGCCGAGTGCGATCAGAAGCGCGGCGGCAGTGGCGAGGCGGCGAAGAGCGGTTCGGGGTGCGCGCATGATCCTGGGTCTTTCCTGCTGTTGTCGGTGTGGGCGGGAGACGCGTCCATCCGCCTGATACACCTCCGCCACGGGGTCGCGGCGTCCTTTTAATACAACGGGTAAACTCCGGCCGGTTTTAGCGCCAGGTGCGGAAATGGCCGCCGAAAGCGGCGGCGGGCCGGACAGGGGAATGTGGAACATGCCCGGGCAGGTGCGTGTTGGTGCCATACATCAATGCTGAAGGAGCCCCCATGCATCAGATCATTTATCTTGTCGGCCTCGTGGTCGTGGTCTTCGCGATCCTGTCGTTTCTCGGCATTGCCTGAACGGCGCGCTGGGCGCATCTGCCCGGTGCGAAAGAAAAAAGCACGCCCCGCGGGGCGTGCTTTCATAGTCTTGAGGTGGGCTGACGCCGCGCGGATCACTCCGCCGGGGTGTCGCCCTTCTTGGCGCGTGCCTTGACCGGGGCCCAGATCCGCTTGTTGGTCAGGTACAGCAGAACCGTCAGCACGGTCAGGAACAGGAAGGCGGTCAGGCCGGCTTCCTTGCGGGCCATCATCTTCGGTTCCGCCGTCCACATCAGGAAGGCGGCCACGTCTTCGGCGATGTCCTCGGCGCTGTTGGGGGCGCCGTCGGCAAATTCGACGTATTCATCGCCGATCGGCGGCGCCATCGCGATCCAGCCGCCCGGGAAAGCGGTGTTCTCGTACAGGATCACGCCCGCTTCTTCCTTTTCCTCGCCGGTGTAGCTGACGAGCAGATTGGCGATGTATTCCGGGCCGCCGATGCCGTTGAACAGCTGGCTCAGGCCCGTGCCGTAGGGCCCGTGGAAGCCCGCGCGCGCTTTGGCCATCAGCGACAGGTCCGGCGCGTTCTCCATGGAGCTTTCCGGGAAGTGATCGGTTGGCTTCGCGGTGCGCCAATCCATGATCTCCGGGTCCCAGACTTCCCAGAACTCCGCATAGGCGCGGACCTGCTCCTCAGGAATGTTCGGGCCGCCTTCGGCGCCGATCGAGCGGATCGGAACGAACTTCATGCCGTGGCAGGCCGAGCACACTTCGGTGTAGACCTGCAGGCCGCGCTGCAGCTGCGCCTCGTCATAGGTGCCGAACGGCCCCTCGAACGAGAAGTTGATGTCTTCGATATGGCCGCCTGCGCCTGCGGCGAGGGCCGCGCCGCCCGAAAGGGCGAACGCGGTGGTGGCGGCGAGGGTGAGTTTCTTGAACATGGGTACCTTTGCCCCTCTTACTCGGCCGGGGTCGCAACGGCGCCGGAAGCGTCGTCGGACTTGCCATAATGGGCGTTGAAGTCGTCCTCGATGGTGGAGGCCTGCTCCAGCGGTTTCTCGATCACGCCGAGCAGCGGCAGGATCACGAGGAAATACGCGAACCAGTAGGCCGACCCGAGCAGCGCGATGTAGGGATAGATCCCTTCGGCAGGCATGGCGCCGACCCACATCAGGACCATGAAGTCCACGCACAGCAGGTAGAACCACCACTTGAACATCGGGCGATAGCGGCCCGAGCGCACCGACGAGGTGTCGAGCCAGGGCGCCAGCGCCATGACCGCGATCGCGCCGAACATCGCCAGAACGCCGAAGAACTTTGCGTCGATGATGCCGAAGCTGATGAACTGCGCAAGCTGCACGACCCAGACCTCGCTGTCGAAGGCGCGCAGGATGGCGTAGAACGGCAGGAAGTACCATTCAGGCACGATGTGCGCGGGCGTCGCGAGCGGGTTCGCCTCGATGTAGTTGTCGGGGTGGCCGAGGTAGTTCGGCATAAACCCGACGATGGCGAAGAAGACCACCATGATCAGCGCGAGCGCGAAGAGGTCCTTGATCACGAAGTAGGGCCAGAACGGAAGGGTGTCCTTCTCGGCTTCGGCCTTTGAGGTGCGGCGCACTTCAACACCCGTGGGGTTGTTGTTGCCGGTGGTGTGGAAGGCCCAGATGTGCACGATCACCAGACCCGCGATGACGAACGGGAACAGGTAGTGCAGCGAGAAGAAGCGCGTCAGGGTGGCGTTGTCCACCGCCGGTCCGCCCAGCAGCCATGTCTGGATGCTCTCGCCCACGAAGGGGATCGCGCCGAACAGGCCGGTGATCACGGTGGCGCCCCAGAAGGACATCTGACCCCAGGGCAGAACGTAGCCCATGAAGGCGGTGCCCATCATCAGCAGGTAGATCAGCATGCCGATGATCCAGGTCACTTCGCGCGGGGCCTTGTACGAGCCGTAGAACAGGCCACGGAAGATATGCAGGTAGACCGCCACGAAGAACAGCGATGCGCCGTTCGCGTGCAGATAGCGCAGCATGTGCCCGCCGTTGACGTTGCGCATGATGTGCTCGACCGAGGCGAAGGCCATGCTGGCGTCGGGCGTGTAGTGCATCACCAGAACGATGCCGGTGATGATCTGCAGCGCCAGACAGAAGGTCAGCACGATGCCCCAGATCCACATCCAGTTGAGGTTCTTGGGCGTCGGGATGGTCAGCGTGGAGTGCAGCAGGCCCACGACCGGCAGACGCCGGTCGAGCCACTTTTCCGCACCCGTCTTGGGTTCATAGTGGTCGTGAGGAATTCCGGACATTCGGTCTCTCCCTTAACCGAGTTGAATTGTACTGTCGTCGAGGAAGCCGGCAACGGGCACCGGCAGGTTCTCGGGCGCGGGGCCTTTGCGGATCCGGCCTGCGGCGTCGTAGTGCGAGCCGTGGCAAGGGCAGAACCAGCCGCCGAAATCGCCCGCGCCGTCACCCAGCGGAACGCAGCCGAGATGGGTGCACACACCCATCATCACCAGCCACTCCTCGCTGTCGCCCAGCGTTCGGTTCTGGTCGGTCGCTTCGGCGCCCGCGTCGATGTTGGCGTTGCGCGCCACAGGGTCGGGCAGATCGCTGATCGGCGTCTCGCGGGCCATCTCGATCTCGTCCGCGGTGCGACGGCGGATGAACACGGGCTTGCCGAGCCATTTGACCGTGATCTGCGTGCCTTCGGAGACGCCGCCGATATCGACGAGGATCGAGGAAAGCGCCTGCACATCTGCCGACGGGTTCATCTGGTTGACGAGCGGCCAGACCGCGGCACCGGTTGCGACGGCGCCCGCCCCGGCGGTGGCGTAAAACAGGAAGTCCCGGCGGGTTCCTTCGTGATCTTCGGTGTGTGACACTGAAAACTCTCCATCTTTTCGCTGGCTGGGCCAATACGGGGCCGTGGCCGCGCAGAACCGGCAGCCGCCATGGGATGCTACCTAGACCGCAGGCCGAGACCCGTCCAGCAGACAATGCCACGCATGACAGGCGAAATGCCGCAGTAATGCACGGTTTACGCGCATCTCCGGGGGGTGCGGTGCGCAGGTGTTGCAGATCGGCCAGACCGGGGCGGGACACAGGGTCGGAACGCGGCCGTGTTCTTGAACCCGGTCGCGCGGGGGCGTATTTCAGATGGAAAGGTGCGCGTGGTCAGATCGGCCTCGTGCGAATCGAAAGGCCCGCCCCGATGCTTCGTATTCGTGCTTGCACGCTTGCCCTTGCCGCCGCTCTCGGCCTTGTTGCGGTGCCCGCCGCGGCGGAGTTCGAGCTGAGCGTCTATACCGGCTGGCAGACCGCTCCGCACAGCGTGGTGGAAGGCAACGATCCAGGCGGTGTCGGCGCGTTCGACTTCACCGCGGGCTGGGAAGGCAAGTCCGGCGAGATGCCGCCCTACTACGGCTTCCGCGGCACCTGGTGGCGGTCTGAAACGCTGGGTTTCGCGCTGGAGTTCAACCACGCCAAAGTCTACGCCGATGGCGACACTCTGGCCAAGAACGGTTTCGACCGGTTGGAATTCACCGACGGTCTGAACCTTGTCACGTTGAACGTGTTCCGCCGCTTTCCCGGCACGCCGAGCAACTTCACCCCGTATGTCGGCGGCGGCGTTGGTGTGGCGGTGCCGCATGTGGACGTGCAGACTTCGGGTGGCAAGACGTTCGAATACCAGCTCACCGGCGCGGCGGTGCAATGGGTCGCCGGCGTCAGCTATCCGCTGACCGACACGTGGTCGGTGTTCGGGGAATACAAGGGCAGCTATTCGCAGAACAAGGCGGATCTCGCCAGCGGTGGCACGCTGGAGACGAACATCGTCACCAATGCAGTGAACCTGGGTGTCAGCCTGAATTTCTGATGCGCCCGGCGACTGACCGAACATCAGCCAGTAACAATCGGCGCCCGTGTCCCCGGACCGGGCGCTTTGCTTTTTGTCGTGTCGGTAGGCAATGCCCTGGCGCGAACGGTGACGGCGGCGCGGCGGGTCAGCCAGGCGGCGGCGCGGTGGCCTGCATCGAGGGGCGTTCGGCGAATTCCGCGTGCCATGCCGCAAGCCCCGGTGCTGTGCTGCGCCAGCCCCGCGTGCCGTGCCGGAAATCGAGATAGGACAACGCCACCGCCACGGCGATCTGCCCAATGTCCGGCGCGCCGGCGAGGTGACCCATCCAGCGTGCTTCCAGTGTGGCGACGGCGCGGGCGATCTTGGACCAGTATCCTTCCAGCAGGTCGGGATTGACCGCATCCTCCCGTCGCAGGCGGTGTTCGTAGACCATCGCAACCGCGGCATCGAGCATGCCGTCCGCCGTCGCCTCAAGGGTCAGGGTGTCCCAGCGGCGCGGCGGCGCGGGATAGAACTGCCCGCCCGCCCGCATGTCGAGGAATTGGCAGATCACCCGGCTGTCATAAAGTGCGGGCCCGTCGTCCTGTTCCAGTACCGGGATCTTGCCCAGCGGGTTCTGCGCCAGCGGCATGCCGGACCCGTCCAGCGGGGTTCCGGCAGCGGGCACAAGCGTCACGTCTTCGGTCTGGCCGGTTTCGGCCAGCAGCACCCTGACCTTGCGCACGTAGGGGGATGTCGGCGAAAAGTGCAGCCGCACCCGTCAGACCCGTCGCAGGCGCAGGCGCGCGAGCGCGGCAAGGTCGATTTCCACTCCCGGTCCCGCGGTGCCTGCGCGCAGTGTGCGGGTCCAGCGCAGGGTGCCGCGCGTGCCGTCCGCGTCGCGGTGCAGGCCTGTGCCTTCGGGCAGATCGTCCAGCGCGTCTTCGGCCCGCTGGTCGCGGCGCGCGGGGCTGGCGGCGCGCCAGGCTGCATAGGCTGCAAGGCCGACGGCGGCATAGCGGGCGGCGACGAGGGCGGTGGGCACGAGGGGCAGGGCCATTGGCGAAAGCTCCGGTTCGAGACTGTTCAAGCTAAGCAGCCGCGCGCCGGTCTGGCAAGGCCGCGCGTCACACGATGGCGTCAGGTGCGGGCGCGTACGAGGGCACGGTGCCGTCCCCGGTGGCGGGACAGCGCGGTGCGGATGGAGTCGGTATGGTGCAAGGTCCGCCCCGCCAAGACGCGCCGCCGCGACCCCGCGCAGCGTCAGCCGGTCACGCCGCGAGGCGCGTGCCGTCGTGTCCGGCGATGCAGGCGCTGACGATGCCGCCCTCGGGTTGCGGTTCGGTGAAGCTCACCTCGGCGAACTGCCGGGTGCGGCCCAGTGTAGGTGCCTCCATCAGCACGTCATGGACCTGCCCGACCTGCGCGGCAAGATGCGCGGTCACGGCCGCCGCGCCCGCGGCGCGCAGCCGGGTGGCGCGTTCGCGGATCGCTCGCCCGTCCACCTGCGGCATCTTGGCGGCGGGCGTGCCGGGGCGGGGAGAATAGGGAAAGACGTGCAGCCAGGTCAGCCCGCATTCGTCCACAAGCCGCAGAGAATTCTCGAACATCGCTTCGGTTTCGGTGGGGAAGCCCGCGATCAGGTCGGCCCCGAAGGTCATGTCGGGCCGCAGCGCCCGCGCCTCTTCGCAGAAGGCGATGGCGTCACCGCGCAGATGGCGGCGTTTCATCCGCTTCAGGATCAGGTCGTCGCCCGCCTGAAGGCTCAGGTGCAGGTGCGGCATAAGGCGGGGTTCGGTCGCGATCGCCTCCATCAGGGCCGGGTCGGCCTCGATGCTGTCGATCGAACTGATCCGCAGGCGCGGCAGGTCGGGCACCAGTTTCAGGATGCGGCGCACAAGGTCGCCAAGCTGGGGCGCTGCGGGCAGGTCCGCGCCCCAGCTGGTCAGGTCCACCCCGGTCAGCACCACCTCGTTGTAGCCGCGCTGCACCAGCCGCTTGATCTGGTCCACCACCACGCCGGCGGGCACTGACCGCGAGTTTCCCCGACCGAACGGTATGATGCAGAACGTGCAGCGGTGATCGCAGCCGTTCTGGACCTGAACATAGGCGCGGCTGCGGGTGCCGAAACCGTCGATCAGGTGGCCGGCCGTCTCGCGCACGGACATGATGTCGTCGACCTGCACCCTCTCGGTTGCGCCGATCCAGTCGCGCCCGGCCAGCGCGTCCCAGGTCGCGGGGGCCATCTTCTCGGCATTGCCGATCACGCGGTCGACTTCGGGCATGGCGGCGAAGCTGTCCGGGTCGGTCTGTGCGGCGCAGCCGGTGACTATGATCTTCGCCGCCGGGTTCTCGCGCCGGGCGCGGCGGATGTCCTGCCGGGCCTTGCGCACAGCTTCGGCGGTCACGGCGCAGGTGTTGATGACCACCGCATCGTCCAGCCCGGCGTCCTTCGCCATCGCCTTCATCGCCTCGGTCTCGTAGGCGTTCAGGCGGCAGCCATGCGTGGTGAAGCGCGGCGCGCTCATGCCATCGCCTCGATCCATGCGGGGGCAAGCGTGCCGTCGAACACATGCGCGGTCGGCCCGGTCATCCAAACGCCGTCGTCGCGCCAGTCGATCGACAGCCAGCCGCCGTCCATCTCGATCTCGACGGCGGGCGGGGTCAGGCCCAGCAGATGCGTTGCCACGGCGGTGGCGCAGGCCCCGGACCCGCAGGCCAGCGTGACCCCGGCACCGCGTTCCCAGACCCGCAGGCGCAGCGAGCCGTCGGCGCGGACCTGCACGAATTCCACGTTGGTGCGTTGCGGAAACAACGGATCGTGTTCGATCAGCGGTCCGATTTCGTCCAGCGCGATCGCGTCCGCATCGCTGACCACGTGGATGCAGTGCGGGTTGCCCATACCGATCGCGGCTGGGACCCCGGCCAGCGGCAGCGCCAGCGGGTCCACGTCGCGCGCAAGCGGGATCTCGGCCCAGCCGCGCTGTGGCGGACCCATGTTCACGCTGATGCGGCCATCGTCGCGGCGCAGCGCCTGGAGCACTCCGGCGGCCGTTTCGATGCGCAGGCTGTCGGTGCCTTTCTGGTCCATGACGCGGGCTGCCACGCAGCGGGTGGCGTTGCCGCAGGCGCCCGAAAGCGTGCCGTCGGCGTTCCAGAAATCCAGCCGCAGGTCGGCGCGGTCGCTGGCCCGGATCTCGGCCAGCTGGTCGAACCCGACGCCCCGGTTGCGGTCGCCGAGTGACTGGGCCAGCGCCGGGGTCACGCGCGGGCCGGGCAGGCGTGCGTCCACGACAACGAAGTCGTTGCCAAGCCCGTGCATCTTCGTGAAGGTCAGGCCGGATAGGGGTGCGAAGCTGTTCATGGCGCGGCGTATAGACCCGCGCCGCGCCAGAATCCAGCCCGCCGGAAAAAACATGCGCGTAGGGCCTTGACCCCCCCGGCATGCCTTTGTAAGTCGCGGGCTCTAGTGGGCCGTTAGCTCAGTTGGTAGAGCAACTGACTTTTAATCAGTGGGTCGCAGGTTCGAATCCTGCACGGCTCACCACTTGAAACGCGAGACATCGCACGAAAGACCCCGCGCCGCATGGCCGGGGTCTTTCGCGTTCCTGGGCCGGGTGCCCGGGTCCGGCAAACCGCACGAGTTGCAAGGCTGCAAGGCCCGGTGCCGCTTTCTTCGACGGGCAGGCCGACGAGGTCGCCAACAGCGTCGCAGGCGCGCCGGGGGCTGACCTGCCTCGCGCAGGGACGCGTCAGGGGATTGTCTGCCAGTTGCGTCGTCCGCGGGGGCGCGTCAGGCGGCCGGACGCAGCCGCAGGATCGCGCGCGCCTCGTCCGTGCTGGCCACCGGCCGCCCGTGCTTTTCGCACAGCGCGGCGGCGCGGGCGATCAGCGCGGCGTTGGAGGGCGCGAGCCGGTCGCGATCCAGCCGCACGTTGTCTTCCAGCCCGGCGCGGGTGTGGCCGCCCGCCGCGATGGCCCATTCGTTCACTTCAATCTGGTGGCGTCCGATCCCGGCTGCGCACCATTCGGCATCGGGGGCGAGCCGCGCCATCGTCTTCACGTAGTAGTCGAACACGTCCCGGTCGGCCGGCATGGCGTTCTTCACTCCCATCACGAACTGCACATAGAGCCGCCCGTACAGCGCGCCGCGCGCGTGCATCGCGGCGGCCTGGTGGATATGGGACAGGTCGAACGCCTCGACCTCGGGGGTGATCTCGTGGCGGATCATCTCGGCGGCCAGCCAGTCGACAAGGTCCGGCGGGTTCTCGTAGACGCGAGTGGGGAAGTTGTTCGACCCGACGGCGAGCGATGCCATCTCGGGGCGCAGCGGCAGCATCCCGCCGCGCGCGGCGCCCGCGCCGGACCGGCCCCCGGTGGACACCTGAAAGATCATGCCGGGGCAATGGGCGCGCACGCCTTCCATGAGCCGCGCGAAGCGGTCCGGGTCGCTGCTGGGTCGGCCGTCATCGTCGCGCACATGCGCGTGGCAGATGCTTGCCCCCGCCTCGAAGGCGGCATGGGTGCTTTCCACCTGTTCGGAGACGGTGATCGGCACCGCCGGGTTGTCGGCCTTGGTCGGCACCGATCCGGTAATCGCGACGCAGAGGATGCAGGGCTTGGTCATGGGCTGGCCTGTATACGGGGCGGGACTGTGTGTGGGTCGGGACCGTGTGTGGGTCGGGACCGTGCGTACCGGACGCTGGGCCGCACCATGCCCCGGCGCACGCGGCGGCGCAACCCGCCGCCGAGGGGCAAGGCCACGGCGCGGGCGCCGGTTCATTCAAGCGTGGCGGCGATCCCCGGCAGGTCGGCGAAATCGGCGAACAGGTGTTCGTGCGGAATGCTGTCTGCCGGGCTCTTGCGGTAGCCTTCGGAAAAGAGTGCGAAGCGCACACCGGCCGCCTGCGCCGTCTGCGCGTCCACCTCGCTGTCGCCGACGAAGAGCCGCGCCCCGTCCGGTAGCGCGAGGAAGGCATGGCGCAGTGGCGCCGGGTCGGGCTTCTTCTCGGGCAGCGTGTCGCCGCCGACCACAACCGCCATCCGCTTCAGCAGGTCGAAGGCCGCGAGGATCGTTCGGGTCGCGCCGTAGGGCTTGTTGGTGCACAACCCCAGCGTCCAGCCTGCCGCTTCCAGCCGGTCGAGCGCCGCCACCACACCGGGATAAAGCGTGGTCTGCTCCGCCGGTGCGGCCTCGTAGTGGCGCAGGAAGCTGGCCACGCAATCGGCGTGGCGGTGCGGGTCGTCCGGTAGCCCGGAAGCCGCCATGAGCCGCGCGACCAGCACCGGCACGCCATTGCCGATGAAGCTGCGGGTCTGCGCTGCGGTCACCGGCGGCGCGCCGAATTCGGCCAGCATGCGCAGGCCCGCCGCGTGCAGGTCCGGCGCGCTGTCGATCAGCGTGCCGTCAAGGTCAAAGACCACCGCGCCGGTCATGCCGCGCGCCACTTGATCGAACAGCCCATCGACGGGACCTGCTCGGCCGGGCCGCGCCCGGTCTCGGCCACCGCGCGCATCGCCTCGAACAGGTCGCGGCGCAGGTCCGGCGCGCCCTCCTCGCGGCGCGATGCATCAAGTCGTCCTCGATATTGCAACCCGCGGCTTGCGTCGAACCCGAAGAAATCCGGCGTGCACACGGCGCCATAGGCGCGCGCCACGTCCTGGCTTTCGTCATGCAGGTAGGGGAAGGGGAAGTCGCGCTCCTGCGCGAGGCGGGCCATGTTGGCGAAACTGTCCGACGGGTAGGCGACCGCGTCGTTTGAACAGATCCCTGCGACGCCCACACCCAGCGCCTGCAAGTCGCGCGCGTCGCGCAGCAGCCTGTCCAGCACCGCCAGCACGTAGGGGCAGTGGTTGCACATGAACACGATCAGTGTGCCGCGCGGGCCCGCCACGTCCGCCAGCGCGTGGCGGCGGCCGTCGATACCGGGCAAGGTGAAATCGGGGGCGGGCCAGCCGAATTCGCAGACCTGGGGTGTGGATGCCATCTGTGTCGTCTCCGTGTCGTTGCGCTGCGCGCAGAAGGCCATTGCTGCCCGCCGGTGGCAAGCCCGCGCTGTCCATCGCGCGCCGTGCCTGAGCAGCGTGTCGCCCGTCCGGCGTTCAGCGCACCGCTTCGATGGGGCCCTCGGCGCTGCCGGTGATGAACTGGCGCAGGTAGGGGTCGTCCGCCGCGTCCATCTCGCCCACCGGGCCGGTCCATTGGATCACCCCGTCATGCAGCATCGCCACCTTGTCCGCGATGGCGCGCACGCTGGTCATGTCGTGGGTGATGGTCATGGCCGTCGCGCCCATCTCGACCACGATCTCGCGGATCAGGTCGTTGATGACCCCCGACATGATCGGGTCGAGCCCGGTTGTCGGCTCGTCGAAGAAGATGATCTGCGGGTCTGCCGCGATGGCCCGCGCCAGCCCGACGCGCTTCTGCATCCCGCCCGACAGCTCCGCCGGGAACTGGTCGGCCACCTTGGACCGCAGCCCGACCCGGCGCAGCTTGTCGATGGCGATCTCGCGCGCCTCGGCCTTCGGGCGTTTGAGGCTGCCGCGCAGCAGGCGGAAGGCCACGTTTTCCCACACGGTCATGGAATCGAACAGCGCGCCGCCCTGGAACAGCATCCCGAAATGCGACAGGAACGTGTCGCGATGCGCCTTTTCCACGTCCTCGCCATCGACAAGGATCGTGCCGCTGTCAGGCTTGACCAGCCCCAGAACGCTTTTCAGCGTCACCGACTTGCCGGTGCCCGATCCGCCGATGATGACCATGCTCTCGCCCTTGGGGATGGTCAGGTTCACGCCGCGCAGGACCGCGTGGTCCCCGAAGCTCTTGTGCACGTCGCGCAGTTCGATCATGACCCGAAGAACGCCTCTGTCAGAAGATAGTTGGACGCCAGGATCAGCACCGACGAGGCGACCACGGCGGCCTTCACCGCCGCGCCGACGCCCTGCGCGCCCCGGCCCGAATTCATCCCGTGGTAGCAGCCCATCAGGGCGATCAGGAAGCCGAAGGCGGCGCCCTTCACCAGCCCCGACCCGACGTCCCAGAACTGCAGGAAGTCGAACGTGTTTTTGAGATAGGCGGCTTCGTTGAAGCCAAGCCGGGTGGTCCCTACGAGGTAGCCGCCCATGATCCCGATGGCATCGCCTACCGCCACCAGCACCGGCACAGTAAGGGTCGCGGCCAGCACGCGCGGCGCTGTGAGGTATTTCATCGGGTTGGTGGACAGCGTGACCAGCGCGTCGATCTGTTCGGTCACCTTCATGGTGCCGATCTCGGCTGCGATGGAGCTTGCCACGCGCGCGGCGACCATAAGTCCGCCCAGCACCGGGCCAAGCTCCCGTGTCATGCCGATGGCGACGATCTGCGGCACTACCGATTCCGCCCCGAAGCGGCCCGACCCGGCATAGATCTGCAGCGCCAGCGCCGCGCCGGTGAACACGGCGGTCATGCCCACCACGGGCAGCGACAGCCAGCCGATGGCGATGACGGCGTGCCAGATCTCGCGGGGATAGTAGGGCGGGATCAGGATGTGGCGCAGCGTCTGTGCGGTGAAGATCGACACCCGCCCCAGCGCGGCGAGGGATCGAAGCGTGCTGCGGCCGATGGCGGCGACCGGGGCTGTGACGTCCATGCGGGGTCCTTGCGTTCGGCGTGCGGGCGTTCGGGAGGCGGGGCGTGCCGCCCGGAGCAGGTGGCACCGGCTTAGTGGCAAGCGCCCCGAATGTCGAGACACCGGCCCGTGAAGCATCCCCGCGCGGGTCGCTTTGCCAGGTGTGCGGTGGAGCGTGGACGTGCCCGGTCGCGCTTCGCGTCGTCAGGCCGGTGGCGCTTCGGCGTGGCGGCGGGCATAGCGCGCCCCGAGCGAGGTCAGGATCTCGTAGCCGATCGTGCCCGCCGCCTCGGCCAGCACATCGACGCCCTGATAGGGGCCAAGGATCTGCAGCGCCGCCGGGTCGGCGCCCTGCGCGGCCACGTAATCGGTCACGTCCACCGTCAGCAGGTCCATCGACACCCGGCCCGCCAGCGGGCAGGGCACCCCGCCCGCATGCAGCACGGCGCCGCCCGACAGAGCGCGGATCAGCCCGTCCGCATAGCCCGCAGACAGCGTCGCCAGCCGGGTGGGGCGCGCTGCCACGAAGGCCGCGCCGTATCCCACGCTTTCGCCCGGCGCCACGTCACGGCACTGAATCACCGGGATCTCCAGTTCGGCCGCCTGCAACGCCGTGGCGAAGGGCAGCCCGCCGTACAGGCCGATCCCCGGTCGCGTCATGTCGAAATGATACGCCTCGCCCAGCAGGATCCCACCCGTCGCCGCCAGCGACCGTCGCAGGCCCAGTCCGTCCGTCATGTCGCGGAACGCGGCCAGTTGCGCGGCATTCTGCGGATGTGCCGGATCGTCCGCGCAGGCGAGGTGCGACATCACCAGCCACGGCGCCGCTGCCAGCGCGCGATCCTTCAGTGCCGCGAAGTCGGCAGGCTCCAGCCCCAGCCGGTTCATGCCGCTGTCCAGTTGCAGCCCGAAGGGCGCGCCGGGCAGGGCGTCCATGTGCCGCGTCACCTGCTCCGGGCTGTTCAGCAGCGGGATCAGCCCCGCCTCGCGGATCGCGCCCGTGTCGCCATCCATGTGTCCCGAGAAGACCGCGATCTCCGGCCCCGGTCCCAGCACCCGGCGCAGCACGGCGCCTTCCTCGGCCACGGCCACGAAGAAGCTGCGCGCCCCCGCTTTCGCCAGCGCAGTCGCCACCGGCCCGGCGCCAAGGCCATAGCCGTCGGCCTTGACCACGGCGGCGGTCTGCACGCCGGGCGCGCTGCGCGCATCGAGCGCGCGCCAGTTCTGAACGATGGCATCGAGGCGGATGGTCAGTGTCGCGGTTCCCATGGGCCGCAGATGACCGGGCCGGGCGCGAAAGGTCAAGCCGCACCGGCGCGCGTTCTTTTCTTCGCGGCCATTCTCGTCTAAGCCCCGCCGGTGACGGAGGCCGCCCATGACACAGCTACGCTTGCACAACACCGCAACCCGCAAGGTCGAGCCCTTTGCGCCAATCGACCCGGACAATGTGCGCATGTATGTCTGCGGTCCCACGGTCTATGACCGGGCGCATCTCGGAAACGCGCGGCCGGTGCTGGTGTTCGACGTGCTTTACCGGCTGCTGCGGCATCTCTACGGACCGGATCACGTGACCTACGTGCGCAACTTCACCGATGTGGACGACAAGATCATCGCCCGCGCCGCCGAAAGCGGCCGCCCCATCGACACGATCACCGAAGAAACCACCCGCTGGTATCTGGAGGACATGGCCGCGCTGGGCGCGCTGGAGCCGTCGCACATGCCGCGCGCCACGCAATACATCCCGCAGATGGTGGCGATGATCGAGGGGCTGATCGCCAAGGGCCACGCCTATGCCGCCGAGGGGCATGTGCTGTTCGCGGTGGACAGTTACGCCGCTTATGGCCGCCTTTCGGGCCGCAGCGTGGACGACATGATCGCCGGCGCGCGGGTAGAGGTCGCACCCTACAAGCGCAACCCGATGGATTTCGTGCTGTGGAAACCGGCGGCCGAGGGGGAGCCGGGCTGGGACAGCCCCTGGGGCCGGGGCCGCCCCGGCTGGCATATCGAATGCTCCGCCATGAGCTATGAACTGCTGGGTGAAAGCTTCGACATTCACGGCGGCGGGGGCGACCTGATGTTCCCCCACCACGAGAACGAGATCGCGCAAAGCTGCTGCGCCCACCCCGGCGGCGGCTTCGCGAAGGTCTGGCTGCACAACGAGATGCTGCAGGTCGAAGGCAAGAAGATGTCCAAGTCCCTGGGTAATTTTTTCACCGTGCGCGACCTGCTGGATCAGGGCTATCCGGGCGAGGTGATCCGCTTCGTGATGCTGTCCACGCATTACCGCAAGCCGATGGACTGGACCGAAAAGAAGGCGAAGGAGGCGGAAGCCGAACTTTCAAAATTCTTGACTATGGTATCTCGAGTCGAAGCCTCGAACCTGCCACGTTCATTCGTCGAGTCACTGTGTGACG
This sequence comes from Meridianimarinicoccus roseus, assembly GCF_003172915.1. Taxonomy (GTDB): domain Bacteria; phylum Pseudomonadota; class Alphaproteobacteria; order Rhodobacterales; family Rhodobacteraceae; genus Meridianimarinicoccus; species Meridianimarinicoccus roseus. The sequence goes on from NZ_QGKU01000068.1 coordinate 136,465, forward strand.
ATTTAAACTGTCCCAGTGCGATCACGGAAATGCGTCGCCTGTATAAGGCGGGCGACTGCTCAGGTCTAAAAGCTGCTATGGACTTCTTCGGTTTTAACCTTGGAGGCATCGCCTATTTCGCCGATGCGCTCCCGAACGAGGCAGCAAGTCTCAGAGTGTTCGAGGAGCAGCTGTCTAGCTTGCGCGCCAATGCCATGCAGACCAAGGACTTCTCGGCGCTGGACCGCTTGAAGGCCGCTTTGATCGAGGCCGGCGTCGAGGTGCAGATGTCAAAGGCTGGCGTCACGCTGAAGCCGCAAGCCGGGTTCGACCCCGCCAAGCTGGAGGCGCTGAAATGACCGCTCCTCAGGTCACCCCATACCGACACGAAGGCAGCGTCCGGCCCGGGGGCGCAGGCCGTCTTGCAAACCGTCCGGTGGACGGTTTGAGGCCGGAGCGTGCGCCAGCACCGGGCGCTGAAAAGCGCCCGCCCATCCGGGCGGGTCGGGCGCTGCCCGGGAGGCTTTGGGCCTCCCGGGCCACGAGCGGGAAGTCCATCTCTTTTCTGCCCGCGCAGTCGATCCTGTTGCGCGATGCCGCTTGTTGTTCTCAGGCGGATGCCCGGACAGCAGCCTACATACCGCCGGAGGCCCGCCCATGACCCGCGAGCGGCTCTATCTCTACGACACCACGCTGCGCGACGGGCAGCAGACGCAGGGCGTGCAGTTCTCCACCCATGAAAAGCGGCGCATCGCAGCCGTGCTCGACGCGCTGGGCGTCGATTACATCGAAGGCGGCTGGCCCGGTGCGAACCCGACCGACAGTGCCTTCTTCGATGCCGCGCCGCAGACCCGCGCGCAGCTCGCCGCCTTCGGCATGACCAAGCGGGCCGGACGCTCGGCGGAGAACGACGACGTGCTGGCGGCTGTGCTGAACGCGGGGACCCGCAGCGTCTGCCTTGTCGGCAAGACGCACGACTTTCACGTCTCCGCCGCGCTGGGCATTTCGCTGGATGAGAACCTTGAAAACATCTCCGCCTCGGTCGCGCATGTGGTCGCTCAGGGCCGCGAGGCGCTGTTCGACGCCGAACATTTCTTCGACGGCTACTGCGCCAATCCGGATTACGCGCTGGCCTGCGTGAAGGCCGCCCATGACGCGGGCGCGCGTTGGGTCGTGCTTTGCGACACCAATGGCGGCACCCTGCCGGTGGAGATCGGGCGCATCGTGGCCGAAGTGATCGCGTCGGGCATTCCGGGCACGTCCCTTGGCATCCACACCCATGACGACACCGGCAACGCGGTCGCGGGCAGCCTTGCGGCCATCGACGCGGGCGCGCGCCAGGTGCAGGGCACGCTCAACGGGCTGGGCGAACGGTGCGGCAACGCAAACCTGACCACGCTGATTCCCACGTTGAAGGTGAAGGCGCCCTATGCGGAGAGGTACGAGACGGGTGTGACCGACGCGGCACTCGCCGGGCTGACCCGCGCCTCGCGGATGCTGGACGACATCCTCAACCGGGTGCCGCTGCGCCCCGCGCCCTATGTCGGCGCATCGGCCTTTACCCACAAGGCGGGGCTGCATGCCAGCGCGATCCTGAAGGACCCGTCCACCTACGAACACATCGAACCGGGGCTTGTGGGCAATGCCCGCGTGATCCCGATGTCCAACCAGGCGGGCCAGTCCAACCTGCGCCGGAGGCTGGCCGAGGCCGGGCTGGAGGTCGCGCCGGGCGATCCCGCGCTGGCCCGCATCCTCGACCGGATCAAGGCCGCCGAGGACCAAGGCTATTCCTACGACACCGCGCAGGCCAGTTTCGAGCTGATCGCACGGGACGAACTGGGCGCGCTGCCCCGCTTCTTCGAGGTGAAGCGCTACCGCGTCACCGTCGAACGGCGCAAGAACAAGTACAATCGCATGATCTCGCTCAGTGAGGCGGTGGTGGTCGTCAAGATCGGCGACGTGAAGACGCTCTCGGTGTCCGAAAGCCTCGATGCAACGGGCAGCGATCGCGGCCCGGTCAACGCGCTGTCCACCGCGCTGGCGAAGGATCTCGGACCCTATCAGGCCATGATCGACGACATGAAGCTGGTGGATTTCAAGGTCCGCATCACGAATGGCGGAACCGAGGCCGTGACCCGCGTCATCATCGACAGCGAGGACGCGCAGGGGCGCCGCTGGTCCACCGTCGGTGTGTCGCCCAACATCGTCGATGCCAGCTTCGAAGCGCTTCTGGACGCGATCACCTGGAAACTGGTGCGCGACGGCGCGCAGCCGCCAAGGACCGCCGCCGCGGCGCAGGCCGAACGGGCCGGTCCATGAGCCTCGATGCCTGCGCGGGGCTGGTGGAAAGGGGCGACCCTGACCGGTTCCGCACCCTGCTGGCCGCGCCCCTGGAGGCGCGCAAGCGCCTGCTGCCGCTATACGCCTTCAACCTCGAAGTGTCGCGCGCGCCCTGGCTCACCGAAGAGGCGATGATCGCCGAGATGCGCTTGCAATGGTGGCGCGACGTGCTGGAGGAAATCGCCTCAGGCGGCCAGGTGCGCCGCCACGAGGTCGCAACGCCCCTCTCCGACGTCCTCGATCCGGAGGGCGCGCGTCGGCTCGACGCGCTGGTCGCCGCGCATCGTTGGTCCTGCTACCGCGACCCGTTCGAGGATGAGGCCGCATTTACCGCTCATATCGCGGCGACAGGGGGCGGGCTGATGGCGGTGGCCGCGCGCACACTGGGCGCGGCTGATCCGGCACCGGCCGAGGAGGCGGGCTTCGCCGCTGGGCTTGCCGCCTGGCTGCTCGCCGTGCCCGAGCTTGAAGAGCGTGGCCGGATGCCGCTGCCCGACGGCCGTCCCGCCGCCGTGGCCGCGCTGGCCCGCGACGGGCTGGCGCGCCTCGCTCGCGCCCGCGCCGCGCAGTCCAGCCTGCCCAAACCCGCGCGGCCCGCGCTCGCGCCCGCATGGCGCGCTGGCACGCTTCTGCGCCGCGCGGCCGCTTTTCCCGCCCGTGTGGCGGACGGCACCTTGCCCGAATCGGAGGCGCGCAAGCGCTGGGGGCTGCTGGTCACCGGCCTGACCGGCCGGATCTGATCCTCGGCGTCAGTCCGCCGGGCGCAGTGCCAGCCAGATCAGCGCACCGCCCGCAAGCGTCAGGAATGGCACCATCGCCAGGTTGACCGCAGACCAGCCGGCCTCGGCGGACCCGCCGGTGCAGTTCATCAGCCCGCCCGAGGCGAGCGAGGCCAGCGTCACGCAGCCGAACACGATCATGTCGTTCAGCCCCTGCACCCGGCCGCGCTCTTCCGGCGCATGGGCGCCGGCCAGCATCGTCGTCGCCCCGATGAAACCGAAGTTCCAGCCGATCCCCAGCAGCACGAGCGCCACGAAGAAGTTCTCCACCTCCACGCCCTGCAACGCCACCACACCCGCGCAGGCAAGGATCATCAGCCCCAGCGCCACGATTCGCGTCGCACCGAACCGCGCGATCAGGTGGCCGGTGAAGAAGGACGGCGCGAACATCGCCAGCACGTGGCCGGTCACAACGTCCGCCGCCAGCCCCTCGGAAAAGCCGCAGCCCACCACCGCCAGCGGGGTGGAGGTCATCACGAGGTTCATCAGCGCATAGCTCACCATCGCACAGATCACCGCGACCGCGATCACCGGGTCGCGCAGCAGCTGCATCCGGGTGCGCGCCGGCGTGGCCCCGGCAGAGGGCGGCGGCGGCTTGGGCAGATCCAGCAACGCGAACAGCACCATGCCCAGAAGGTTCACCGCGATCACGGTGGCATAGGTGCCCAGAAACGGCACTCCCGTCGCTCCCAGCGTGACCTTCACAAGTTGCGGGCCGATCACGGCCGACACAAGGCCGCCTGCCATGACATAGGAAATCGCCTTGGGTCGGAACGCCTCGGATGCGGTGTCGGCGGCGGCGAAGCGATAGAAGCCCTGCGCGCTCATGTAGATGCCGGTCAGATAGCTGCCCAGCAGGAACAGCGGGAACGACCCCTGCGACAGCGCCAGCACGCACACCGCCGCGCCCAAAAGGCCGCCCAGCGCGCCGATCATGAAGCCGGTGCGCCGACCGTGCATCTGCATGACCGAACTCAGCCAGGGTGCGGTGGTCATCGACCCGAAGACAATGAGCGAGATCGGCAGCGTGGCAAGGCAGGCATTGGGTGCCAGCATCTGCCCGGCCAGCCCGCCGACGACGAAGATCATCGGCATCTGGCTGCCAATCAGCGCCTGCGCGGCGACCAGGACAGCGACATTGCGTCGGGTGCGCCGGTCTGTGCCGGGCGCGGGGCCGAGATCGGGATCAGCGGGGTGCGGGATGTCTGTGCTCATCCCCGCCCTCTACAACGCGCCGCGGGGCGAGGAAAGATGGCACGACTGCACAGCCTGGCGGCCCCGCGGGGTTGGCGGCGCGGGCCTCGGCGCTGTGGCATGCGCGCCGCGCTCTGCGCATGTCCGGGTGCCGCGCGCATCGCGCGCGGCCGGGCCCAACGGGATGAGACATCCGCAGATGTCGAAGACGGGCGGGAGCGCCCCCTCCCGGCCGCGGCGCCGCTGGCTGACACTGGACCGGGATCGCTCGCCAGCCGCCGCCACGTGCCGCGCCCTGCCGCGACTTGCCGTCCGCCCTCAGCGCCGGTCGATCAGATGCGCGAAACTGCCCGCCACTGTCCCGGCACGCAGGCCCATCGGAACCAGCGCGGCCCCTTCGGCGTCGCGCGCGGCGAACAGCGGCGGGCCTTCCGCGCGCAACGTGGTGGCATAATGAAACTCGTGGCCGGCCCAGTCACCCGCCAGCCAGTCGCCGCCGGGTCCGCTGCCTACGCCCCTCAACTCCCTGTAACCCAGATGCAGCTTGCGCGCGGCGAAACTCGTTTCGAGTCGCAAAAGCCCCGCCATCGCGTGCCGCGTGCCCTGTGCGTCGGTCAGCCCGTCGCCCAGGACCATGTAGCCGCCGCATTCGCCGTAAACCGGTACTCCGGCCGCCGCCGCCGCTCGCAGGCTGCCAAGGAACCGGCCCGCACCCGCGATCGTGCCGCCGTGAAGCTCCGGGTAGCCGCCGGGCAGCAACACGAAGCCGACCCCGTCCGGCACCGGATCGTCCGCCAGCGGCGAGAAGGCCAGCACCTCCGCCCCCGCCGCGCGCCAGTCCGCAAGCATGTGCGGATAGGCGAAGCCAAAGGCCACGTCGCGCGCCACCGCGATGCGTTGCGCGGGCGGAGCGATGCCCCGCACTCCACCGGCGTCCGGGCCGGGCAGAGGCGTAGCCAGCGCCGCGATTGCGGCAAGGTCCAGCGCCTGCGCCATGACCCCTGCCGCGTGATCGAGGAACGCCTCCAGATCGGCGCGCTCGCCCGCCTGCACCAGCCCGAGATGCCGCGACGGCGTGGACAGCCCCGCATTGCGCGGCACAGCGCCCAGCACCGGCAGGCCCAGCGGCGCGAGCGCGCGGGTCAGCATCGCGCCGTGCCGCGCGCTGCCCACCCGGTTCAGGATCACACCCGCGACGCGGACCTGCGGATCGTGCCGCGCGAAGCCCGCGACCAGCGGGGTCACCGATTGCGCCATGCGCGCGGCATCGACCACCAGCAGAACCGGCAGGCCCAGCATCCGGGCAAGCCCGGCGGCGGACCCTTGCCCGTCCGGGGGGGCGCCGTCGAACAGTCCCATCGCCCCCTCGACCACAAGCAGCCCCGGACCCCGCGCTGTCCCCTGCGTCGCCGTGGCTGTGCTTCCCTCCGCTCCTCCTCCGCCGGTCCCGGGCAGCGCCCTGGCCGCCAGCGCCCTAAGCCGTGCCGCGTCCATCGCCCAGGCATCGAGGTTGACACATTCCGCTCCGGTCGCAGCCGCATGAAAGCGCGGGTCGATGTAGTCGGGTCCGGATTTCGCGCCGCGCACGGCGTGGCCCGCGCGACGCAGCGCGCGCAGCAGCCCCAGCGTGACGGTGGTCTTGCCGCTGCCCGACGCGGGTGCGGCGATCAGCAGCCCGCGCCCGGCGCGTTCGGGATGGCTCGGCGGGGCTGCTGCGGACATGGACCGGACTCCTACGGGATCCCTACAGGACACTTACACGAATCCTGCAGGCGAAAACGGGTGACGGACTGGCGGCCAGACGGGTCAGCAAGCCCGCTCAGGATGCCTCTGCCGGGCGCCCGCGCTCCAGCGGATCGGTGCTGCGCGGTGTGGCTCCCGCCGCCAGCGCCTGCCAGTCCAGCGCCTGCCGCATCAGTACCGCGCGGCCCACGCAGATCACTGCGGGCGGGGCCAGCCCGGCGGCCGCCACATCGGTGGCGACGCGGCCCAGCGTGGTTTCAAGCACGCGCTGGCCGGGCAGGCTCGCATCGGTCACGACGCCCACCGGATCGGCCGGATCGCGCCCGCCCGCGATCAGCTCTCCCGCGATTTTCTCAATGTGTTTCATGCCCATATAGATCACCAGCACCTGCGCGGCCTGCGCCAGCGCCGACCAGTTGACCGCGTTCGGCGCGGCGCCGGTCTGATCGTGGCCGGTCACGAAGGCGACGGTCTGGTTCACGTCGCGGTGGGTGACGGGGATGCCCGCATAGGCCAGCCCGCCGATGCCTGCCGTGATGCCCGGCACGATGCGGATCGGGATGCCGTGCTGCACAAGCGTCTGCGCCTCCTCACCGCCGCGGCCGAACACGAACGGGTCGCCCCCCTTCAGCCGCAAAACGCGCTTGCCCGCGCGTGCCAGCTCTACCAGCCGGAGCGAGATATCCCTTTGGACTGCCGACGGTTTTCCGCCCCGCTTGCCGGCGTAGATGCGCTCGGTGCCGGGGCGGGCCAACTCCAGAATGTCGGTGTTGCACAGCGCGTCGTAAACGATCACGTCGGCCATTTGCAGAGCCCGGACGGCATGCAGCGTCAGAAGGCCCGGATCGCCCGGCCCTGCGCCGCACAGCCAGACCCAGCCGGGTTCGAGATCGGGCCAGTCATGCCCGGGAAGACGGGGTGAATCGATCATGTCCGCGTTATGACGCCATTTTCCCGTCCGTGAAAGCGCAACACCGTCGCGCCCCGGTCCTAATGCGGCACCGGGCATGTGGGCCAGACGCGCGCCGCGTTGCGCTGCGCTTCGGGCGGTGTCATGGTCCGGCCATGCAGGCCGATCCCCCCAAACTGCGCCGCGGCTGGACCACCGGCGCCTGCGCGACCGCCGCCACCTGGGGCGCGCTGGACGCGCTTTGGGGCGGTGCGTTTCCCGCGCGGGTGCAGTTGACACTGCCGCGCGGTGAAACCCCTGTTTTCGTGCTGGAAAACTGCCGCTACGGGCCGGGCTGGGCGGAGTGCGGCGTGGTCAAGGACGCGGGCGACGATCCCGATGTCACCCATGGCGCGACGATCATCGCGCGGGTTCGCGCGGGCGCCGCGGGTCAAGGTGTGCGCTTCTTTGCGGGCGACGGGGTCGGCACCGTCACGAAGCCCGGCCTGCCGATCGCCGTGGGAGAACCTGCGATCAACCCGGTGCCCCGGCAGATGATGACCGAAGTGGTCGCGGGCCTTGCCGCCCGCCATGACCGACCATCCGACGTGGAGATCACGATCAGCGTGCCGGGCGGCGCGGGGCTGGCGGCGAAGACCTGGAATCCCCGGCTGGGTATCGAAGGCGGGCTGTCGATCCTCGGGACGACCGGCGTGGTGCGCCCGTTCTCCTGCGCGGCGTGGATCGCGTCGATCCACCGCGGCATCGACGTGGCGGTCGCGGCTGGCCTGCCGCATGTCGCGGGCTGCACCGGGGCGACCAGCGAACGGGCGGTGCAGGCTCTGCATTCGTTGCCGGATCACGCGATGCTGGATATGGGCGATTTCGCGGGCGGCCTGCTGAAATACCTCGCGCGTCACCCGGTGCCGCGGCTGACCATCGGCGGCGGCATCGGCAAGATGACCAAGCTGGCGCAGGGCGCGCGCGATCTGCATTCGCGGCGCAGCACGGTGGATTTTGCAGCGCTTGGCGCGCTGGCGCGCGAGGCTGGATTGCCGGACGTGAGCAGCGCGGCAACCGCGCTTGATGCGCTGGAACGGGCGGGTCCTGCGCTGGCGGGTCTCGTGGCGCACGCGGCGCGCGCGCAGGTGCAGGCCATGCTGGGCGATGCCCCGGTCGCTGTGGACACGGTGGTGATTGACCGCGCGGGGCACGTTCTGGGCCGCGCGCCATGATCCTGCGGGTTCTGCTGCTGGCCGGCACGTCCGAAGCGCGGCAGATCGCCGCCGGGCTGGCCACCATGCCGGGCGTCAATGCGACCGCATCGTTGGCCGGTGCCGTGCGCGTCCCCGCGCCGCTGGCCGTGCCGACCCGTATCGGCGGTTTCGGCGGGGCAGCGGGGTTCGCCGCCTTTCTGCGGCAAGAGCGTATCGGGCTGGTGGTGGATGCCACCCACCCGTTCGCGCGGCGCATCGGCCCCCGGAGCGCGCAGGTCTGCGCGGCACGCGGGGTTGGCTACCTGCGGGTGCTGCGGCCCGCGTGGCAGGCTGGGCCGGGCGACCTGTGGACGTCCATCGCCGCCGAAGAGGACGCGGCAAATCACATTCCCGCAGGTGCGACGGTGTTTCTTGCGACCGGCGCGCAGCGGCTGAACCGGTTCGCCAATCTTGCGGGGCGGCGGGTGATCTGCAGGGTGATCGACCCGCCGGGTGCGCCTTGCCCGGTCGCGGGCGGCGCATATGTGGTGTCGCGTCCGCCGCACGACGCGGCAGCAGAGAGCGCGCTGTTCCGACGGCTCCGGGTGGATTGGGTGGTGGCGCGCAACGCGGGCGGCGCGGCGGGTCGGGGCAAGCTGGACGCGGCAAGGGCCCTTCGCTTACCGGTTGCGCTGATCGCCCGTCCAGCGCAGCCTGCGGTCGGTCCCGCCGATGGCCCGGTGGACGGCCCCGAAGCGGCGCTTGCCGCCATAGCGGAGAAGGTATGGACGAACGCATCATAGAAACCCCCGCCTGCGTTGCCGAGGGCGCGGCGCATCTTGTGCGGGTGGAGCCGCGCTTTGCCGCCGCGCTGGAGCGCACCGGCCCGCTTCCCCTGCGCCGACGCGATGACGGGTTCGCGGCGCTGCTTTCGGCCATCGTGAGCCAGCAAGTGTCGGTCGCGTCCGCCGACGCGATCTGGGGACGGATGCAGGCGGCGGGCATGGACTGCCCGGCCGCGGTGGCGGCAGCGGATGACGACGCGTTGCGCGCCTGCGGGCTGTCGCGCCAGAAGATCCGCTATGCCCGTGCGCTTGCCGGGGCGGGCATCGACTTCGCCGCGCTGCGCCGCGTACCGACGCCGCAGGTTGTGGAAACGTTGGTCGAAGTGCCCGGCATCGGCGTCTGGACCGCCGAGATCTATGCCATGTTCTCACTCGGGCGGGCCGACGTGTTCGCGCCCGGCGATCTCGCCCTTCAGGAGGGCGCCCGGATGCTGTTCGCGCTGCCCGAACGCCCGCGCGAAAGGGCGTTGCGCGACATGGCAGCGCAGTGGGCGCCGTGGCGGGCTGTTGCGGCCCGGCTGCTCTGGGCCTACTACGGCCAGGAAAAGCAGCGGGAGGGCATCCGATGACACGCGCACTCGACGCCGGGCGGCGCGCCCCGGCCAGCGGCACAACACGGCAGGTGGTGGTTTTCCTGCATGGCTACGGGGCCGACGGCAACGACCTTCTGGGTCTGGCGGAGCCGCTGGAGCCGCACATGCCCGACACGGTGTTCCTTGCGCCCAACGCGCCGGAACGCTGCACGGTCAACCCGATGGGTTACCAGTGGTTTCCGATCCCCTGGCTGGATGGCTCGTCCGAGGAAGCGGCGGCGAGCGGGCTGCTTTCGGCCGCGGGCGATTTGAACGCCTTCCTCGATGGTGTGCTGGAGGAGGAAGGCATCACGCCGGACAGGCTGTTTCTTGTGGGTTTCTCGCAGGGCACGATGATGGCACTGCATGTCGCGCCGCGCCGCGCCGCGCCGGTTGCGGGCATCGCCGGGTTCTCGGGCCGCCTGCTGGAGCCCGAGTTTCTGGAGGACGAGGTGCGCAGCCGCCCCCCCGTGCTGCTGCTGCACGGCGATCAGGACGACGTGGTGCCGCCGCAATCGCTGCCCGAGGCCGCCAACGCCCTGACTGCGGCGGGGTTCGAGGTGTTCGCCCACGTGATGAAGGGCACCGCGCATGGTATCGCCCCCGACGGGCTGAGCGTCGCGCTGGCCTTCATGCGTGACAGGTTGGGGCTGGAGGGTGGCCGCACCGCGCCGGGCGCGCCCTGACACGGCGATCCCACCCGGAACGCGACGCTGCGCGTCACATCGGCGTTACACCTGCATTGTAAGGGACACGGACACTTCATGTTGCGGGGCTTGCCAGAAGCCGAACGCCATATATAGTCAAGGACAGTGATGGGGCGGGTGTCCCGCCCCTGGCGCCGGAAAGGCAGACAGGGCAGGGACGTAATCTTCATGAACGCCGAGTTTCGCACCACTTTCGTCAGGGAACCCACGAGCCTCAAGCATCACCCGGCGCTTGTTCTGAACGCGGATTACCGGCCGCTGTCCTACTACCCGTTGTCGTTGTGGCCATGGCAGGATGCGATCAAGGCGGCCTTCCTCGACAGGGTCGACATCATCGCCGAATACGACAAGGTTGTCCGAAGCCCGACGACCGAGATCAGAATCCCCTCGGTCGTCGTTCTTCGTGAATTCGTCAAACCCCAGAAGCGCGTGGCCTTCACGCGCTTCAATCTTTTTCTGAGGGACGAATTCTCCTGCCAGTATTGCGGCGCGACGGGCGATCTGACCTTCGATCACGTGGTTCCGCGCGCCCGCGGCGGCATCACAAGCTGGGAAAACGTCGTCGCCGCCTGTGGGCGCTGCAACCTGGAAAAGGGGTCGCGCTCGCTCAAGCAGGTGGGGTTCAGCCTGCGCAAGCCGCCGCGCCAGCCCTGCGCGGAAGAACTGCGCAATCAGGGGCGCAAGTTTCCGCCGAACTACCTGCATCACACATGGCTTGATTTTCTCTACTGGGACGCGGAGCTTGACGGCTGAGCGCCACAGCGGCCACCCTTAGCGTGTGTTGCCTGTCGGCCAGCCGGGCCAGGGGCGGCCAACAGTCCACTTGCCGCAAGGCGAAACTCTGCTAAGGACTGCGCAACCGGCAACTGTTTGCGCTATCATTCCGGGCCGCACCGGTCCGGATCCGGCGCAGGCCCGCAGACGAAGGTGTTCACATGGTTTCTCGCGTCATACCGGTCGATACGTTCGATCTCGTGATCTTCGGAGGCACCGGCGATCTTGCCCGGCGCAAGATCCTGCCCGGCCTGTTCCGGCGCTACTCCGCTGGCCAGATGCCCGAGGCGGCGCAGGTGATCGGCGCGGCCCGGTCAGAAATGTCGGTGAACGAGTATCGCGCGATGGTGCGCGAGGCACTGATGGAATTCAGCGACAAGGCCGAACAGGGCGAAGAAGTGATCGCCGGCTTCCTGCAGCACATCGACTACCAGCAGGTTGATGCGCAGGGTGATGACGGCTGGGAGGCGCTGCGCGAGAAACTGCGCGACGGCATCGTGCGCGCCTTCTACTTCTCGGTCGCGCCATTCCTGTTCGGCGACATCGCGGAACGGCTGAAGACGCGCGGCCTCGCGGACGCGGACAGCCGGATCGTGGTCGAAAAGCCGTTCGGCCGCGATCTTCAGACCGCGCGCGCGCTGAATGCCACGCTGGCGACCTATTTCGAAGAAGGGCAGATCTACCGGATCGACCACTATCTCGGCAAGGAGACGGTGCAGAACCTTATGGCAGTCCGCTTCGGCAACATCCTGTTCGAACCGCTGTGGAACGCTCAGTTCATTGACCATGTGCAGATCACCGTGGCGGAAACCGTGGGCGTCGGCGGGCGCGGCAGCTATTACGACAAGTCGGGCGCGATGCGGGACATGGTGCAGAATCACCTGATGCAGCTTCTTTGCCTGATCGCGATGGAACCGCCCGCCAGGTTCGAACCCGACGCGGTGCGCGACGAGAAGCTGAAGGTGATCCGCGCGCTGGAGCCTGTTCTCGCCAACGAGGTGGTGCGCGGCCAGTACGAGGCGGCGAACGGCGAAGACGGTTATCTCGATCATGCCGGCGATCCGCGCTCGATCACCGAAAGCTTCATCGCGCTCAAGGTACGCATCGCCAACTGGCGCTGGCAGAGCACGCCCTTCTACCTGCGCACCGGCAAGCGCCTGCGCGCGCGCATGTCGGAGATCGTGGTCCGCTTCCGCGAGCCGCCCCATTCGATCTTCGGCGAAGAGGCTGGCGGGCGCGCGAACGAGATGACCATCCGCCTGCAGCCCGACGAAGGGATGGACCTGCGTGTGACGATCAAGGAACCCGGCCCTGGCGGGATGCGCCTTGTCGATGTGCCGCTGGACATGACCTTCGCCGACGCGCTTGGCCCCGATGCAGAAGAAGTGCCCGACGCTTACGAGCGGTTGATCATGGACGTGATCCGCGGCAACCAGACCCTGTTCATGCGCGGGGACGAGGTGGAAGCTGCCTGGGCCTGGACCGACCCGATCATCGCGGGCTGGGAAGAAGGCAAGACCAAGCCCGCCAAGTACGACAGCGGAAGTTCCGGCCCCGAGGCGGCGCTGGAATTGCTGCACCGCGACGGCCGCCGCTGGAGGGAGATCCGGGCATGAATCTTGTCGAATACCCCGATCGCGAAATGATGATGATGGACCTGGCCGACAAGCTCGCCAGCGACCTGCGACAGTCGCTCTCCACCGGCGATGCGGTCAGCTTCGCGGTGCCGGGCGGCACGACGCCGGGCCCGCTGTTCGACACCCTCAGCGCCGTGCGGCTGGACTGGGACCGCGTGACAGTGCTGCTGGGCGACGAACGTTGGGTGCCGGAAACGTCGGACCGGTCCAATGCCCGGCTGGTGCGGCGGCGGCTGATGCGTGGCTACGCGGCGGCGGCGTCCTTTCTGTTCTTCCATTCCGAAGCCGACGATCCGTCGCAGGCTCTGGGGCCCGTCTGCGACGCGCTGACCCCGCTTCTGCCGCTGTCGGTGCTGGTGCTGGGGATGGGCGCGGACATGCACACCGCCTCGTTGTTTCCCGGCTCGCCCGAGCTGGAAGCGGCGATCGCCGCCGATGCGCCTCCGGTGATGGCGGTGACCGCGCCGGGCCAGCCCGAGCCGCGGGTGACACTGACCGGACCGGTACTACGCGGTGCGATGCATACCCACGTCGTCATCACCGGGCCGGAAAAGCGCGCGGCGGTGGAACAGGCGGCGAAACTCGACGATCCACTTCAGGCGCCGGTGTCGCTGGTGCTGAAGGACGCAACGGTGCACTGGGCGGAGTAACTGAAGATGACCGATTTCTGGAGTGACCTGACCGCTCACCACGCGCAGGTGAAAAACCGTCCGATCCTGTCGCTGTTCGACGAAGCGGGCCGCGCGGCGGCGTTCTCGGCGCGGCTGGGGCCGATGCTGTTCGACTATTCCAAGACGAATCTCGATGCGACGGCGATGGACCTGTTGCTGGGTCTCGCCGAAGCGGCGGGCGTACCCGAGCGGCGTGACGCGATGTTCGCTGGCGCTTCGATTAACGAGACCGAGGGGCGCGCGGTGCTGCACACGGCGCTGCGCAACCTCGATGCATCCGTGACCGTGGACGGCGCCGATGTCATGCCCGAGGTGCGCGCGACGCTGGACCGGATGGCCGCGTTCTGCGACGACGTGCGCACCGGGCGGTTCACCGGGCAGGGCGGGGCGATCACCGACGTGGTGAACATCGGCATCGGCGGGTCCGATCTTGGCCCTGCGATGGCCGCACTGGCGCTGTCGCCCTTCCATGACGGTCCGCGCACGCATTTCGTTTCCAACGTGGATGGCGCGCAGGTGGCCGAGGTTCTGGCAGGGCTGAACCCGGAAACGACGCTGGTGATCGTCGCGTCCAAGACGTTCACCACGATCGAGACGATGACCAATGCAGAGACGGCGAAACGCTGGATGGCGGGCAAGGTCGCGGACCCCGCGGCGCAATTCGCCGCCGTGTCGACCGCGGCGGACAAGACCGCGGCGTTCGGCATCGCGCCGGAGCGCGTGTTCGGTTTCGCGGACTGGGTTGGCGGGCGCTATTCCATGTGGGGGCCGATCGGCCTGTCACTGATGCTGGCTATCGGGCCGGAAGATTTCCGCGCGTTCCTGAAGGGCGGGGCGGAGATGGACACGCATTTCCGCGAGGCTCCGCTGGCCGCGAACATGCCGGTGCTGCTGGCGCTGGTGGGGATCTGGCACCACCAGATCTGCGACTATCCCAGCCGCGCGGTTCTACCATACGACCAACGGCTTGTGCGCCTGCCCGCCTATCTTCAGCAGCTCGAGATGGAAAGCAACGGCAAGCGCGTGGCGATGGATGGCAGCGATCTGCCGCGCGTTTCGGGGCCGATCGTGTGGGGCGAGCCGGGCACCAACGGGCAGCACGCGTTCTACCAGTTGATCCACCAGGGCACCGGGGTTGTTCCTTGTGAATTCCTCGTGGCGAAACAGGGGTTCGAGCCGGATCTGGCGCACCATCACCGGCTGCTTGTGGCCAACTGCCTTGCGCAGTCCGAGGCGCTTCTGCGCGGTCGGTCGCTGGACGAGGCGCGCGCGATCATGGCAGCGAAGGGCCTTCAGGGGGACGAACTGGAACGGCAGGCGCGGCACCGCGTCTTTCCCGGAAATCGGCCGTCCACCACGCTGGCCTACCCGCAGCTGACCCCTGAGACCCTTGGCAATATCATCGCCTTGTACGAACATCGCGTGTTCGTCGAGGGCGTGATCCTCGGGATCAACTCGTTCGATCAATGGGGTGTGGAACTGGGCAAGGAATTGGCGAAGGCGCTGGAGCCGGTGCTGGACGGCACTGAGGGCACCGAGGGCAAGGACGGGTCCACCGCGCAGCTAGTGGCCTATCTGACCGCCTGACGCAGGGGTGGCGGAACCGGCCAAGATGCCCGGCCGAAACGGCGCAGGGGCTGCCTTGGACACCTGACGAGGACCGTCGGAGTCCTGTCGGTCTCCCGCTGACCGGACCGCGCGGCGCGGGTGCCGGCCAAGGTAGCGCAGCCTAACTCGGAATCGGAAAATCCTTGGGTGCGACCGTGAAGCCTTCATAGCGGAACGCCGGGGCGACAAGGCAGGATACCAGCGACCAATCCCCGGTCGTTCTGGCAGATTGCCAGCTGCCTTGCGGGACGGTGAGGCTGGGCTTGTGGCCGAGATGGAACCCCGTGCCAAGGGTCGTGCGATCCACCGGCCCGTGTTCGCTGTCGGCCACGGACAGCGCCATCGGCGCCCCGGCATGGAACAGCCATGTTTCGGAGGCGTCATGTTTGTGCCAGTGAGAGACATCGCCATGCGTCAGCATGTAGTAGATCAGCGATCCGATTGGCCGTTCGCCGCGCTCGGCCGGAGCGGTCCATACCTCACGGAAGTAGCCGCCCTCTATATGGGGGACGAGGTTCAGGTGGGAAATTATTCTCTCGGGCAACATGCGCGAGTCATACTCCTTGGTGTACGTAAAGCAATACTGTCGAAAGGTGCCCCTTTACATCCAATTGGCCGAAGGTACGGGCCTTCGCGCGACTATGCCATGCACAAGCGCTGCAGCCGTCTCATGCGCCGCGCGCAGGCGCGGGCGCGCAGGTCGGTGTGGCAAGGTCGATGGCGGCATCCGCGCCGCGCAGTGTCAAAGCCACCATCGTCCCGGCAGCCCCGCGCAAGGTGACGACATGTCCCCGCCTCAGGGCCGACAGCAGGTCTTCGGCGGGTTGGGTCACGAAGCTGCCGCTGT
Source organism: Meridianimarinicoccus roseus (assembly GCF_003172915.1). Lineage (GTDB taxonomy): Bacteria > Pseudomonadota > Alphaproteobacteria > Rhodobacterales > Rhodobacteraceae > Meridianimarinicoccus > Meridianimarinicoccus roseus. Next base: position 152,246 of record NZ_QGKU01000068.1, read on the forward strand.
CCGTGCCAAGGCGCCGTCCAGGCAGGCGGAAGGTTGTGCCGTCGATGTCGAGTGTCAGGAGATTCACCGTGCTGGCCGGGATTGGCAGAGCGGAGCGCACCACCAGCGCAACGCTGGCGCCCCTGCACAGGACCGCAAGCTGCACCGGCGCTGCAGTGTCGGCAGCTTCGATCCAGGCGACCGGGCCCTTGCCCGCGGCATGGGCGGCGCGCCATCGGTCCGGCGTATCCGCACCAACCGCCGCTGCGGTCAGGACGGCGGCGAGTAGGAGTGTAGCGAGGTGAGTGAAGGCGGCGCGAAGCGCTGTAAACGGATCCATGGACATGGAGCCGAGGTTAGCACGGCGCGCCGCCCGCACCGGGGAGGCGGCGCGCCGAGATGCGTGTCAATTGAACGGGATCAGCCCTTCAGGATCGATCTGCCCGCATATTCGGCGGTCTCGCCTAGCATTTCCTCGATCCGGATAAGCTGGTTGTACTTCGCCAGCCGGTCGGACCGCGCCAGCGAGCCGGTCTTGATCTGGCCGCAATTGGTGGCGACTGCAAGGTCGGCGATGGTGCTGTCCTCGGTCTCGCCCGAGCGGTGCGACATCACGTTGGTGTAGCGTGCGCGGTGGGCCATCTCGACCGCCTTGAGGGTTTCGGTCAGCGTGCCGATCTGGTTCACCTTCACAAGCATGGAGTTCGCGCAACCTTTCGCGATACCGTCGGCAAGCCGCAGCGGGTTGGTCACGAACAGGTCGTCGCCCACCAGTTGCACCTTGCCGCCCAGCGCGTCGGTCAGCGCCTTCCAGCCGTCCCAGTCGTCTTCGGCCATGCCGTCCTCGATCGAGATGATCGGGTAGGCATCGCACAGCGCCGACAAGTAGGCGACGTTTTCATCCGAGGTCAGCGACTTGCCTTCACCTACCATCTCGTATTTGCCGCCCTTGTAGTACTCGGTCGAGGCACAATCGAGCGCGAGGAAGATGTCCTCGCCGGGGGTGTAGCCTGCCTTCTCGATCGATTTCAGGATGAAATCGAGCGCGTCATTGGTGGAACCAAGTTCTGGCGCGAAGCCGCCTTCGTCGCCAAGGCCGGTGGACATGCCCGCCGCAGACAGTTCCTTCTTGAGCGTGTGGAACACTTCCGACCCCATGCGCACGGCATCGGCGATGGACCCGGCGCTGACCGGCATGATCATGAATTCCTGGATGTCGATCGGGTTGTCGGCGTGTTCGCCGCCATTGATGATGTTCATCATCGGCACCGGCAGGACATGGGCCGAGGTGCCGCCGACATAGCGATAGAGCGGCTGGCCGGTCACGTCCGCCGCCGCATGGGCGCAAGCCAGCGATACGCCAAGGATGGCGTTGGCACCAAGGCGGCCCTTGTTCGGCGTGCCGTCAAGCTCGATCATCATCGCGTCGATGGTGGCCTGTTCGGTCACGTCCATTCCGACCAGGCTTTCGGCCAGCTCTCCGTTGACGGCCGCAACGGCGCCCAGCACGCCCTTGCCCTTGTAGCGTGCGGCGTCTCCGTCGCGCTTCTCGACCGCTTCATGCGCGCCGGTGGAGGCGCCCGAGGGCACGGCGGCGCGTCCCATGGTGCCGTCTTCGAGGATCACGTCGACCTCGACGGTGGGGTTGCCCCTGCTGTCGAGGATTTCGCGGCCGATGATGTCGATGATGGTGCTCATGGAGTCGTCCTTGCTGACTTGTTGGCGCTAACGGTGGTCCGTCTCGCACTGTTTAACGCGGCGGCACTGGCATGACTAGGGGGCGCGCCGCGGCGCGGCGCAACCGCCATTCGCGCCTGAGTGTGTCGCGCCGCGAAGCGATGATGATCGCTGCGCTCGAACGAAAAACGGGGGCCGAAGCCCCCGTCGTTTGAAGATCAGCGCCGGAATACCGCCTGGATCAGCTTCTCCGCCGCCGCGCGAGCACCCCGAATGCGCCCAGACCCGCTGCCATAAGCGGCAGGCTGGCCGGAAGCGGGATCACTGTGGAGCTTGTGGATATCTGGAACGTCGAGGTGCCGAAATCCTCGATGATGAACTCCGCGGAACCTCCGAATCCTGTGGTATCGTAGATGAGCGTCACGCTGTTTGCCGTGAAGCTGACTTTCGGAGTCTGGGCGCCGCCGGTAGGCGAGAGGAGCTTGCCACTAAGTGTCAACACGCCGGTGATGAACGCATCAGCGGAGACCAAGATGTTGGAGATCACGAAGATCAGCAGGTTGTAGTCATCGGCACTTTCGTTACCGCCGTTGCCGGACACCGTGATTAGTCCGCTCCCGTCCAGGTCGACCGTCGCATGTCCGCTCCAATACTCAGGGCTTGCGATCTCGTTGCTCGCGTCAAGGTTAGGTGCATTGAGTGTCGGCTGCGCAAGAACCTCGAATACACGCATTCCGGTACTTTTGTACGGCAGGTCGAATTCCGTGCTCTGCCCCCTGAAAACTGGACCGTTTGAAGCTGGAGTTTTCGGCTAATCTTTCCTGGCTGGGAGAGGAGCGGAAACGCATGAAGGCATCGAAGTTCACGGAGGCGCAGAAGGCGTTCATCCTGAAGCAGGGGGAGCAGGGAACGCCGGTCGCGGAGATCTGTCGCAAGGCGGGGATCAGCCAGGCGACCTATTTCAATTGGAAGAAGAAATATGGCGGGTTGCTGCCAGACGAGATGCGCCGGCTGAAGGCGCTTGAGGACGAGAACACACGGCTGAAGAAGATCGTCGCCGATCTGACCCTCGATCGGGAGATGTTGCAGGACGTGATCCGCCGAAAGCTCTGAAGCCTGGGCGTCTGCGAGAGATCGTGACCGGGATGTGCGTCGACTGGGGCGTGTCGATCCGGAAGGCCTGTGGGGCCATCTGCCTTGACACGTCCAGCTACCACTACAAGTCCCGGCGGACGCATCAGGCTGCCGTCGAAAGGCGGATCAGGGAGATCTGCGAGACGCGTGTGCGGTATGGCTATCGCCGTGTGCATGTCTTGCTTCGGCGAGAAGGTTGGATCATCAACATGAAGAAGACGCGCAGGATTTACAACGAATTGGGGCTTCAGCTGCGGAACAAGCACCCGAAACGCCGGGTGAAAGCGAAGCTGCGCGAGGACCGCCAGGAAGCGGTCGGCCCGAACGATGTCTGGGCGATGGACTTCGTTCACGACCAACTCGCCATGGGCAAGAAGCTCCGCATCCTGACCGTGGTGGACACCCATTCCCGGCTCTGTCCAGCGGCTGATGCCCGCTTCGCCTACCGCGGCGAAGACGTCGTGCAAACACTGGAGAAGGTCTGCGCCAAGATCGGCTACCCGAAGACCATTCGGGTCGATAATGGCAGCGAGTTCATCTCCCGTGACCTCGACCTCTGGGCCTATGCCAACGACGTCACGTTGGACTTCTCGCGACCGGGAAAACCGACCGACAACGGGTTCATCGAGGCGTTCAATTCGAAGCTCCGCGCGGAATGCCTGAACGCGCACTGGTTCATGAGCCTTGCCGACGCCCGCGAAAAGCTGGAAGATTGGCGTAGACACTACAACGAAGACCGACCTCACAGCGCGATCGGATACAACATCCCGATGGCCATGCATTATCCCGATGGCGTCACCAGCCCGTCATCGTGAGACAGCCGGAAAAATCCAGCTTCCGGCGGTCCAAGGTCGGGGAGCAGTGCA
>NZ_QGKU01000069.1 GCF_003172915.1 Meridianimarinicoccus roseus
GTGGCGCGAAGGGGCGGAATGACGGGCTCGATCCGGCGGTCTTCAGGAACTGCGTACACCCGGCCACGCCATGGATCGTGTCCGCCGCAATTCTGTCAGGGGCAAGCCCGAGCGTGTCTTCGATGGCGTCCGGGCGCTCGGCGAACCGGCCCGTGTCATGCTCTTCACCGGTAACGATCTCCACATCGACCACGATGCCCTCCTGGTCGTCCACCGCCGTGTGCGGCTTGCAGGCCGGGCGCAGCGGGGCCTGCGACGACGTCGCCATGGTCGGCGTCCGGAGCCGTTCGGCAGAGCCTCTCGAGCGTGCCGCACGTGCGGGCCTCACGCTCGGCGTCGCGGGCCGCCTCGACCGCGCCCAGGTGGTGCGAGACCAACGCATCCATGCTGACATCGGCCCGGATCAGGCCGGCATCGATTTGGACGGTCTCGGCCGAAACCCGTCCGGCCGCCCGACACTGCTGCACGACACTGCTGCACGATACGGACATGGACCCGGCGGAACATGGCGTCGCCCCGACGCTGACGGATGCGGGTGAGAAAAGAATGGTCCGGCAGGGCCTCGTGCAACTCGCAGCCGATGAACCCGGGGATCGCGAGATTGACTTGCGCGTCCCGCACAAGCCGCCGGTCATGGACACTCCCGAGCGGAAAGCCCGCCAGCGACGGGCGCACGGCCCCCTTCGGCTTCGATGCCTGGGCGGCCATTGTCGGCACAATGGAGGCCGGCCACGTCGGCGCGAGGCCACCCAAGGCCGAGAACCCGGTCGATCCTCACCGGAACATGGCCCACCGGGATCAAGTCCCGCACCGACCCGGCACTGAAAAGTGCCAGCTGCCCGCGCTTTTCCGCCCCGGCATCGCAGCCCCCATCCACCAAGTATAAAAGTGAACCAGAGGCATGGCGCTTTCTCAAAAGCCCGCGGGGTACTGTTTTCCGGGCGCCCTGCACCCTTCATCGAAAGGTACGTCTGAATGGCATCGTCGCAATAGGTCTGCTGGCGGCCACGCCTGCCTGATGGCACGGCCTCCCAGATCATCTCGGAATCGGACCAGATCGTCAGCGAGCCGCGGTGCTTGCGTGCTACATTGTAGGCTGGCCAGTTCCTGCTCCTGTAGTCGGGGAGGTGGGTCTGCTCATGCAACATAGCTAACCCCTAGATTCACGAGATGAATCCCTCACGAGATTTGCGAAATAGAGTTCCCACACTCCCGTGGTAGCGGGGGCATCTGCGTCAATCCATTCTGGCCGTGCGGTTTCGCCTGCAGGTTGGCGGTTGGGTTGCCCTGATTGCCTGTCGACTTCCCTTGCGGCCATGCCTTCGTCTGAGATCTCCCCGGGTGCATGCTTCGGTCCGTGGTCGGCGCGGTGGCCGCCAACATGATGCTGGTTCAATGCAATTCCGATGCGCCCATCTCGCAAGCGTGCTCCGTGTCGCGAGCGACAATCCAGACCAGGGCATCATCGGAACCGCGTCCCTCGGAGGACCTCGAAGGCCTGCCGTCAGGCGGGCGGCAGGTGGTGACTGCAGTTTTCAGGCAGCATTTGGTGCAGGATCATCGGCACGACAGCCCGTGTCATCGATCCACATGCGATGCAGGATGACAGCGATGCGGCCCGCCAGCGCGACCATTGCCCGCTTCGCTCAACGGCGGCGGGCAACCTGCGCGGCCCACGCTCTGAGCGAGGTCGAACGGCCACGGTGCATCATCACGGTCGTAGCCTGGCACAGGGCCCGCCGGAGAGTGACGTTGCCGGCTCTTGTGATCCCGCCCGAGACATCGCGCTCGCCTGACTGATTTCGCGAGGGCGTCCGTCCGACCCAAGGCCCGACCTTCTTCGAGGAGGTGAAGCGACCGGGGTCGACGATCGCGGATCGATGGGTCAGTGCGACCACCGCGCCTAATCGCGCGCCCCGATATCATGTTAGCAATTGGTCCTGCCCGTTGGCATTGCCTTCAGACCGGCTCTGCAGGACGGCGGGAGGCTTCGCGGGTCAGGGCGGCGAGGCGGTAAAAGCCATGAGCCATCTTGGAGTAGGGGGTCAGCAGAAACAGCGTGAGCACCGTGCCAAGGTGCAGCGGCAACAGCCAAGCGACCGCCGCCGTACCTGTGGCTGCATAAAGGATCAGTCCAGTCGCGCTTACCACGAACAACAGCAGGACAAACGCCATTTCCCCGCCCCAAGCCGATGGAGCGCCAAGGCCAGGATCGGCCTTGGTCTTGAGCCATGCTAGACCGGCCGTGCCGACGCACAGCAGAAACCCGCCGGGAAGGCCCAGCAGCTTGGGCAGACTGAACAAGCCATAGGGTGCTTCCACGCCGAAGACGTAGTGAAGCACGGTGCCGCTCGAGGTCGAGGCAAAGCATAGCAGAAAGCCATATAGCGTCGCCTGGTGAAAGTGTCGGCGGGCATGGCTGAACCGGTCCTCATCTTCGAAATTGCAGCCGTCGCCGTGCCCGCCTTTGAGGTTCCGCATCCGCCCCGCCGATGCCAGCGCGCCGCGCAGATCGGCCCAGCGAACCGCTCCGCCGCCCACTGTGCGCCAATAGCCGCGCAGCGAGACCGCAAGGGCCGCCAGTGGCAACAGGAACGCGGGCGCGAAGATCGCAGCCATCAAGCCGTGCGACATGTAAGCATAGAAACCCGCACCGTTTTCGGGGCGCATTCCTTGCGACAACGCGAACATCAGTGCGAACCCCAGGCTCAGCAGCGCTGCCATCGCCACGCCGCTGCGATCAAAGAGGTTTGCGAAACCAGCGGGCCATGCGTGGGCCTTCCAGCTGTCTTGCCGCACCTCTGCCAGAGCGCGGGGCAGGTTCAGGTCAAACTCGTGAGGCGCTGTGTATTGGCAAGCATAATAGCACCCCCGGCAATTGTGACAGAGATTGGCAAGGTGGGTGATGTCGCCGTCCGAAAACGCCCGCTCGCGGTGCAGTGCCGGAAAGACGCTGCAATAGCCCTCGCAATACCGGCAGGCATTGCAGATCTCTGCCTGACGCCGGGCTTCTGCGATCAAGTCAGCTAGCATTTGCATGGGCGGCGGCCTCCTTGCCTGCGATGCGTCCGAAAACGGTGCCGATGGTCATTCCGAACCCGGCCAGATACCCTTGGCCAAGGATAGAGCCGGCCATTGTTTCTCCCGCCGCCCACAGGTTGGCGACGGGTCGGTTGCCGACGGAGCACTGGGCACGCTCGTCGACCTTCAGACCCAGATAGGTGAAGGTTACGCCGGTGCGCAGCGAATAGCCGTAGAATGGTGGCTCGGTAATCGGGCGCGCCCAGTTTGTCTTGGGCGGGTCGATGCCGGTGGTGGTCACGCCGTCCAACTCGGTGGGGTGGAATTTCGACGTATCGCCACAGGCGGCGTTGAAAGCGTCCACGGTGGCGCGCAGCCGGTCCGGTGGGAGGCCCATCTTGTCGGCGAGGGCCTCGATGCTTTCGGCCTCGATCGGCGGAAAAACGGAGGGCATGAAAAGGCTGAGCGATTTCGCGTCAATGATGACAAAGCCGACCTGATCGGGCTGCGCGGCAACAAGCCGGCCCCATATCGCATAGCGCTTTGGCCAGACATCCTCGCCCTCGTCGTAGAACCGCTCGGCCTCCTTGTTGACAACGATCGAGAACGGCACGCAGTCGAGGCGAGTCACGATCCCGCCGTCGAACTTGGGCGCGCGCCCGTCGATGGCGACGGCGTGGCACTGCGTCGGGTCGCCAACCTGTTCAACCCCCTGATCCAGCAGATCGGCCAAGACCACGCCGCGGTTGTAGGGTGTGCCGCGGATCAGGAAATTCTTGGCCGCCGGCCCCCAAGCGCGGGCGAGCCAATCGGTGTCGGCCTGAAACCCGCCCGAGGCGACCACGACCGCCTTGGGATGGATGCGGTGGTTCTTGCCTTCATGGGTGTAGTCCAGCCAGACAATTCGGTCCTCGGCGCGCTCCAGATGCGCAACCGCAGCTTCGTAGAGAACCGTCACCCCCAGCTTTCTGGCAGTGCGGTAATAGGCGTTGACCAGCCCCTTGCCGCCACCGAGGAAAAACGCGTTGGTCCGCGCAAGGCTGAGCGTCCCGGACAGCGACGGCTGGAACCGCACGCCGTGGTCCTGCATCCATGGAAGACACTCCTCGGATGAACGAATGGCCACGCGCGCAAGACCCTCATGGGTCTTGCCGCCGGTGACCTTCAGAAGGTCGGCCAGGTATTCATCTTCCGTGTAGCTTTCGACCAGGGGCCCGAGGGGGCCGTCATGCATGCAGCGAAAGTTTCGCGTGTGGCGCGAGTTTCCACCGCGATAGGGTTTCGGCGCCGCTTCGAGGATCACCACACGCGCGCCTGCCTCGGCGGCCGTGATCGCCGCACAGAGCGCTGCGTTTCCGCCGCCGATCACGGCAATGTCCCAAGTTTCGCTCACAGCATGTCTCCGTCATAGGGGGCGCCGGATCTCAGGCTGCGCACGCGCACCCTTTGGGCCCTTTCGATATGGGAGCGCATGGCGGCTTCGGCCCTCGCGCCGTCGCGCGCCTTCAGTGCGTCCAGCACCGCATGATGTTCCTCCACGGCTTGTGCCGCGCGGTCAGGATCGGCCAGCGTTGTCGGCCCCAGGATCAAGAGGGTCTTGTGCAACCCCGCCATGGCCCGCGACAGAAAGCGGTTCTTGGCTGCATCCAGCAGCGCGGCATGAAACTGCCTGTTCAGAACGAAAGCCTCGGGCGCGTTGCCAAGGCTGTCGAGCGTGCGGTTCATGTCCTCGAGTTCGTCGATCTCGATGTCGGAGGCGGCGCGCGCCGCCAGCCGCGACGCGGTGCTCTCTAGAACGGCGCGCATCTCGTAAAGCTCCATCACCTCTGCGTAGTCCAGAGTGCGCACCGTCGCGCCCTGCCGCGGCACGTGGGCAACGATGCCGTCCGCCTCCAGTTGTCGGATCGCTTCGCGAACGGGCGTGCGGCTGACGCCCAGACGCTCGGCAAGGTCGGTCTCGCGCAGGCGTTCGCCCGGGCCAAGGCGGCCCTCCCGGATCTCGTCGAGGAGCTGCAGGTAGGCAGAATGCCCTTGAGAAGAAACCATCGATGCGGAGGTGTCGGTCATGCTTCACACTTGAAAAATTGTATCCAGTTGGATACAGGAGGATGCAGGATTTGTCAAGTTGGTCAGGACATCGCGTGCAAGGCAATTCATATTGGTCACTCCAGCGTCGGCGCGCCCTGACACTGACGTTGGCGGCCGCCGGAACGGCGCTCTTCTGGGCGTTGAACCTGCCGCTGCCCTTTCTTTTCGGGCCGATGGCATTCTGTCTTGTCGCCGCGCTTGCGCATTGGCCGATCAAGGGTTTCGGACAAGTGTCGGTTGGCGCGCGGACCATCCTCGGCGTGGCGGTCGGAGCGTCCATTACGCCTGCGCTGCTCCACGAGCTGCCGAGGATGGCGCTTTCGGTCGCATTGATCCCGGTCTTCATCGCCCTGATCGGGGCGGTGGGCGTGCCGTTCTTTCGCAAGATTTGGGGATTCGACGGCCCCACCGCTTATTACGCGGCGATGCCGGGCGGGCTGCAGGACATGGTGATCTTCGGAACCGAGGCCGGCGCTGATCCAAGGGCACTCGCGCTGATCCACGGCACTCGCGTTCTGATCATCGTGACTTTGGCGCCGTTGATCCTGACGCAGGTCTATGGCGCCGCGCTCACCAACCCGATAGGCGCGCCGGCGGCCGACATTCCGCCACGGGAACTGGCCTTGATGATCGCAGCCGCCCTTATCGGTTGGAAGGGGGGCGAGCGTATCGGGCTCTTCGGAGCGTCGATCCTTGGCCCGATGATCGTGACAGCGGCATTGTCGATGGCCGATCTGATCCACATCCGCCCGCCGGCCGAGGCGATCCTTGCCGCGCAGTTCTTCATCGGCTGCGGGATCGGGCTCTATTTCGTGGGCGTGACCTGGCCCGAATTGACCCGCGTGGTGGCCTCGGGCGTCGCCTATGTTCTGCTGCTTGCGATCCTGGCCGCCGGGTTTGCTTGGTTGGTCTATGCTGTGGGCCTTGCCGACCCGGTCGAGGCGTTCCTGGCCTTCGCCCCCGGCGGGCAGGCCGAAATGACCGTGCTGGCCATCGTCGCGGGGGCCGATCTGGGGTTCGTGATCACCCACCACCTCACGCGCATCGTGCTGGTGATCCTCGGCGCGCCGATCGTGGCGGGGCTTATCCGGCGGGCCACGCCTCGGGATTAATCATGTGGATCGGCGCCCCGGCCGCGTAGGCGTTGACCTGCTCGAAGATGTCGGTGAACTGCCTGTCGAACTCGTCCTCGGTCACGAAGCCGATATGCGGCGTGGCGACAAGTGCCGGGTGCGAGAGAAGCGGATCGGACGGGTCGGTCAGGGGTTCGGTGTCGAACACATCGACGGCGGCCATGCCCGGGCGGCCCCGGTTAAGCGCGTCCAGAAGGGCGCCGGGCGCCACCAACCCCGCGCGCGACGTGTTCACGAACAGCGCGCCAGTTTGCATCCGGTCCAGATCCGCGGCCGTGATCAGGCCGCGGGTTTCCGGCATCAGCCGGACATGAACGGATACCACATCCGCCGCCTCGAAGAACGCCGAGCGGCTCTCCGCAACGATTGCACCATCGGCCGAGGCGCGGGCGCGCCCGGTCTCGGATCCCCACCAGATCACTTTCATCCCGAAGGCCTCGGCGTAGTTCGCCACGGCTCGCGCGATGCGGCCATGGCCGTAGAGGCCCAGTGTCCGGCCACGCAGCGTCTTGCCGACGCCTATCTGCCAGCGTCCCCCTTTCAGAGCTGCCATCTGCTGCGGGATCTGGCGCATGGCTGACAGGATCAGCCCGAAGGTCAGTTCGGCCGCGGCGTAATTCGGACCGTCTCCCGCCATGTTGGAGCAGAGCAGCACGCCACGATCGGTGCAGGCCGCCACGTCCACATGCGGGTAGGCGCTGCGCTGCGAGATCAGGCGCAACGCCGGAAGCCGCTCCAGCAACCGGTGGGTGATACGCGTGCGCTCACGGAACAGAACGACCGCCTCTGCGTCACGCAGGCGCTCCGCCAGCGCGGCCTCGTCGGTTTCGTGATCGGTCCAGACCGTCACCTCGTGGCCGTCGAGCAGCTTGAAACACGGCAGACCGCGCAGCGTGTCGAACCAGTCGTCTAGGATGTGGACCCGCATCAACGTCAACCTTGGCCCCGCAGGGCGCGCAGGGCAGCGCTGACCCGCTGGTGCAGATCGGTCAGGTGTCGCGGGTTTCCGCCCTCAGCCTCGATCATGCGGACGATCTCGGCGCGAAAGGACTCGAGAGACTGGATTTCAGTCACAAGACGCGCGTGTTCGGACATGGTCAGACCCTCAGTGAGACAACAGAACCGGGATGCGGATCTTGCGCAGGATCGGGGCAGTGTGCCCGCCCAGCAGATCCTCGCGGAATTTCGAGTGCTCGTAGGCACCCATCACCAGAAGCGATGGATCGTGCCGCTCGCACCAGCCGAGGATGGCATCGGCGACGTCCGTGCCCTCGGGCCACCCTCCATGCATGGAAACGATCCCGTGCCGTTCGAGATGCGTCTCAATCTCCTCCAGAAGCAGGGGCTTTCCGACCGTCAGCACGCTGACGCGCCCTTCGTATTCAAGCAACCGCAGGCTGTCGGAGAGCGCACGAGCCGCCGCTCGGCCACCATCCCACGCCAAAGCGGCGTGGCTGTGCGGCGTCGCCGCGTCATAGCCATCGGGAATGACGATGACAGGTCTCCCCGACAAAAGCGCGATCTTGTCGGGGTGCAGTCGCACATGATCGTCGTCGCTTTCCATTGGCTGACCGACGATCAGCGCATCGAAACCGCGTGCGACCTCCGCGAGAACCGTGTCGACGCGCCCTGCCTGCGTCCGGAAGCTCAGCGCTTCGCCCAGAACAAGCTGCGGACGCAGTGCCTCCAGCCGCCTTTCGACATCGGTCAGGATGCTGGATTTTGCCTCGGCCAGCAGTGCGCGCGCCGCGTCCGGGATCCAGCGCGACGAGGTGTCGAACGCATCATGCGTTGCGTGCGCGAGGATCGCGGTCACATGCGCACCCCGGCCACGCGCCAGCGACGCGGCATAGCGCAGCGCGGTTTCCGAACTGTCCGAACCATTGAAAGCGACCAGCAGGTTCACCAAGGGCATATCAGTGTCCTTTCCAGATACGGGCGGGAACGTAGATGTGGCCATCCGCGAGTTTGCGCGCCGTGCGCAAAAGACCTGCCGATCGCAATTCGAAGCTGTCGGACGCGTCGAAATCGACCAGCACCTCGATGGTGCCGGACGCATGCTCAAGTACGACATTGCTCGGGCTCGTCGTCGGGCGCTGCAGCAGTCCGTCGGCGATGCTGCCGGGGGTCAGCGCGCAGGAGGCAAGGCACTGCGAGCCGGTCACCGCCATGCTGGGATGCGTGTTCCACGGCATGAAATAGCGCGCTGCTATAGTGCCGTTCGCGCGCGCAGGCGCCAGAAGGCCAAATTTCGGTGTGACGGATTTCGACACTTCGCCCATTCCCATCAGGGTGCCGGCCTTGAGGCGCACGGCCTCCATCCGCGCAAAGAACTCGGCGTTGCCGTCAAGCTCGGCCACGGTTTCGTAGCCGGTCAGCCCGAAATCGGCGGCACGGGCGATGACCATCGGCATGGCGACATCCATGCAGGTCACAGGGATGCCGTCGATCTCGTCGCGGATGTTGCCCGTAGGCAGGAACGCCCCGGTTGACGAGCCGACCACGCCCATGAAACTCAGCGCGATGGGGGCCGCCGTGCCAGGGACCCCCGCGATGGCGGCAGAGCCATCGTAGGTCAGCGCACCGCCCGGTGTCTGGACTTTCGCGACAACTCGCGCACCGGTGTTGACAGCGCGTATCCGGATCTCGGTTTCATCCGAGGAAGGTTGCACCAGCCCCATTTCTATTGCGGCCGGTCCGACGCCTGACAGGATATTGCCGCAGGTCGGCTTGAAATCGACCAGCCGATCCTCGACCGACACCTGCGCGAAGAAGTAGTCGATGTCGGCCCAGTCGTCGTCGGAGGTCGACAGCATCGCGACCTTGGTCGTCACGGCCGCTCCCCCGCCGACCCCGTCGATGTTCAAAGGGTGGCCGGATCCTAAGGCGGCCAGGAGCACCTCTGCCAAAGTCTCGCGGTCCGTCGGCAGATCCGCTCGGCGGAAATAGGGTCCGCGCGAGGTGCCGCCGCGCATGAAGATGAAAGGAATTCCTGTTTGGGTCATGGTCTCACCCTCATGTCAGCGGCCAGGGAAGATCGACGACGTCCTGTAGTAGCCCCGGCGGGAAGTCGCGGTTCAACGCGCCCGCCATCACGCACATCAGCGCGATGCCGGCAGCGGTCAAGATCAGCGTCAAGGCCCAGCTTGCGCCTGCGCGCACGCGCAGGAAAGCGATCAGGAAGCCGAGAAGCGCGAGGATGAAACCCACGAACCAGGTCGCCACAATCAAGCCGGCGAACCACGCAAGCGTCGACCACAAGCCGTAGGGTGCGTCGGCATCCTCACCCGCGCGCTCCTTGTCGGCGAAAACCGTGTCGGTTTCGGGGCGCAGGATCATCTGCGCCAGCAGGATCAGGCAGCAGGCCAGCGCAATGCCGCCCACGACCAGCGGCACGATCTTGTCGGTCATGTTGAAGTCCGGGATAGCGTTGGCATTGATCAGCGCAGAGACGAGATAACCTGCGATGATCAGCAGGAAGACCAGCGGCGCGCGCTTCGATCCCGCCTGCACATCGCCTTCGGCCATGATGCTCTTCGCCTGACGGATGCCTAGGACCACCGACACGACGGTCACGATGATCAGCACGATCACGATCGGCGAGAAGATATACGCCATGCCCTCCTCGAAACTGCTGCGGAAGCGGAAGGAGGCGATCTGGAAGGCCTGGTTGGAGAACTTCTCGACCGGGTTTGACAGCACGAAGCCGATCAGGAAAGCCGGGCGCGACCAGTCGAACCGGCGCAGGAAGATACCAATCAGACCGATCACAAACAGCGCCAATAGGTCTTCGAAGTTCTGCCCGGACTGGAACGCCGCGAAGCTGATGAGCATGAAGAGGAACGGCGCAAGATAGGTGAAGCGGATGGTGGTCAGCCTCGCGATACCGCCTGAGGCCGCGATGCAGAGAAGCGTGCCCACCACATTCGCCAACGCCAGAAGCCAGACGATGGAATAAGTGATGTCGAGGTTATCACGAAGCATTGCTGGGCCGACCTCGATATCGCCGGAGCCAAGTAGCGCGATGGCACCGATGAAGATCGCCATCGACCCCGAACCGGGGATGCCAAACAGAAGCGTGGGCACCAAACCGCCGCCTTCCTTGGCGTTGTTCGAGCTTTCCGGCCCGATTACGCCGCGAATTTCGCCCTTGCCGAAGTTCGACTTGTCCTTGGTGGTTTGCACGGCGTGGCCATAGGCGATCCAGTCAACGACCGAGCCGCCAAGGCCGGGGATAATGCCGACCAGAACACCGATGAGGGAACAGCGGACCGAAAGCCACTTGTTGTCGACCCAGTCTTTCACACCTTCGCCCCAGCCAGCACCAAGCTTGGCGTCCTTGGCGATTGACCTGTCCTGCCGCAAGAGCGAGACAATTTCCGGGATGGCAAAGATTCCGAGGCCGACGATTACGAGCGCCAGTCCGTCGGTTAGGTAGGGAATGTCATAGGTGGCCATCCTGAGCGAGCCGCCGGCGTCGGCTTCACCGATGGTGCCGATCATCATGCCCAGCCCGGCGGCCGCGAGACCCTTGAGTGCGACGCGCCCCGCGAGTACCGCTACCATGCTGAGACCGAGGATCGTGATCATCAGCATCTCGGGCAGGCCGAAGGCCAACACTATGGGTCGAGCGACGAGAATGAAAATAGTCAGGAACAGCGCGCCAACCAACCCGCCGAACAGCGACGAGGTGAAGGCCGCGGACAGAGCGCGCGCCGCCTGGCCCTTCTTGGCAAGTGGAAAGCCATCCAGCACCGTTGCCTGAGAGGCCGACGAGCCGGGAATGCCCATGAGGACCGACGCAAACGTATCCGATGTCGGCACGACGGCCACCATGCCGATCATCAGCGCCAGACCTAGGACCGGTTCCATCCCGAACATGAAAGGCAGCAAAAGCGACAAACCGGCGATACCGCCCAGTCCGGGAAAGACACCCACGGCAAGGCCCATGACCACACCGAGGACGAGATACCCCAGCACGACCGGCTGAAGGATGAGTGCCCACGCGTCGCCAAGCGCGGGCAGAGCTGTCGCGAGAACGTCCATGACGCCGCCCCTTGTCTGTCTGAGATTGGAAAGAGTAAGGCCCCGACGCGATGCCGGGGCCCGGGCTCCTGCCTTAGTTCAGGGAAACACCGTAGGCTTCCTGCAGCCAGTTCTGCACGAAGGCCTTTGCCTCGTCGGAAACGGTCGTTCCGGCGACCGTGGCGCGCGCTGCGCCTTCGCCGACGAAGACCGGATACTTGCCGACCTGCTTTGCCGCGAGTTCAGAGAAGCCGTCCGCCGAACGCACCGCCTCGAACGCGGCAACATAGGCGTCGCGCACGTCGTCTGGGGTGCCGGCGGGCAGGAACGCGATCTTCTGTACCGGGAAACCGGCGACAAAAAAGGCCTTCCACGCGTCCCACGCCTCGCCCGAGGTCTCGCAGCCATCGGTGGCCTCACACACCTCCTTGAAGGTCGGGATGTCCGGGAAGGTCGGGTCGCGCACGATGTTTCCATCCTCGTCGAGGGCGCCCCAGGTCATCATAGGCACTGCCTGGCCATTGGCCACCAGGTCAGCCGATGCGCCGAGATAGCCCGAGGAGGTCTGGTAGTCGATGGTCGCCTCGCCGCGCTCGAACATCAGTCGGCCGTCACCGCGACCCTTGATCCCGAACACCGGCTCGACATTCATGCCCAGCATTTCCCAGGCAAGCAGCGGCACCAGGTCCAACCGTGTCGCGCCCTGCGAGCCGTAGATGAAGTCGATATCCTGCAGCGCATTGGCCGACCCGTCGAACTTCGCGCCATCCTTGGGGTTCAGGTAAGCCACGCCGCCGGTGCCCGACGCCATGACCGGCGTCCAGTCGGCATACTCGTAGCGCACACGCGGATCGCCAAGAAGGAATGGGAACTGGGTCGATCCGGAGGTGCCGAACAGCAGCGTGCCGTCCTCGTGTTCCTGTTCCTGGAACCAGTTCGCGCCCTTGGTCGAACCGGCGCCGGGCATGAACTTGACGACAACCGTCGGGTTGCCCGGCAGTTGCTCGGACAGCAGAGGTGCAAAGAAGTTCGCCCATTTGGCCGATCCTCCGGTTTCCGAGAACGGGATCACCCATTCGACTGTCTCGCCCGAAAAGTCGACTTCGGCGAATGCCGGAAACGCCAGCAAGGCGGTGACGGCGACGGCGCTGCTCAGTGTCTTAATGGTCATTGGTGTCCTCCCACAAACCATTTGTGTCGGCCGCCCTGACGACGATCGACGCGATTTCCATTTCAAAAGGGAACGCATTCCTCCTCCGATGCGCTCACCTTGGGACGCCAACCTTGCGTGAGTCTTGCGCATCCTGAAAGATGGCTGCATGCGAATTATGCTCATTGAAGATAATCTCGATCTTGCCAACGGCATCGCGCACCGTCTGCGCGACCGCGGGCACGCGGTCGATATCCTGCACGACGGGGAAGAAGCCGATCTCTTCCTGCAACGCGAAAGCGCGGATCTCGTGGTGCTGGATATTAACCTGCCCGGGAAAAGCGGGCTCGACGTGCTGCGCGCCATGCGCTGGCGGGCCGACGGAACACCGGTGATCCTTCTTACCGCACGCAGCAATACGCAAGAGCGGGTCGATGGCCTGGATGCCGGCGCCGACGACTATCTTACAAAGCCGTTCGAGATGGATGAACTGGAAGCCCGGCTGCGGGCGATGGCACGGCGCAAGAACTTGGTCTATTCGGCGCGGGATAAGCTGGGTGCCCTCGTTTTCGACCGGACCAGTCGGCAATTGCTGGACCGCGACCAAGGGCTCGACGTGCCGCGAAAGGAAATCGCCACGCTGGAATGCTTGCTGGAGCGCCGGGGGCGGATCGTGTCGAAACAGGATCTCACTACCCATGTCTACGGCACTGGTGCCGATGTCCACGACAGCGCGATCGAACCGCATGTGTCGCGTTTGCGCCGCCGGCTCGAACCATACGGCATTCGGATAAAGACCGCGCGCGGATTGGGGTACATGCTTGAAGTAGACCATCCGTGACCGGCAGGACCATGTCGCTGCGCTCCCGGCTGTTTCTCGTGATCCTCGTACCGCTATTGCTGGTGTCAGTGCTTCTTGGTGTCTGGCGATACTCTGTGGCACAACGCACCTCCGAGCAGTTGTTCGACCGCAGCCTCCTAGCGGCCGCTCTTGCGATTTCGCGCGACGTGACCGTTTCCGAGGGCGACGCCCTTTCTCCGTCCGCACGTGCCCTGATCTCCGACGCGGGCGGGGGCGAGGTCTTCTATCACGTGACCGGGCCGGGCGGGATCTACGTGACCGGTTATGCGTATCCGCCATCTTTCAGCGGGCGCATTTCCGATGATGGCCCGCACTTCTTCGTCGCCGACTACCGGGGCGAACGCGTTCGCGTCTTGCGCATGTCCGAGACCACGACCATCGACAACCTGACCGGCAAGACCGTAGTGACAGTCTGGCAAAGAGTGAGCGACCGGCAAGCATTCGCTACTGAGCTTGCCCGCCGCGCAGTGATCCTTATCGCCGGGCTGATGGCGGCGCTGGCGGTGGTGGTATGGTTCGGCGTTGCGATCGGGCTGCGCCCGCTTCTTGGCCTGCACGATGCCATTGCGCGGCGGTCGCCTAACGATCTGAGCGTGATCCAGCGTCCGGTGCCCGCCGAGGTTTCGGGGATCGTCGCAACCCTTAACCGGCTGCTGGGCCAGGTCGAAGACAGTATCGATGCGCACAAGGCCTTCATATCAGACGCGGCGCACCAGTTGCGCAACCCCGCCTCGGCGCTTTTGTCGCTGGCCGAGACCCTGCCGGCCGTCCACGATCCCGCAGAGCGTCAGCAGCGCGAACGCGAGCTGATCGATGCCGCACGAAACGCAGCGCATCTCACTGAACAGCTTCTGCGCGCCGAACGGCTGCACCATGGTGGGCTGCCGTTGATGGAGCGGTTCGACCTGAATGCAATGGCCGAACGTGTCTGCGCAGATCAAGCGCCAGCGGTTCTCGCGCGCGATATCGACTTCACGTACGAGCCGCAGGGCGAACCCGTGTTTGTGCAGGGCGATACTGTTCTGCTCGGCGAAGCCCTTGCCAATCTGATCGACAACGCCCTGAAACATGGCGGGCCTAGAATGACGGAGATCATCGTCAGTATTAGGTCCTGCGGGACCTTTGCGGAGGTTCTCGTATGCGACGACGGCCGGGGAATTCCAAGTGACAAGGTGGACGTGGCGTTCAGGCGTTTCGGCCAGTTGGGGACCAACCAAGGGAGCGGTCTTGGCCTTGCCATAGTTCAAGACATCGCCTGCAAACACAATGGCGACGTGAAATCCTTGGACGTTGCGCAGGGCGCCTGCATCCGAATGCGGCTGGCCCTCCGTGCTATGTAAAAAAGGCGAACCGGGCACCAGGGGTCGGAAATGGCTCAGGCTGCAATCGCACAGCGCCAAGGTGGGCACTGTGCGTGCGAATACCGGAGAAAAATAGCCTGCGTTTCTGCTGGCATGGGCTTTGACGGAGCCCGTCGCGGGTGTAGCGGAACTTACAATCTGCATACATGTCGATGAGGGCGAGCGAGGCCCTGATCTCTCGAATCCTCACGACCTGATCCAATCCGGCATGGAAGTGGTCACGCCACTCAAAGCCGTCGTGCAGATGCGCGAGAAAGCGTGGGGAGTCAGGCTCCGACAGGAGGACGTAGGCGATATCCTGACCGTTTCTGTGTTCAGACACCAGCTGGTGTGTTTCGAACAGGCCGGGCGAGGGCGACAGGACCTTCATCCCGAGGACCGGTTTGGTTGCGCACATGTCCTGATCCACTCGCGGACCATACTCCACGACCAAGTCCGGGTACCGGATCGCCCTTTCTTTGGTTCGCACACCGGCCCCGAGCAGGTCGGCCGGTATTCGGTTCCGTGCAGCTGTGCATGGCGGCTGGTCAAGATGTTGACGAAGAGGTCTGGAACCCCCCCCCATTTTTACGGGGCTCGGGCATAGAATTTACACGACTATTTTCAGTTTCTGGGCGGGTGTCATCCCGGCGTTGCCCATGTTGGGGCGGTCGTTGTTGCAGGACCACGGCCACTCGGTGACAATCTGCTGGGCCCCTCGATGCTTTCGAAATTGTACAAGTCCAGCCATTCGTTCCGGACTGTCCGGTTGTCGCGCTCGATAAAGGCATTCTGCTGGGGCTTGCCGGGCTGGATGTAGGTCAGGGCGATGCCCTGCTTCTCGGCCCGGACGGTCAGCGTTGAACTGACATATTCGGGGCCGTTGTCGATTCTGATCGCCAAGGGCTTTGCGCGCCATTCGATGATCCGGTTCAAGGCCCTCACGACCCGTTCTGCAGGCACAGAGACGTCGATCTCGATGCGCAGGCCCTCGCGGTTGAACTCGTCCAGGGCGTTCAGCAGCCGGAACTGGCGGCCATCTCCCAGCCTGTCGGGCACGAAGTCCATCGACCAGACCTCGTTTGGGACCTCAGGCACGGCCAGCTCCTCGGGCCTCTCCCGCTTCAGGCGCTTGCGCGGCTTGATCCTCAGGTTCAGCTCCAGTTCCCGATAGATCCTGCAGACCCGCTTGTGGTTCGAGGCATGGCCCTGAACATCGCGCAGATACACGAAGCAAAGGCCAAAGCCCCAAGTCTTCTTTGCGCTCGTCAGCCCAGGCAGTAGGCTGGCGATCTGCTCGTTCTTCTCGTCCAGCTTGGGGTTGCACCGATAGCATGTCTCGCTGACACCAAATGCCCGGCAAGCCAGCGCAAAGCTGACGCCCTTCACCGCCACCGCTCTCAGGGCCAACTCTCGGCGTTGGGCTGGCCGGAACATTTTTTTTCGAGGGCCTCCTTCAGTAGATCAATTTGCTTGCTGACATCTGCGTACACGCGCTTCAGGCGCCGGTTCTCGTCGGTCATCGACTTCATCTCGCTGATGAGGCTGCCGTCCATGCCGTCGTACTTTGCCCGCCATTTGTACGGCGTGGCGCTGCTCATCCCGTGATCGCGGCACAGCCCAGCCGCGCACACCGCCCTCCATCTGGCGTGGCAAGTCCATGATCCGGGCTGCTGGAAATCGTGTATCCCTTACCGGAATCTCCTCAGTCATCCCGCCGAGAAAATTCTACCTTCACATCCCCCTAAGATCGGGGGGGACTATCGAACCACGTGTAGCTGGACCCGCCGGGTGATCGGCACGGTATTCCTGCCACAGCAGCATTCGGGCCAACCCGTACTTGCGCAACTCCGTGTCCAGCGCGGCCCAGTCCGGAACGGGACGATCCGGGTCCGGCAAGATCGGGGAGGCTAGAAACAGGAGAAATTCAAGACTGTCATCGTCCAGACCCTCTTGAAGCGGCCAACCCGAACTGGCTTTCCGGGCGCGGCGCAGATAGGCCCGACACATCCTTTCCCAAGTCCCCGCGACGCGGCAATCGCCCGCTTGCTCAGACCCAGGGTAAATCTCGATCGCAATACGTCCTGTACCCTGCGCATGGTCAATCGTCCTGTCGGCAGCCCGCCCCTCCTATTGATCCGGAGCGGGAGTATTCTCGGTCCGTCGACCAGTCCCGCCGATGATCCCGTGAAATCCCTGCCTGGGAACGCGCGAAATGCGCGCCCGCCGCCCGCGAGATCCGTGCCCACGATCTCGCGAAACGCGCAGCGCCGTCCAAAGTGGGCCTGAGGAGGCCATCACCGCACTGACCGACCACTGCATCGAGGAACTGACAGACATGCTAGGGATGCACGCATAACGACTGAATGCTGGCACGAATTCCTCGACGGCTTCGTCAACGACGCTGATCTTGTCGCTCGCATCAGGGTCCAACCATCGCGGCAACAACCGGCCGGTTACCATGAGACTTCGAAAATGGGGAAGCCTGCGCATCCGCCCATCGGTCAGCCAGCAGAGATCGTCCAGGTCACCGCTCCGTTCCCGGAGCGGTGACCCACGCCAAGGCGTAGCGACACACCATGCATCCTGACCTTAGAAGGCCGCGAGGTCCCTCAGGAAGAGGGCGATGCCGGGGAAGTATATGAGCAACGCCGTCATGAATGCGAGGATAATGAAGAAGGGCAGCGTGCCCCGGATCACCTCCAGATATGGTCTGTTGAAGATCGCGATCGCGGTGAAGATATCGCAGCCGAAGGGCGGAGTGGCGGAGCCGATCGCCATCTGCAGGGTGACCATGACGCCCACGAGCACAGGGTCTAGGCCCGAGGCGTCGACGATCGGGACGAAGATCGGCGTCAGGATGACCAGCACCACCAGCGAGTCCACGAACATGCAGCCGATGAAGAAGCTAAGTGCGATGATGAACAGGATGTATTCCTGCGACGCCCCTTCGAGGTTCAGCAGTTCCAGAAGCCCCTGCGGGATCTGCTCGAACGAGATGTACCAGGAAAACGCCTGCCCCACTCCCACGAGGATGAACACAACGGCAGTGATCAGCCCGGTGCTGAGCGCGGCCTGCAGCACGTCGTCAAGCTTCAACTCTCGGTAGATCACGCACTCAACCAGAAGGGCATAGAGAACGGAGAACGCGGCGGCCTCTGTCGGGGTCACGGCACCGGAATAGATGCCGCCAACGATCAGGACCGGAAAGCCAAGGGGCAGGATCGCCTTGCGCAGGGCCTCACGCCTCTCTGCCCTGTTGCGCTTGGGGATCAACGTGATGGTGTCACCCTGCATGACGCTGTAGACGTAGCAGTAGATGCAGAAGAGCAGCGCGAGCACGATGCCCGGACCGATCCCGGCGATGAACAGCTCGCCAACGCTGGTATTGGCCAGTGTGCCGTAAAGGATCATTCCAATGCTCGGCGGGATCAGGAAGGCGATGTCGCTGGCATTGATGATCAGCGCCATGACAAAGCTGTCCTTGTAGCCCGCCTTCAGCAGCTTGGGCCGCATGATCTGACCGATGGACACGACGGTCGCCTGTGTGGACCCGGACACGGACCCGAACAGGGTGCAGCTGATGCAGGCTGTGATCGGCAGACCGGCGCGGCGGTGGCCGAAATAGGCTTCGATCAGGCCCAGAAGATTGGTCGCCGTATGCCCGCGCGCCATGATATCGGCGGCGAGGATGAACATGGGCACCGCGATTAGCGCATTTGGTGAGATGCCCGTGACCATCTGCTGGATGACGACACCGGTGTCGATCTCGGAGAAGTGCACGAGGCCGATGAGCGCGGCCACCGTCAGCGGGACAAACATCGGGAAGCTGAGGAACAGCAGAATAACCATGGTCACGACAAGCGTGAAGGTTATCACGAAGATATCGAGCTCTGCCGAGATGATATCGCCGAGGAATTCGAGAATACCGGCCATGTCAGACTCCTATGTCCTCGGCGTCGCTGTCCTCGATCTCGTAGGAATGCCATGCGCCCGGGCGGGTGAGGTTCATGATGAAAGCGATCAGGTATTGAAGGCTCGCCATGAACAGTCCAATCGGAATGACCGAGTAGATGATGTAGACGGGGAATTGCAGCGCCGGGCTGAGGCGGTTCAGTTCCTTGATTTCCAGGACGTAGAAGACCGACTGGTAGGCCAAGAACAGCAGCAGCGTGGAAGTGGTCAGGGAGATGACTGTCAGAATGACCTTGCGCGCGCGCAGCCCGAGATTGTCATAGAGCGCTGTCATCCGGATGTTGCGGCCCTTGCGAACCGCGTAGGCGAAGCCAAAGAACGTCACGCTCACGATCAGGAACTGATTGAGTTCCTCCGAGAAGAACAGGCTCTTGCCGAAGGCGTAGCGGCCGATGGCGTTGGCGGTCGAGTTGACCATCATCAGCAGGATCGCAGTGATGATCACGAATTTCTCGATGAACTCGGTGGTCCTGCTCAATGTCAGCAAGATGACTTTCATGGCTCTCGCCCCCTTTGCACTCTGGCCTCTGTCGGCCCTGGGAAAGGCGCGGCGCATCTGGGATGCGCCGCGCCCTTCGTCAGGCACCGCAGGCTTCAGGAATTGGCGGCGACTTCGGAGAGCAGCCCCTGAAGGATAGTCCGGGCGCCTTCGCGGGCGGTGTCCTTCTCGGCGGCGGGGTAGGCCTTCTCGACGACGTCGTAGAAGGTCTCGTGCAGGGTGGTGCTGAGTTGCTCGAAGACGGCGCGCTCTTCGTCGGTCAGGACGATAACCTGCAGATCGGGGCGTTCGGCCTTGATCTTTTCCATGTTCGTCGCGTTGATTTCGAGCTGGTAGTCATGCGCGGCCTGCTCGGCCACGGCGATCGCTTTCGTCACCATCTCCTGCTCCTCGGCGGGCAGGCTGTTGAACCATTCGATGTTGGTGGAGACGGTGCCGACATAAGGCTGCTGGCCCGGGAACATCAGATAGTCCTGCACCTCATGCCACTTGGCATTGTAGATGAAGTAGACCGGGTTCACCATGCCATCGACGGTCTTGAGCTGCAGCGCACCATAGACCTCGCCCCAGGACAGCGGCGTCGGGTTGGCGCCAAAGGCCTTGAACGTCTCGACCGGGATCGTGGATGTGAAGGTTCGGATTTTCTGGCCTTCGAAATCGGCAGGCGTGCGCAGGGGCTTGTTCGCACCCCATGCCATTTCTCCCTCGGAGATCATGGTCAGCAGCTTCAGGTTCACTTTCTCGAACTTCGGGCTGAGGTCCTCATAGATGGTCGGGCTGGTTGTCAGCACGTTGCGGATCACGTCCACGTCACCGCCCAACACGTAGGGCAGGTCCAGCACCTGCGCTTCGGGCACATAGGAGCCGAGGTGGCCGGTGCCCACGGACACGAACTGCACGGTGCCCTTGGAGGTCAGTTCTACGATATCGTTCTCGGTGCCAAGCTGCCCGTAGTAGTAGATGCGGACCTTGATGTCGCCGTCGGACTGTTCCTTGATGCTGTCGGCGAAGGCCTGGGCAAAGATGTCCTGCACGTCGCCCTTGTCCTCTTCGGAGGCGAACTTCCAGGTGTCGGCGGAGACGCCGGTGGCAAGGCCTGCGGCCAGCACGGCCGGTACGACAAACTTGGCGAAGGAGTGCTTCATTGTAGTCCTTTCTGGACCGCTCACGCGGGTCCTTCCGAGATGATGACGAGGGGACGAATGTCCTTGTCAGAGGGAGAAAAGTCGTCGGTCTTGCAAAGCGCGCCGTATCCGGCCGCGCCTGAAGGCGTTGTCGCGATGCCCTGTCCGGCGAGCGCCTGCGCGGCCGCTTCGCCTTCTTCTTCCGACAGGGTCGCGTAGTGCACGTCGCAGCGTTCCAGAACATCCCAAGCCACGATGGACGGTTCCTTGCAGTCAAGGCGCCCCATGCTGGATTCCGGACCATCGCCCCTTACGGGCTTGCCTGCCAGGTGGCTTGCCTGAAGGCAGGCGGCTGCTTCGGGTTCCACGATGATCAGACGGGGCTGTACGGCCCAATTCAGGCGGATCATGTGGGCCATAGCTGCGGCGAGCCCTCCGACCCCCGCTTGCAGGTAGACATGGGTCGGCCAGGACCCTTTCGCTTCATACGTCTCGCGCAGTTCCTCGGCGATGACGCAGTAGCCTTCCATAACCCATTTCGGGATCTCGGTGTATCCTTCCCATGTCCCATCGGCCAGATGGGTGGCACCGGTGCTCAGGGAATCGGCGATCGCGGCGGCGATGCTGTCTTCATAGACATCGCCTGAGCGCACGACCTCGGCGCCGAGGGTGCGCAGACGTGCCGCGAAGCCCTCCGGCACGGTGCGCGCGAGGTGGATCCGCGCTTTGGCTCCCATGTTGCGCGCGCCCGCGGCGACACCCATGCCGTGATTGCCGGCGCTGGCGCAAACGAAGGTGTGGCCGGATGCGAAGGCGCGGATGTCGGCGTCTTTCATGCGGTCAGGGCCAATGGCCTCGCCGGTCTTTTCCAACCATCCCTGCGCGATGATCCGGGCCACCGCGTAGGGCGCACCCAGTGCCTTGAACGCGCCAAGGCCCATCCGGTGGGTTTCCAGCTTGGCTTGAACTGTCCGGCCGCCGGGGCCGTCGATCTCCACTAGCGGCGAAACCTCGTAGTTGTCCTGCGCATGGAAGAACTCCAATGCACGCGCCACGTCTGGGTCGAAGCTGAGTATGTCGCTGTCGAGCATGTCGCCTGTGTCCTTTCGGGTCATTGACCAATTTTTTAACAGTCAGAGGGGCTTTCGATTTTTCGTTCTCAGGCCTATCATCGATAAAATTTCTCGCTGGACCGGCCGGAAGCGTGGGGAATCAGCATGACAAGCAATCTTGACGAGGCAGACATGAAGATCCTGCGGGTGCTTCAGTCTGATTGCAGAATCGGGCTCGAACGCCTTGCGCAGGAATGCAACCTGTCCGTGCCGTCCGTGCAGCGCCGACTGAAACGGCTGCGCGAGAGCGGGATGATCATGAAAGAGGTCGCGGTGCTTGATCCGGGGCGCTTCGACTGCAAGATGACGTTCGTCGTGCTAGTGGAGCTGGACCGCGAGAGCCTTCAGCAGCTGGACCTGTTCCGCAAGCGCGCAAAGGCGGAGCCGCAGGTGCAACAGTGTTATTACGTCACCGGCGAAGCGGACTTCATACTGATCTGTACGGCGCGCGACATGCAGGATTTCGAGCAGCTGACCCACCGTCTCTTCTTCGAGAACTCGAATGTCCGCCGCTTCCGCACCTCGATCGCGATGGATCGCAGCAAGGTCGGTCTGACACTGCCGATCTGATCCCGGCGCTTGTGGATTCGGCATCCGTCTGACCACGCTGCCGGATTTATCCCCAACAGGCCTAGGAATGAGAAATTTTCTCATCTGGGGCCGGAAACTTGCTGCCTGACGCGCAAGACGCCCGTGTATCATCGCCTCAAACCAGGGGCCGGTGTCAAGATGGACGACTTTAACACGCGATTGACTGAGATCCGGCGTGACCTGCACCGCCACCCCGAACTCGGCTTCCAGGAACACCGTACAAAGCGCATCGTGGCCGAGCGGCTTCGCGCCCTTGGCCTCGAGGTACACGAGGGCACAGGCGTCGTCGGGGTTTTGCGTGCGGGCCATG
Source organism: Meridianimarinicoccus roseus (assembly GCF_003172915.1). GTDB lineage: Bacteria > Pseudomonadota > Alphaproteobacteria > Rhodobacterales > Rhodobacteraceae > Meridianimarinicoccus > Meridianimarinicoccus roseus. The sequence continues at coordinate 22,231 of NZ_QGKU01000069.1, forward strand.
GCAATCGGGCAATCGGCCTGCGCGCCGACATGGATGCGCTGCCGATCACGGAGACATCGACGCATGATCACGTCTCCAGGATGGCAGGCGTCATGCACGCCTGCGGTCATGACGGGCACACCACGATGCTGCTGGGTGCCGCCGAGCGTCTGGTGCAGGCGCCTGCCTTCGACGGCACCGTGGTCTTCCTGTTCCAGCCCAACGAGGAACACGGCCTCGGCGCGCAGGCGATGATCGAAGAAGGCGTGCTCGAGCGGTTCCCGATGGACGAGGTTTTCGGGATTCACAACCTGCCGGGTGCGCCCTTGGGACAGATAAGCACGCGTACCGGCATAATCTGTAACAGCGAAACGCTGTTCGAGATCATCATCAAGGGCCGCGGCGGCCATGCATCCATGCCGCAGACCGGCGTTGATGCGATCACAGTTGGGGCGGAGATTGTACTAGCCCTGCAAACCATAGTGGCCCGCAAGCTGGAGCCCGCCTCGGGGGCGGTCGTCTCGGTGACGGAGTTCCTGACCGACGGACAGCGCAATGTGCTGCCGGGGGTGGCACGGCTGAAGGGCGACTTTCGCGCCCGCGTACCCCGTGACCGCGACCTGATCCGAACCTTCATGCGCCAGATTGCAGAAGGCATCGCTGCAGCCCACGGCATTGAGGTGACTGTCGATTTTGACACGCAGTTCGTAGAGACGATCAACGCGGAGGCGCCGGTCGAAGGCGTTTACCGCGCCGCGCAGGCCGCAGGGTGCGACCTGCTGCGCGACCGGGCGCCGATGAGCTTTTCTGAGGATTTCGCGCAGTTCGCCACGGCGCTGCCGGGATGTTTCCTGCTGTTGGGTAATGGCACGGACGCGGCACATGGCCGGCCGCTGCATGCCTCTGACTACGATTTCAACGACGCGCTGCTTCCGATCGGCGCGGAATTCTGGGTGCGGCTGGTCGAGGATCGCCTTCCCATGCGCGAGGAGTCCCCAAGATGATCACCCCTATGGCCCGCCCCACGCGCGGTTTCTCCGAGCAGGAATACGCGGACCGCACCTCTAGGGCGCAGGCCCACATGGCACAGGCCGGATGGGCAGGCCTGTTATTGACCACCGAGGCCGAGCTGCGCTACTTCAGCGGCTTTCACACTCTGTTTTGGCAAAGCCCAACGCGCCCGTGGTTCCTGTTTGTGCCTGCGGTTGGCAAGCCTGTGGCGATCATCCCCGAGATTGGCGCGGACCTGATGCGCCGCACATGGCTTGACGATATCCGTACCTGGAGCGCGCCCGCTCCTGAGGATGACGGGATCAGCCTGATGACGGAACTGCTGGCCCCGATGGCCCGCGCAGGCGATGTGATCGGCCTGCCCAAGGGCCACGAGACCCATCTGCGGATGCCCTTGGGCGATTACGAACGCCTGATGGACGGGCTTCGCGGCCTGCGGATCGCGGACGGGACCCCTCTGATGCGCGGACTCCGCATGGTAAAATCCGAGGCCGAGATCGAGAAGATCGCCCATATCTGTGCCATAGGCTCGCGCAGCTTCGCCCGCGTTCCCGAAATCGCGCGCGAAGGCCAGCCGCTGGAAGACCTGTTCCGCGCCTTTCGCCGGGAAGCACTGGCTCAGGGTGCGGACGATGTGCCGTACCTTGTGGGTGGTGCCGATGCCGGTGGCTATCACGACGTGATCTCCCCGCCTTCGGATCGGCCGCTTGCGCGCGGCGACATCCTGATGCTCGACACCGGTGCAACATGGGACGGGTATTTCTGCGATTTCGACCGCAACTTTGCCATCGGCGCCGCTGATGACGCCTCGCGCCGGGCCTATGATGTGCTGTGGCGCGCGACCGAAGCGGGGATCGCAGCCGCCCGTCCCGGCGCGACCGCCCGCGACCTGTTCGAGGCCATGCAGGCCGTGATCCGCGAGATCGACGACGTCGGCGGCGATGTCGGGCGGCTGGGTCATGGCCTTGGCATGCAGTTGACAGAATGGCCGTCTCACGCCGCCTGGGACAGGACGGAACTGACGGAGAACATGGTGCTGACGCTAGAGCCCTCGCTGAGCTACGGGGCCGGACGCATCATGGTCCATGAGGAAAACATCGTCCTGCGCGCTTCGGGCGCAGAGCTTCTGACCGAGCGCGCGGCGCGCGACCTCCCCATCATCTGAGGACCAGAAATGAAACTCGACTTCCAGACAGACGGCGGCGTGGGCACGCGCGCGAACCTTGGGCTGATCGTCCTTGAAACCGATGAAACGATGGAGCCGGAATTCTCCCGCATCATGGACCGCGCGGGCGTCGCGCTCTACCACTGCCGCATCGCCATGGCGCCTGAGATCAGACCAGATACGCTTATGTTGATGGAGAAGGACCTGCCGGCTTCAGCGCGTCTTCTTCCGCCGTCCCTGCAGTTCGACGCGATCGGCTTTGGCTGCACCTCTGCCTCTACGGTCATCGGCTCCGACAAGGTGGCGGAGGCGGTCCGGATTGCCTGCCCTGGCGCCAAGGTGACCGACCCGCTGGCAGCCGTCATCGCGGCCTGCCGCGCGCTCGGCGTAAAGCGCCTGGGGTTCGTCACGCCCTACATCGCAGAGGTTTCCGCCCGGATGCGTTCCAAGCTGGAGGAGGCCGGCTTCGAGATCGCGGGCTTCGGCTCCTTCGAGGAAGGCAACGACCGCGTTGTCGCGCGAATTACCCCCGCCTCCATCCTCCAAGCGATTGAGACGGTGGCTGCGCAAGAACCTTGTGACGCGGTCTTCGTCTCTTGCACGAACCTGCGCTGCCTCGATGTGATCCCGATCGCAGAGCAGACGATCGGCGTCCCGGTCATTTCCAGCAATACCGCATTGGCCTGGCACATGCTGCGGATGGCGGGGGTGGAGGACACCACCGACCGGCTGGGTATGCTGTTCGCGGGCCCGCAGGAGCAGGAAGCGCTGACGCTTCAACCTGTGGTCTGAGAGCACGGGCCGCCCTCCGCGCGGGTGAGTCCGTCGCATACAGGCGCCCGGCGTGACCCCACTCGACAAGAGGGGCCGCTCTTGCAAGGATCTGCTCGGTTGCGGTGCGGGAAGGACCTTTCGGTGACAGAGCTTTGGACAATGACGGCAAGCGATCTCGCGGCGCAGGTGCGGGCACGGCAGGTATCGGCAGAGGAGGTCACGCAGGCACATCTGGCCCGGCTGGACACTGTGAACCCGGCGATCAATGCCGTGGTTCAAGAGGCCCCGGAGGAGGCGCTGGCCGCCGCGCGCGCGCTCGACGCCGAACTGTCGCGGGGCGCGGAGGCAGGTCCGCTCTGCGGTGTACCGGTCACGATAAAGGTCAATGTCGATCAGCAAGGACACGCCACGACGAACGGGCTGCGCCTGCTGGCCGATCACCGTGCCGAGGTCGACAGCCCCGTGGTCGCGAATATTCGCAAGGCGGGCGGCATCCTTGTGGGACGCACCAACACGCCTGCCTTCTCGCTGCGCTGGTTCACCAACAACGCCCTTCACGGGCAAACGCTGAACCCGCGCAACCGGCACATCACGCCAGGCGGTTCGTCCGGCGGGGCGGCGGCGGCCGTGGCGGCTGGCATCTGTGCCATCGGACATGGAACGGATATTGCGGGCTCCATCCGGTATCCGGCCTATGCTTGCGGGCTGCACGGCCTGCGTCCGACGCCAGGGCGCGTGCCGGCGTGGAATGCCAGCGCGCCAGATCGCTTCATCGGGGCGCAACTGATGGCCGTCTCGGGGCCGATCGCCCGCAGCATCGCCGATCTGGACATCGCGCTGGCCGCCATGTCCGCGCCCGACCCGCGCGATCCATGGTATGTGCCCGCACCGCGCCTGCTGGCGGATTACCCAAAGCGTGCGGCTTTGACCCTTGCGCCCGATGGCCTGCCAGTAAGCAACGCGGTCACGGCGGCCTTGATCAACGCCGCAGACCGCTTGCGGGACGCGGGCTGGCAAGTGGATGAGATGCCTTGCCCACCCATGCGCCGCGCCGCGGACATCAACGCCTGCCTCTGGATGTCGGAGATGCAGTTCGGCGCTGCCGATGTGCTGGAGCGGGAAGGTGAGGCGGATGCACAATTCGCCTTCGCCCAGATGAGTGCGGCCGCGGGCACCGTTGGGTTTGCGGATCTGATGCAGGCGCTTCAGGCCCGGGTTGGGCTGATGCGCGAATGGCAGGTCTTTCTGGACGAATACCCGGTGCTGCTTTGCCCCGTGTCAGGCGAATTGCCGTTCGACCAGCAACTGGACGTGGCCTCCCCCGAAAGCTTTGCGCGCGTTTTCGAGGCGCAGTTGACCCAACGCGCCCTGCCTACGATCGGCATGCCGGGGCTCAGCGTGGCGACGGGGACGGTGCGCGACCGACCCGTCGGTGTGCAGCTGATCGGACCGCGCTTCCGCGAGGACATACTACTGGATGCGGGTCGTGCCATTGAAAGGGCGGGTGCGCTGGTATCGGTCGCGGAGCCAGTCTGAGACTGCTCCCGCGCCTCCGGCAACAATGCCCCATCACGCCCAAGCGCATCGACCTTGACCTGCCCCCTGAAAACTGGACCGTTTGAAGCTGGAGTTTTCGGCTAATCTTTCCTGGCTGGGAGAGGAGCGGAAACGCATGAAGGCATCGAAGTTCACGGAGGCGCAGAAGGCGTTCATCCTGAAGCAGGGGGAGCAGGGAACGCCGGTCGCGGAGATCTGTCGCAAGGCGGGGATCAGCCAGGCGACCTATTTCAATTGGAAGAAGAAATATGGCGGGTTGCTGCCAGACGAGATGCGCCGGCTGAAGGCGCTTGAGGACGAGAACACACGGCTGAAGAAGATCGTCGCCGATCTGACCCTCGATCGGGAGATGTTGCAGGACGTGATCCGCCGAAAGCTCTGAAGCCTGGGCGTCTGCGAGAGATCGTGACCGGGATGTGCGTCGACTGGGGCGTGTCGATCCGGAAGGCCTGTGGGGCCATCTGCCTTGACACGTCCAGCTACCACTACAAGTCCCGGCGGACGCATCAGGCTGCCGTCGAAAGGCGGATCAGGGAGATCTGCGAGACGCGTGTGCGGTATGGCTATCGCCGTGTGCATGTCTTGCTTCGGCGAGAAGGTTGGATCATCAACATGAAGAAGACGCGCAGGATTTACAACGAATTGGGGCTTCAGCTGCGGAACAAGCACCCGAAACGCCGGGTGAAAGCGAAGCTGCGCGAGGACCGCCAGGAAGCGGTCGGCCCGAACGATGTCTGGGCGATGGACTTCGTTCACGACCAACTCGCCATGGGCAAGAAGCTCCGCATCCTGACCGTGGTGGACACCCATTCCCGGCTCTGTCCAGCGGCTGATGCCCGCTTCGCCTACCGCGGCGAAGACGTCGTGCAAACACTGGAGAAGGTCTGCGCCAAGATCGGCTACCCGAAGACCATTCGGGTCGATAATGGCAGCGAGTTCATCTCCCGTGACCTCGACCTCTGGGCCTATGCCAACGACGTCACGTTGGACTTCTCGCGACCGGGAAAACCGACCGACAACGGGTTCATCGAGGCGTTCAATTCGAAGCTCCGCGCGGAATGCCTGAACGCGCACTGGTTCATGAGCCTTGCCGACGCCCGCGAAAAGCTGGAAGATTGGCGTAGACACTACAACGAAGACCGACCTCACAGCGCGATCGGATACAACATCCCGATGGCCATGCATTATCCCGATGGCGTCACCAGCCCGTCATCGTGAGACAGCCGGAAAAATCCAGCTTCCGGCGGTCCAAGGTCGGGGAGCAGTGCA
>NZ_QGKU01000007.1 GCF_003172915.1 Meridianimarinicoccus roseus
CCGACCGCGACGCCTGGAGGACCCGCATGCCACGCCCCCGCAAATCGGATCAGGAGCGAGCCGTCAGGTGGGACGCGCTCTACGTCACCGCCGCCGATCGCGCCAAGATCAAGGCTGCGGCGCAGGCGGCGGACCTGTCGGTGAGCCGCTACCTTGTGAGTCTGCATCGCGACGAGACACCCTGGCGCGATCTGGCCAGGGCCAAGGTTGTCGGCGCGCTGATCGGGGCCGAGCGTCGTCTTGAGGATCTCGCGCGGATGGTAACGGACGGCACCTCGGAGATCGACGCGGTGAGGCTTCAGGCGCAACTCCTCGACATCGAACGCAGCTTCCGCCGCGAGGCTCTTCTTCCGGGTGCTGTCCGTGGAGGAGCATCGGACGAGGAGGGTGAGGCGGGACCCCGCATCGCCGTCGACCATGCGCTGTGGGTTTATCGCGAGATAGCGTTTGCTGGCGTGCCAGAGTGCTATCGCCCACCACTCTTTGCGACAACGCACATCCATACCGGGCATCTCGAGGTCAATTGCATCGTGCCGCGTTGGGCCGGGCGGTCTGAAGGAGCGATCCGCGCCTTCAACCCGGACCCGCCTGACGGGGCGAACCGCGCGGCCTGAAACGCGTTCGAGGATCTGCTGAACGCGCGCTTCGGGTGGGGCAAGACAAATCTATTCGCGATGGCAAATAGCGACGTTCTGTTCGGCGCTATGCTTGTCGGAGGAAGCGGCTCGGCGGCAGCCAATTCACCGCGCTTGAAGTGCACATCACGCCGAAGCAATCCCCTTGATGGACAGGTGGTATTTTGCTACCTCGGATGCACCGCGATTTAAGGGAGGCCTGAATGGCCCAATCTGTAAAGCTTTCCGATGACATCATGGCACTTGTAAGGCGGGAGGCGGAGCTGCGCAGCAGGTCCGTTGCCGGGCAGATCTCTCACTGGCTCAAGCTTGGGCGCGCCATCGAAACGTCCGGCGCATACGACCACGCACGCGTAACGGCGGCACTTGAGGGCAGGCTCGACACGAAGGATCTGCATGACGGAGAAGACGCCGCATGGCTTGAGGGTTTCACCGAAAAGATGATGCAACCCTCGGACAAGGAGCGAGAGTTCTTCGCAGAACGCCAGCAGCTGGGTCTTGGCGTCGGCCTCGATCCCGGCGGCAATCTCGTTTACGCGTCGGCTTCTGACCGCGAATGAGGCCGAGCCTCGTCCTGCTTGCCGGTCCCAACGGGGCCGGCAAGTCGACGCTTTTCAAGGAGCGCGTGGAGCCGGTCTTCAAGGGTTCTTTCGTCAACGCGGACATCATCCAGCGGGAAGAGCTGCAGGACCCATCGGTGGAAGCCTCCTACGAAGCGGCGCAGATTGCGCAGGCACGCCGCGACGAGATGTTCGAGACCCGGAGCAGTTTCGCAACGGAAACGGTTTTTTCTCACCCGTCCAAGCTCGACATTATCTCAAAAGCCAAGGTACTTGGATACCTCGTCGTGGTCATGCATGTCGGCGTGGAGAACCCGGATATCTCAGTCGCCCGGGTTCGAAGGCGCACGGAGGAAGGCGGGCACGACGTGCCCGACGACAAGATCCGGACCCGATATGATCGGTGTAGACCCCTGATCCGCCAGGCCGTCCTGATGGCCGATCGCGGCATGGTCTTCGACAACTCGAAGCTCAATGATCCACCGCGGCCGATGCTTGTCTTTGCCTCAGGGCGCCTTTCCTTTGTGGAGCCACATCTTCCGGCCTGGATCCTGCAAAACTACGCGAGAGACCTCAAAATCTAGCAACTGCATCTGTCAGGGCGTTGAGGCTGCCCATCTCTGACGGATCTTGAACAGCGCATGGGCGAGGGCGACCGGTTTATTCCGACGGCCGTGGTGATGCCCCTGTCCAATTTTCGGGCCTTGCGGAGGCGATCTGCGAAGAATCTCAGGCTTGGGTAGTGAATTGCCGCGACCAAGACTTGTTGGAACTCCACGTGCCGCGAGGTTCGATACGTGCCGGTGTTTCGCGTCATCTAGCCGATCCTTGTTCGGCAGTAGGTGCATTTGGAAAGTAAGCAAAAATTCGTACCACCTTTCCAGTGGGTTGCAACAACCAAAGAGTGCGCCCATCGGATTGGACAAAATCATGTAGCTATTTTGACGGCGATGCGGCCGTGATGCAGGAGGGCGGTGCTTTTGGGGCCGGGTCCGGGATTTTGGGCGGTCACTTTTGTCGGCACTTTCGGCGGTACGGGCTTGGTCGTGGGGCGCTGCGGGGACGGGAGGGCGCGGGGAGCGGGAAGGGTGGCGATGAGCGCGAACATGGGGCGCAGCATCGGGCTTGTCCTGACACATTGTCTTCGGACATTCTGTCGGCGCCGGTTCGGCAAGGGCATGACCGGGCGCATCGACATCCTGACCCCGGAGGACCACCGCATGTCCGATCAGACCATGGCCGCCGGTTTCGCGCGCGCGTTCCTCGACTATGCGGTGAGTGAAGGCGCGCCGCGGGACGGCCTTCTGGCGGCATCCGGCCTGACGGATGACGATCTGGTGGATCAGGACACGCGCATCCCGGTCGCCGCCTACGAGACGCTCATCGCCACCGGGATCCAGACGACGGGCGACACCTCTCTTCTGCTGCGGCATGTGCTCGAGACGCGGCTCGAGACGATGTCGATCGTCGGCCAGATCGTCCATGCCTCGACCTCCTTTCCGCACAGCCTCGTCCAGCTCAACCGCTATGCCCGCCTGATGGCCGATGTGCCGATCCGCGGCGGGCGGGACCGGTTCGAACTCAAGCGCGAGAACGACGCGGTCTGGCTGCTGGACAATCGCCCCTGCGACGGCACCTGGATGGCGACCGAGGCGAGCTTTGCGCGGTTCATTTCCGAATTCCGCCGCTCCGCCCCCGAACACCCGTTCGAACAGGCGCTCGAAGTCACCTACGCCCCGCCGCCCCATGCCAACCGCTATCCCGAGCTTTTCCGGGTGCCGGTCACCTTCCGCGCCACGCGCAACGCACTTCGGATCAATCCGGTCTGGCTGGACGAGGCGTTCGACGGCGGCAAGGACTACGTCTTCGGCGTCTTCACCCGCCACGCCGACGGGCTGCTGGCGGAGCTTGCCGCCAATGATACCGTGCGCTCGGGTGTCGAGGCGCGGATGCTGGCCGATCTGCACGAAGGAACGCTGTCGATGGACCGGATCGCCCGGGACCTCGGCATGAGCCGACAGACGCTCTACCGCCGCCTGAAGGACGAGGGGGTTACCTTCGCCGAAGTGCACGACGACCTGCGCCGCCGGATGGCGATGGATTACCTCGGCGCGCGCAAGGTCTCGGTCGGCGAGACAGCCTACCTTCTGGGTTTTTCCGAGGCTTCGGCCTTCGTCCGGGCCTTCCGGCGCTGGACCGGGGCGAGCCCGACCGCGTGGCTCTCGAATTGACATGCGCGGTCAATCCGTTGATCCCTGCGGTCATGCCGCGCCCCGGCACGAACGGGTATATCCTCCCTCGACACATTCGACAGTCGAAGGACACACGACATGAACCCGATGCTGATAGCCCCTCCTGCGCCGGCCGCCCTGCTCGGGGTCTGCGCGGCAGCGGCCATGCGGGCGTGACCTGTGGGAGGGCGCGATGCACGACACCTGTACCCGCAGGGCCGGCCTTCACCACCTTCTGACCAAAGGCGCGCGCCGGTTGGCACGGCGGCGCACCCGTCCGCACCGGCATATCTCGGGCGATCCCGGGCTGCCGGACGAACGACCACGCGCAACGCATCGGCCCTTTCCGGCGCGGCGCCCGCGCTGGCGGTGAGGACCGGTCGATGACCCAGATACTCGCCTTCGCCTATGCCGGGCTGGCCGCGTTGCCGATGCTGATGCACGTCGCCAACGCCGCCGGCGCCCCGCTCGGGCGGCTGACGGTCGGCGGCCGCTTTGCGGGCCGCCTGCCGCCCCCCTGGCGGGCGCTGGCGCTGGTCCAGGCTGCGCTGCTTGCCACCATGGCCGGGGCGGTGCTCGCCCGGGCCGGCATCGGCCCGGCACCGCTGGAGGCGCTGTTCTGGCCGGCACTCGGGCTCACCCTGCTGTCCCTCGCCGCCAACGCCGCGAGCCCCTCTCGCCCGGAGCGCCTGCTCTGGACGCCCGTCCTCGCCCTGATGACCGCCGCCGCGCTTGGCGTCGGTTTCCTCTGACCCGGAGACGATCCATGAACGTTCTGGTTGCCGGAGCGACCGGCCATCTCGGACGCTATCTTTGCGCCGAATACGCGCGCCGAGGTCACCACGTCACCGCCCTGGTGCGCGACACCGCGCGGGGCGAAGGCCTGGCAGATCTCACGGTCGAGGCCGAGGCGACGCGACCCGAGACACTCACGGGGATCATGGACGGCATGGACCTCGTCGTTTCGTCGCTTGGCATCACCCGGCAGACCGACGGGCTGGGCTACAGGGACGTTGACTTTCAGGCCAACCTGAACCTCCTGCGCGAGGCAGAAGCGGCGCGCGTGAAGCGCTTCGCCTACATCCACGTCCTGCACGCGGAGGACATGCCGGGCGTGCCGCTGATCGATGCCAAGGCCGCCTTCGTGGACGCGCTTCGGGCCTGCGACATGCCCGCGACGGTGATCGCGCCCACCGGCTTCTTTTCCGACATGGCCGAGATCCTGGACATGGCCCGGCGCGGCCGCGTGTGGCTTTTCGGGGATGGCACGCAGCGCCTCAACCCCATCCACGGCGCCGACCTGGCAATGGCCGTCGCCGACGCGACCGAAGCCGGGCGGGGCTGGGCCGAGGTCGGCGGGCCCGACGTGATGACCCAGGGCGAGATTGCCCGCGCCGCCTTCGCCGCCCTCGGGACCGCGCCGCGCATCACCCATCTGCCGGACGCCCTGCGCCGCGCCGCGCTCACCGTCCTGCCGATCCTGCCGCGCCGCGTCAGTGGACCGGCGCGGTTCTTCCTGACCGCGCTCGGGATGGACATGATCGCGCCCCGGTTCGGCACGCGGCGCCTTGCCGAATACTTCGAAACCCTCGCGGCAGACGAAACACGCCAACCAAAACAAAATCAATCATGACCCCCAAAACCCTCAACCGCCCC
>NZ_QGKU01000008.1 GCF_003172915.1 Meridianimarinicoccus roseus
CGTCATGGCAGCGCCACGACCACGCACGCCGTCAGAGCTGCGATACAGCGATCGCAAGCTTCGCTCTCGGAGCTAAGCCGAGAGTTCGGGAGCAACCCCAAGACGGTGGCGAAGTGGCGTAAGCGGGCGACGGTCGAGGATCTCAAAACTGGCCCAAGAGAGCCGCGCTCGACGGTCCTGACCGAACCGGAAGAGGCGATGATCGTCGCTTTTCGGCGTCACACGCTGCTGCCGCTCGACGACTGCCTCTATGCCCTTCAGCCGTCGATCCCGCACCTGACGCGCTCGGCACTGCATCGATGCCTGCAAAGACATGGCACCTCGCGCCTGCCAGACGTCGAGGGCGACAAGCCGAAGCGGCAGAAGTTCAAACGCTACCCGATCGGGTTCTTTCACATCGACATCGCCGAAGTGCAGACCGCCGAGGGCAAGCTCTATCTCTTCGTCGGTATCGACCGCACCGGCAAGTTCGCAGTGACCCGGCTCGTCGAGAAAGCCGACAGGCGCACCGCTTGGGAGTTCCTGCAGCACATGCTCGAGGCCGTGCCCTAGCATGTCCACACGGTCCCAACCGACAATGGCATTCAGTTCGCAGATCAGCCTGGGAACCGGACCACGATCCTCTCTCGGCCGATGCGTTTTGACAGGATCTGCGAAGCGAACGGCATCGAGCACCGGCTGACCAAGCCCAACCATCCATGGACCAACGGCCAGGTCGAAAGGACGAACCGGACGATCAAGGACGCAACGGTCAAGCGATACCACTACGACAGCCACGATCAGTTGCGCACGCACCTTGCCGACGTCATGGCAGCTTGCAACCACGCCCGACGGCTCTAAACACTCGGCGGCCTCACGCCCTACGAATACATCTGCAAGATCTGGACCTCAGAGCCGGATCGATTCATCCTCGACCCAATCCACCAGATGCTGGGACTGAACACCTTTGAGGTCCTGTAGGGACGTGGTTCCGATGATGCCGTGGTCAGGACTGTCGCTGGTTTTTGCCAAGCACGCCTATGAGATGGGCACATCGGAATTACATCCAACCAGCATCATGTTGGCAGCCATCGCGCTGACCACGAACCGAAGCATGTTCCCCAAGAACCTCAGCCGAAAGCCGCGACAGCACGCAGGGTGGACCCGAAAAGTTACAACTCAACTGCTCTGGCGGATCAATCATTCTGCGCAAAAAGCTTGACTGGTACGCCCCGTTACCGAAGCCCTGAGTCTAGCAACGTTTTGTGCGGACCACACACGGAAGGAGCTTCACGCCAACGCAAGCCATTGCTTTATTGAAAATATTCGAACGCAGAATGCTGCCATCAACCCTAGGATTGCCGTGCAACTTGGGAACTGAAAAGGGAAATCTTGGCCATCCGCGCGTCGGTCAGGCAGAAAGTCGCTTTTATACCGCTCCGTCCTTTAGGCCGTGAACCAGGCAGCGCGGGCGCGAAAGGCCATTTCTGAATTGACTGGAGCCTGATCGTACCGCAGGTTCGTTAACGTTACGGAAAGGCTGGATTAAGGAAGGTCCACGGCATGCAGGTTACAATCGGGACTGGGATTAACCGGCTTTGCTGCAGTGTGGCATTCTCCATGGCTTGGATTGCGATCACCCCACTCGAGGCGGCGACACTGGACATCGGCGCGACCGCATCCATCGTTGCAGACCTGACCATCGCTGATGGCATTCCGCCCACCGACATAGACGTTTCTTCGGGTTTCGTGACCGTTTTGAGCGGCGATGTCGACAGCGCCGTGAACGACCCGACGGCCACACAAAGCGAGAACGACTTCATCCAGATCGGGGTTTTCGATGATCCGCCACAACCTTTCATCAACACGGAGTCAGACATGACAAGCCTGCCGGATGGAGGCACGGCGCGCGGTTTGTTCTACGTGGAGACGACCATCTCGCCTGGCCCGGGCCCGCGGCTCCGGCCAGTCAACCTGGATCGCGTTCTGAATGGCACGGCGACACTAGCTTTTCCCGACTTGGCCGGGAACGCCAGCGCCGCGAGCGGCTATGAGGTCGGCCGAGACCTGTTCCTGACAAACAACAGCGCAAGCATAACCTACGCATTTTCCATCGACGCCGGCTTCGACATTGCCCTGTCGGCCTCTGCCGACGCTGCCGGAACCGGATCGATGGCTGAGGCGTTTTTCACCCTGGCCTTCATTTCGAGCGGCGACATTGCGTTGACGCTGGCAGGGCCTTTCGATGAGGATACCGGCATCTCGGCCAGCGATCCTGGCACTTCTACGACGACCGATCTCGTGACCAGCAACGGTCTGTTCGACGGCGTGGTCTTCTCGGCCAGCGCCGAGGCAATCGGCACGGGGGCACCCACACTTTCAGAGCTGGATACGACCAGCCGCTTCGTGATGAACACGATTATGGGCCCGGGTTCAACGCTCAGGGTCCGGTTCTTCCAGTCCTTTAACGCGACCACGCACTACGACGACCCTGCCCTGCCGCCAGTCTCCCTGCCCGGCAGCGTTTTGGCGCTGTTGTCTGGATTGGCCGCACTCGGGATGGCACAGCGGAAGCGCCACGATGTTAGGTCATCCTTGCCGCTCCACTGACAGGATATTCTCTCGCTGCAGTGGCGAAACCATACCACGAGAGCCAAATTGTGGGATCAAACACCTAGGCTAAAGACTTCGGTAACAGGTGCCCAAGCGTCCAGAGATTTTAGCCACCCGATACGATCACGGCAGCGGCTTGCTCTGGCTCAGGCAGTTCACCTGCCATCTTGCAGCTCTTTCGCCAGATCCTTTGGGACCATGCTTGCGTCGTTGCTCAGGGCAAGGATTGCAGACATTGTGCTGGTTCCATGCGGCTACGGTATGACCATAGCCTTGGCGTGCTCAGCGAAGCTGTCAACGGTCACGACCACGACATTGTTTGAACCGCGTCGCTTCGGGACCTATTGGCCCGCGGTCACGCAGGCACAGCACTTGGGTTGAGGTGATGAGCGTCGTCTTCTTCTTGAAGATCGTTCCATCCATCTGGATTTGTTGCATCACAACGGCCATGCGCCGCTTCGCCCTCGTCTTTCCTTTCAACTTGGAATGTCCGGCGCACCCATCTGTGCCCTTGCACAGCACAGAGCGACGCGCCCCCGGCTTGTTGCCTCCGGCGTATGCTGCGAGATACGTTACGCGATCGTCAGATGGCCAGGCAGTTTCCGCTTTGAGTTTCTTTGCCGGTTTTTACCCCGGACCGCTCCGGCGCGCTGCCGGGCCGTAGGCATCGGCAAGGGTCCGGCTGACCTTTTCGACGAAGCGCGAAGCGGCAACCGGCAAGGTCCGGGCGCGGCGCTGCCCCACGTAGAGCATCCCGCCAACGACGTCGCGCGGGTCGATGCAGCGACTGACGATGCCCGCGCCTTCGGTACCGTCTGGCGCACCGATTTCGATCTGGAAGGTAATCGCGTCAGTCATCGCCACGTGCGCCTTGAGAAATTCGAACGAATTGCTTTCCATGCTCGGCGGCGCGGCGAAAGTCTTGCCGTACAATGCCTGTTCCAGAAGCGCGCGCCCCCCAAACCCCCGCACCGGAAGTGCGACCGGGTAGGCATAGCACTGCCGCAGGCGCAGCACGTCATAGCGGGCCAAGGGATGATCGACGGCCATGATCGCCATCAGACGTTGCGGAACCACAAGGCGCACATCGTAGTCGGGCACGCTTTTCTCGTTGAACACGAGAACGACGTCGACCGTGTATGACTCCAGCAACTCGGCGGCTTGTTCATGTTCGATAACCACTGATTCGAAGGTGACGTTCGGATGCAGCGCACCATAAGCTGCGATCTCGCGTGGCAGAAAATAGGGAACAAGCGCTTGGCTGCACCCGACGCTCACATGGCCCCGCCGCATTCCGGCAAGGTCAGCGATGCGCGAATTCAGCCGCTCCGTATCAGCCAATGTCTCGCGGATATGCTGGATCACAAGCTCACCCGCAGAATTCAGCCGCACACCCTTGGCCGTCCGTTCGAAGATCGGAAACCCAAGCTCTTCCTCGTAATTCTGTAACCGGCGCTGCACCGCAGAGGGTGTCTGCGACAGCCGTTCTGCAGCAGACCGGATCGATCCGGTCTGCGCGATGGCTTCGATCACGCGAAAGGTCACCAAGTGCTTCATGGCCCAACGCTAGCCAAGCGTTGCATTTTAGGCAACGGAGCGAAGAAAAAATAGCACAAGACAGCAACGCAATCCTTGGTGAGTGTTCTCGCGACAAGGAGGCGAGAGATCATGGCAGGCGACAAGCGCCCCGACAGATGGAGCCGCGAGGGTGAGGCCATCAGCCTCATGCGTCCACCGCGGGTGCCGCGCCCGATCCGCTTCGACGCGCAGCCCGCGCCACTGACTGTGGACTTGTCACGTGCCGCTCTCGTGGTCGTGGACATGCAAAACGACTTCCTTGATCCGGACGGATGGTTCGCCACAGTGCGCGGCGCAGACACATCCGGACTTCTGGGCATCGTGCCCCGGATCAACGCATTGTCGGCCGCCTTCCGCGACAGGGGCGCGCAGGTCATCCACCTGAACTGGGGCATCCGGGCCGATCTTGCCAACCTTCCGGCCAATGTGGTCGACAAAGGGTCGTCCTGCGGCGCGGCGCCTGGATACGGTGACACTATCCCTTCGGGCGACGTGCTGGTGCAGGGCAAGTGGGGCGCATGCAGCGTTCCGGCCATCGACGTGCTGGACGGCGACCTGAAGGTCTTCAAGCACCGCCTGTCAGGGTTCCGCGACAACGAACTGGAGGCGATCCTGCGCCGTCGGGACATAGCTACGGTCTTTTATGTCGGCGTGAACCTCGATCGCTGCGTGTTCGCGACGCTGGCCGACGGCTGTTTCCAGGGCTTCGATGCCGTGCTGGTGGAGGATGCCACAGACACCGTGTCCCCACCACATGTCACCGACGCAATCCTTTATCTCGTCCGCCTTCTTTACGGTTTCACCACGAAAAGCGACGCGCTGCTAGGCGCGTTCCAATCCCCTACAGACACAGGAGCCACGACATGACGCTGACCCGCCGCCGTTTCACCCAGCTTGCCGCCGCCTCGGGCGCGACCGCCCTTGTCGGCGGTCTGGCCGCGCCCGCCATCGCGCAGGGCAAAACACCGATGAAAATGATCCTGAACTGGCGCTACCAAGGGCCGCAATCGTGGTTCTTCCTTGCGCAGGACAACGGCTACTTCGACGAGGTCGGCATCGACATGACGATGGACCAGGGCAACGGGTCCGGCGCCGCCGTCGGGCAGGTGGCGGGCGGCGCCTATGACGTCGGCTTCGGCGACGTGAACGCGCTGATCCGCCTGGCCGCGACCAACCCCGAAGAGGCGCCGATCTGCGTCTATCAGATGTACAACAAGCCACCTTTCACCGTCGGGGTGCTGTCCTCGTCCGACATCGAAACCGCCAAGGATCTGGAAGGACGGCTGCTGGGCGGCGCAGCAAATGACGGCGCGCTCAAGCTGTTCCCGGCCTTCGCCAACGTCGCGGGCCTCGATACGTCTGGCATCGAGATCATGAACTTCCAGTCCAACCTGCGCGAGCAAATGCTGAAATCCGGGCAGGTTGAAGGCGTGTTTGGCTATGTCAACACGATCCGCTTCTCAGCCAAGCTGTCCGGTATGGACCCGGATAGCGAGATCCGCTTCATCTCGTACGGGGATTACGGGATGGACCTCTATTCCAACGGCATGATCGTGCCCAAGAAAATGGTCGAGGAAAGCCCCGAACTTGTGCGCGGGATGATCTGGGCCATCAACAAGGGTGTCGCCGACACGCTGGCCGATCTGGATGCAGCGGTCGATAGCGTCGCCCGCCGCGAGCCGCTGATCAACAAGGCGGTCGAGAAGGAGCGCCTGATCGCCACCCTGCAGGACGAGATGAATCATCCTGAACTGGCCACGACCGGGCTGGGTGCCGTCGATGCGGACCGCTTCTCACGCGCTATCGACATCGTGGTCGACGCCGACGGGCTGCCACGCACGCCGGCCAGCGAAGAGGTGTTCACCGACGCGTTCCTGCCCGCGCCGGACGAACGGATCTACAAGCTGCTGTAGGCTCAAATGGATCTGGAACTGAAAGAGAAGATCGCGGTAGTCACTGGTCCCGCGAAGGGCATGGGCGCCGCGATCTCGCTGGGCTTCGCCGCAGAGGGCGCGCATCTCGCGCTTCTCGGGCGTGACACTGCCGCCATCGAACCGGTGGCCGAAGCGGCACGGCGGTTGGGCGTACAGGCACATATCCTGCCCTGCGATGTCACCTCGGCCGACGCGGTGGACGCGGCCATCGGCGGCGTCCACAACCTTTTCGGTGGGCGCATCGATATCCTGGTCAACGTGGCTGGGGGGACCGGGCCGATCGGCAAGACCGGTGCAGAGACAACGTCGGCTGAGTTCGACGAGATCGTGCAACTCAACATGCGCGGCCCCTTCAACACGATCCGCGCCGTCGTGCCGACCATGCGGGCGCAACGGTCGGGCAAGATCGTCAACGTGGGCGGCACGTTCGGAATGCGCGGGCGCGCGATGCGGTTGGCATACTCCAGTTCGAAATGGGGTCTGCGCGGCTTGACCAAAAGCTTCGCACTGGAGCTTGGACCCGACAACATCAATGTCAACCTCGTGGCCCCGGGCATGGTGGACGGGCCGCGTTTCCGTACCAAAGTCGTTCCGCAGGTCGCCGCGCAGCACGGCCTCACCGAGGACGAGGCGGCCGCGCGACACGCGCAGGACTATGCCCTGCAACGCATCAGCACCGACGAGGACATCGCCGCCGCGACCCTGTTCCTCGCGTCCGAACGGGCGCGCCAGATCACAGGCGTCGACCTGCCGGTCGATGGCGGCTGGGCATCACTGTGAGGAAAGCATGATCGATATGATCCTGAAGGGCGGCACCATCGTCAACGAAACGGGCCGGGAACAGGCGGATCTTGCCATTACGGGCGAGACCGTGACCGCCATCGCCGCGCCCGGTACATTGACCGAAGCGCGCGAAGTCGTCGACGTGTCGGGCCTGCACCTGATCCCCGGCGCCATCGACATGCATGTCCATTTCCGCGAACCGGGGTACACGCACAAGGAAGACTGGGGCACCGGATCGCAGGCTGCGGCGATGGGCGGGGTCACCACCGTTTTCGAGATGCCCAACACCGATCCGCCAACCCGGTCGGTGAGGGAATTCCGTGACAAGCAGGCGCGCGCGCGCAAGTCCTGCGTCGATTTCGGGATCTACGGCCTGCTGGCCGAGGATAACATCGCCGAGATTCCGGGCCTGATCGAAGTCGGCGCGAATGCATTCAAGTGCTTCATGGGCAACACTTTCGGCAACTTGCCCTCGCCATCTACCGGGGCGATGCTGGAGGGTTTCGAGATCATCGCGCCATCCGGCCTGCGCATTTCGCTGCACGCGGAAACCGCGTCGATCATGGCGTGGCGGCAGGCGCGACTGGCGGCCGCCGGGCTGAATGCGCCGCTGCATCACATTGGCGCTCGCCCCGAGATCGTGGCTATAGAAGCGGTTTCACGCGCCGCCGTGCTGGCCGAATGGACTGGTGCGCGCGTTCACGTGCTGCACATCTCGTCCGCCGGAGAGTTGCGCCCGCTGGCCGAGGCGAAGGCGCGCGGCGTGGACATGACGGGCGAGACCTGCCCCTGCTATCTGTTTCTCGACAGCGGCGATTACGACCGACTGGGCAGCGTGATCCGGGTGAACCCGCCGGTGCGCGAGCCGCGCGATAGCGCCGCTATCTGGGATGCGCTTCAGACCGGCGTGGTGGACATGATCGCGACAGACCACGCCCCCCATACGCCCGAAGAAAAACGCAACCCGGTGATCTGGGACGCCGATTGCGGTTTTCCCGGCGTGGAGACGCAGATGCCGCTAATGCTGACCGAGGTCGCCGCAGGGCGCATGACGCTGGAACACTACGTGCGGATTTCGTCGGCCAATCCGGCGAGGGCGTTCGGGATGTGGCCGCACAAAGGGCGGCTCTCTGTCGGGGCCCACGCCGATATCGCCGTACTGGACATGGACCGGCAAGAAGTGATTGCCGCGGACCGTCTGCACAGCCGCGGCAAGGTCACACCGTTCGAGGGACGAACGACAATCGGTGCGCCGGTACACACGCTGGTGCGCGGGCGCTTCGTGCAGCGCAACCGAACACTGGTGCCGGACATAGCCGGGCACGGACGGCAAGTTACCGACATCCAGCGCATGCCGCAGCCCTGCCCCCGCAACACCGACCAGACGCTCGCCCACCTGCTGGCTGCAGGAGGTGCGGCATGACCGACGACCGCTTCGTGCATCTCGAACGGGTGGGCGTAACCTTCGGGACCGGCAAGACCCGGACCGAGGCGCTGACCCCGACCGACCTTGCCATAAAGCGCGGTGATTTCGTGGCGCTGGTCGGCCCGTCCGGGTGCGGCAAGTCCACCATCCTGAAACTGATCAGCGAGCTTCTGAAGCCCAGCACCGGCAACATCTTTTTCGGCGGGCGGGAGTTGGGCGCAAAGCCGCTGCGCGTCGGCATGGCGTTTCAAAGCGCGTCGCTGCTGCCCTGGATGACCGTGCGCGACAACGTCATGCTGCCGCTCAAGATCGTGCCGCCCTTCAAGAAGGACTATCGCGCCGAACGTCACCGGGCCTTCCGCGACCGGGCCGATGCGCTTCTGGCGCAGGTCGGGCTGGAGGATTTCGCGGACAAGAGCCCGTGGCAACTGTCCGGCGGAATGATGCAGCGGGCCAATCTGTGCCGCGCGCTGATCCACGACCCGGATCTGCTGCTGCTGGACGAACCGTTCGGTGCGCTGGACCAGTTTACACGCGAGGAACTGTGGCAGACCCTGCAGGATTTGTGGATCGACCGGGGTTCGACCGTGATCCTCGTGACCCATGATCTGCGCGAGGCCGCCTACCTTGCCAACAGGATTTGCGTGATGAGCCCACGTCCCGGCCGCATCGTCGAGGACCGCGCGGTCGATTTCGTCCGGCCCCGCGCCATCGACATCACATTCGAGCCCGAGTTCGCGCGGCTGGTGCAGGACCTGCGTCGCCTTATCGTGGGCGCACCGAAACCGCCGAAGGCGGACGCGGCATGACCCCGGCAATGCGCAAGTTCGCCTCCGCCGCACTGATCGTCGGCGTATTCGTCTTCTGGGAACTGTTCTGCCTTGTCGCGGGCATTTCCGAACTGATCCTTCCGCGGCCGACCCGCATCCTGGCCGCATTCTGGGAGTACGCGCCCGCGATCTGGCCCCATGCCTGGCAGACACTCTACACCACGCTGGTCGGGTTCGTCTGCGGTGTCGCCATCGGGTTGAGCCTCGGGGTGCTGATCGGATCGTCCAGGCTGGCCTACGACACGGCCTATCCGCTCCTTGTCGGCATATCGTCGATTCCGAAGGTCGCAGTCGTGCCGATCTTCGTTCTGTGGTTCGGCGCGGGCACGGTTCCTGCGATCCTGACCGCGATGATCATCTGCATCTTCCCGATCGTGGTCAACGTCGCGACCGGCATCGCCACCGTCGAGCCAGAACTGGAGGACGTGATGCGCTCTCTCAAGGCCAGCAAGTGGGAAATCCTGTGGAATGTCGGGCTGCCGCGGTCGATGCCCTATTTCTTCGCCTCGCTGAAAGTGGCGATCACGTTGTCCTTCGTAGGCTCGGTCATTGCTGAAACCGTCGCCTCCAACAAGGGGGTGGGCAACATGATGATGATCGCCTCGTCCTCGTTCAACGTGCCGCTCGTGTTTTCCGGCCTGATGGTCCTCGCGGTCATGGGGGTGTCGCTCTATGCGCTCTTCTCGCTGATCGAACGGCGGATGGCAGGCTGGGCCATGCGGAAGTCCAACTGAGTTCTGTCACCCAATGGAAAGGAAAGGAACACCGATGAAAACCCTTCTGAAAGCGGCGCTGGCTGCGGTAGCACTGTCGGCCACGGCCACGGCCCCTGTGCTGGCCGAGGACATCCCGATCCGCTTCACGCTGGACTGGAAGATCCAGGGCGTTCACGCATGGTTCTACCTTGCCAAGGAAAAGGGCTACTTCGCCGAAGAAGGCCTGGACGTGACCATCGACCAGGGCGAAGGGTCCGCCGCGACGGTCACGCGCATCATGTCGGGAGCCTATGACGCGGGCTTCGGCGACATGAACGCAATAATCCAGAACGCGGCCACGACGCCCGAAACGGCGCCGGTGATGGTCTACCAGATCTACAACCAGCCACCCTTCGCGGTGCTGACAAAGACCGGCGGGCCGATCGGTACGCTGGGCGATCTGGAAGGCCGCAAGGTCGGCGCTCCGCCGGGGTCGGCATCCACCAAGCTGTTCCCGGCGCTGGCCGATGCGGCGGGCTTCGACGCAGAGCAGGTCGAAGTGATCAGCGTCGCGCCGAACCTGCAGGAGCAGATGCTGATTCAGGGGCAGGTCGATGGCAGTCTGGTGTTCAACGTGACAAGCTACCTCAACATCATCGGGCTGGGCATGGACCCGGATACCGACTTCACCTGGTTCCCTTATGGCGCGGCCGGACTGGACATCTATTCCAACGGGGTGATGGTTTCTCCCGCGCTTCTGGCCGACCATCCCGAAGCGGTGTCTGGGATGGTCAAGGCCATCGCGCGGGCCATGGCCGACGTCATGGCCGACCCGGAAGCGGGCGTCGCGGTAATCAAGCAGATCGAACCGCTGAGCAACGCGGAGCTTGAGCTCAAGCGGCTGGACTTCGCGCTGACCAACCTGATCCGCTCGGACGAAAGCAAGGCCAACGGCATCGGCGCCGTCGACGAGGCGCGCCTCGCGCGGTCCATCGCGGTGATCCGCGATCTTTACGACCTGCCCGCAACGCCGGAACCCGGCGCCGTGTTCTCTGATGCGTTCCTACCGCCGATGGAGCTTCGCGCCTTCTGATCGCCCTGCACCCGCGCGACCCGCGCGGGTGCGCTTCCCTCTCCATTTTTCGAGGCAGTTTTGCCGGGGACCGCCATGAAGATCACTGTCCATGACGCGCTGGTGGGCGCGGACTACACCCCCTCGGGACCGGTCGAGATCACGCTACAGGACGGGCGCATCGCTGCGCTAGACGCCGCGCCGCCGCCCGCAGGGCCGCGGCGGCTTGCCATCCCCGCGCTGGCAGATGCGCACAACCATGCGCGTCCCCTGTCCACGACCTCGTTCGGATGTGGCTGCAAACCGCTGGAAACCTGGCTGCCGAGCCTTGCCATGATGCCCGCTGTCGATGCCTATACGGCGGCGGCGGCCTCGTTCGCGCGTTCGCTGCGCGGCGGGGCGACCTCGGTCATGGTGCACCTGACGCGGCCCATGGGGCTGATGCCCCTTCCCGAAGAGGCGCGCGAAATAGCCCGAGCCGCGCAGGACGTGGGCGTGGCTATCGGCTTTGCCATCGCGCTGCGCGACCGCAACCCGCTGGTCTATGGCGCGCATGATGCGCTGCTGGCGGCGGCGGACCCCGAAACGCGCGCGATGATCACGGACACATGGCTGCGGCCGCTGCCCGGGGTAGACACGCAACTAGCCTGGGTTGACGCGGTTGCCGACGCAGTAGCAGACCTGCCAGGCCACGTGGACGTGCAATACGGACCGACTGGAGTGCAGTGGTGTTCGGATGCGATGCTGCGGGCGGTGGCGGACGCGTCGGCACACAGCGGCCGCCGCGTGCACATGCACCTATTGGAAACCGCGCCTCAACGCGACTGGGCGGACCAAGAATACCCCGGCGGGATCGTGGCGCATCTTGACCGGACCGGTTTGCTATCGCCCCGCCTGACATTGGCGCACTGCGTCTGGGCGCGACCGGACGAGCTGGCCACTGTCGCGGCACGCGGCGCGCGGATCGCGGTGAACCCGTCATCCAACCTGCACCTGTTTTCCGGCATGGCGCCCGTGCCCGAAATGCTAGAAGCGGGCGTGGACGTGGCGATGGGCCTTGATGGCTGCGCGCTGGACGAAGACGACGACGGGCTGCGCGAGTTGCGCCTTTTTTACCTGCTGAACCATGCACCGGGTTTCGCACGCGGCGGGCTGAGCCGTGCGGGCGCGATGAAAGCGGCCTGCGCGACCGGGCGCGCCGCGCTTGGGTTGTCGGCGGGCGGGACCATCGCGCCCGGAATGCCTGCCGACCTGCTGATCCTTGATCTCGACGCGCTTGACCGGGATGCGCTGATGCCGGTCGATACGCGCGATTTCGTCTTCGCGCGCGCCGCGCGAGGCATGATCGTGGACGCCTACGCCGGTGGGCGGCGCGTGCTGTCCGGTGGGCAGGTCACCGGCGTCGACCTACCCGCACTGGAGGAAAGCTTGCGTGCTGCCTACCGCACGGGCCTTAGCGACCGGGCGGGCCTCATTGCGGCATGGCCCATGATTGAGGCGGGCATCGCCGGTCACTACAAGGGATGCCATTGATGCCACGCAAGGCGAGTCTTTTCCGTTTGTCGATGGGCGATCCTGGCGACGTGTCCGCCATCGAGGCCTGCCTTGCGGATGGTCGACTGAAACCGGATGCCATCGCGGCGATCCTCGGCAAAACCGAGGGCAATGGCTGCGTCAACGACTTCACCCGCGCCTACGCGACGCAGTCGCTCCGCGCAATGCTCGCGCGGTACCTTGAGCCGCACGCGGTGGAAACCGTTCCGCTGGTCATGTCCGGCGGAACCGAGGGCGCCTTGTCGCCGCACTGGATCGTGATCGCGGCGGAGAAAGCGGAGGATGCCGTCACCCCGGGTCCGGCGCTGGCCATCGGCACCGCAATCACACCGCCTTTGTCACCGTCCGAGATCGGCCGCCCGGCACAGGCTTTCCGCGTGCGCGACGCGGTTCGCTGCGCCATGGCGCGGGCCGAAATCGACAGCCCCGCCGATGTGCAGTTCGTTCAGGTAAAGTGCCCGCTGCTGACCGCCGCACGCGCCGCCACGGTTGGCGGCGACGTGGCCACGGTCGACATGCTGAAATCGATGGGGCTATCTCGCGGTGCCTCGGCGCTTGGCGTCGGGCTTGCGCTGGATGAATTGCGCGACATGCCCGGCGACATGATCGGCGCCGACAGGTCGATCTGGTCGTCCCGGGCGTCCTGTTCGGCGGGGATAGAGTTGATGGCCTGTGAAGTCGTCGTTCTGGGGCAGTCACCCGGCTGGTGTGGCCCTCTGCGCATCGCCTCGACGGTCATGGCCGATGCCATTGACGCCGCCAGCGTCCGCTCCTTACTGGCCCGGGTACCGGGCGACCCAGCGCTGGCCGTTCGCGCTGTTCTCGCCAAGGCCGAGGCGTCATCCAATGGCATGGTGCGCGGTCAGCGTCACACGATGTTGGAAGACAGCGACATTTCTGCCACCCGCCACGCGCGCGGCTTCGTCGGCGGAGTGCTTGCCGGGTTGGTCGGCCACACGGAGTTGTTCGTCTCCGGCGGGGCGGAACACCAGGGGCCGGATGGCGGCGGCCCCGTTTCAATCATATACTCCTTGCAGGCATCCGACCTCGGCACTTGAGCAATGCAAAGTGCCCCACTGCAACGATTAGCTTGAACCGGCTGTTTCAAGTGACGGCTTCGCAAGAGCAACCGTTGGCGCATGAAAGCCTCGATCAATTGCGCCTCATCTGCTTGCACAGATCCTGGTGCAGACCTGACGACGCGCCGCACCCTCTCGCTGCAGATCAGCGGGCGCAGGTCTTGCAAAAAGGCGTGTCCGGAATCAGGTCGAGACGCGCGTCCGAGATCGCCTCGCCGCAGCCCTCACAGGTGCCGTAGCTGCCCGAAGCGATCCGCGCCAGCGCGGCATCGATCCGTTTGAGTTCAGCCAAATCAGCCTGTCCAAGCGATTCAAGCACCTCGTCGCCTTGCCGCTCGGAAGCACGGTCCTCCCAATCGGCGGGCGGGGTTTCGTCCAGGGTGTTTTCGACGATCCGCATGTGCCGAGTCAGTTCGGCACGCCGCGTACGCAGAGCGGCTTCGCGCGTTGTGATGTCCATGTCGTCACCTCCTCCAAGCTCAGGCCAGAGTGAAGGAGTCGCGCGGGAAAGCATTGATTTGGATCAAGTTTCGTTGCCGTTTAGCGGTTTCCTTCACACCCGGCGCCGAATTGCGGAACCACGGCAACGCTTCGTTTTCATGCCCTTGCCTAGCAAGAGGACCTGTCTTGTGAGCGCGGTTCAAATTGTTGACAGCTGGCACGGGATACTCTTACCTACCGTTTAGTAGATAATGGAGGAGGAGAAAATAATGGAAGTCCGTGCGAAAGTTCTGGCTGTCGCGGCGACGGGTCTGCTGGCCCTGCCGACGCTGGCCTCAGCGCAAGAGTACCCATGGCAGCCTGACCGACCCATCAACATCATCGTGCCCTGGTCTGCCGGCGGTTCCACCGACCAGGTGACACGAGTGGTCGCCCCGATCCTAGAAGAAGCGCTTGGCGTGGAGATCGTGGTCGTCAACCAGCCCGGAGCTTCCGGTTCGACCGGTACCAAGGCTGCGCTGGACGCGCCGCGCGACGGATACACGTGGACGGCGAACGCGATCGCGAACAACGCGACTTACGCCATCACGGGACTGATCGAGAACACATCGATCGACGACTACGAGATCTACCTGCACGTCGCCAATGCGCCGGTCGTCAGCGTCAATGCCGGTTCGGAGTTTCAGGACTTCACCCAACTGCTAGCGGCCATGGAAACAGGAGATGTCACCGTCGGAACCGCCGGAGTGAACAGCTCGGGCGGCATGGCGCTTGCGGCCATCAAGGAGGCCGCAGAGGGCGATCTACCAGGCGCACGAATGATCACCTATGACGGCGGAAACCCTGCGGTGATCGCTGCGGCTTCGGGCGAGGTGGTGGCGACTACGCAACTTGCCGTGGAACAAACCGAGATGATCCGCGCCGGCCGTTTGCGCGCGCTCACGGTGCTTTCGGACAAGGCGCTGAACGTCGAAGGCATCGACCCGGTACCGCCGATCACCGATTTCATCCCCGACTTCCCGGTGGCCGCGGACTATTTCGGGGTCTTCATCCCCAAGGGCGCACCTGCCGAAGTCTATCAGACAGTGGACCAGGTCTGGCGCGATCACGTGATGAACAGCGATGCGCTTCAGGCGTATGCCACGGATCGCGGCGCGGTGTTTGCGCCCAGCTACGGCGCGGATGCATTGGCCCAGGCGATGCCTGTCGTGATCTCCGAAGCCTGTTCGCGGGTGACGCGGGGCGAGGCGGTCATCGACCCCTCGGAGATCGGGATCGACTGCCCGGCCGAGTAAGTCCACGACGTCGGCCGGGCCTGGCTCCGGCCGACACCGCTTTCCAAAGGATGTTCCAATGAGCATGGCTCTTGCCGATCGCATCTCGGCGGTCGTCTTCTTCGCATTGGGTGTGGCGCTGCTGATAGGCGGCTGGACCATGGAACGGCTCGAATTCCGCCAGATCCACCCCGCATCGATCCCCGGACTGGTCCCGATGATCCTTGGAGTGTTGCTGGCAATTTGCGCCATCCTGTTGTTCATCACGTCCCGCACCGCCGACCGCGATGCCCCCCGGCTGGTTTTCGGGTCATGGACGCGGCTCGGTCTGACGGCGCTGATCTGCACCGGATATGCGGCGGGCCTTGTCGGGTGGCTGAGCTATTTCTGGGCGACCCTTATGTTCACCTTCGTCTTCGCGCTGGTCTTCTCCTTTCCGTTGCACGCAGACCGGCCAGCTCAGGCCAAGGCACTGGCAAGCGCGGCGACACTGGCCATCTGTGTCGCTTGGGGCACCGCCCTTCTTTTCCAGGAAGTCTTCCTTGTGAGGCTGCCGTGAACGGCCTTGCCGATCTGGGCGCGGGGCTGCTGACGCTGGCAACGCCGGAGATGATATTTCACGCGGCCTGGTCGACCCTTCTGGGTATCTTCGTAGGCTCGCTTCCGGGCCTGACCGCGACGATGGGTGTCGCTCTGATGACCACCCTCACCTACTCACTCGATCCGAACACGGCGATCCTCGTTCTGATCTGCATGTATGTCGGCGCGATCTACGGCGGCTCGCGCAGCGCGATCCTTCTCAACATCCCCGGCACCCCCGCCTCGGCTGCCACGTCGCTGGACGGCTATCCACTGGCACTGGCAGGACGTGCCGGCTACGCCATGGGTCTGGCCACGGCAGGCTCTGCGTTGGGAACCATCGTGGGCGTCGTCATGCTGGTGCTGGTGGCACCGCCTCTCGCCGAGGCCGCACTGAACTTCGGCAGCTTCGAGTTCTTCTGGCTCGCCGTTTTCGGCATCCTCGTGTCAGGCCAGCTGACCGCCGACACGACCCCGCTCAAGGGATACATCGCGGGCATCCTCGGGCTGGCCGTCGCCATGATCGGCTCGGAGGGGATTCACGCACATGTCCGTTTCAACATGGGTCTTTCCGATCTCAACGCGGGCATCGCGCTGATCCCGGCAATGGTCGGCGCCTTCGGCTTCGCCGAGGTTCTGACCGCGATGTGGAACCGTGCGGGCAAGCTCGCCGGCAAGAAGGATTCAAGCGACCGGACCATCCCCGACCTCATCGACCTTTGGCGCTACAAGTTCACCATCGCGCGCTCGGGCATCATCGGCACCTTCGTCGGGATCATCCCCGGCGTGGGCGAGGACATTGGCGCTTGGGCCAGCTACGCCGCGGCCAAACGGACCTCGAAGGAAGCCAGCCAGTTCGGTAAGGGCAGCCACGAAGGACTGATCGCCGCGGAAACGGGAAACTCAGCCGTGGTGCCCGGATCGCTGATCCCGGCCCTGACGCTCGCGGTGCCCGGGTCAGCCAGTTCCGCAGTCCTGATCGCGGCACTCTTCATCCATGGCATCCGTCCCGGGCCGTTGATCGTGATCGAACAGCCGCAGTTCATCGGCCTGATCAGCGCTATGGTGCTATTGGCAACGGTGTTCATCGCTTTCTACGGGCTGACGCTTACCCGCCTGTTCGTGCAGGTGCTGCGCGTGCCCTATGCCTATCTGATGCCGGTGGTCTTCGTACTGTGCGTGATCGGCACCTTCGCGCTCAGCCAGCGGCTTTTCGATGTCTACATCATGGTGGGCTTCGGCCTTGTGGGCTTCGTGCTGCGGCAGATGAAATACCCGATGGCGCCGTTGGTGCTGGGCATCATCCTTGGAAGCCTGCTCGACAAGAGCTTGCGCCGGGGCCTGACGCTGAGCGACGGTGATCTCACACCGTTCTTCACCCGTCCCGTGTCGGCGGGCTTCGTGATCCTGATCGTGCTGTCGATCCTACTCAATATCCGCGCAGTGCGCCGACTGGCGGCACGGCCGTGGCACTGGATCCGGGGGCGCCGGGATGCTTGAGCTGTCGTTCTGCAATGAGTTGCTGGACGGCGAAGGGCTGTCCCTACGGGAGCAGGCGGAGCTTGCTGTCGCCCTCGGCTACGCGGGGCTGGAGCTTGCGCCTGCCACGCTGGGGCCCGAACCGCACCGGCTGGATGCCGGCCACGTCGCCGATCTGCGCCGGAGCGTGGAAGCTACGGGCGCGCGGATCACCGGGCTGCACTGGCTGCTCAGCGGCTATCCTGGCCTGTCGATCACCGACCGCGCACAATGGGATAGCACCCGCGCGGTGCTGATTGGCCTCGTCGATCTTTGCGCGCGGCTTGGAGGCCGCGTGCTCGTGCATGGCTCCCCCGGCCAGCGCCCGCGCCCGCCGGGCCTAACCGATGACGAACTCACACAATTCCTGGCCGATTTCTTCGCGCCCGTGGCGGAGGCCGCTCAGGCCGCGGGCGTAGTCTATTGCATCGAACCGCTTGCGCGGCAGGAAACCGCTACGATCACCACCATCGCCGAAGCTGCGGCACTGGTCGAAGCCATAGACCTCCCTGCCTTCCGTACGATGATCGATTGCAAGGCGGCAGGCCTTCAGGAGCCACAGGTCAGCGACCGTATCCGCGACTGGGTGCCGACAGGCCTGATCGGCCATATCCACGCCAATGATACCAATCTCGGCGCGCCGGGTATGGGCAACGACCCGTTCCACGACATCGTGCGGGCATTGGTCGACACCGGCTGGTCGGGCACGGTGGGGGTGGAACCGTTCCGCACCTGCGTCGACGCCCGCATCACTGCGGCCATTGGGATCGCCACGCTACGCAGTTGCGAAAGGGCCCTCGCATGACGACGCTGCGCATCCTGTCGGCCAACTGGACGGAACGCGCGGTCGCCATGCGACTGCCCTTTCAGTTCGGCAGCACCGAGGTCTGGCACGCGCCCGAAGCGCATCTGCGCGTCTTGGTCGAACAGGACGGCGTCGCCTGCGCAGGGCGTTCCGCGCAACTGATGGTGCCGCGCTGGTTCGACAAGCGGCCGGACCTGACCAACGAGGACACGATCGAGGAATTGCGGGGCACCGTCCGCACGGCCTGCGCGCAGGCAATCGGCCGCACCGGCCCCTTGCCCGCACTGATGCGCGATCTGCGCACGGACGTGGCCAACGACCTTGCGGGCGTCCCCGCCCTTGCGACGGGCTTCGGCTGCGCCCTGCTGGAAATGGCGATCATCGATGCGCTGTGCGCGGCAGCGGACCTGCCCTTCTGGCAGGCGGCGCGCGACGATCTTTTCGGGCTGGCCGCACACGTTCCCGACGGCCTTGCGCCCGACGACATTACCCGCGCCCTGCGCCGGATCGGCCCGCCGACCCGGATCGCGCTGCGCCACACCATCGGCTTCGGGGCCCCGCTGCGCGCCAAGGATGTGCCGCCCGAGATGCGCCCTGACGCGCTGCCCGTAAGCCTTGACGAGGTCATCGCAAGCTTCGGCATGGCAGCCTTCAAGATCAAACTGAAAGGCGACCCGCAGGCGGACCTGTCCCGCTTGCGCGACATCGCGGCGGTGATTTCCCCGCTCGGGAAAGTCTCCGCCACGCTCGATGCAAACGAACAATACAACCCCGGCGACTTCGCCGATTTCGCCGCAGCCTTCGACGACGATCCGCAGCTTGCGGACCTGCGCGCCGCTACGCGCTTCGTCGAGCAGCCCTTTGCGCGTGAGATCGCGCTTGATACCCCGGCGGGCGGCCCCCTGCCCCTTGTCATCGACGAAAGCGACGACGGCGAAGACGCCTTCGCGCGGGCGCTGGTGCAGGGCTGGTCCGGCACCTCGATCAAGAGCTGCAAGGGCGTCTTGCGCGCGCTGCTAAATAAGGCGCGGGCCGAGGTCGCAGGGGCGATCCTGTCGGGCGAAGACCTGACCTGCCAGCCGGGCCTTTGCTGGCAGCAGGACACCGCGATGATGGCGGCCTGCGGCGTGCCCGACGTGGAACGGAACGGACATCATTTCGCGGGCGGGCTTCAGGGCGCGGAAGCTGCCGAAAAGCGCCACTTCCTGACGGCGCATGGCGACATCTATGGCGGCGACGCCACGCGCCCCACCCTGCGGATCACGCAAGGCGGCATAGCCATCGCATCGCTCAATGTAGCGGGCTTCGGCTGCGCGACTGCAGAACTGCCAGACCCCGCCGCCCAAGACACCTGACGCAAAGAAGAAGAAAGGCCTCAGCCATGAAACAAAAGAGGATCGGCATCATCATGCACGGCGTGACCGGTCGAATGGGCATGAACCAGCACCTGATCCGGTCGGTCATCGCCATCCGCGATCAGGGCGGCGTGAACTTGAAGGATGGTACGGCCCTAATCCCGGATCCGATCATCGTCGGGCGCAACGCGGACAGGATCGAGGCACTGGCACAGACCCATGGGATCGCCCGACATACAACGGATCTCGACGCCGCGCTTGCCAATCCAGATGACGCCATTTTCTTCGATGCTGCCTCGACCCAGATGCGGCCCGGTCTTCTGCGCCGCGCCATTGATGCCGGAAAGCACGTCTATTGCGAGAAGCCGGTCAGCGAAAAGCTGGAGGACGCGGTCACCATCGCGCGGCACGCAAAGGGAGCCGGCGTCAAGAACGGCATCGTGCATGACAAGCTGGACCTTCCCGGCCTTCTCAAATTAAAACGGCTTCGGGATCTGGGTTTTTTCGGCAAGATCCTCAGCGTCAAGGGCGAGTTTGGATACTGGGTCTTCACCGGCGACGACCTCACGCCACAGCGCCCGTCCTGGAATTACCGCGCCGAGGATGGCGGGGGCATCATCTCGGACATGCTGTGTCACTGGCGCTACGTGCTCGACAACGTCGTGGCGCCGGTGAAATCGGTCAGCTGCCTCGGCTTCACGCATATCGCCGAACGGCTGGACGAGAGCGGTGCGCGCTACAAGGCGACGGCAGACGATGCGGCCTATGCGACCTTCCTGCTCGACGGACCGGACGGAGAAATCGTGGCGCATATCAATTCCAGCTGGTGCACGCGGGTGCGGCGCGACGATCTGGTGACCTTCCAGATCGACGGCACACACGGGTCGGCCGTAGCCGGGTTGCACAAGTGCTACACCCAGCACCGCGTCAACACGCCGAAACCCGTGTGGAACCCGGACGAACCCCAGCGCCTCGATTTCTATGACGGCTGGGAAGAAGTGCCCGACAACGCGGTCTTCGACAACGGCTTCAAGGTGCAGTGGGAGCAGTTCCTGCGCCATGTGGCCGAGGATGCGCCATTTCCCTATTCACTGGCTGAAGGTGCCAAGGGCGTACAACTGGCGGAAGCCGGATACGAAAGCTCCCGCAGGCGTTGTTGGATCGATCTGGAGGATCTGGCTATATGACCCTGACGCTGAACCTGCCGGGCGGTGCCGTGACGCTGGTTGCCGGTCCCGTACCGGAGCCACCGCAGGCCTGGACCCGAACCGCCTATGCCGCCACCCATGTCGTCGCCGACCCGCTGGCGGAGTGCGATCCTTGGCTGGAGGCTGCCATCGACTGGGACCGCACGCTTGCCTTTCGCGAGCATCTCTGGTCGCTCGGTTTCGGCGTAGCCGAGGCGATGGACACCGCGCAGCGCGGCATGGGGCTGGACTGGCCCACGTCGCTTGACCTGATCCAGCGATCCACTGCGATGGCGAAGACGGGAGGGCACCTGATCGCCTCAGGGGCCGGGACTGACCACCTGGCCCCTGCCCCAGACGTCACCATTGACGACGTGATCGCCGCCTATGAACAGCAGTGCGAGGCGGTCGAGGCAGCGGGATCTCGCGTAATCCTGATGGCGAGCCGGGCACTTGCGCGCGCGGCCGCCGGACCGGAGGACTACGCCCGCGTCTATGAGCGCGTGCTGTCGGGGCTGTCCCAGCCTGCCATCCTGCACTGGCTGGGAGAGATGTTCGACCCCGCGCTGGAAGGCTACTGGGGGTCGGCAGACCACATGGTCGCGATGGACACCGCTCTTGGCGTGATCACCGATAACGCAACCCGGATCGACGGAATCAAGATCAGCCTTCTGTCCGAGGAGAAGGAAATCGCCATGCGTGCGCGATTGCCCGAAGGCGTTGCGATGTATACCGGAGATGATTTCAACTACCCCAGCTTGATCGAAGGCGACGGAGTGCGCCATTCCCACGCGCTTCTGGGCATCTTCGACCCCATCGCACCGGCGGCCTCGCGCGCGCTTTCTCGGCTGGCTGCGGGCGACTTGGCAAGCTATCGTGCGGCCTTCGCACCGACCGTTCCGCTGTCGCGCCATATCTTTCGCGCGCCGACGCGATTTTACAAGACCGGGGTGGTATTCATGGCCTACCTGAACGGTCACCAAGATCATTTCACGATGATCGGTGGCCAGGAAAGCACACGCTCCACCCTGCATCTGGCCGAAATAATGCGGCTTGCGAACGCGGCCGGGCTGTTTGCCGATCCGGACCGGGTCGCGGCACGGGCGCGGCCCGTGTTCGCCGCTCGGGGGGTCGCGCTGTGAGCGGGCTGGAAGCCAAGCGGCTGTCGCTGAACACCGCCACTGTTCGCGAGCAATGGACCCTTGCCGAATGTATCGACGGCTGCCAGCGCCACGGGATCGGCGGCATCGCGCCATGGCGCGACAAGCTGCACGAAATGGGCGTCAGCGCGGCTGCGCGCGCAATCAGATCGGCGGGACTGACCGTTACCGGACTCTGCCGGGGCGGTTGGTTCACAGAACGCGGGGCGATCGATCGCGAAACGATCGACGACAATCGCCGCGCCGTGGACGAGGCCGCCGAACTGGACGCGGCCTGCCTTGTCATGGTGGTCGGCGGGTTGGCGCGGGACAGCCGCGATCTGCACGGGGCGTGGGCGCTTGTCGAGGAGGGGCTGGCGCGCACTCTCGAGTATGCACGCACCGTCAATATGCCGGTCGCCATCGAACCGCTCCATCCAATGTATGCCGCCGACAGAGCATGCGTGAACACGATGCGGCAGGCGCTGGACATATGCGACAGGCTTGGCCCGGGCATCGGCTGCGCTGTCGATGTCTATCACGTTTGGTGGGATTTTGAATTGGCCACGCAGCTTGAACGCGCGGGTCCCGAGCGAATCCTCGCGTTTCACCTTTGCGATTGGCTGGTGCCAACCCGCGATCTGCTGACCGACCGCGGCATGATGGGTGACGGCGTCATAGACTTGCGCGGTCTGCGGGGTCTCGTGGAAGCGAACGGCTTTACCGGGCTGGGCGAGGTCGAGATTTTTTCCTCGCGCGATTGGTGGACGCGTGCGCCTGATGTCGTGCTTTCGACCATGATCGAACGGGGCCGTACCGTGTGTTAGGAGGGTTCTTCTTTCGGCCCGCAGGACGATTGCGTAAAAGGCCGAAATCAAAGCGACGGGCTTGGACACCACATGCAAAGAGGTCTTTCTCCGATCCGCAAGGACCGCAAACGCAACCCTGAGATTACGCGCGCTGCGATCCTTCAGGCTGCGCTTGAGGAATTCAGCGACGTCGGCCTTTCGGGCGCGCGCGTGGACAAGATTGCGGAACGTGCGGGCGTTTCGAAGCCGATGATATACGACTATTTCGGTGACAAGAATGCGGTCTATGCGGCCGCGCTTAGAGAAGCCTATATCCAGATCCGAAGGGGCGAGACCGCGCTCGATCTGGATACGCGCGCACCGGACGACGCGATCCGTGCGCTGGTATCCTTCACCATGAACCACTTCTGGCGCAACCCATGGTTCATCAACATGCTCAATACCGAGAACCTGCTGGGCGGTGATACCGTCCGCAGTCTCGACGATGCGAGCGAGATTCAATCCGTTCTGCTGGACCGGGTTCAGGAGATCCTTGAGCGCGGTCGCCGCTCTGGCATTTTCCGGTCCGACATCGGTGCCGTGGACCTCTACATTTTGATCGCGTCAGTATGCTGGTTCCCGATTTCCAACATGCATACGCTTCGGGTCGTTTTCCGGGCACCGATCGACGAGGCTTGGCTGAAAGCGCACACCGAGCGCGCGGCGAGAATGATCCTTGCTCACCTTAAGGAGGCCTAAAGACATTCAGCGGAGGCTCGCCGGTTTGAAAGCTAGGATCATGGGGCGCGCCCCCTGCCCCGCCGAGCAAGTGACGGCACCATCAAAATGCGCGCTCCATGATGTCTTCAAGCACCTGTCTTGAAAGAACCGCCGGGTTGGCCTTCATCGAAGATGAATCGGCAGCCGCAGAGGCAATGGCCGCTAGATCCGCCCGGTCCACCCCGAGCGCACCAAGCCCAGGCAGTCCCTGTGCGGCGGCCCATGCCGCTAGCGTTGCGGGCGCATCATCAGACGCACCGCCCAGTTCCTGCGCAATCCATCCTCGCACTTCTGCGATCCGTGCTACGGCGTGCGGTTTCTCGGCTTCGGCGTTCGCCACAAGCACATGGGGCAGCAGCACACCGCAAACGGCACCGTGTGCGGCAGGGGACATTCCTCCGATTGGTCCGGCAAGCCCGTGCACCGCACCCAGCCCAGCATTGGCCAGCGCCAGTCCGCCGCAAAGACTGACCCATGCCATGTCATCGCGCGCGTCTGGATCTTCGTGCTTCATCAACCGGACAAGCGCCGCAAGGCCCTGAGGAATCGCATCGCGGCAAAGCGCATCCGTCAACCGATTGGCACGGGTGCAAATGAACGGTTCGATCACCTGGGTCACCGCATCGAGACCGCTGGCAAGCGTCACCGCGCGGGGGGCGCCATCGGTCAAGGCTGGGTCCACGACCGCAAGGTCGGGGAGCATCCGGGCGTCACGCAAGGATACCTTGCGCCGTGCTTCAGGCACCGAGATAACCGCGTTCTTCGTAACCTCAGCGCCCGTCCCTGCCGTCGTAGGCAGCGCTACGAACGGCAGCGGAGGATTGTCCAGCGGAAGCCCCTGCCCCACCACTTCAAGATGGTCCATCATCGGCCGCGCGGCGGGCACCAGTGCCGCGACTGCCTTGCCGAGATCGATCACCGCACCGCCGCCCAATGCGACGACCACGTCCACCTCTGCCCCACGCGCCGAAGCGACACCCGCCTCGACCAACGCGACATCTGGTTCACGCGGACATGTGAATGAGGCTACCACGCATCCGGCATCGGAAAGCGCCGCACGGAGCCAATCCGACCGAGCGGTCCCTGCGCCGTGCACAAGAAAGACCCGCCTGCCCCGTACCGCGATCTCTGCTGCCGCGCCGGAGGCAACCCCACGGCCGAAAAGGATCCGGCTGGCGGTTTGAAACGAAAGGTCGTGTTGGGTCATCCAAAATTCCTACCGATTGTATTGCGCAGCTGTGCACCGTGTCGCGCTTCAACTTGCCAGCACGAGTGAAACGCGGCATGGGCCGAAGGCATCGCGCACCGCCGCAGCCATCGGGTCCGCAAGATGGGTCGCGATGTAGTTCGATACAAATGCATTAGGGGCCGTCACCTCCACCGTCCCATCCGTCACCCGGCCGAGTGTCAGACGTTTATACCAGTTCGCGTAGGCATCGGGATTTTCGGCTGAAAGGCGCGTCATGACATCCTGCCAGCGTGAATCGCACCCGGTGTCGGCAGGTATCTCCTTGGTTTCTCGCTGTGTAGGTGAGAAGTCGACCTTCAGAACCGTCCCTTCGGCACTACCGACTCGCGATAGAAGGCGCCCTGCCCTCTCCTCGAAATCCGGCCCTACGGCACTCCATACCGGTCGCGACAGGGTTTCCAGTGCCTCGAGGTTTAGGCGGTAGCAGGCAACCCGGCCGCGGACGCCCGCGCGCTTCACGTCGAGAAGCCCCATGCTGACCAGGCGCTTGACTTCGCGTTTCGCGGTGCGTGTGTTTACGCCCCAGATGCGGGCCATTTCTTCTTGGCCTATGCTTAGTTCATTGCGTTGCCAGTTGTAGCGCGCGGTGATCAACGAGATCAGGCGCAGTGCAGAGACCTGTTGCGTTGTGCTGCCGTGCAAGCCGGCAATGGCAACTGCCGTCAGTATATCATACTTGTGAACCCCAGATCCGGGGCCAGTCACGCGACCAGGCTGCATGATTGCTCTTTTCTTTGCCTCTGTGGATCGGGCTTGTGCTCGATTCTCGTTTGTTTGAGACAAGCATCAAATCCCGTTTTCTGTCAAACGAAAACGAAAACCGGGATTTTCTATGGGCACCTTTCGATCTTCTAGTTCTAAATGGTCATAGGTGAGTGGAGACACCCGGTGACACGAAAAAGGACGATCCTTGTCACCCCATATTGTAATGTTGTGGCGTAGAAGACACCTTATCCAGCAATCAAGACAGGCCTGCCGTTCGCGCCCTTCTCGAAAAATCGCGTTTTTCAAGCCGATCTCCGAAAATTTCTTCTTTTGCAATAAAGATGAAATCCCGTTATTGAAAATTTCACAGGCAATAGCACGAGGCGCCCTATGCGGGATCATACAGACCTTCAAACCATGAACGAACGGAGCCTTGCACAGCAATCCGCGGTGCGGCGCGCGACGTTCTCTCCGGCCGAGGTGAAATCCCTCCGGGCTTTCTCGATCTGGGAGATCAGCAGCTTTATGTTCGGCGTTCCGGCCGATACGCTTCGGAAGAAGTTGGCGGATGACCCGTCGCTTCCGCAGGGCAACACTCAGGACGACGGGCGTCAGCGCTGGTTCACGCTGGACGAGATCAACGAGTTGCGGCGCCGCGTTCGATTTCGCGGCAAATCTCTGCTTCCCGAACGTCCGAAAGGGCGCGCGATGCGGGTCGCGGTTTCGAATTTCAAGGGCGGTGTCGGCAAGACCGTCGTTGCGCAGCATCTGGCCAATGCCGCAGCGCTTGACGGCTATCGCGTGCTTTGTATCGACTTCGACCCGCAGGCGACGCTCACCCATTCCATGGGCCTTACCGAAGTTAAAGAGTGGCACACGGTCTGGGGTATCATGTGCCGCGATCTGTGCCGGGAAGCCGACCGTATCGCTGCCGAATACGATGACCCGGACGATTGCCCCTACCCTTCTTCCGATGAGTTGCCTGAAGACGTTCAGTCCATCGGCGCGCAGCGGTTTCAGGATTTCATCCAGAAGACTTGCTGGCCAACCATCGATATCATCCCATCCTGTGCCAATGCAGCTTTTGTTGAGTTTGCTTCGGCGCAGTACCGGTCGCTTCACAAGGCGTGGTCGTTCTTCGGTTGTGTTGCGCGCTATCTTGATGAATTGCCGGACGATCAGTACGATTTGATAATCTTCGACTGCCCGCCTGCCATCGGATACCAGTCGCTCAATGCCGCCTTCGCGGCGGACATCCTTTATATTCCGTCGGGCCCTGGGTATTGGGAGTATGACAGCACGACCAGCTATCTTGGTCAGCTGGGCGACGCGATGGCAGACATTTCCGAAGGTTTCTCCGCCTTGGCAGAAGATGCAGGCATCACGCTTCCGAAACGGTTTCGCGATATTCGGTTGCTCATGACGCGGTTCGAGCCGAACAACCCGCTGCACATCGCAATGATGGGAGCGTTTCGCAATGTGTTCGGTGCGGACGTTTGCCAAAACCCCATCGAGATGACCCGGGCTGTCGAACAATCCGGTCGCTTTCAGATGTCCGTCTATGAGCAAGACTATCGGCAGATGACGCGGGACACCTGGAAGCGAGCGCGTCAGAGTTTCGATCGTGCCTATCAGGAGTTTCACGAAACGCTTATCGCCGCATGGCGCGAAAGCGGTGATGGACAGCAGCGCAAGGGAGCCTGATATGAGTACCGGCAAGAACAAGTTCGGTTTCGATCCGATTGAGCCGGCTGGGCGGTCGTCAAAACGTGAACGGTCTGTTGGCCCTATGGGCGCTGCAGTCCGGGAGGCAGCGGCCAGCCTGCAGGAGACAACCGAAGCCAAGATCGAACAACGGCGCAAGAATGCAGAGGACGCGAAGGCATGGCGCGCGGCAGAGGCGCAGGGCAGGGTTCTTGTCAGCCTGCCGCTGAGTGACGTTTCAACCGATGACCTGCCGCGGGACCGGCTCGACCTCGCTGCGGTCGCCAATTCTGACGAGATGGAAGAACTGAAGGCGTCCATCCGTGCGCGGGGCCAGAAGGAACCGATCGAAGTCTATCGCGACGGGCAGGGCAGATATCAGCTGAAAAAGGGCTGGCGGCGCCTTACTGCGCTCAGTCAGCTTCTTTCTGAAACCGAGGACGATGCCTTCGCGCGCATTATTGCGCGGGTCGAACCGCAGGGAGATGCCCCAACGGATCGCGTGGCTCGTTATATCGACATGGTGGAAGAGAACGTCGTTCGCGAGGATCTTACCTTTGCCGAGATGGCGCAGGTTGCCATCTTGGCGGCGCGTGATCCCGATGTTGAAGGCGATGATCCCGACGCGATGGTGGGCCGTCTGTACGGGTCGCTGCACAAGATGAAGCGGTCGTATATCCGGAGCTTCGTGTTTCTTCTGATCGAACTCGATGAGGCTTTGAAATGGCCTAAGAACATTTCTCGCAACCTGGGCGTTGACCTGGTCCGGTTGATGAAGGCGCAGCCCGATCGATCTTCGGGGTTGCGGCGTGCGCTTATCGGCTGCGCAAGTCCCGAAGAACAGGCCGAGGCTTTGAACGCCTTCCTGCAAGCCGGCCAGAAGCCAAAGCCACAAACCGGAGGAAAGCCAAGGGAGCGCAAGGAGAAGTACGAGTTTCATGTCGGCGACACCAAAGTTACCGCAAGGAGCGGAGAGTGTCGGATTGTCAGTCACAGGGACTTCACTGATATGCCGCGTGACCGTTTGGAGCAGGCCGTCCGTGCCTTTGAAGCGGCCCTTGAGGCGCCCGGTAACCCGCGGGTTACAAAGCTCTGACCGGCCTCCCGGGCGGGGTAACCCGCGGGTTACCGGGCGCAGGAGTTCCGAAAGACAGCGCGGGCCGTGTAGCTGCCGTGTCAATGCGCGTTGCTCGTTGTGGAAGGTGCGGCGACAGCAGGGTGGTGTGCATAAAGATTTAAAAACGCTCACTTAATGCGGAATTCGCTGAGATTCAGTCAATATTGGAATGCGAGATATGTAGCGTGAAGCCAGCACTTCGAGTGAAAAAGACGATGGAGGCCAACTCGGTTGCAAAGTATCCGCATCCACAGACCGTTGGGCGGAACTGTTGCAACCAGATACTGGCGGCGGTCCGGAATCGGCCTCAAGCATCCGTTCACACATTCACCCGTTGCGAAGACAATGGTCCAAGATAGCGCTGAGGTGATTTCGTTATCCGCCATCCTGAGGGCTGCTGCGTCTTCGTGGGGCGCTGTCCTTGTGTTCAGTGTGACGGCACCGTCAAGCAGTGCCCCCGGACGTGGTGTAGGAGGAGGCCGCGCGCGGAGCCTCCGGCGNAGCGCAGCGCGCGGCCGGCGGTGACGCTGGCGGCCATCGCCGGTCTTCGGAGAAGGTTCGGGTTGCGAAACCTGGAACCGAACCGGAGACGACGATGACCGACGATAGAATGACCCTGATGGAGCTGGTGGAGAAGTCCGCCGACGAGGATCTCGTCCGCGACATGCTCGCCTATGCCGCCGAGCGGCTGATGGAGATGGAGGTCGAGGCTGCGACGGGCGCGCCAAAAGGAACGCGCACACCGGCGCGCACCACGCAGCGCAATGGATACCGCGAGAGAGGCTGGGAGACCCGCGCCGGCCGGATCGACCTGGCGATCCCGAAGCTGCGCAAGGGCAGCTACTTCCCGAGCTTTCTCGAACCGCGCAGGACGGCGGAGAAGGCCCTCGTGGCCGTCATCCAGGAAGCCTATGTGCACGGCGTCTCGACGCGCGCCGTGGACGATCTGGTGCGTGCCATGGGCGGGAGTGGCGTGTCTAAGAGCCAGGTGAGTCGGCTCTGCGCCGAGATCGACGAGCGCGTGCTGGCATTCCTCACCCGGCCTCTCGAGGGCGCCTGGCCCTATCTCTGGCTCGATGCAACCTACATCCGGGTGCGCGAGAACGGCCGGATCATCAGCCGTGCCGTAATAATCGCGGTGGCGGTCAACGGGGACGGCCGACGCGAGGTGCTCGGCGTCGCCACCGGCCCCTCCGAGGCGGAGACGTTCTGGACTGGCTTCCTGCGCTCTCTCGCCGATCGCGGCCTGCGCGGCGTGAAGCTCGTCGTGGCCGACGATCACAAGGGGCTCAGGGCCGCAGCCCGCCGAGTGTTCGATGCGACCCACCAACGGTGTCGCGTGCACTGGCTCAGAAACGCGCTCGCCCATGCCCCGGCCAAGAGCCGCACCGCCGTGGCCGCAATGCTCAAGACGATCTTCGCCCAGGAGACCAAGGCCGAGGCGGAGACCCAGTGGGACGCCATCGCCGACGCCCTCCGTGAGAAGAATGACCGGCTCGGCGCCATGATGGACGCCTCCCGCGACGACGTGCTCGCCTACATGGACTTCCCCAGGGAGCACTGGGCGCAGATCAGCTCGACCAACCCGCTTGAGCGCGTCAACAAGGAGATCAAGCGCCGTTCCAATGTCGTCGGGATCTTTCCGAACGACGCGGCCATCATCCGTCTGGTCGGCGCGCTGATGATCGAAACCAACGACGAGTGGGCCGTCGCGCGCCGTTACATGGGGCTGGAGTCGCTGGCCCGCATCACCGATACTC
Source organism: Meridianimarinicoccus roseus (assembly GCF_003172915.1). Taxonomy (GTDB): domain Bacteria; phylum Pseudomonadota; class Alphaproteobacteria; order Rhodobacterales; family Rhodobacteraceae; genus Meridianimarinicoccus; species Meridianimarinicoccus roseus. The sequence continues at coordinate 29,945 of NZ_QGKU01000008.1, forward strand.
ACAACGTCAGACTGCCCGCCGTGGCGACCTGACCAACTCGAGCCTCTCCGAAGGCCGGCCCTCTTACACCACGCCGCGGGGCACTACC
>NZ_QGKU01000009.1 GCF_003172915.1 Meridianimarinicoccus roseus
TGCACTGCTCCCCGACCTTGGACCGCCGGAAGCTGGATTTTTCCGGCTGTCTCACGATGACGGGCTGGTGACGCCATCGGGATAATGCATGGCCATCGGGATGTTGTATCCGATCGCGCTGTGAGGTCGGTCTTCGTTGTAGTGTCTACGCCAATCTTCCAGCTTTTCGCGGGCGTCGGCAAGGCTCATGAACCAGTGCGCGTTCAGGCATTCCGCGCGGAGCTTCGAATTGAACGCCTCGATGAACCCGTTGTCGGTCGGTTTTCCCGGTCGCGAGAAGTCCAACGTGACGTCGTTGGCATAGGCCCAGAGGTCGAGGTCACGGGAGATGAACTCGCTGCCATTATCGACCCGAATGGTCTTCGGGTAGCCGATCTTGGCGCAGACCTTCTCCAGTGTTTGCACGACGTCTTCGCCGCGGTAGGCGAAGCGGGCATCAGCCGCTGGACAGAGCCGGGAATGGGTGTCCACCACGGTCAGGATGCGGAGCTTCTTGCCCATGGCGAGTTGGTCGTGAACGAAGTCCATCGCCCAGACATCGTTCGGGCCGACCGCTTCCTGGCGGTCCTCGCGCAGCTTCGCTTTCACCCGGCGTTTCGGGTGCTTGTTCCGCAGCTGAAGCCCCAATTCGTTGTAAATCCTGCGCGTCTTCTTCATGTTGATGATCCAACCTTCTCGCCGAAGCAAGACATGCACACGGCGATAGCCATACCGCACACGCGTCTCGCAGATCTCCCTGATCCGCCTTTCGACGGCAGCCTGATGCGTCCGCCGGGACTTGTAGTGGTAGCTGGACGTGTCAAGGCAGATGGCCCCACAGGCCTTCCGGATCGACACGCCCCAGTCGACGCACATCCCGGTCACGATCTCTCGCAGACGCCCAGGCTTCAGAGCTTTCGGCGGATCACGTCCTGCAACATCTCCCGATCGAGGGTCAGATCGGCGACGATCTTCTTCAGCCGTGTGTTCTCGTCCTCAAGCGCCTTCAGCCGGCGCATCTCGTCTGGCAGCAACCCGCCATATTTCTTCTTCCAATTGAAATAGGTCGCCTGGCTGATCCCCGCCTTGCGACAGATCTCCGCGACCGGCGTTCCCTGCTCCCCCTGCTTCAGGATGAACGCCTTCTGCGCCTCCGTGAACTTCGATGCCTTCATGCGTTTCCGCTCCTCTCCCAGCCAGGAAAGATTAGCCGAAAACTCCAGCTTCAAACGGTCCAGTTTTCAGGGGGCAGAGCACTGTGACGCGGCGGGTTCGAGGCGCTTCTTGGCCCTGAACTACGAAAATCTGCTATCCTCGGGAGTGGGCTTCCCGCAAGCCTTTGTTCGTCTGACAGCCTGCTGTGTTTGGCAGTGTCCCGGGCGATGAAGCCGCACGCACACCGCCAGAACATTCTCGACGTCCTGAAAGGACAGCGCACATCGCAGGGACCAGCGCATTGCGTACAGGATCACCTTCCGCGGAAACCGATGGTGCTTGACCGTGGACTTGCGTGGCATCGCAGACTCTGAGGCCACAACTCCACTGCGACCCGTTATTGGCGCGACGGTTCTTTTTCGAGACCCCGAAGACGGGCGTCTTGAATCCACGGCGTGATCGTATATACTATAGGATATACAAGAGAGAGCGTCCCATGTTCGAGACCAAAATTCGCAAAGTCGGCAATTCCGCTGTGATGACCCTGACCGGAGAAATGCTTGCCGCTCTGGACGCCAAGGAAGGCGACACCCTGCATGTCGTGCGCGCAGAGGATGGAAGCCTGAAGATCATGGCGCATGATCCGGAGCTGGTCGCAGCGCTTCGGGCAGCCGAAGATGTGATGGACGAGAACCGGGACCTGCTTCAGGCGTTGGCGTGATCGCACCCGTCTGGGTGCCGCTCAAGGCGGTGCTCACGATCCATGACCGGCAGATCGTGCGTCATGGTGGTGCGACCGGGCTGCGCGACCTTGGACTGCTGGAAAGCGCCTGCGCGCGCCCTTCGCATCTTGTGGCGTACGGTGCGCCGGACCTGAGCGATCTCGCGGCAGCCTCCGGGTTCGGCATCGCCAAGGCGCACGCCTTCGTGGACGGGAACAAGCGCACTGCTTTCGTTACGGCAGTCACGTTCCTGCGCCTGAACGGGCTGATGTTTCGACCCAACCCGGCCGACGGCGTGGCGACGATGGAAGGGTTGGCCACGGATACGGTCAGCGAGGCCGATCTCGCCGAATGGTTTCGCACCGGGGCGACCCGGATGTGACGGAAGCTGTCGCCCAGCTTGCAGCGTGACCGCATTTCACGCCGGGCGCACGATCAATCACCGCAGAAAGTTATCGGGAAGGTCTCCCGACAGGACCTCGGGCATCGACTGCGGTCCTGCGCCTCGCTTGGTCGATCGGGTGCGGATGCGGCCCGGTCTCCCGCCGGATCCGGTCCCGCTCGCCCGGCCTCCGCGTCGCGCCCTCTTTTTCTTGACCGCGCCGCCGCTATGTCCGGCGCATGTCATCCTCGTCCCCTACCCCGCTGGAACGGCTTCTCACCCTCGCGCTCGGCACATTGCGGCCACCGCCCGGTGCGCGAAGGATTGCCCTCGCGCTGGCCTATGGCATCATCTGTCACGTCGTCTTCGCTGCAGCCGTGCTTGCGATGATTGTCGCCATGTTCTTCGGGATGAGCGAAAGCCTCGGCCGCGTCCCTTCGCCGTGGTCGGTCCTCGCCAATGCCGCCCTGATCCTGCAGTTCCCGGCGGCGCATTCGCTCTTGTTGACCAGGCGCGGCGGTCGGGCATTGGCCAGGCTGGCCCCCGGTGGATATGGGCGCACCCTGGCGACGACGACCTATGCGATTATCGCCTCCGTGCAGCTGTTGGCGTTGTTCGCCCTCTGGACCCCAAGCGGTGTCGTCTGGTGGCGGGCCGAAGGTACGGCCCTTCTTGTCACCTTCACGCTCTACGCGCTGTCATGGCTGATGCTGATCAAGGCAAGCTACGACGCGGGCGCCGAGGTGCAAAGCGGCGCGCTTGGCTGGATGTCGTTGATCCAGAACATCCGCCCGGTGTTTCCCGACATGCCCACGGGCGGCCTTTTCCGCCTGATCCGGCAACCGATCTACGTGGCATTCGCGCTGACGCTCTGGACAGTGCCGGTCTGGACCCCGGATCAACTGGTCCTCGCCCTGTCGTTGACGGCCTATTGCCTGGCGGCCCCGCGCCTCAAGGAACGCCGCTTTGCCGCCCGCTATGGCGCTCGCTTCGACGCCTATCGCCGTACGGTGCCTTATGCCGTGCCGCGTTGGACCGGAAATGGACATCGGGGCCGCTGAATGCGGCGAAGCGACACAAGGCGCTCAGGCCCATGCGTTAGGAGGTTCGGCCGCGGTCCTCCTGAGCATGCCCAGTCGTATTCGGCAAGCAATCGGACGCCATCCCCACCCCCGGCACGCGTTCCGGCCGCTCGAGATCGGCCACACGCGCAGGAAGTCGAATTACCTACAAGGCCTGAAGTCTCAGATGTTTGATCCCCCGGTTTGATGGTGTGATCCTTTCGCATGGATGGAAGGAAGCACTGTGGGACAAGTTCGTCATGGCAGCGCCACGACCACGCACGCCGTCAGAGCTGCGATACAGCGATCGCAAGCTTCGCTCTCGGAGCTAAGCCGAGAGTTCGGGAGCAACCCCAAGACGGTGGCGAAGTGGCGTAAGCGGGCGACGGTCGAGGATCTCAAAACTGGCCCAAGAGAGCCGCGCTCGACGGTCCTGACCGAACCGGAAGAGGCGATGATCGTCGCTTTTCGGCGTCACACGCTGCTGCCGCTCGACGACTGCCTCTATGCCCTTCAGCCGTCGATCCCGCACCTGACGCGCTCGGCACTGCATCGATGCCTGCAAAGACATGGCACCTCGCGCCTGCCAGACGTCGAGGGCGACAAGCCGAAGCGGCAGAAGTTCAAACGCTACCCGATCGGGTTCTTTCACATCGACATCGCCGAAGTGCAGACCGCCGAGGGCAAGCTCTATCTCTTCGTCGGTATCGACCGCACCGGCAAGTTCGCAGTGACCCGGCTCGTCGAGAAAGCCGACAGGCGCACCGCTTGGGAGTTCCTGCAGCACATGCTCGAGGCCGTGCCCTAGCATGTCCACACGGTCCCAACCGACAATGGCATTCAGTTCGCAGATCAGCCTGGGAACCGGACCACGATCCTCTCTCGGCCGATGCGTTTTGACAGGATCTGCGAAGCGAACGGCATCGAGCACCGGCTGACCAAGCCCAACCATCCATGGACCAACGGCCAGGTCGAAAGGACGAACCGGACGATCAAGGACGCAACGGTCAAGCGATACCACTACGACAGCCACGATCAGTTGCGCACGCACCTTGCCGACGTCATGGCAGCTTGCAACCACGCCCGACGGCTCTAAACACTCGGCGGCCTCACGCCCTACGAATACATCTGCAAGATCTGGACCTCAGAGCCGGATCG